>NZ_JBQVNM010000015.1:0-50598 GCF_052436175.1 Brevundimonas sp. | reverse complement strand
ACGATGGTGTAGCCGCGGAAGGTGGCCTCTTCCTTCAGACCATCCTCGATCCAGGTGGCTGGGAGGCCGAAGGCGGGCTCCTTGGTGTGCTCGCCGGGCAGCACGACCTGACGGCGCGCCGGGTCCATGGCGAGCAGGTGGCCCGGGCGGCCCGCGCCGGCGCCGGCGTCCATGTCCGTGAGGCGGATGGCGGAGCCCTGGCTGGGCAGGCGCATGTTGTCCAGGATCCGCACCGACGGCATGACGAAGCCGAACTCCTGGGCCAGGGCGCGGCGCAGGGCGCGGATCTGGTCGGTCAGGCGGCGGCCCTCGAGATCGTTGATGAGGGACAGCAGAGAGTAGCCCAGCTCGATCTTGACGTCGTCGATGGTCAGGGCCGTGCCGATCGGCTCCTCGACGTCGTCCTTGGGCTGGAGCGTCGCGGGATCGACGGCCTCGACCTGGGGCTTGAGGCGATTGCGGCCCAGTCGCCAGGCCATGAAGCCGGCGCCGATCGACAGGGCGGCGAAGGGGATGATGGGCATGCCGGGGATCAGGCCGATCAGGCCGGCGGCGCCGGAGACGACGCCTAAGCTGACCGGGTTGGTGGCCAGTTGCTGCACCAGAGCCTTGTCCGCCGAGCCCTCGACGCCCGCCTTGGACACCAGGAAGCCAGCGGCGATCGAGATGATGATGGCCGGGACCTGGGTCACCAGGCCGTCGCCGATGGTCAGCTGGATATAGGTGTTGGCCGCCTCGGCGAAGGGCAGGCCGTGCTGGATGACCCCGATCAGGATGCCGCCGATGACGTTGATGAAGACGATGATCAGCCCGGCCATGGCGTCGCCGCGCACGAACTTGGAGGCGCCGTCCATGGCGCCGAAGAAGGTCGATTCCTGCTCCAGCTCCTTGCGCCGCAGCTTGGCCTGGTCCTCGGTGATGAGGCCCGAGGACAGGTCGGCGTCGATGGCCATCTGCTTGCCCGGCATGGAGTCCAGGGTGAAGCGGGCCGAGACCTCGGCGATGCGGGTCGAGCCCTTGGTGATGACGACGAAGTTCACCACCAGGATGATGGCGAAGATGATGATGCCGATGATGAAGCTGCCGCCCATCATCAACTGGCCGAAGGCGTTGATGACCTGACCGGCGGCGTCGTGGCCCTCGTGGCCGTGGCTCAGGATCAGCCGGGTGGAGGCCAGGTTCAGGCCCAGGCGGAACAGGGTCGAGACCAGCAGCACCGTGGGGAAGATGGCGAAGTCCAGCGGCCGCTTCATCATCAGCGCCGTCATCAGGATCAGCACGGACGAAACCAGCGAGATCGCCAGCAACAGGTCCATCAGGAAGCTGGGGACAGGCAGGATCAGCAGCAGGATGACGCCGATGACGCCGACGGCCATCCCGACCTCGCCGCGCAGCAGCCAGCCGCGTACGTCCGCACCGGTCGGCCGGGCCATGCCATCCTTCATCAGGTTGGGTTGGGCCGGAACGTCGGTCATGCCGCGGTGCCCTCAGCGCCTGCACCATAGCCCAGGGCCTTCAGCGCCCGGCGCGTGGCCTCGGCGACGACGGCGTCGCGGCGCTCGGCGGACAGGCTCTCGGGGGCGTCATAGTAGACGGCGATGCGAACCGGGTCGCCCGAGGGCGGCCAGGCGTAGCCAATGTCGTTGGTCTGGCCCGTCCCGCCCGTGCCGGTCTTGTGCGCCACGGTCCAGCCGACCGGAACCCCGGCCTTGATCCGGCCCGGGCCCGTCGGCGAGTTGATCAGCCAGTCGAACAAGGGCCGATGCGTCGAGCCGAAGCTGAAGGGCTGATACGTCTTGAGGATCCAGTCCAGATTGGACGTGGTCTGGATCGGCTGGGAGGTGTCCTTGTCGCCGTCCGCGACGTTCAGCATCGGCTCCAGCCGGTCGATGTGAGTGGTCTGGTCGCCGGCGCTGCCGTACCAGGCCGACAGGATGGCCAGTCCGCCCATCTCGCGGATCAGGATATTGGCGGCGGGATTGTCGCTTTCCTCGACCGTGGCCTGCATCAGCTGCTTCAGCGTCATGGTCTTGCCGACCATCGGGCCGGTGACGGGGGCATGCGGGATGATGTCGGCCGCCGTGATCGGCACGGCGCGATCCAGGGTGTCGAGCCCGCGCTGGATCCGCTCCAGCATCACCGTCGCCAGGAACAGCTTGAAGGTCGAGCAGTGGTTGAACCGCTCGCGCCCGCGCCAAGACACCCGCTCATGCAGCTGGGCCGACAGGCCGATGCGGCCGCCGTTCTCGCGCTCCAGGTCGGACAGGTCCAGCGTCTGTTCCGGCATGGCGGGGGCCGAGGCGGCGACGGAGGTCTTCCTGTCGGACGCGCGTTCGCACCCGCCCAGCCCAAGCAGGGCCAGGCCGGAGACGACGAACCTGCGGTCCGGTCCGACGGTCATGTCAGGCGGCGTGGCCCGAGGCGACGCCGGACTGGGGCGCGGGGATGGCGGTTCCTTCGTCGGCGTATTCGTTCAGCTTGTTGCGCAGGGTGCGGATCGAGATGCCCAGGATGTTGGCCGCATGGGTGCGGTTGCCGAGGCAGTGGTTGAGGGTGTCCAGGATCAGGGTCTTCTCCATCGCCGCCACGGTCTGGCCGACGAAGGCGCGGCTCATGGCGTCGGCGGTCTGGGCCGCGCGGGCGGCCAGGCCGGTGTCGCCGCCCGACATCCCGCTGCCGCTCAGGGGCTGGCCGTCGGGCAGGCGGATAGCCTCGACGTCGATCTCGGGCCCGACCGCCAGAAGCACGGCGCGGTGCATGGCGTTTTCCAGCTCGCGGACATTGCCGGGCCAGCGGTGCGCCGTCAGGGCCTGACGCGCCGAGGCCGAAATCGGCCGCGCCTGCACGCCGTTGGCGGCGGCGTATTTCCTGACGAAATGGTCGGCCAGGACCGCGATGTCGCCGGGCCGCTCGCGCAGGGAAGGCAGCCGCAGGTTCACGACGTTCAGACGATAGAGCAGGTCCTCGCGGAATGTCCCCTCCGACACGGCGCGGGCTAGGTCGCGGTTGGAGGTGGCGATGATGCGGATGTTGACCGGCACCGGGCGAGAGCCGCCGACGCGGTCGATGACCCGCTCCTGGATGGCGCGCAGCAGCTTGGCCTGCAGGCGGGCGTCCATCTCGGAGATTTCGTCCAGCAGTAGAGTGCCGCCCTCGGCCTCCTCGAACTTGCCGATGCGACGGGCGACGGCGCCGGTGAAGGCGCCCTTCTCATGCCCGAACAGTTCCGATTCCAGCAGGTTGTCCGGAATGGCGGCGCAGTTGACGCTGATGAAGGGCCGGTCCGCCCGCCTGGAATGGGTGTGAAGATAGCGCGCCATCACCTCCTTGCCGACGCCGCTTTCGCCGGTGATCAAGATGGAGGCGTCAGACCGCGCGACCTGGTCGGCCAGCTGGGTCACGGCCTTCATCGACGGGTCGGCCGAGATCATCGGGCGATCGTCGTCAGCCACCGCCGACAGGACCGCAGCGATCAGATCCGCCTCGGGCGGCAGGGGGATGAACTCCTTGGCGCCGGCGCGGATGGCGGCGGCGGCCTTGTCGGCGTCATTGTCAACGCCGCAGGCGACCACCGGCACGAAGATCCGTTCGGCCTCGTTGGCGGCGATCAGGGCGGCGATGTCGAGGTTGTAGTCGACCATCAGCAGGTCGGCCCCCTGCCCCCGGCGCAGCTGCTCAGTCGCCTGATCGGCGCGCTCGACGTGCTGGACCTTGGCGCCGTGCGCCATGGCCATCTTGACCGCCGAGGCGAGTTGCCCGTTGATTTTCCCAACCACCAGAAGCCGCATGGGTCTTCTCCTCTAAATCTCTACGCCGGGCTGCCGATCAGGCGCCGCTGTCTTCCGTCTTGATGATTTCCGTCATGGTCACGCCCAGGCGGTCCTCGACCACCACCACCTCGCCGCGCGCGACCAGCCGGTTGTTGACGAAGATGTCGATGGCTTCGCCGACCTTGCGGTCCAGCTCCAGCACCGAGCCCCGATTGAGCTTCAGCAACTGGGCCACCGTCATGTGCGCCTTGCCCAGGACGGCCGAGATATTGACCGGCACGTCGAACACGGGCGCCAGGTCCAGGGCGCTCTTGTCGCCCGCGTCGTCGTGCGGCACCAGGGCGTTGGCGGGATCGAACTCCTCGAGGGCGAAGTCTTCGGCCATCAGGGCCTCCTGTGATCGGGTTGGGCCAGGCTCTCGGCGTGACCGGCCTCGGCGGCGAGGGCGGCGACGACGGTCTCCTCGATGCGCGAGGCGGCTTCGGCGGGATCGAAGTCCGCCCGGCCGTCGGCCCATTCCAGCTGGAAGGCGGCCGGGGCCATTCCGGGATCGTCACGGAAAGACACCAAGCCCGAGAAGCCCGCGTCCACCGCCACGGCCTGAAGCTGGGCCTGTCCGACCTCATCCAGTCCCCGCGTGCGCACCACCAGACGCGGCGCCGCGTCGATCTCGGCGCCGAGCGCCTCCAGCGCCTCCTGCAGGGGCCCGGCCGGGAAGCGCTCCAGAGCGGCGCCCGCGACCACGCGCGCGGCGGCGAGGGCCAGACCGGCGGCCTGTTCCCGATGGGCCTGGGCCAGGGCGGCCAGGGCGGGCGTCGAAGCGGCCACGGACTGGGCGATCTCACTCATGGCCATGACCCGCATGGATTCGATCTCGGCCAGGGCGGCCTCGCGCCCCTCCAGCCGCGCCTGGGCCGTCAGGGCCTCGACCTCGGCCGGCAGATAGGCGCGCTTGGTCGGGCGGAAGACCGGGCCGGGGCGCACCCCGCCCATGTCGTCGAATTCGGTCTCGAAACCGAAGGGACGGCTGGGCGACGCGGCGGTTCTGTCGGCGCGGGTGTTCATCAGTAGATCAACTCGTCATCGGCGCCGCCGGCGCCGGCCAGCATGATCTCGCCCTTGGCCGCCAGATCCTTGGCGACCTGGACCATGGCCATCTGGGCGGTGTCGACGTCCTTCAGACGGACGGGGCCCATGGACTCCATGTCCTCGCGCATGATCTTGGAGGCGCGCTCGGACATGTTGGAGAAGAACATCTCGCGCAGGGTCTCCGACGCCCCCTTCAGCGCCAGACCCAGCTGATCCTTCTCGACCGCGCGCAGCAGGGTCTGAACCCCGCCGGGATCGAGCTTGTTCAGATCCTCGAAGACGAACATCAGGGCGCGGATGCGTTCGGCGCTTTCACGGTTGCGCTCTTCCAGGGCGCCGATGAAGCGGGCCTCGGTCTGGCGGTCGAACGAGTTGAAGATGTCGGCCATCATCTCGTGGCTGTCGCGCTTGGAGGTGCGCGCCAGGTTGGACATGAACTCGACGCGCAGGGTCTGTTCGATCTTGTCGAGGATTTCCCTCTGCACCGGCTCCATGCGCAGCATCCGCTGCACGCACTCCAGGGCGAAGTCCTCGGGCAGGGCCGTCATGACGCGCGCGGCGTGTTCGGGCTTCACCTTGGACAGGACCACGGCGACGGTCTGGGGGTATTCGTTCTTAAGATAGTTGGCGAGGACGGCCTCGTTCACATTGCCGAGCTTGTCCCACATGGTCCGACCAGCGGGGCCGCGGATTTCCTCCATCAGCCCTTCGACGCGGTCGGCGGGCATGAAGGCGGCCAGTAGTTTCTGGGTCTGGTCGAACGAGCCCATGACCGAGCCCGAGCCGCTCATGCCCGAGACGAACTCGACCAGAACCTCCTCGACGGCCTGGGCGGTGACCGACCCCAGACCGGCCATGGCCTGGGAGATTTCCTTGATCTCGTCGTCGTCCAGGGCCTTCCACAGCTGGCTGTGGTCTTCGCCCAGGGCCAGGAGGATGACCGCGGCCTTCTCCGGCCCCGTCAGCTTCTTGGCGTCATCGACCGAGGTCTTTTTTCCGACGAGCCGGGCCATCAGCCTTCATGCACCCAGCTGCGCAGGATGGCGGCGGACTCATCGGGGTGCTTGTCGACGAACTCCGCGACCTTCTTGACCGACGATGCCTTCACCTGGCCCTGGACACGGGCGAGATCGAGCCGCTGTTCGATTTCGGTCTGGGGGCCGCTCAGATGGCCGGCGAACCCGCCCATCTCGGTCGTTTCCAGCATGGTCGTCGGCACGCCGCCGGCGCCCGAGAGCTGCCCGCCCATGCCGCCGCCGCCCTGGGCCGCCTTCAGCAGCGGGCGCAGGACGAAGAAGATCAGCAACAGGCCGGTCACCAGCAGAACCAGCAGCTCGACGCCGCGCATGATGTCGTTCTTGTTGAAGTCGAACAGGGACGACTTGGCCTCCGCCCCGCCCTGGGCCGAGGCGTCGCGGCTGAAGGGCACGTTCAGCACCTCGATCTTGTCGCCGCGCGTCTCGTCGATGCCGACGGCGGCGGCCACCAGGGACTTGATCTGGGCGATCTCGGCGGCCGGGCGGGCGGCATAGGTGGGCTCGCCCTTGCCGTCCGCGGCGGGCGTCCACTTGCCGTCGACGGCGACCGACACGGCCAGCTTCTTGACCTCGCCGGGCTCCTTCACCGTGGTGGTGGTGGTGTTGGAGATTTCGTAGTTGGTGGTTTCGGTGCTGGCCTTCTCGGCCGAACCCGCAGGCGTCGTCACCGGAGGCGCGCCGCCGGGGATGTTGTTGGTCGCCGTCGCCCCGCCCGAGGGATCGCCCGTGGTGTCGGTGGATTCCGAGCCGTTGGTCGAGGTCGACCGCACGACCTGGCCGTCGGGATCGAACTTCTGCTCCTGGGTGGTGGAGCGGCTGTGGTCGATGTCGGCCGTGACTTGGACCCGGGCGTTGCCGGCGCCGACGACGCCCTCGACGATGTCCTTGATCCGGGCCTGAAGCTGGGCTTCCGTGGTGTTCTTGGCGTCCTGGGACGAGGCCGACGAGAACTGCCCGCCGTCGCTGCCCGCCGCCAGGGTGCGGTTGGAGGTGTCGGACACGGTCACCCGTTCCGGCTTCATGCCGGGTACGGCCGAGGCGACGACGTTGCGAATGGCCTCGACCTGGGCGCCGGTCAGGCCCCGCGCGCCCACGCCCACGACCACCGCCGCCGTGGGCTCGCCGGCTTCGGAGGCGAACATCTCCCGGCGCGGCAGGGCGATCAGGACCTTGGCGGTGGAAATGCCCTGATAGCCCAGGATCGTGCGGGCCAGCTCGCCTTCCAGGGCGCGCTTTTCGTTGAGGTTCTGCTGGAACTCGGTCTGGCCGAGGACCGACTGGGTGTCGAACAGCTCGTAGCCGACCGATCCCGTGGTCACGAGCCCCTTGGAATTGACCATCATCCGGGCCGTGCCGACATCATCGCGGTTGACCATGATGGTCGAGCCGTCGCCGCGCGAGGCGTATTTGATGCCCGCCTGATCCAGGGCCGAGGTGATCTCCCCGGCCTCCTTCAGATCAAGCCCGGAGTACAGCAGGGCGTCGGGCGACTGGCCCACGCGCAGCATCAGGGCGACCAGCACCGCCGTGACGCCGGCGGCGACGCCGAGCACCGCGGCCAGACGGCCGATCCCGAACCTTTGCAACGCCGCCGTAAAGCCGCCCACGCATCCCCACCCGAAACAGAGCGTGCGGCAACACGCGCCCGCTAGGCAGAAAGTGCCGCCCGCGTGGTAAACGCCCCGTTAAGGCGGTTAAGGATTGTCAGGAAAGCGCGGCGGGATGGGCCCCGCGCCCGACGGCAGGGGCGTCGATCCAAGCGCGTCGGCCGGGGCCGTCAGCCAGGCGGCGACGTCCCGATAGACCCCTTCCGCGCCCAGGCCCCGGTTCAGCAGGTGCCAGCCGTCGGGATACCAGGCCGTGCGCAGATTGGCGGGCGACCCGGCCCGCGTCAGCGCCCGCCGCATGGGGCCCTTCTCGACCACCTGGTCATTGCCGCCATACATCAGAAGCGTGGGACGTTTCGGATCGGCCAGCCCGTCCGCCGCCGTCTGCATCAGATCCACGAGGCCGTAGATGGCGTCGAAGCGTGTGGACAGCAGGCTGTCGGGGTCACGACCGTTGCGGACCAGCTCCAGCAGATTGTCGGACGCGAGAATATGGCGGGCGATGAAGTCGGGCGGCTCGACCGCCACATCGCCGAACGTCCGCGCCGTGATCCACAGACTGGTGCGATTGAGCAGGTTCTGACTGCCCCAGCCCCAGACGCCGGGGGCCAGCAGGATCACGCGGTCCGCGTCCGGCGGCGTGTCGGAGGCGAAGGCGGCGGAGGCGACGGAGCCGCCCATGCTCTCGCCCACCACGGCGATCGTCGCGCCCGGCCGGGCCGCGCGGACCAGGGCCACGATGTCGCGCAGATCCTGGACCATCCGGTCGGTCCCGGCCCAGACCCCCTTGCCCGGCGCCTGGCCAAAGCCGCGCTGGTCATAGGCCCAGGTCTCGATCCCGTGCGCCGCCCACCAGGGGCCGGCCAGCCGGAAGGAGGCGTCGTGGTCGTTCATCCCGTGCAGGGCGACGATGACGACCTTCGGCTCGCCCGCCGGGCTCCAGCGCAGATAGGGCAGCCGACCGCCGTCGTTGACAACGAAGGCGCCGGGCGTCGCCACCCTCGCCGGGCCGATGATGCGCGGACCGGTGAAGTCAGCGCCCGGCGTCAGCGGGGGCTGGATATAGGGGGTGGCGCAGGCGGCGAGGCTGGAAGCCGCAGCCAGAACGGCGAGGATCGAACGCAGGGAAGGGCGCATGATCTCAGCCTGTCTCCGTCAGTATGGCGAAGGCAAGGCGTTCGGTGTCCAGGGCGATCAGTCTTCGTCGTCCGCGACCGGCGGCAGGGCGGCCAGGGCGGCGGCGGTCTCTTCCGGCGTGGGGAAGCGCAGACGCGTCACGCCCTTGACGGCGTTCGGATCGACCGGCTTGCCCTTCTTGGTGATGGTCAGCCGACCCTGACGCATCATGCCCAGGGCGACGCCGCGCACCTTGGGCAGCAGGCGCTGCCATTGCTCGGGCTGAAGCGCCTTGGCGACCTCGGACGGCTCGATGCTCTTGCCGTTCGTTCCCTTCGGATCGATCGCGGAGAGTTTTTCGAGGATGGCAGCTTCGATAGGGTCGCTCATTCGTCCATTATGCTGCATTGCGAAGGCGATAAGAAGCCCAACCTGCGAACAGGGAAGAACGATGGTTGCGAAGATCACGGTGACAGAGGGCGAGTTCGCCGGCTGGCAGACCTATGACCTGCACGGCACCTTCGACCAGACCGTCGGGCCCTTCTACTTCCGGCCGGACCCCGACGGCCGCATGCGCTGCGCCTTCCGCGCCGAGCCCAAGCACATGAACGCCGGCCACCGGATGCACGGCGGCTGTCTGATGACCTTCGCCGACATCTCCCTGTTCCAGACCGCCTATCAGGAGATGGAGGGTCGAAACGGAGTGACGGTGCAGCTGGACTCCACCTTCATCGACGGCGCCGTGGTCGGGGATCTGGTCGAGGCGACGGGCGAGGTGGTGCGCGCGGGCGGCAGCCTGATCTTCGTGCGCGGCCAGATCACCACCGGCGAGAAGATGCTGATGACCTTCTCCGGCGTGATCCGGAAGTTCACACCGAGGGCGTGATCACGTCTGGATGTTCGCGACGCCATAGAGGGGCAGAGTTCGATTGCTCGTGATCAATGTCAGCCCCTCCACGAGGGCCTGGGCCACGATCAATCGATCGAACGGATCCCGATGAATCAAGGGCAGTTCGGCGACTTTCCAGGCGTGCCGGACGGAGAGCGAGAGAAATTCACATCCCAGTTCGGCCAGGGTCGCGATCAGATCATAGTCGATCCGCAACTTGCCGACCGAGGTCTTGATGGCGATCTCGGCGATGGAGACGCTGCTGACGATCAGGGCGTTGTCCGGATCATCAATCGCGACTGCGGCGGCCTTCGACAGCCTTTCCGGTCTATCGAGCATCCAGAGCGCCGCATTGGTGTCGAGCAGAAGCTTCACTCCTCGGCGAAGCCCCGCTGATCCGGAAATATCTCGCTCTCATAGAATGAACGTTCGATCTCCGCATTGACGTCGGGACTGTCCCAGTCCGGCGCGAACCAGATCCGGCCCCGCATCGCCCCGAGAATCCCACGACTCCGCTTCGGAGCATCGGTCGCCTCCGTCACTGGCGTCAGATGCACCAGCGGCTTGCCGGCCTTGGCGATGATGACCTCCTCGCCGGCGAGCGCGCGCTCGATCAACTTCGAGAGCGTGGTCTTGGCCTCATGGATGTTCGCGGTCACGGCCATGCAGGTAAGCTAACCTAGCTAACCTGATTTTTCAATCAGACGCCGGCCTTGGCCGCCGGGCGGTCGCGGGTTTCGGCGAGCCAACGGGCCAGATGCGTCAACTCTTCCGGCGGCCGGTATTTGACCAGTCGAGCGAAATCCAGCCCGACCACCGCAACGATGTCCGCGATGGTGAAGCGGTCCCCGGCGATGAAGGGATTGTCGGCCAGGCGCCGGTCAAGGGTTTTCATGAACCGCTCGGCCGTGAGCCGATTGTATTCCGCCACCTGCGGCAGCTGGGTCGCCTCCAGCGCCGCGAGGGCCGGGTGCGAATGCCGGACGCTGAACATGATCGGATTGGCGAGATAGAATTCGCAGCGCCGGGTCCACATCTCGACGAAGGCCTGTTCGCGTGCATCGCGACCGAACAGGTTGGGCTCGGGGTTCAGCGCCTCCAGATAGCGGCAGATGGCGAGGGATTCCGAAATCGCCGTCCCGTCGTCCAGCTCCAGCGCCGGCAGGTGGGAGACGCCGACCCTGGCGCGGTATTCGGGGGTGCGATGCTCCCCGGCCATGATGTCGATCTCGATCAGATCGACGTCCTCGATGCCCTTCTCGGCCATGACCCAGCGGACGCGCCGGGGATTGGGCGCGCGGTGAGAGGTGTAGAGCTTCATCGTTTCCTCCTGCCGCTCATCCGGCTCAACGGAATATGGCGGCCGGCATGGCGCCGACAATGGCGGCGGTCATCAGGGTGGCCACGAAACCGGCGAACAGGGCCTTCCAGATCAGGCCCAGAACCTCCTCGCGCCGCTCCGGCATCAGGACCGACAGGCCCGTAACCGTGATACCGACCGAGCCGATGTTGGCGAAGCCGCACAGGGCGTAGGTCATCAGCATCCGGGTCCGCTCGTTCATGGCCTCGGCCGGGACCTTGCCCAGTTCGATAAAGGCGACGAACTCGGTCAGGGTCAGTTTCACGCCCAGCAGCCAGCCCGCCTTGCCCGCCTCGGACCACTCCACCCCGGTCAGCCAGGCGACCGGCATGAACAGCCATCCCAGCAGGCGTTCAAGCGTCAGGGGGGCGTCATGGACGACGATGCCGCCGATCATCACATTGACCAGGGCGACCAGAGCCACGAAGACGATCAGCACCGCCGAGATATTCATCACCACCATCAGGCCGTCGGCCGTGCCCTTGACGATGGCGTCGATGGCCGAGTCGTACTTCAGCGCCGAGCCATAGTCCGCGACCGCCCCGCCCTCGCCCGGCTTTTCCGGGATCATGATGCGGGCCAGCAGGACGCCCGCCGGCGCCGAGACGATGGAGGCGACCAGCACATGGCCCGCCGCATTGGGCAGGACCGGGGCCAGGATGGCCGCATAGGCGACCATGGTGGATCCGGCGACGGTGGCCAGACCGACCACCATCATCAGAAACACCTCCGACCGCGTCAGCTTGTCCAGATAGGCGCGGATGACGATGGGGCTTTCGATCATGCCCAGGAAGATGTTGGCCGCAACCGCCAGGGCCGAGGCGCCGCCCAGTCCCATGGTCTTCTGGAACAGGAAGCCGAAGCCCAGGGTGATCCACTTCAGGATCTTCCAGTGCCACAGCAGGGCCGACAGGGCGGAAATGACCAGAATGAGCGGCAGGACGTTGAAGGCGAAGGTAAACAGCCCGCCGGCGTTCGTCACCGCATAGGGCTGGTCTCCCCCGGCCAGATAGCCGAAGACGAACTGGGTGCCCTTGGCGGTGGCCACGGCGATGCCGTCCACCGCGCCGGTGATGGCCGCCAGCACGACCTGCGAACCCGGAATGCCGAACAGAACCAGGACCAGCAGGGCCTGCACCCCGACGGCCCCGAGCGCCAGCCGCCAGGGAAAGGCGCGCCGGTTCTCCGACAGGCCCCAGGCCATGGCGATGATGACCAGAAGGCCGAAAAGGCTCTGCAGATTGAGCAGGCTGAACATGGAATCTCCCCGTCCCGGCCGCGCCGGATCCCCAAGCCGTTGAACGCCGAACCGCCATCGGCTGCAAGAGGCAGGAAAGCGAGACATCGGACGACCACGAACTTGTTTCCCGTCTGCGGCGCCGTCGTCACGCGGAATGCTGGAATTTCGGGCGGTTCGCCGTATAGCTTGGTGTGATCGTGGACATCACGGCTGAGGAAAAGCGCCTGAAGGCGCACGGAATTCGACTATGAGCACAGACTCTCGGGGAGGACGATCGGGTCCCGTGGCCGGCGCCGGGGTCGGACGCCACCTGCTGATCGTCGACGACGACGACCGCATCCGTGAACTGCTGAAGGAATATCTGGCGCGCGAGGGCTATCGCACGACCGGCGCCGCCCACGCGCCCGCGGCCCGGCGGTTGATGGAGCTGATCGAGTTCGATCTGGTCATTCTCGACATCATGATGCCCGGCGAGAGCGGGCTGGAGCTGACCTCCTGGGTCCGGAACAAGGCCCAGTTGTCGAAAACGCCCGTCCTCTTGCTGACCGCGCGGGGTGAGGCGGCCGACCGGATCGAAGGCCTGTCGCGCGGCGCCGACGACTATATGGCCAAGCCCTTCGACCCCAAGGAACTGGCCCTGAGGGTGGACGCCATCCTGCGCCGGACCGGGGTCAAGCCGATCATGCCGCGCGAGATCCGCCTGGGCGACGCGACCTTCGACCTGGAGCGGCTGGAGCTGTCCCGCGACGGCAAGCCCCAGCGCCTGACCGAGGCGGAGGCCCAACTGCTGAAGACGCTGGCCCTGCACGCCCACGCGCCGGTCGAGCGCATGGATCTGTCGCCCGACACCGCCGACATCACCGGCCGCGCCGTGGACGTCCAGGTGACCCGCCTGCGCCGCAAGCTGGAGGCCGACCCTAAGAACCCGCGCTACCTTCAGACCGTGCGCGGCGTCGGCTACATGCTGGCGCCGGACTGATGGGTTCGCGCCCGGGCAGGTCCTAGATGCGTCTCGTCCCCTTCCCTGTCCTCGGCCGGTTCATCAAGCGCCGGATGCCGTCGTCGCTGTGGGGACGGTCGCTGCTCATCATCGTCCTGCCGGTGCTCATCATGCAGGGGGCGGTGACCTGGGCCTTCTTTGACGCCCACTGGCAGAGGGTGACGGCGCGTCTTTCCGAGGGGCTGGCCGGCGACATCGCCTGGGCGTCCGAAAGCTATCGCGACGACCCCACGCCCGAGAACCTGGCTGTCATCTCCGGCCGGGCCCAGCGGTCGATGCAGCTGTCGATCGCCCTGGACGCCGGCGAGACTCTGCCCAAGGACCAGAGGCGCGGGCCCGTGGGCATCGTTGACCGGACACTGGAACAGGCCCTGGCGTCGCGGCTGGACCAGCCCTTCTGGTTCGACACCACCCGCTATCCGGCCGCCATCGATATCCAGGTGCAGGAGGCGGACGGGGTGCTGCGCATCATCGCGCCGCGCGAACGGGCCGTGGCGACCCAGGCCCACATCTTCGTGTTGTGGCTGATGCTGGCCACGGTGCTGCTGATGTCGGTGGCCATCCTGTTCATCCGCAATCAGGTGCGGGCGATCGAGCGGCTGGCCGAGGCGGCCGAGGCCTTCGGGCGGGGCGAGGTCTCCCCCCGGTTCAAGCCGCATGGCGCGCGCGAGGTCCGTCAGGCGGCCACGGCCTTTCTGGCCATGCGCGACCGGATCCAGCGGCATATCGAACAGCGCACGGCCTTGCTGGCCTCGGTCAGCCACGACCTGCGCACTCCCCTGACGCGGCTGCGGCTGGAGCTGGCCCTGGCGCCGCCGTTCAAGCGGGCGTCGGCGATGCAGGGCGACCTCGACGAGATGGAGCACATGATCGACGAATATCTGGCCTTCGCGCGCGGCGAGGCCGGAGAAGCGCCCCAGACGATCCGCATCGCCGATCTGCTGGCTGCGGCGGGAGACGACGCGCGGCGCGCGGGGGCGGACGTGGAGATCAGCGCTCCCGACGACCTGACGGCGGCCTTGCGTCCCATCGCCTTCAAGCGGGCCCTGACCAATCTGGCCGGCAACGCCGCCTCGCACGGCGATCACGTCCGTCTGAGCGTCCGACCGCTGGACGGCGGCGGACTGGAGATCGCGGTTGAGGACGACGGCCCCGGCATTCCCGAGGAGATGCACGAGGAGGCCTTCACCCCCTTCTCCCGCCTCGACCCCGCAAGGAACCAGAACTCCAAGGGCGTGGGTCTGGGTCTGGCCATCGCGCGGGACGTGGTGCGCGGCCATGGTGGGGACATCTCTCTGAGCCGCAGCGATCTCGGGGGCCTGCTGGCCCTGATCCGCCTGCCCGGCTGACGATCACGATTTGCGATCCCCGGCTGGCGCCGCGACGGATGTCAGCCCATGTTCATGTTCAATCCGGTACGAACGGATTTTTCCCGGGAGCCCGTCATGCGTAAACTCTCCGCTCTCATCACGGCCGCAGCGGCCGCAACGCTTCTGGCCGGCGCCGTCCAGGCCGCCCAGCCCACCGCCTCCAAGCCCCAGGTGACCGTCACGGTCGGCGGGGACCTTCTGAAGGAAATCGACAAGCTGGGCGAACGCGACGTGCAGCAACAGGTCGATGACCTGGCCGACGTGATCCAGCGCGAACTGGCGCGGGACGCCGGAGGCGAGAATCGTTGGGCCGGCGCCCAGGTCAGCCTCATCCTGACCGATCTGAAGCCCAATCGTCCGACCATGCAGCAGGCCATCGACCGTCCGGGTCTGTCGATCTTCGATTCCAAGTCCATCGGCGGCGCCGCCATCGAGGGCGAGATCGTCACGGCGAACGGAGACCGTCTGCCCGTTCGCTACGAGCGGTACTCGACCAGCCTGGCGGACGTGTTCGGCTATTCGACCTGGACGGACGCCGACCGCGCGTTCGACGGTCTGGCCGCCAACCTGCGCCGGGGCCGGCTGGTCAGCCGCTAACCCGCGGAAAGCTCCCTCGCCCGTGTGAGGGCCGCGACGACGGCGGCATGGGCGGCCCTGGCCAGCCCGGCCTCCTCCGCCGCCTGAAGCCCCGCGCGGGTGGTCCCGCCGGGAGACGCGATGCGGGCGATCAGATCTTCAAGATCCTCGTCGAGGGACGCGGCCGCGGCCGAGCGCACCGCGCCGCGCGCCAGTCTGACCGCGTCGTCCGGCGACAGACCCGCCTCGACCCCCGCCTCGGCCATGGCGCGGGTGAAGGCGTGGACATAGGCGGGACCGGAGCCGGCCACGGCGGTGGCGATGTCGATCTGATCCTCGGTCGGCAACTCGACCACATCGGCGAGCGGCGCGAACAGCGCGAGCGCCAGCTCCGATGCCTCGGCGTCGTCCGACCACAGAGCGGCCACGCCCCTCCCCTGCGCCACGGCGGTGGTCGGCATCAGACGGGCGACCGGGCGATCAAGCACAGATCGGATGTCCGCCGCCCGCACCCCGGCCATCACCGAAATCACCACGGCGTCGGCGGCCAATCGACCGGCCAGACCCGCCGCCGCCTCTCGCCATTTCGCCGGCTTGACCGCCAGAACGATCGCGCGGGCATCGACGAGGACCTCTGCGTCAGGGTTGATCGTCGCTCCGGCGCGTCCAGCGCGGTCAGTCACGGGCTTGGCCGAGGGCGTGACGATCGACAGTCGTCGGGGATCGACCGGGCCATGCGTCAGCCACCCCTCGACGATGGCCGAGCCGAGACGGCCGCAGCCCACGAGGACGGTCGGACGGGCGGGATCAGAGACGGCAGGCGGCATGGGCATGACCTCGACGGACAGGACCTAGTCTTGGCTGCTCGCCCGCCACGGGGTCAATGCGGTTCGGCTCAACCGCCGCGGCGGAAGCGGGCCGTGACGAGGGCGTCGCCGTGAAGCTCGACATCGCACTCGCCCGTGGGACGCACCGTCGTGCAGCCGGTCCAGTCCACGGCCCAGTCCTGGCCGGGGCTGGTCGGGGTCAGGACCACCGTCCGCTCGCGCTCGCGGCGGGCCCAGCACAGGCGCGGCCGACCCAGGTTTCCCCATTTGAACTGATCGCCGCCGCAGCGGATGTCCGGTTCGCTTGTGACCATCGTCGCCTCATCCGTGGCGCCCTCGACCACCACCGTCACCCGCCACGTCGGGCGTTGGGCGACCACGACCACGTCGCCCACCTCGGAGACGACGTCCGGAAAACTCTGGGGCGAAACCTGACCGCCGACGAGAAGGGCGGAAACGACGAGAGACGACAACATGCACGGTTCTCTGAACAGGGACTGCGGCCTCTTGCGCCGCCGCTCCGGCGCCGTCAAGCGATCGCCCGCACAGGAACATTCCACGCGCCGGAATCGCTTTTTTGACAGACCGCGGCTCTGTCGAAACCCCAGAAGCGCGGGTCAGCCCGGGCGGATCAGGCCGTGCCGACGGTCTCGAACAGGCAGGCGTCGATGGCCTCCTGCGGCTTCTTCGCGCCGCGGATCATGAAGTCGAAGGCCGGATAGTAGCGATCCGCCGTCTCGACCGCCGCGTCGATCATGGACGCCGCCTGGGCCAGGGTCGGGCGTTCGCCGTGCGGCAGGGCCAGGGAGTGGCGGAAGACGATCTCGCCGTCCTCGGACCAGACCTCGAAATGGCCCATCCAGGTGCGCTGGTTGACCATCGACACCAGCTCATAGGCGGCGTTGCGACGGCCCTTGGCGGCGCGCAGATCCAGGGCACAGCACAGCTGCAGGCAGTCGCCCTCGGGCCGCCAGGCGAACCACAGCTCATAGTCCTTCCAGTCGCCGGCCAGGGCGAAGGCCAGGTCGCCGTCGTCGGTGCGGTCGAAGGGCAGATTCTCCGCGTTCAGAACGTGTTCGACCACGTCCAGCGGATCGAAGGGAACATCGACCTCTTCGGGCCTGACGGCGTCCATTCAGTTGTTCCCACTTACAAAAGTTGCGGCCGCGCGTGACCGGAAGTCCGACTCAGCCGCCGTATCCGGACGGTAGACGTGTTCGTAGATTCGGCTCAACCGGCTGCGTCCTGGGCGGGAGTTCCGGCTGTGGACGTTCCCGCGACAGGCTTCTTCGCCTTGGCCGGAGCGGCCTTCAGGGTCGCGATCTCGGCGCGCAGGGCGGCGATCTCGGCCTTCAGGGCGTCGAACTCGTCGCGACGGACCAGGTCCATCTCAGCAGCGACGCGGTCGGTCTGGGCGCGAAAGGCGGCCTTGGCCTCCTCGCCGGCCGCCTGGGCCAGACCCATGGCGCCGGTCGTGATCTTGGCGAACTCGTCGAGGATGGGGTTGCGCGTCTGCATGGAGGTCTCCGTGGACGCCGCCGGCTCGGGGCGGGCGATCGTCGTTAAGGAAGGTTTACGCGATATGGTGAACGAAACCTTTCCGTCGATGCGACTTATAGACCGTCCATGGCGAAATCGAGCCGGGGCGAATGCGAGGTTGGGGGCGACGACGCCCGCGCCGCTTGCTAAACGGGCGACTGATCCGACTGGAGCCTGCCCTCGTGCCCTTTCCCGAGTTCGACCCGATCTGGTTCCACATCGGCCCCCTGCCCATCCGCTGGTACGCCCTGGCCTATGTGGCGGGCATCGTCCTGGGCTGGTGGTATGCGGGACAGTTGATCAAGCGCGCCCGGCTCTGGGCGCCGGGCAGGCCGCCCTTGACCGGCGTCCAACTGGACGATCTGGTGATGTGGATCACGCTCGGCATCATTCTGGGCGGCCGGTTCGGCTACGCCCTCTTCTACAAGCCGGTGATGTTCGCCCAGCTGTTCACCGGCGACAGCCTCGGCGAACGGTTCGAACTGTTCCAGCTCTGGACCGGCGGCATGTCCTTCCACGGCGGCATGATCGGCACCACCCTGGCCGTCGTCCTCTACGCCCGGGCGAAGAAGCTGAACACGCTCAGCATCGGCGACATGGCCCTGGCCACCGCCCCGATCGGACTGTTCTTCGGCCGGCTGGCCAACTTCATCAACGGCGAGCTGTGGGGCCGGACGACCGATGTCCCGTGGGGCGTCAACTTCTGCAACAACCATGCGCGCGAGATCTATGGCCAGACCTGCGCCCTGATGACCGAAACCGGCCTCGTCGTCGGCCCCGGCGACGGCGTGCGCCACCCCAGCCAGCTCTATGAGGCGGGGCTGGAGGGGCTGTTGCTGTTCGTCATCCTCGCCCTCGCCATCTGGGTCTTCCGCCTGCTGGCCAAGCCCGGCTATGTCACCGGCCTGTTCCTGCTGGGCTACGGCCTGTCGCGGGCGGCGCTGGAGACCGTGCGTCAGCCCGACGCCGGGTTCGAGCACCTGCCGCTCGGCCTGACCATGGGGATGATGCTGTCCACCCCGATGATCCTGATCGGCGCCTGGCTGATCTGGCGGGCCTGGAGCCGTCCGCCCGCCACGGCCTGATCCGGCATGAGCCTGAAAGCCAGGCTGGCGCGCGAGATCGCCCTGACCGGGCCGATGACGGTCGCCGACTACGTGGTGCGCTGCCTGCATGACCCTCAGGACGGCTACTACGCCACCCGTCCGGCGCTCGGCGAAGGCGGCGACTTCATCACCGCGCCCTTGGTCAGCCAGATGTTCGGCGAACTCCTGGGCCTGTGGGTCGTCGAGACCTGGATGCGTCTGGGCGCGCCCGAGCGTTTCCGGCTGGTCGAGGTCGGGCCGGGCGACGGGACCCTGATGGAGGACGCCCTGCGCGCCATGGCGGGCGCCGCGCGGCTGGCCCCCGGACTGCTGGAGGCCTGCGACCTGATCCTTATCGAGCCCAGCGCCCCGCTGCGGGCGATGCAGGCGAAACGTCTGGCGAATGCGGACCCAGCCCCCCGCTGGGCCGCGTCACTCGACCGCATCGAGACCGACGCGCCTGTCATACTGATCGCCAACGAGGTGCTGGACTGCATGCCGGCACGCCAGTTCGTGCGCACCGAGGGCGCTCCCTCCGCGAACCTCTGGGCCGAGCGTCGCATCGGGGTAACGGACGACGGCGACCTGATCTTCGGACTGGTGGCGACGACCGGCGACTTCGCTGGGCCCAACATTGATGTCGAACCCGGTCAGGTCTGGGAAATTTCCGAACAGCAGGCCGCATTCGGCCGAGATCTGGGCCGGCTGATCGCGGAAACGTCGGGGGCCGCCCTGCTGATCGACTACGGCCGCGACCGGCCCGAAGCGGGGGACACCCTTCAGGCGCTGAAAAGGCATGCCAAGGTCGATCCCCTAGCTGAGCCCGGCGAGGCCGACCTGACGCAATGGGCCGATTTCCCGCTGGCGCTCGAGGCGGCGGTGCGGGCCGGCGCCGACGTGACGGGCTGTCGGGGTCAGGGCGACTTCCTGCGGGCTCTGGGCATCGAGGCGCGGGCGGAACGGCTGGCCGCGGCACGGCCGGATGCGGCGCCCGTGATCGCGCGCCAACTTGATCGCCTGATCGCCCCGGACCAGATGGGGACCCTGTTCAAGGCGGCGGCGATCTTCTCGCCGCACAGCCTGTCGATCCCGGGATTCGAGACATGACCGAGACGCTGCAGCCGATCACCCATCCCCTGCTGGACAAGGCCGGGGTGCGCCACGGCTTCTTCACCCGCCAGGGCGGGGTCTCGACGGGCCTGTTCGAGGGTCTGAACACGGGACTGGGCTCCGCCGACGACCCCGCCGCCGTGGCCGAGAACCGGCGTCGGATCGCGGACTGGTTCGGCCGCACGCCCGACGACCTGGCCGCCTGTTACCAGATTCATTCCGCCATCACCCGCGTCGCCGACGGGCCGTGGAAGGGCGAACGGCCCGAGGGCGACGCGACCGCCAGCGCCACCCCCGGCGTGGTCTGCGCCGTCCTGACCGCCGACTGCGCGCCGGTGCTTCTGGCCGACGCCGAGGCCGGGGTCGTGGCCGCCGTCCACGCGGGATGGAAGGGCGCGCTGGGCGGGGTGGTTCACAGCGCCGTCTCGGCCATGGAGGCCCTGGGCGCCCGGCCCGGCCGCACGGTCGCGGTCGTCGGACCCTGCATCGCCCAGGCGAGCTATGAGGTCGGCGCCGACTATCAGGAGCGGTTCGCCCATCACGACCCGGGCAGCGAGCGGTTCTTCGAGCCCGGCGCGACGCCCGACAAGCGGCTCTTCGACCTGCCGGGTTTCGTCCTCTGGCGGCTGGAACAGGCGGGCGTCGGCGAGGCCGCCTGGACCGGAGACGACACCTGGGCCGACGAAACGCGCTTCTTTTCCAACCGGCGCGCCTTCCAGCGCGGCGAACCCGACTTTGGACGATTGATGAGCGCGATCATGCTAGGGTAGGTCCGCTCGTCGTCGGGCGCTGGAGCTACCATCGCGGGACCGATGATCGTTCAAGGCAGCCATCCTGCATCGGTCGTCATCCGATCGGTCGTACGCGGGTTCCGTGAACGGCGGGGCCATAGCGAGGGCCCGGGCGTCATCGTCCCCCTCCCCGGCCGTCCCGCCCAGTTCCTCGAAGTCTATTTCGACGACCCCTATCGCCTCAGCATCGACGGGGGCGGGTTTGCACCGGCTCCGGAGGCCGTCGTGGTCGGGGTCTCATCCAGACCCAGCACGCGTCTGCTCGTGGCGGGGCCTGTCCACACCTTCCACGTCGCCTTCCAGCCGGCCGGCTTCCACAGGCTGTTCGGTCTCAACATGAGCACCGTAGCCGATGCAGGGGTGGCCGTGGCCGATCTCGGACTGCGGGCAGTTGAGGATCTGGTTGAGGTGATCCGGTCCGGAACGGACTTCGAGACGCGCGTCCGCCGCTGCGAAGCCTGGTTCGCGCGTCGGCTGGCCTCGACGGCGCCTGAAGACGCCGCATCGCGGCTGGCGCGCGTCATCCGTCGCGGCGGCGCCTCCGCGCCCGTGCCCGAACTGGCCCGGCGCGCGGACCTGTCGACGCGCCAGTTGCAGCGGCGGTTCGTCGAGCAGGTGGGCCTGGCTCCGAAGCTCTATGCCCGCACCGTGCGTTTTGACGCCCTCATGGACGCCCGAATGAGGAACCCGACCGAGACCTGGACCCAGCTTGCGCAGCAGTTCGGTTATTTCGATCAGGCGCACCTGTTGCGCGACGCCCATGAGTTTACGGGCGTCGCGCCGGGGGCCTGGGACCCGGTCATGGCCTGATGTCCGATTTTTCCAATCCCGGGGCGGCGCCGGTCGCCATAGCGGAGGTCCGTGAACCGGAGAGACCCGCATGGCCCGCAACATCCTCGCCGTCCTCGCCACAGGAGCCTTCTTCATGATCTCCGCCCCCGCTCTCGCGCAGGACTCAGCCGACCTCGCCGATGTGCGAGCCTTCGCCACGGAGTATCAGGCGGCATGGGCTGCAAAGGACGGCGGGCGCATGTACGCCGCGTCCTCCGATGATCTCGAATGGGTGAACATTGTCGGCATGCACTGGCGCGGCCGAGCCGAGGTCGTCGCGGCGCATGACGCCTACCTGACCACGATGTTCCGCAACACGCCGATCACCCTGGAGGACATCGAGAGCGTTCGCCGGTTCGGCGACCAGGGTCTTGTGGCGGTGATCCGCTGGTCGGTGGGCAGCTTCACCACGCCCGGGGGTCAGGTCGTGCCGCCATCCCTTGACCGGATGACCCTTGTGTTCGAGCGGACGCCGCAAGGCCTGCGTCTGGTGCATGGGGCCAATGTGCAGATCGACGAAAGGGCTGCCGCCAACGACCCGATCAGGGGCGGCGCGGACTGATCAGGCGACCTCGGCCAGCTCCGGCACGCGGGTCACCGTGCGCCAGGCCTGCGGGTTGGCCAGCAGGGCGCGGACCAGCAGGTTGTTGACGGCGTGACCGGCCTTGTAGCCCTCGTAGCGGCCCAGCAGGGGCGCGCCGAGGACGTAGAGGTCGCCGATGGCGTCCAGGGCCTTGTGACGCACGAACTCGCGCTCCATGCGCAGGCCGCCGGGGTTCAGGATCTGGCCCTCGTCGATGACGACGGCGTTCTCCAGGCTGCCGCCCCGCGCCAGTCCGGCCTGACGCAGGGCCTGGACCTCATGGGCGAAGCCGAAGGTGCGGGCGGCCATGATCTCGTTGCGGAAGGTCGGCTCGTCAACGACGAAGTCCACGACCTGATTGCCGATGACGGCGGCGTCGAAATCGATCTCGAACCGCATCTCGTAGCGGTCGCAAGGCAGCAGGGCCGCGTGCTTGTCTCCGTCCGTGACGCGGATCGGCTCCAGGATCTCGATATACTGGACCGGGTTGGATTGGCGGCGGAAGCCGGCGCGGTCCAGCAACTGAACAAACGGCAGGGCCGAACCGTCCAGGATCGGCAGCTCCGGCCCGTCCACCTCGACGATGGCGTTCGAAACGCCGAGCGCACAGAAGGCCGCCATCAGATGCTCGATCGTCGACAGGCGCACGCCCGCCGTATTCTCGATCATGGTGTTCAGCCGGGCGTCGACGACGGCTTCGCCCGAGACCTTGATGCGGTTGTCGCGGTCGGAGATGTCCGTGCGCACGAAGACGATGCCCGTGCCCGCCGGCGCCGGGCGGATCGCAAGGCGCACCCTCTGACCCGTGTGCACGCCCACGCCGGCGCAGATCGCCGGGGCGACGATCGTCTGCTCGTGATGATCGTGACGTGGGGACAAGGACAGGATCCGGTTCATCGACAAGGGGGAGTAGCCGACACCCGCAATCTAGTGGGCCCTGCTCAAGGTTAAAACGAAACTCGGGTTTCGGATTGTTTCGCTCGCCGCACGATCCGCGCGCTCCAGCCCGCAACGAAAAACGCCCCGGCGAACCGGGGCGCTTCGAGATCAGGTCTTGTCCCTCTTAGTTCGCGAGTCGGCGAAGAAAGGAGGGGATTTCAAGTTCGTCCTCCCCGCCCGGCGCCTCGATGGGCTGGGCGCTGGAGGTGGACCGCATCTGGGGCGCCGAACGGGCCGGCGGAGCCTCGACGGCCGGGGCGTGATAGTTGGAGCTGGCGCGCGGCTTCTTGCCGAACAGGCTCCATCCGCTGCGGCGATGGTCGCGGTCGTCATGGGCCGGCTCGACGGGGGCCGAGGTCTCGCGGTCGAAATAGAGGTCATCCTGATCCTGAGACGCCCGGGCGGCCGGCCGGCGATCCGCCTGCTCGAACTCCTCGACCCAGGGATCGACGATGGGCTCGCGGACCCGTTCCTCGGCGACGTGGATGACGGGCTCGGCAGCCGCAGAATAGGTCGGTTGCGGGGCCGCGACCGGCTGAGGCGCGGGGGTCTCAATCCGGGCGGCGGGCTGGCGCGCAGGCTCGGTGCGCATCGGCTCGGGGCGAACGGTCTCGGCGCGGACAGGCTCGGGACGGACCGTCTCGGCGCGATAGGCATCGGGACGCGGGGTCTCGATCCGCGTTTCGACGCGCGGTTCCGGACGGGCGGGCGCATAGGTCGGCGTCGCCGGGCGGCGCGTGTCATGGAAACCGCCGGTCGCGGCCGGCTCGATCTTCTGGCCCACGCCCTCGTCCATGCCGGTCGCGACGACCGAGACGCGGATCTTGCCGTCCAGGGCCGGGTCGAAGGCGGCGCCGAAGTTGATGTTGGCGTCCCCGTCCACCTCGGCCGAGATGGCGTTGGCGGCCTCGTCCACTTCCAGCAGGGTCATGTCCAGACCGCCGGTGATGTTGACCAGTACGGCCTTGGCGCCCTTCAGCGAGGTCTCGTCCAGCAGGGGGTTGGCGATGGCGTTCTGGGCGGCCAGCAGGGCGCGGTCGTCGCCCGAGGCCTCGCCCGTGCCCATCATCGCCTTGCCCATCTCGGACATCACCGCGCGAACGTCGGCGAAGTCGAGGTTGATCAGGCCCGGCAGGATCATCAGGTCGGTGATCGAACGCACGCCCGAGTGCAGCACCTGGTCGGCCATGCCGAAGGCGTCGGCGAAGGTGGTCCGCTCATTGGCGACGCGGAACAGGTTCTGGTTCGGGATGACGATCAGGGTGTCGACGTAGCGCTGCAGCTCGGCGATGCCGCTGTCCGCCAGGCGCATGCGGTGACGGCCTTCGAAGGTGAAGGGCTTGGTGACCACGCCGACGGTCAGGATGCCGCGGTCGCGCGCACATTTGGCGATGATCGGCGCGGCGCCGGTGCCGGTGCCGCCGCCCATGCCGGCGGTGATGAAGACCATGTGCGCGCCCTCGAGGTGCGCGTTGATCTCCTCGGCCGATTCCTCGGCGGCGTTCATGCCGACCTCGGGGTGGGCGCCCGCGCCCAGGCCTTGCGTGATCGTCTCGCCGAGTTGAATGCGGCGATCGGTCTTGGCGAAGCTGAGGTGTTGCGCGTCGGTGTTGGCGACGACGAACTCGACGCCCTCAAGACCGGCGTCGATCATGTTGTTGACGGCGTTTCCGCCCGCGCCGCCCACGCCGAAGACGACGATCCGGGGCTTCAGTTCCGTGGCCTGCGGCCGCACCAGAGAAAGAGACATTTTTCGTTCCGACCTTCCGACCCTGCCCTGTTCGCTCCAGTTCCGACGCGCCCCCGCAGTCATTCTGGTTACGAGCACCTTAAGATTCGGCGCTCAGCGTTAAGGAGTGGTTACCGGATAGGGCGAGTCGGCGGCGCGCCAAGAACAATTCTTAACCTTTGCCGCGATCTGCGGGGGAAAGACTGAAAAGACAGCGCCCCGGACGACGGGCGTCCGGGGCGCTGAAGCCGGTTGGCTCAGGCGGCGATCAGAGCGAGCCTTGGCCGCCCGGCCCGCAGTTCTCGGTGAAGAAGCTTTCCACGCCGGTCAGGATCGCCTCGAAGTTCTGGGGCGTCCAGGTGTTCAGCGTGTGCTCCATGTCCGGCAAGATGGCCAGCTTGACCGGCTTGCCGGCGCGTTCGAGCGCCGAGGCGAAGGCGCGCGATTCAGCCGGAATAACGCGCGTGTCGCGATCGCCCGTGTAGAGGAAGACCGGGATCGACACCTCGTTGACGCGGACCAGCGGGTCTTCGCCGTTGGCCGTCGGATGCTGGAACTCGCGCAGGTAACGGTTGTTGTAGGTGCCCTTCTTGAACAGGGCGATCGTCGCGGGCCCCGCACCGGCCGCCGTGCACTTGTAGAGACCGTTCGGGCGCACGCCGGCCATCATGGAGGCGTAGCCGCCATAGGAATAGCCGTGCATCGCGACGCGTCCGGGTGCCGCAATGCGCTGGGCGATCAGATAGTTGACGCCATCGTCGTTGTCGTCCTGCATCTTGCGGCCCCACTCGCCGTCACCGGCGCGCCAGAGGCGCTGGCCCCAGCCGTTGGAACCGCGGAACTGGGGCTGCAGCACGGCATAGCCCTTGGATGCGAAGTACTGGCTCCAGCCCGTGACGTCCCAGTCCAGTTCGTCGCGCGACCAGGGTCCGCCGTGCGGCGTGATGATGGTCGGATAGGGCCCGGGGCCATAGACGGACTCGTCGGGGCGGGTCAGGAGGGCCGGGATCATCAGACCGTCGCGCGCCTCATACTGGATGAGGGTGGTTTCGCCGAGCGGGGCGTTGCGTAGCTCGGGATAGGCGCGCCCCAGCAGTTGGGCCCGGCCGTCCTTGACGAGATAGTACTCCGGCGGCAGCCGAGGCCCTGATTTCTCGACCAGGAAGACCTTGCGATCGTTCGAGATCGAGTTGATCGAAATGTCCGCGCCGTCCCCGACCTGGAAGCGCGTGCGCGTGCCGTCGGCGATCTGCGTCCACTGGACGGGCGTCGTGGTGATGCCGAGAGCGGTGCGGATCTGGCTGTAGGCCGCCTCCATATTGGGATCGGCCCAATAGGTGCGTCCGCGCTCGCCCTGGTAGGTGAAGCCCAGAACCTCGCCGAAATCCTGGGGCGAGGTCGAGCGGACCACGCCGCCGGCGTCGAAGATCGGGTGGGCGAAGGCCACCTCGCCCATCTTCCGTTCGGCGATATTATATTCGTAGATGGCCGAGTGGTCGCGCCCGGTCGTGGTGCGCACGAAGATGATGTTGGGATCGTTCGAGAAGCCGGCCACGGCGATCGGCACGCGATCACGCGCATACCAGCGGAAGTGCTCGGCCCACTGGCCGGTGGCCGGATCCTTGAGCCACTGGGCGATATAGGCGGCGCCCGCGTCGAAATCGAACTCCGTCTGGGCGCGAATCTCGCCGTTCAGATCGGCCTGCTGGCCGCTGAACCGATCCGAGCCGCGCTCGCGACGCTCCGTACGGCCGTTCGACAGGTTTACCTTGTAAATGTCGCCGCGCATCGGATCGCGAACCAGGATGCTCTGCGGATCCTGCGGCAGGTCGCTGACGAGGCTGCCCACACCGATCAGTTCCTGCTGCGCCTCGCTCAGACCGTCAAAGCGCATGCCGGTGCGCACCGGATTGCCGCGCAGGTCGAGGATCTGGGTGCGGTAGGCGTAGGACCGCTCCTGAGCGCCGCTGATGGCGAAGTCCGTCAGTTGCTGCGTGGTGACGAACAGTCGGTCGTTCTTGATGAAGCTGACCGAGATGATTTCGGACCGGGGATCAGAGGCGACGATATAGGGCGCCGCCGTCAGATTGCTGACATCCCAGATCGACAGCAGACGCCGCTTGCCGTCCGGCGACACAACTGCGGCGATATGGCGCCCGTCCGAAGACAGATCGACGGAAGCGATCGCGGGCCTGCGAGCGAAAGCCGAGGCCGGAGGCGGGGTCGCGGCCGTCGAAGCGGCCGGCTGCGCCAGGGCGGCGCCCGACATGCCTGCCGCGGCCACGAGCGGCGCCAATCCCAGCAAAATCTTTGATAAATAACGCATTTTTGTCACCCAAAGCCCGTACATGCCGATAGCGAGCGCAGAAACTCGCATTCTAACCGCGCGCCGACAACTCCCCAATTCCGCGCACAGCTTTGACGGAGCCTCGCCATGGCCGGGAGCGTGACAACATTGCTACAAATATGACCTAAATGCGCGAAACGGCCTTCACTGGGTTGGTTGTCTTGCCTCAATCGTTATGGTCCGGCCCGGGTAAGCGACCTCCAGCGTCGCTGGACATCGTCATATTTTTGTAACTGCAGGGGGCACTTCGCCAATGCGTCTGACCAAAAACGGTCTTCTCGCCACCACCTTCATCGCCGGGTTGATGGCCTTTGCGCCGGCCGTCGCCTCGGCTCAATCCCAACCGGCTCGGCCGACCACGGCCCAGAGCCCCGACGAGGAAGACGGCCAGGCCGACTCCAGCCGCGTCGAGGACGTCGTCGTCACCGGCTCGCGCATTCGTCGTAACGAGTTCACCAGCTCGCAGCCCATCCAGGTGATCACCGCCGAACAGGCGACCCTGGAAGGCATCGTCGACACGACCGAGCTGCTGCAGTCGTCGACGGCCGCCAACACCGCGACCCAGATCAACAACTTCTTCACCGGCTTCGTCACCACCGGCGGCCCGGGCGTCAACACGGTCTCGCTGCGCGGCCTCGGCGCCCAGCGCACCCTGGTCCTGGTCAACGGTCGCCGCGTCGGCCCCGCCGGCGTTCGCGGTCAGGTCGGCCCGACCGACCTGAACACCATCCCCGGCTCGCTGATCGAGCGCGTTGAAGTCCTGACCGACGGCGCCTCGTCGATCTACGGCTCGGACGCCGTCGCCGGCGTCATCAACATCATCACCAAGACCAACCTCGACGGCGGCAACGTCGAACTGTACGCCGGCATGCCCTTCGAGGGCGGCGGCGAGCAGTTCCGCGTCAGCGGCTCCTACGGCAAGGCCTTCGACCGCGGCTATCTGTCGGCCGGCGTCGACTACTACGAGCAGCGCGCCCTGCTGTTCGGCGATCGCGAAGCCTTCAAGTGCCCTGAAGACCGCGTCTACTCCGATCCGGACCTGAAGTTCCGCCGTGACGTTCTCGAAGACGGCGAGTTCAAGTGCGACTTCACCCTGAACGGCATTCTTCGCACCCAGCGCGCCGGCGGCACCGCCGTCACGGCTCGCCAGCGTCGCGACGGTGACTTCGTCTTCGACCCGACCGCCGTTCAGGGCGGCGGCTTCACGGGCTGCGACATCAACGGCTGGCGTCTGGTCGCCGGCGGCTTCAGCTCGGGCACGTCGCAAACCACGACCCCGATCGCCACCCCGGCCAACAACTGCAGCATCACGGCCCAGAACACCGACCTGCGTCGCGCGGCCTACTCGGTCTACCCGCTGTACAACGACCGCTACGAGAGCCGCACGGCCATCTCGCCGGTCAAGCGCTACAGCGTCTCGGTCTTCGGCGGCTTCGACCTGACCCCGAACATCGAGGCCTATGGTGAGGCCCTGTGGAACCGTCGTGAATCGGAGCAACGCAGCTGGCGTCAGCTGTTCCCGACCGTGTCGCCGTTCCATTCGCAGAACCCGTTCGGCGGCGTGTTCAACGGCACGACCCAGACCTTCGGCAGCGGCTACTACGCCACGCCGGTCGCCCTGGTGAACTCCAACTCCGACCAGCAGGTGGACTACGTCCGCGCCGTCGGCGGTTTCCGCGGCTCCTTCGGCGCCCTGAACAAGACCTGGGACTGGGACCTGGCCGCTCAATACAGCAAGTCGGACGGCACCTACGGCGGCAACTTCTTCTACAACGACCGTGTTGAAGCCACCGCCGGCTACTATGCCCTGTTCGGCGCCGACGCGCGCGGCAACACGATTGGCGCGGCGCGCACCTTCGGCGCCTCGACCGGCAACTGCGACGCGGCGATCCTGATCTCGGCCACCGCCTGCCCCACCGGCGGCATCAGCTGGTTCAGCCCGGACTTCCTGACCAACGGCGTCCTGCCGGCCGGTCAGCTCGAGTTCCTGCAAGGCTATGAGCAGGGCACCACCGAGTACATCCACCAGTATGTGGAAGGCTCGATCTCGGGCGAACTGTTCAACCTGCCCGCCGGCCCGATCGGCATGGCTCTGGGCTTCCAGATCCGCAAGGAAGAGATCGACGACCAGCCGGGACCGGAACAGCAGCGCAACAACCTCTGGGGTTCGACCGCCGCCGGCCGCACCGCGGGTAGCGACACCATCAAGGAAGCCTTCCTGGAGCTGGAACTGCCGATCCTGCGCGACCTGCCGTTCTTCGATCGTCTGACCGCCAACCTGTCGGGCCGCATCTCGGACTACGACTCCTACGGCACCAGCGACACCTACAAGGTCGGCCTCAACTGGCAGATCAACTCGCAGTTCCGCATCCGGTCGTCGTACGGCACCTCGTTCCGCGCCCCGGCCCTGTACGAACTGTTCCTGGCCAACCAGACCAGCTTCCTCGGTCAGGCCAACGTCGATCCCTGCCGCAACTGGGGCACCAGCACCAACCAGCGTCTGCAGCAAAACTGCGCCGCTGACGGCGTGCCGGCGACCTACAACGATCCGGGCTCTTCGGCTCTGGTCATCACCGGCGGCGGCGCCGGCATCCTGGAACCGGAAACCGCCGACGCCCTGTCGGTCGGCCTGATCTGGACGCCGAGCTTCGTCGACCTGTCGATCGCGGTCGATTACTTCGACATCACCGTGAACGACCAGGTCGCCCAGTTCGGTTCGGCCAACATCCTGAGCGCCTGCTACAACTCGGAAAACTATCCGAATGAAGCGCTCTGCACCCTGTTCACGCGGGACAAGAACCCGGCCTCGGCCCGGTTCAACCAGATCCTCACGATCAACGACAGCTACGTGAACATCTCGGAACAGCAGAGCAAGGGCATCGACATCAACGCCCGCTACCGCAAGGAGCTGGCCGTCGGCGACTTCCAGGTCAACCTGCGCGTCAGCCACATCCTCGACTGGACCCAGCAGGTCTTCAACGCTTCGGCGCCGACGCTCCTGAACAGCCGGATCGGCAGCCCCGAAACCGTCGGAAACCTGAGCTTCCGCTTCGACCGCGGCGACTGGACCGTCTTCTACGGCATCAACTATGTCGGCGAAGCCTCGAACCAGTTCCTGTTCCCGGCCGCTGCGAACGCCAACGGCGCGACCACCTTCCTGGGTGAGAACGTCTACGTGAACCGCAGCGTCGACCAGTATCTGACGCACACCGTCTCCGTGCGGAAGCGTATGGACAAGTGGACCCTGCAGATGGGCATCCAGAACCTGTTCGACGAGAACCCCCCCTACCTGGGCCTGTCGTCGGGCGCTTCGGTTATCGGCAACACGCCGCTGGCCTCGCAGTACGACTGGAACCAACGCACGGGCTTCATCAACATCTCGCGCACTTTCTAAGCGCAGGGATTTGAACCAACTGAAGGGCGGCGGGGAAACCCGCCGCCCTTTTTGTTTGCGCCGGCGCACGCGCACAGGGGCGGCTGGGCGCGCGGACTCCACGCCATGGATGGGGTGGGTAGCGACGGCCCCCGGGGCCGACCACGACGAAGCGCATCCTGGCTGGGAGCCGGAGCGCGGTCTTCGTTCAGATGTGGTGGGGGGTGGTTAGAAGTTCTCGCGGATCCACAGGGCCGCGCGTGCGGCCAGGTTGCCCGTGTGGACGCGCGGGGCGTCTGCGGCCGTGATCTGGCGCGACATCAGCTTGCGGGCGGACACCGCCTCGCGAGGACCGTAGGCGGCGCGGAGCAGGACGCCGGCCGAGGCGCAGAAGGCCGGGCCGGAGGCGGCGTCGGCCAGGTGGGGCGCCCGTTGCGGACGGCCCAGGCGAACGGGCCGGTCGAAGACCCGGATGGCCAGCTCACGCACCCCGTTCAGTTGGCTGGCGCCGCCGGTCAGGACGATGCCGGCGCCGGGCTCCAGACCGACGCCGGAGGCTTTCAGCCGGTCGCGCAGGAGCTCCAGAGTCTCTTCCACGCGTGGGGCGATGACGGTCTTCAGCATGGCGCGCGGGACCACGACGGGCCCGGCGGAGGCGTCCTCGCCCCGGGCCGGGGCTTCCAGCATCTCGCGATCCTCGTTGGGACCGGCCATGGCCGAGCCATGCAGGGTCTTGAGCCGCTCGGCCCCCGACAGGGAGGTCGAGAGGCCACGCGCGATGTCGGACGTCACATGATCGCCGCCGACGTTCAGGGATTCGACATGCAGCAGGGAGCGATCGCCCCAGACGGCCGCCGTCGTGACCCCTCCGCCCATCTCGATGCAGACGCAACCCAGCTCCATCTCGTCGTCCTCGAGCGCGGCCAGGGACGAGACGACGGGGGCGGCGGCCACGCCCTGAAGGTCCAGGTGGGCCAGCTCAAGGCAATGGCTCAGGGCCCCGAAGGCGCTCTCGGCCATCGAGACGGCCAGCAGGTCCAGCCCCAGCGAACTGCCCCGCATGGCGCGCGGGTCATGCACGCCGCGGCCGCCGTCCACCGACCAGGCGACGGGCAGGACATGGATCGGGCGACGATCGGGCAGACGCAGACTGTTCAGGGCCATGCCGATGGCGCGGGCCAGGTCGGCATCCCCGATGGGATTGGCGCCCAGGGACACCCGGGCCTGGAGCCTGTGGCTGCGCATCTGGCCGATGGCCGTTGTGACGACGACGCCCGACACGGGACTGCCGGCCGAACGCTCGGCGCGCTCCACGGCGCGGCCGATGACCTGGGCGGCCTCATCCATGTTGACGATGGCGCCGCCGCGGACGCCGCGCGACTGGACATGGCTGGCGCCCGCCACGCGGATGGTGCGGTCGGCGTGGCGCACGCCTTCGGGCTTCATGATGAAGCAGGAGACCTTGGACTGGCCGAGGTCCAGGGCGGCGACCACCGGCGCGCGGGCGGCGCGGGTCGGATCGGCGGCGTCTGGCTTGCGAACGGTCATCCTGAGGGTCCTGAAATCTAGACGCTGGGGGTCGCGGCGGCGGGGCGGACGGCGACGGTGTCGGGCGCCCGCAGATCGACGCGAGCGAAACCGAGATCGAGCAGGCGCTCGCGCTGGTCCAGGGCGTCGAGGCGGATAAGAGCCGAATCCTGATCCACCGCCGGAAGTTGGATCAGGCTGCCGTCCTTGAGGCGCAGGTCCCACCGGCGCTCATCCACCCGCACCAGGGCATCGACGCGGCCCATCAGGCGCGGGCGCTGGGCGAGCAAGGGCAGCAGGCCGGCGGCGGCCGTGTCGGCGCCCTTGCCGACGATCAGGGGAAGCTGCGGATAACGGCCGGGGTCGGCGCCCTCGATCACGCGGCCCGCGCTGTCGATGACATAGGCATGACCGCCGGTCTGCCAGACGGCCAGCCGGTCATGCTCCTTGACCTCGATGATCAGGGTGTCGGGCAGCAGACGCACCACCCTCGCCTCCTTGACCCAGCTTACGCCGGCGACCTGATCGTGCAGGGCCTTGAGGTCCAGGCTTGTGATCGGCTGGCCGGCATAGAGGTTCAGGGCCTGGCGAATGGCGGGCGTCGCCTCCGGCGAAGCGCCGGTGATGTGAACCCGGCGGAGGGACAGGCCCATGCCGGTCGTGGCGGCGTCCAGGCTGTGGCTGATCGAAGCTCCGATGCGCTCGGCCCGCGCCCCCGTGGCCAGGACCACGCCCAGGACGCCCAGACCCGCGATCATGCAGATCACCACCCCGCGCGGCGACAGGTCCATCTTGCCCAGGGCCGCGAACTTGCCCGGCACGCCCGAGACGTTGCGGGGAGCGGCCCCTCGACCGCCGCCCTTGGCCGGACCGCGACCGGAATTGCGATTGGGCGCGGGCCCCGCACCCTGGCGGCGACCGCCGCGAACTACCGCCGGCATGAGGCGTCCTCCACCATCCAGCGCACCAGATCCCGGTAGTCCACCCCGACATGGGCCGCCTGCTCGGGCGCGAGCGAGGTCGGGGTCATGCCCGGCTGGGTGTTGATCTCGAGAAGAACCAGTTGATCCTTCGTCTCGTCGTAGCGGAAGTCGCTGCGCGACACCCCGCGACAGCCCATGGCGACATGGGCCAACTCGGCCTGACGCAGGGCTTTGTCGAACACGGCGGGCGGCAGGACGGCGGGCAGGACATGGATCGAGCCCCCAGGGGCGTACTTGGCCTCATAGTCATAGAAGCCCTTGGTCGGGGTGATGTCGGTCACCGTCAGGGCGCGCGGCCCGGTCGTCTCGCCGATCACGGCCACGGCCAGCTCCTTGCCGGCGATATAGGGTTCGACCATCACCTGCTCGCCATAGGCCCAGTCGGGCGCGCCGACCTCGGTGACGAAATCATTCGAGCCTTCGCGGATCAGATAGACCCCGACGGACGAGCCCTCGGCGTTCGGCTTGACGACATAGGGGGGGTCGATGACGTGTCGGGTCGCGACCTCATGCCGATCGTAAAGCCCGCCGCCCGGAACCTTGACGCCCGCCGCCTTCAGCACGGCCTTGGACTTGTCCTTGTCCATGGCCAGGGCCGAGGCGAGGACGCCGGAATGGGTATAGGGAATGGCCAGGGTCTCCAGCACGCCCTGGACGCAGCCGTCCTCGCCCCAGGCGCCGTGCAGGGCGTTGAAGACCACGTCGGGCTTCAGGGCCGTCAGGACCGCGGCCAGATCGCGCCCGGCGTCGACGCGGCTGACGCGATAGCCGACGGCTTCAAGCGCGTCCGCGCAGCCCTTGCCCGAGGTCAGGGAGACCTCGCGCTCGGACGACAGACCGCCCATCAGGACGGCGACATGGGTATCGGCGGGGACACGGATCATGACCCCGAGGAAGTGGCGCAGTCTTGCTTAACAGGCCGTCAACCATCGCCGCGTGAGGCGGCGATTTTTTCGATTTCCGCAGTCGAAAGGCAGACTCAGCCCGGCTTGCCGATCCGCCGAATCTCCCAGTCCAGCTGAACGCCGGTCTTGGCCAGGACATCAGCCCGAACGGCGTCGCCCAGACCCTCGATGTCGGCGGCGGTCGCCGCGCCCGGGTTGATGATGAAGTTGGAGTGGAGGTCGCTGAACATGGCCCCTCCCCCGGTCACCCTGTGCAGCCTGCCGCGCCAGCCGGCGTCATCCACCAGCTTCCACGACGAATGGCCGGGCGGGTTCTTGAAGGTCGAGCCGCCGGTCTTTTCGCGGATCGGCTGGGTGGTCTCGCGACGGCTGGTGATCTCGTCCATGCGCGCCTGAACGGCGACCGGATCATCGGGCGTGCCCTGATAGACGGCCTCGACCCAGATGATGTCGGCGGGCGCCTCGGAATGGCGATAGGTGTAGCCGAAGTCGGCCAGGGCGTAGTCGACCCTTTGCCCGGAGCGGTTCAGCCCCCAGGCCGAGACCAGCACGTCCTTGGTCTCCGACCCATAGCAGCCCGCGTTCATGGTCAGGGCGCCGCCGACCGCGCCGGGGATGCCGGCATAGAACTCCAGCCCTGCGATTCCCGCCCTGGCCGCCGCCCGCGCCACCATACTGTCCAGCGCCCCGGCGCCCGCCGTGACGGTGACGCCGTCGGTCGTGACCTGACCCCAGGCCCGGCCCGCCAGACGGATCACCACCCCCTCGACCCCGCCGTCGCGCACGATGACGTTGGACCCGACGCCCAAGACCGTCACCGGCACGGCCGGGTCCAGCGCCTTCAGAAAATCGGCCAAATCGTCGGCGTCCGCCGGAATGAACAGGGCCTCGGCCGCCCCGCCGACGCGGAACCATGTGTAGGGGGCCAGGGGTTCGTTCCGCAGCAGCTTGCCGCGCACGGGGGGGAAGGCTGACATCGAACTCATGTCTGCGTCTCTGCATAGCGATTTGCGGCCAACCGGAAGCCGCCCGCCTCGGTTTTCAGAAGCGTCCAAAACTCACTGTCTCGCGGCGTCAAAAGCGGGGGTGGAGGCTCGTCGGCTTGGGAATCGTCCTCAAACTGATCGAAGTGAGCGTCCTCAAGCCTTTGCAGGAAATCCTGACGCTGCTCCCGATCACGCGGATATTCCAAGCCGAACGCGTCAAGCTGCTCTTGGACTATCGCCCCACACCGCGACATTCCGAGCGCACGGAATCCCCGCGCCGCCTCAGGCGCAAGCACACCAGTCGAGTTGGAGTAAAATTGTTCAAATCCGCCGTTATTGACCTCGCTTTGGCACCAGTGTGTCGCCAGGAGATGCTGCGACTTTTCCGGTATCCGCCCAAACTCGGCTAAAAAACGCTCACCGCCATCATAGATCGACACCGTTTCCCAATAAGGATCGACCAAACGCCAATAGGCATCCTTCCGCCCCAACAACCGACCGATCAGGTTCACCCCAGCGCCTCCAGCTGCGCCGGCAGGGCGTAGGCCCAGCTGGTGATGTCCCCGGCGCCCAGAAGCACCACCAGATCACCCGGTTTCGCCTCGTCGCGGATCAGGCGCGGCAGGGCCGTGACATTCTCCAGCGCCTGCACATTGCGATGGCCATAACGGCGCGCGCCCTCGACCAGGGCGTGCTTGTCCACCCCATCGATGGGCTGTTCGCCCGCGGGATAGACGTCGGCCACGACCACGGAATCCGCATCGGAAAACGATGTCGAGAACTCTTCCATCAGGTCGCGCAAGCGGGTGTAGCGATGCGGCTGGACCACGGCGATGACCCGGCCCTCGCCCTCTGCCGTCTGGACGACCTGACGGGCGGCCTTGAGCACCGCGGCGATCTCGACCGGGTGATGGCCGTAGTCGTCAATGATACGGACCCCGCCGACCACGCCCGTGGTGGTGAAGCGTCGCTTGACCCCGCCGAAGCCGGCCAGACCCGCCTTGATCGCCTCGTCAGACACGTCCAGCTCGCGCGCCACGGCGATGGCGGCCAAGGCGTTGGCGACATTGTGCCCTCCGGCCATGGGCAGGTGCAGGCCGTCGATCCGCGTCGCCTCTCCGACGCCCTGGAACACCACGTCGAAACGGCAGCCGTCGGCGGCCATGTCCACGTTCTCGGCCCGGACCTGGGCCTGGGGGTTGAGACCGTAGGTCACCAGGCGGCGGTTATCGATGGAGGCCACCAGCCGCTGGACCTCCGGGTGGTCGAGACAGACGGCGGCGAAGCCGTAGAAGGGGATGTTCTCGACGAAGTCCACGAAGGCCTGACGCACCCGGTCGAAATCGCCGTAGTGGTCCAGATGCTCGGGATCGATGTTGGTGACGATGGCCACCGTCGACTTCAGACGCAGGAAGCTGCCGTCGCTTTCATCCGCCTCGACCACGATCCAGTCGCCGTCGCCGACCTTGGCGTTGGTGCCATAGGCGTTGATGATGCCGCCGTTGACCACCGTCGGGTCCAGCCCGGCCGCGTCCAGCAGGGCCGCGACCATGGAAGTCGTGGTGGTCTTGCCGTGGGTGCCGCCGACCGCGATCGAGAACTGCAGCCGCATCAGCTCGGCCAGCATCTCGGCCCGGCGGACCACCGGGATGCGACGCTCGCGGGCCGCCTTCATCTCGGGATTGTCGGTCTTGACCGCCGTGGAATGAACCACCGCCGCCACGCCTTCGCCGATGTGGGCGGCGTCGTGGCCGATGAAGATGCGGGCGCCCAGCTTCTCCAGCCGCTCGGTATTGGCCGACGACCTGGCGTCCGAGCCCTGAACCGAATAGCCGATCTTGAGCATGATCTCGGCGATGCCGCTCATCCCGATGCCGCCGATGCCGACGAAATGGACGGGACCGAGGTCGAACGGGACGGGGCGGAGGCGTGCGATCATGAAAGCGTCATAGCGAGGCCCGACCCGACCGGAAAGAGCGCCGTCAGGAATGGTCTGTTTGCAGTGTCGAACCGTCGCCTAGCCTGTCGCCGTTTCCCTTTGGAGGACTATCAATGACCGCCAGATCAAGCCTGTGCGCCTCGGCCGCCTGTACGCTCGCTTTGTTTGCCGCCACCGGCGCTTCGGCCCAGCAGTCCGCAAATCAGGGCCCTCTGACCTACCTCGGCAAGAGCGCCACGACCGTGGTCATGGCCTCGGACCTCGGCGCGCTGGACGGCTCCAGTCAGAGAACCATCTGGGTCTGGCATTTTTTCGGCCCGGACCATGAGCGATCGACTCCCGGCGCTCCCTACACGCGGGCGGTGCGCACCACCGTGGACTGCTCGGACCGGACGACGATCAATCGCGCGACCGAGCACCTCGCCGGCTCGACCTTTTCGAGCCGGCTCAATCTGAGCGACGTCGCGACCTGGTCCCGGGTGACGGAGAACACCCTGGGCGCCTTGCCTGTGACGGCCTTGTGCGCCCCGGCGCCGGTCGTGCCACGCGCCACCTACCCAAATGTGGCCGCTGCCCGCGCCAACGCCGATCTTCGCTTGAAGCCTCCACCGGCGGCGGCGCCTTGATCGGGTCGTCAACGACGCCTTAACCACAAGGATTCACCATCGCGGTCTCACTGTTGCGGGGCCGCCTTATCCATGTCCGAACTCAAGATCCCCGTCCTCGCGACCGACATCGTCCATCGCGGCGACTGCATCGAGGTGCTGCGGTCCCTGCCCGACGCCTCGGTGGACATGGTCTTCGCCGACCCGCCCTATAATCTGCAACTGGGCGGCGACCTGCTGCGGCCCGACAATTCCAAGGTCGATGCGGTCGACGACGACTGGGACAAGTTCGACAGCTTCGCCGCCTATGACGCCTTCACCCGCGACTGGCTGAAGGAATGCCGCCGGGTGCTGAAGCCCGAGGGCTCGATCTGGGTGATCGGCTCCTATCACAACGTCTTCCGCCTGGGCTCGGCGATCCAGGACCTGGGCTTCTGGGTGCTGAACGACATCATCTGGCGCAAGTCCAACCCGATGCCGAACTTCAAGGGCACCCGGTTCACCAACGCCCACGAGACCCTGATCTGGGCCGCCAAGAGCCGCGACCAGAAGCGCTACACCTTCAACTACGACGCCCTGAAGGCCTTCAACGAAGACACCCAGATGCGGTCGGACTGGACCTTCGCCCTGTGCACCGGGGAGGAGCGGATCAAGGACGCCGACGGCAAGAAGGCCCATCCGACCCAGAAGCCCGAGGCCCTGCTGCACCGGGTGCTGATGGCGGCGACCCGGCCCGGCGACGTCATCCTCGACCCCTTCTTCGGCACAGGCACCACCGGCGCCGCCGCCCGCCGTCTGGGCCGCAAGTTCATCGGCATCGAGCGTGACCCCACCTATGCCGACGTCGCCGAGAAGCGCATCGCCGCCGTCGTCCCAGCCAATCCCGAGGACCTGAAGGTCATGGGCTCCAGGAAGTCCGAGCCCAAGGTGCCGTTTGGCGCACTGGTCGAGGCCGGGCTGCTGCGTCCGGGCGACCGCCTCTACTGCCCCAAGGGCGATCGCGAGGCGCGCGTTCGCGCCGACGGTTCGTTGATTTCAGGCGACCTGTCCGGCTCGATCCACAAGCTGGGCGCTCTCTTGGAGAACGCTCCCGCCTGCAACGGCTGGACCTACTGGCGCTTCAAGACCGACCAGGGCTTCAAGTCCATCGACGCCCTGCGGTCGGAGATTCGCGCAACGATGTAGGCCGCAGCCTATGTCGTCCAGCCGACACAGGCTTGGCCATAAACTTCCGTTTTTGAACGACTAAATCGACGGAACGGCGGAACTTCGCACCTGCGAGATCATTGATGTCTTCGGCCCGACAGACCGGGTCGGGAAACACCGCCATGAAGATCGCCCAGGTCACCCCCCTGTATGAGGCCGTGCCGCCGAAGCTGTACGGGGGCACCGAAAGGGTCGTGGCCCATCTGACCGACGCCCTGGTCGATCTGGGCCATGAGGTGACCCTGTTCGCCAGCGCCGACGCCCAGACCCGGGCGCGGCTGGTGCCGGTGCGGGATCAGGCGATCCGGCTGGACCCGGCGCCGCTCAAATCCGATCTCGCGGCCCACATGACCATGCTGGACATGGTGATGGAGCGGATCGACGACTTCGACATCGTCCACTTCCACACCGACATGATCCACTTCCCCATGTTCCGGCCCTGGGCGAACAAGACGATCACCACCCTGCACGGGCGGCTGGACATGAAGGACCTGCCCGAGGTCTATCGGCGCTGGCCGCAGTTCGGCCTGGTCTCCATCTCCGACGATCAGCGCCGGCCCATTCCCTCAGCCAGTTGGAAGGCGACCGTGCATCACGGTATGCCGTCCGACTCCTATCGCTTCTCACCCAGGTCCGAGGGCTACCTCGCCTTCCTCGGCCGCATATCGCCGGAGAAGCGCCCGGATCGCGCCATCGAGATCGCCACCAAGCTGGGCCGCCGGCTGAAGATGGCGGCCAAGGTGGATGCCGCCGACAAGCTGTACTGGGAAGAGACCATCAAGCCGATGATCGAGGGCAATCCCCTGATCGAGTTCATCGGCGAGATCGGCGACCATCAGAAGTCCGAGTTCCTCGGCGGCGCGGACGCCCTGCTCTTCCCCATCGACTGGCCCGAGCCCTTCGGGCTGGTCATGATCGAGGCCATGGCCTGCGGTACGCCGGTGGTGGCCTTCCGCTGTGGCTCGACGCCGGAGATCATCGAGGACGGGGCGACCGGCTTTCTGGTCGATACGATGGAGCAGGCCATCGCGGCGGCCGACCGCGTCCATCTGCTGGACCGCGAGGCCATCCGGGCGCGGTTCGAGCTGCGGTTCTCGGCCACGGCCATGGCCCGGCGCTATCTGGACGTCTACGGCGATCTGCTGGCCCGCCGGCCGTTCGCAGAAGCCGCCGTCCCCGATGTCGTGACGCGCCTGCGCCCGCTGGACGAGGACCGCAGCTTCGCCGTGGCCGGATAACGCCGCGATCAAGCTGAACCATGGCGCGCCTTGTTCATTAGGTCATGAAGCCGACCGACACAGGTCGCTTGGGCGTCGCATTCAGGTGGGACGCTCGGCTGAACTGAACCCCGCGGAGGCTTCATGGACGACAGCTATTCGGTCCAGACCACGGCCGCAGAGAGCACCGAAACCGGCACCCTGGACACGCTTCAGGCCCTGAAGGACGGCGACCTGTTTCTGGTGGCCGACGCCTGGGGCGATCTCAAGGATGGGGCCGACGGCCTGTTCGACCACGACACCCGGATTCTGTCCCGTTTCGTGCTGACCGCAGGGTCGGCGCGGCCGTCTCGGCTGAGTTCGGCCGTGTCGCGCGACAATGTCTTCTTCACCGCCCACGGCACCAACCGCCCCTTGCCCCCCATGGGCGGTCGTTCGGCCCCGGCGGGCGTGCTGCATCTCGAGCGCCGCCGTTTTCTGCGGGACGGGCGGATGTTCGAGAGGGTGCAGATCACCAACCATGGGATCGAGGAGGTTCTGCTGCCTCTGGCCTTCGATTTCGGGGCCGACTTCGCCGACATCTTCCAGGTGCGCGGCACGCTGAGGGCAAAGCGCGGCGAACTGCATGCCCCCACCCACGACGGCCGCCGGGTCATGTTCGCCTATACCGGGCTGGACGGGGTGAGGCGGACCAGTTGCCTGTCCTTCTCCGAACCGCCCGCGCGCCTGACGGGAACCCGCGCGGAGTTCATGTTCAGCCTGCCCGCCGGCCGGACCGTCGATCTCTATATCGAATGCGGGGTCGACATCTGTGCGGCGCCCGACCGTGACCGTTGGCGGCGCAACGCGGTGGAAGCCAAGCTGGCCATGCGGCGCAGGCGTCGTCGCGGCGCCTCTGTGCGCGGCCCCAGGAACCCTCTGTTCAACCACTGGCTGGACCAGTCGCGGGCCGACATCGCCCTGTTGACCACCGACTTGCCGACCGGCCCCTATCCTTATGCGGGCACGCCCTGGTTCTCGACCCCGTTCGGGCGCGACGGCATCATCTCGGCCTGGCAAATGCTGTGGCTGGACCCGTCGCTGGCCAAGGGGGTCCTGACCTATCTGGCGGCGCGACAGGCGACGGAGGTCTCGGCCTTCCGCGACAGCCAGCCCGGCAAGATCATGCACGAGACGCGCGGCGGCGAGATGAGCGCCCTGCACGAGGTGCCGTTCGGCCTCTACTATGGCGGGGTCGACACCACCTGCCTGTTCGTCGCCTTGGCCGGCGCCTATGCGAAGCGCACCGGCGACCTCGACCTAATCCGCCGGTTGTGGCCCAATCTGATCGCAGCGGTCGAGTGGATGCGGGACTATGGCGACAGCAACGGCGACGGCCTGATCGACTATCAGCGCGCCGCCGAGACCGGCCTGTCGAACCAGGGCTGGAAGGATTCGGAGGATTCCATCTTCCACAGGGACGGCCGTTTCCCCAGGGGGCCGGTCGCCCTGCTGGAGGTTCAGGGCTACGCCTACGCCGCCTGGCTGGCGATGGGCGAACTGGGCGAGCTTCTGGGCGACGCCCGCGCCCAGGCCTGGGAGGATCAGGCGCACGAGATCCGCTTCCTCGTCGAGGACCGGTTCTGGATGGAGGACGAGGGCTTCTACGCCATCGCCCTGGACGGGGACGGGAACCCCTGCGAGGCCATCGCCTCCAACGCCGGGCACCTGTTGTTCACCGGGCTGCCGACCCAGGCCCGGGCCGAGGCGGTGACGCGGCGGCTGCTGTCCAGCGAGTTCCGCTCGGGCTGGGGCCTGCGCACCCTGGCGACAGGCCAGGCCCGATTCAATCCGATGAGCTATCACAACGGCTCGGTCTGGCCGCACGACACCTCCCTCGGGGTGGCGGGCATGGCCGGCTACGGCGAGCGGGACGCGGCGGCCATGATCCTCGGCGAAATCTATTCCGCCGCCAGCCATTTCCACATGCGGCTGCCCGAACTGTTCTGCGGCTTCGAGCGCCAGCCGGGCGAGCCGCCGATCGCCTATCCGGTCGCCTGCCTGCCCCAGGCCTGGGCGGCGGGGTCGGTCTTCCTGATGCTGCAGGCGGCGTTGGGCGTGACGATCGACGCGTTCAAGAAGACGGTGACGATCGACGCTCCGGTCCTGCCCGCCGGGGTCGAGCGGCTGTCGGTCACCCGGCTTCAGGTCGGGGAGGCGCGGGTCGATCTCGACTTCCACCGTCTCGGCGACCAGGTCGTGGTCACGCCGCGCAACCGCACGGGCGAGGTCAGGATCGTGACGACGAGATAAGAGCCTTGGCGAAGACGGTGGGCAGGCCGGCCAGGGCCTCGGCCTCCTCCGTCCAGATCCAGTCGTCGCCCGCGCCGCGCGCGACCCGGACGGTCAGAGTCAGGGAGAAGTGGGTGAAGACGTGCTCGACCGCGCCCGCGTCCTGCCAATCGGCCGCGACGGGCGGCGTCGCGTCCGGCGCCTCTGACCAGTCCGACGTCGGGAGGCCCAACATTCCGCCCAGCAGGCCCTTGTCCGGCCGCCGGACGAGGGCCACCCGGTCGTAATTGTCGCGCAGGACCCAGGCGACGCCGCGCCGGTGCGGGCGCTCGGCCTTCTTCGTCTTCAGCGGATAGCGTTCCGGCGCCCCGGTTTTCAGCCCCTCGCAGGCGAAGGCGACGGGGCAGTGGTTGCACAGCGGCGATTTCGGCCGACAGACCGTTGCGCCGAGGTCCATCAGAGCCTGGGCCCAGTCTCCCGGGCGATTGTCGGTGACGAACATCGCCGCCAACCGCTTCAGCTCCGGCCGGGCGGCGGGGACCGCGGTCTCGACCGCGAACAGCCGGGCCATGACCCGCTCGACATTGCCGTCCACCACATTGGCCGCACGGCCGAAGGCGATGGCGGCGACGGCCGCGGCTGTATAGGCGCCGACGCCGCGCAGGGTCAGCAGGGCCGCCTCGGTGTCGGGGAAGACCCCGCCGTGGTCGCGCACCACCGCCCGTGCGCCCGCCAGCATGTTGCGGGCGCGGGCGTAGTAGCCGAGCCCCGCCCAGGCGGCCATGACGTCGCCGTCCGCCGCCGCCGCCAAGTCGGCGACCGTCGGCCAGCGGCTGGTGAAGGCCGCGAAATAGGGGGCGGCGTGGGCCGTGGTGGTCTGCTGCAGCATCACTTCAGACAACCAGACCCGGTACGGATCGGGTCGCCCCCCCGCGCCCGGCGGCGTCCGCCACGGCAGGGCCCGCGCATGGGCGTCATACCAGTCGAGCAGGGCGGATCGGACGTCGGCGACCTTCATGGCCCGTCCATAGACGGGCCGGGTCCGGCGAGCCAGCCGTCAGACCTTGACCACGATCCCGGCGGCCTGAAGCTTCCACACCAGCTGGCGCGTATTGACCAGAGACTGGGCCTGAAGCTCGCGCCATAGGGGCAGGCGTTCATCCGTGATCTGGATCGAGTATCCGGCCGGATCGACCTTCAACCGGCCGCTGCGCACAAGCCGCTGCAGGTGACGGCGCACGGTTTCCTGGGGCATCGACAGGGCGGCGGCGACCGCCGCGCCGCGCACCGGACCCCTGCGCGTCCGCCCCAGAGCCGAGGGCGGCGGCGGCTGCGCATCCAGCTCAAGGTGGGCGCCGGTCTCCTGGGTGACCGCCAGCATGATGTAGGCGCTCATCAGACCCAGATCCGGCGACAGGTCCATGACGTGGGCGATGCTGCGCAGCATGTTGGCCGTGACCAGGCGCAACGCGCCCCATTGCACCTGGGGCGTAGGCGTGGCCAGCGCCCAGGTCTCGTCCAGACCGCACGCCTCCAGCCGGGCCAGGCCCTGAATGAACCGCTCGATCGACTCCATGAAGGCCTGGCTCGCCGAGCGGATCGGATCGGCCAGCAGGGCGTCGGAGCGCAGGATAAGTCCCTCCGGGACCATCTCGATCAGGCCCAGAGCGACCAGTTCATGGGCCTTGCCCCGCGCGGTCTCACGCGGCACTCCCAGAGATCGAGCCAGGCTGCTGACAGCGGCCGGGCGGCGCAGGTCGTCGGTGACGGAGCCGACGGCCAGGTAGCGTTGACTGATGTCCGGGCGCGCATCCAGATGGCTGGTGTTGGCGTTGGACACCGCCGCCAGCAGCATGACCGAGACCAGATCGTCCACGATCCGGGTCCGGGCCGTGGTCAGGACCTCCAGCGTCATCCGGGCGTTGAGCCAGGCGACCGAGCCGATGTGTTCGTTGGTTTTCATGCGGGCTCAGGGACGCGAAGACGCGAGGGGGCGACGTCGGGGTTAATGCACCTGACGGCGGGAGTGGGCGGTCACACGGGTGAACAGCCGCTCGCCCGACGGGGTCAGGGCCCAGCGGTAACTGTCCAGCCCGAGGGGGCGATGCAGCAGCGGCGCGGGCCGGCGGGTCCGGGCCACCTCGAGGTAACGCTCAAAGCCCGCGTAGACTTCCTGCTGGATTTCCCGCGTGGCGGTCACAGGCAGACCGGCGCGAACCGAGGCGATGTGATCCGCCACCACCTGTCGATGCGCCGAGCCTCCCCGCCGCAGCAGGGCCTCGATGATCTCGGCCACGATCGGCTCCACGGCCGGCCGTCTCTGGCGCGGACTCTGCGTGTTGGCCCCAGAGTTGACGATTGCACCCACGACGCCTGCCCCCCCGGACAATCGAGTTTCTGAACGAACCCCTACCGATCGGCAAAACTTTCAGTCCAGAGACGATGGGCCGAAAATGGGGTGTTTTAACCTTGCGTTACAATCTGGACGCGCAGGGCGGGGCCGAGCGGGAAGGCGGGATGCAGGACTGCACGCGCGCACAAAAGCCCGCTATGGTTCGCCCATGGTTCGCGCCCTGCCGACAGACGCCGAAACGCGGGACATTCTGTCGCGCAAGCGAACGCGGCCCGCGCCTCGCCCCGCGCCGCCCGTCGGTCGAGCCCTGACGAAGTTCGTCCGTGAACTGGACGAGAAGTACGGACGGGGCGCCGGCGCCCTGGAGCCGCGCTGGCGAGAGATCGTCGGCGACCAGCTGGCCCGCGTCACCCGCCCCCAGAAGCTGAGCAAGGGGCGCGGCGGGACAGGCGGCGTACTGGAGCTTCGCGTGGCGGGCCCCGCCGCCCTGCTGGTCCAGCACCAGTCGGCCGAGATCCTGTCGCGGGTGAACCTGTTCCTCGGCGCCGGATCGGTCGACAGGCTGCGCATCGCCCAGGGCCCGGTCGCGCCCCTGCCCATGACCGCCCCCGCCCGGGCGTCACGCGCCTCACGCCGCCCTCCCCCGCTGGACGCCGCCGCCCAGGCCGAGCTCGACCGCTCGCTGGCCGCCGCGCCCGAAGGGTTGAAGACCGCCCTTGCGACCCTGGGCCGGGCGGTGCTGGCGGCCGATCCAAAGGGTAGTGACTGATCCTTCCAGCCGCCGCCCGAAGAGTCCGCTGACAGTTCAACCCCCGGGAGCCCCCATGTCGCTTATCGTCCTGATCGCGGGGATCGCCGTCCAGGCCGCCCAGCCCGCCTACCCCGCAACGCCGCAGCAGTTCCCCGGCCGGCGGTCCAGCTATGTCCAGGGCACCCTGAACCTGGCCGCCGGCGAACGCGCCACCCTGAGGCGCAACGCCGACGGGACCTTTGACCTGACGCGGGTCGATCGCATCGAGGTTCGCGACGTCCTGCCGCCGGCCCAAGGATCTAGGGGTCCTCTGAACGAGGCGGCGCCCGGCACGCTGAGGTTCGGCATGCACGCCCGGCAGGACGTGGGCTCCTTGCTGAAGGTCGAGAACAGCCTGGATGAAGGCCTGAAATACGGAGGCTTCATCGTGCGCTATGTCGGCGGCCGGGCGCGCGGCCCGGAGGCGACCTCCGTTTGCACCGTCCCTCGGGGCATGGCGAGTTTCGAGCACTGGCAGGAACCGGTGATCCAGGTGGTGGTCGGCGGCATCACCCGCTCCGACGATGCCCTCCCAACCTGTCCGCCCCACGTCGAGCCTTGAGGCCGCCGCTTGGCTTCGGGACGCCGAATGAGATATCGCCGACGGAACGGCACAAAATCGCCTCACCTGTTCCGGACAAGCGACGCTTGATCCCCATCTTCAGGACCCGCCTATGCGTGACGCCCCTCTTTCCCATCGTCGGTTCGGCGCGATGAGCCGTCGCGCGGCGGTGACGGGCGCGGCTCTGGCCCTGATGGCGGGTCTGTCCGCCTGCGACACCGCGATGAAGCCGGCCGAGGGCGACATGGGCCTGGGCGCGGCCGAGGGGGCCAGGGTCACGGTGGTCGAATACGCCTCGGTCACCTGCGGCCATTGCGCCCAGTGGCAGGCCCAGGTCTGGCCGGCGTTCAAGGCGAAGTATGTGGACACCAACAAGGTCCGCTACGTCTTCCGCGAATTCCCGACCCAGCCGGTCGATGTGGCCACGGCGGGCTTCCTGGTCGCGCGCTGCGCCGGGCCGGACCGGTATTTCGACGTGGTCGACGAACTGATGGCGCGTCAGCAGGAGATGCTCGGCGCGGCCTCCCCGCGCCCGGTGCTGCTGGACATCGCGACCAAGGCGGGGCTGAGCGAGGCGCAGTTCCAGACCTGTCTGTCCGACAAGGCGGCGATCGAGAAGCTGGACGCCCGGATCAAGGCCGGACTGGCCGCCGGGGTCGACGGCACCCCCGCCTTCTTCGTCAACGGCGAGAAGGTCGTGGATGCCAGCCTGGCCGGCCTGTCGGAAAAGATCGACGCCGCCCTGGCCAAGCCCTGACGCCCGAAAGGCTCACGCGGCCCGCCGCACTGGCGCGGGATTTGCCCCGCGCGATCCGGGCTGTATGAAATCGGATCAACCGACTCTCACGCTCCAGCACACGGACGCCTGCCATGACCCTGAACCGTAACCTGACCCGCATCCTGGCCGGCGCCGCGACGGCGATCGGCCTGATGGCCCTGGCGGCCTGTGGCGGCGGGGGCGGCGCAGCGGCCGAGGGCGACATGGCCATGGGCGCGCCCGAGGGCGCCAAGGTCACCGTCGTCGAATACGCCTCGCCCACCTGCGCCCACTGCGCCGCCTGGCAGAAGAACACCGGCCCGGCCTTCGAGGCCAAGTATGTCGCCAACAACAAGGTCCGCTTCGTCATGCGCGAACTGCCGACCCCGCCGGCCGACATCGCCACGGCGGGCGTCCTGCTGGCCCGCTGCGCGGGGCCGGACAAGTATTTCGCCGTCATCCATGAACTGATGGCCAACCAGGGCGAATGGCAGTCGGGCGCCATCACGCCCCGCGCCTCGCTGCTGAAGACCGCCAACGCCTTCGGCTTCAATGAACAGGCCTTCTCCGACTGCATCACCGACGAGAAGGCCATCGCCGCCCTCGAGAAGCGCGTCCAGGCCGCCCAGGCCGCCGGCGTGACCGGCACCCCCTACTTCCTGGTCAACGGCACAGTCGTCCAGACGCCCGGCAGCAGCGAAGGTCCGTCCCTGGCCGACCTCTCGGCCGCCATCGACGCCGAGCTGGCCAAGTAATCATGCAGAGGCTTTCGGGACTTCTGCTGGCCCTGGGTCTGGTCGTGGCGGCGTCGTTCGGCGCCGCCCCGGCCGCCCGCGCGAGCAATCCGCCGCCGCCGGTCAGCGCCACGGACCGCATTCTCGGTCGCGCCGATGCTCCGGTCACGGTGATTGAGTACGCCTCGTTCGTCTGCTCGCACTGCGCGGCCTTCCACAACGACGTCCTTCCCGAGTTCAAGACGCGGTTCATCGACACCGGAAAGGCCAGGTTGGTGTTCCGCAACCTGCCGACCAACCCGGCCAACGTCGCCTTCGCCGCCGCCGCCCTGGCGCGGTGCTCGGCGCCGGACCGCTATTTCGACGTGACCCGGTCGCTGTTCGCCGGTCAGGCGGCCCTCTTCACGGGCGGCGGACAGGCCTGGTTCAACGACGCTGTGGCCGCCAGCGGGCGGTCGCGCGAGGAGATCGAGACCTGTTTCGCCGACCCCGCCACCAAGGCCGCCATCGACGCCGATATCGACGGCGCCACGGCTGCGGGGGTCACGGGCACCCCCAGCTTCTTCGTCAACGGCAAGGCCGTGGCGGATCACTCGCTGGCCGGCCTGTCCGCCGCCATCGCCGCGGCCGGACACTGAGATGATCGGGACCGCCGCCCGTCTCACGCGCGCCATTCTGGCGGCGACGGTCCTTATGCTGGGGTCGCTGACGGCGGCGCCCGCGCTGGCCCAGATGGGCCCGCCGCGCGTGACGGCGGCGGACCATACGATCGGCGATCCCAACGCCCCGGTGACGGTGATCGAATACGGCTCCCTCGCCTGTCCCTATTGCGCCGAATGGCAGATGGGCAGCTGGTACGACTTCAAGGCGCGTTTCGTGGACACCGGCCAGGTGCGGTTCGTCTTTCGCGAGATCCTGACCGAGCCGACCGACCTCGCCGCCACCGCCGCCGCCGTGGCCCGCTGTTCGGCGCCCGAGCGCTATTTCGAGGTCCTCCACGTCCTGTTCCGCTGGCAATCCACCGCGCGCAACTTCGGCCCCGTCAGCGAATGGTACGATCGCGCCATCGCCGAATCGGGTCGCCCCGAGGCCCAGGTCCGGGCCTGCGTCAACGACCCGGCCACCCTGCGCGCCATCGAGGCGGTCCAGACGGGCGGCGTCGCCGCCGGGGTGCGCAAGACCCCGACCTTTTTCGTCAACGGCGTGATCGCTCCGGATCACAGCGCCGCCGGCCTGGCCGCCGCCATCGCCGCCGCGCGCTGAAGCGCGACGAGAATCGCCAAACCGCCGATTCGCCTCTAACCAAGACCCATGCAGTTCCAGCGGCTGAGGCTTGTCGGCTTCAAGTCCTTCGTCGATCCGGCGGAGGTCCAGATCGAACCCGGCCTGACCGGCGTCGTCGGCCCGAACGGCTGCGGCAAGTCCAATGTGCTGGAGAGCCTGCGCTGGGTCATGGGCGCCAACTCCGCCAAGGCCATGCGCGGTCAGGGCATGGACGACGTCATCTTCGCCGGCGCCGCCAACCGCCCGCCGCGCAACCACGCCGAAGTCCAGCTGACCATCGACAATGCGCAACGCCGCGCGCCCCAGCCCTTCACCGACAGCGCCGTGCTGGAGGTGTCGCGCCGCATCGACCGGGGCCAGGGCTCGACCTACCGGATCAACGGCAAGGAGGTGCGGGCCCGCGACGTCCAGCTCCTGTTCGCCGACGCCTCGACCGGGGCTAACTCGCCCGCTCTGGTGCGGCAGGGCCAGATTTCCGAGCTGATCGCCGCCAAGCCCCAGAACCGGCGCCGCATCCTGGAAGAGGCCGGCGGGGTCGCGGGCCTGCACACCCGTCGCCACGAGGCGGAGCTGCGGCTCAAGGCGGCCGAGGCCAATCTGGAGCGGCTGGACGACATCGGCCGCGAACTCGAGACCTCGCTGAACCGGCTTCGGCGCGAGGCGCGTCAGGCGGAGAAGTACAAGAAGATCTCCGCCGAGATCCGGGCCCTGCAATCGGCCCTGCTGTTCGTGCGCTGGAACGACGCCCGACTGGCGTCCGAGGCGGCGACGGAGGAGCTGCGCGAGGCCGAGCGGGCGACCGGTGAGGCGACCACCGCCGCCGCCCGCGCCCAGACCGCCGCCCTGTCGGCCCAGGAGGCGATGAAGCCGGCGCGCGAGGAGGACGCGGTCGCCGGCGCCCTGCTGCACCGCGCCTCGCTCGAACGCGACCGCCTCGACATGGCCGAGCAGCAGGCCCGGGCCGAGGTCGATCGGCTGAAGGCCGAGGTCGCCCGTATCAGCGCCGATCAGGACCGCGAGACGGCCATGGCCCACGACGCCGCCGTCGAACTGGAGCGGCTCAACGCCGAGCTGGAGGCCCTGACCGCCGAAATCGCCGCCGCCCCCGCGCGCGGCCCCGAACTGGATCAGGCCCTGGCCACCGCCGAGGACGCGCGCCGCGCCGCCGACTCCGAGGTCGAACGCATCGCCTCCTCGCTCGCCGCCATCGAGGCGCGGGCCAACGCCGAAAGCGCCCGCAAACGCGACGCCGAGGCGCGGGTGGCGCGAGCGACCGCCGGGCTGGAGGCCGCCCGGCGCGAGCGCGAGGCCCTCGGTCCGCTGGAAACGCCTGAGCTGACCGAAGCTCGGGCCGCGCTGGAGACGACGACCGCCGAACTTACCGCCGCTCGCGCGGGGGTCGAAACAGCCGAGGCCGAACGCGGCGATCTGGCCCGGGCTGAACAGGAGGCCCGCACCGCCGCCCGCGCCGCCGAGGACCGGCTGGGCCGGCTGCAGACCGAGGCGCGGGGTCTGGCCTCCCTGCTGGTCTCGGCCCGGCGGGACCATCCGCCCGCTCTGGACAAGGTCTCGGCCGACAAGGGCTATGAGGCGGCCCTGGCGGCGGCGCTCGGAGACGATCTGGATGCGGCGCTGGACGCTCGGGCGGCCGCCTACTGGGGCGGGGCCGAGGTCCCCGCGCCGACCTGGCCCGCCGGGATCGAACCCCTGAGCGCCCATGTCAGCGCGCCCGATCCGCTGGCGGCGCGTCTGGCCCTGTGCGGCGTGGCGTCTGCGGCCGACGCGGCGCGACTGGCCCAATTCCTGCCCCCCGGCGCGCGGCTGGTGACGCGCGAGGGCGATCTCTATCGCTGGGACGGTTTCGTCAGTCGCGCCGAGGCGCCGCGCCCCGCCGCCGTGCGTCTGGCCCAGCGCACCCGTCTGGCCGAACTCGAGGCCGAGATCGATGTCGGCAAGCCGGCGCTGGACGCCGCCCAGTCCGCCCTGAAGTCGGCGACCGAGGCCTTCCGCGTCGCCGAGGAGGCGGTCAAGGCCGCCCGCCTCAAACCCTTCGCCGCCGACAAGGCCGTGGCCGCCGCCCGCGACCGGGTCGAGACCCTGGCCCGCGATCAGGCCCGTCGCGAGGCCCGCGCCCAGGCCCTGGACGAGACGCTCGCGCGCCAGTCGACCGAGGTCGAGGCGGCGGAAGCCGCTCTGAACGAGGCACTGACCGTTGAGGCGCCGTCCGAGACCCTCGACGCTCTGCGCGCCGAACTGGCCGCCGCCCGCACC
>NZ_JBQVNM010000014.1:0-51173 GCF_052436175.1 Brevundimonas sp. | reverse complement strand
GCCCTCGGGTCAAGCCCGAGGGTGACGGGTCTGGTTCAGGGCGACTTGGCACAAGCTTCCAGGTCTTCCGGCGTGTTCATCGCGACCGCTGCTGCGTCCGGCGCGATCCGCTTGGCCATGCCGGGGAGGACCTGCCCGGAGCCGACCTCGGCGAAGCGGGTGACGCCGCCCCCGCCTTCGCTGGACGGCGTCGCCAGCCACTCCATCGATTCGCGCCAGCGGACGCGGCCGGTGACCTGCTCGACAAGCAGACGGCGGATGACCTCGGGGTCAGTCTCCGGACGGGCCGTCACATTGGCCACCACCTTCGTAACCGGGGCCACGATGGTCGCGGTCGCCAGGGCCGCCGACATCTCGTCGGCGGCGGGCTGCATCAACGGACAGTGGAAGGGCGCCGAGACGTTCAGGGGGATGGCCCGCGCGCCCAGTTCCTTGGCCTTCTCGATGGCCCGATCGACGGCGGCCTTCTCTCCCGAGATGACGATGTTGCCGGCGTTGTTGTCGTTGGCCACGACGCAGACCCCGACTTCGGAACCCGCCGCCGCCGCCGCTTCCGCCAGTGTCAGGTCCGTCTTCGGTCCGATCAGGGAGGCCATCGCCCCCTGCCCCACCGGCACGGCCCGCTGCATGGCCTGACCGCGCAACTTCAGCAGTCGCGCCGTATCGGCCAGCGACAGCGCGCCCGAGGCCGCCAGCGCCGAATACTCGCCCAGCGAATGGCCGGCCACAAAGCCAGCGGCCGACACATCGACGCCGAACTCGGCCTTCAGCGCCCGGATCGCCGCCATCGACACGGCCATCAGGGCCGGCTGGGCGTTCTCGGTCAGGGTCAGCTGGTCCTCCGGCCCCTCGCGCATCAGCATCGACAGCGACTGGCCCAGCGCCTCGTCCACCTCGGCGAAGACCTCGCGCGCGCTGGGAAAGGCGTCCGCCAGGGCCGCCCCCATGCCGACCGACTGGCTGCCCTGACCGGGAAACAGAAGCGCGAGTGTCATGGATCGCCTACAAACCGTTGAATCAGGCCGCGAGGGGTAGGCCGAACGTCCCGCAAGGGCAAGATCAGCTGTCACGGCATCCGCCTTGCCCTGTCGCCCCTTTTCCCCTATACGCCCCCGCTTTCCAGGGCTTCGGTCCTGACGCGGATCACCAAAGGGTCGGGAAGTCGTTCCGGCCGCCGCATCAGGATCCATCGTGGATCAGGCTCTACCCGGCCTGCCCGCGCCGACGCCCGCCAAGGGAGACTGACGAATGGCTCTTTACGAGCACACGGTCATGTCGCGCCAGGATATCAGCGCGCAACAGGCCGAAGCCCTCAATGACACCATCAAGGACCTGATCGTCGCCGGCGGCGGCTCGGTCGCCAAGATCGAATACTGGGGCCTGCGCAACCTGACCTATCGGGTCAAGAAGAACCGCAAGGCGCACTATTCGCTGCTGGCCATCGATTGCCCTCCGGCCGCCATGGCCGAGGTCGAGCGCCAACTGTCGATCAATGAAGACGTCCTGCGCTGGCTGACCGTCCGCGTCGAGGAACTGGACCTTGAACTGTCGCCGTTGCTGGCCCGCCGTGAACGTGAGCGCGAGCGCGAACGTGAACGCGGTCCCCGCGAAGAAGTCGAAGCGTAAGGAGCGCCAAGAACATGACTGACGCCACCTCCCGCAATGTTCCCGGCACGCCGGTGAACGCCTCGGCCGGCCCTCGCCGTCCCTTCTATCGTCGCCGCAAGGTCTGCCCGTTCTCGGGCGAAGGCGCGCCGAAGATCGACTACAAGGACGTCAAGCTGCTGCAGCGCTACATTTCCGAACGCGGCAAGATCGTGCCCTCGCGCATCACCGCCGTGTCCCAGATCAAGCAACGCGAACTGGCCAAGGCCATCAAGCGCGCCCGCTATCTGGCCCTCCTGCCCTACGTGGTGAAGTAAGATGAAGGTCGTTCTCCTGGAACGCGTCGAAAACCTCGGCGCCATCGGCGACGTCGTCACCGTCAAGGACGGCTTCGCCCGCAACTTCCTCCTGCCCCGCGAGAAGGCGCTGCGCGCCACCTCGAAGAACCTGGAGAAGTTCGAACTGGATCGTGCGGCCATCGAGGCCCGCAACGACCGCAACAAGGGCGAGGCCCAGAAGGTCGCCGACAAGATCGACGGCCAGTCCTACGTCATGATCCGTCAGGCCGGCGAAACCGGCCAGCTCTACGGATCGGTCGCCGGCCGCGACGTCGCCGAAGCCATCCAGGCTGAAGGCGGCAAGGTCGAGCGCTCGCAGGTCGTCCTGAACACGGCGATCAAGACCCTGGGCGTCCATGAGGTGCTGGTTCGCCTGCACGCCGAGGTCTCCGCCACGGTCAAGATCAACATCGCGCGCTCGGCCGACGAAGCCGAACGTCAGGCCAAGGGCGAGGACGTGATCAAGTCGGCCTACGACAACGATCGCGAAGCCGCCGCCGAACAGGCCCGCGACATGGTCGAGGGCGGCGCCGGTCAACAGGACGGGCTCGGAACCGAAGCCTGATCCTTTCGGATCGCTGATGATCAGGGGCGCGCCTTCGGGCGCGCCCCTTTTCAATTCCGGCTCGCGGCGAAATCATGTCAAATTTGCAACGGCTCGCCGCCAAGCGCAATCGACATGCTTGACCATGGCCCATGGCGACCACACCTTTCCCGATGTGGTGAATGAGCGCCCATCGACGCAATAATATTGCGTCCGGTTCGCACATAGCCATCAGAGGGGGAAGCGACACCGGCGATCAACGCCGGGACCCGAGACAGGCATTTCCTCCGGCGTCGTCGCACGTCGGTCATTTCAACGCCGTTCGTCAGGTCACTCATGCTCGCTCGCACCCCCCGCTCCTGGCTCCTGGGATTCGTCTCGGTCGGAGCCCTGCTGTCCCTCCCCTATGCCGCCTCGGCCCAGAGCACTGAGCCCGACGCCGACACGGTTGAGGAAATCGTCGTCACCGGCACCCGGACGGTCGGCCGCACGCGCCTGGACACGATCGCCCCGGTTGACGTCATTAGCGGCGAGACCCTGACCCGCCAGGGCGCCGGCACCGAGTTGGCCGCCGCTCTCGCCGCCCAGGCGCCCTCGATCAACTTCCCCCGCCCCGCCATTTCCGACGGGTCCGACCACGTCCGTCCCGCCACCCTGCGCGGCCTGGCGCCGGACCAGACCCTCGTGCTCATCAACGGCCAGCGCGGACACATCAGCGCCTTGGTCAACGTCAACGGCAGCCTCGGTCGCGGCGCCGCCGCCTTCGACCTGAACACCGTGCCGGCCGTGACGCTCAACGCCGTGGAGGTGCTGCGTGACGGCGCCTCGGCCCAATACGGCTCGGACGCCATCGCCGGCGTGGTGAACCTGCGCCTGCGCGAAGCGTCCAGCGGCGGCGGCCTGACCCTCAACTACGGCCGGTACGATACGGAGTTCGATACCGCGCGCGGCTCTCACTCCCGCACGGACGGCGAACAGACCTCCCTGTCGGGCTGGGTCGGCCTGCCCCTCTTCGGCGACGGCTTCATCACCGTCTCGGGCGAGGCCCAGAAGCGCGAACCGACCAACCGTTCCGACTATGCGGCGCCCGCCGCGACGCCGAACGCCTCGACCACGACCGTGCTGGGCCGCTTCGGCGACCCCCTGGTCGAATCCCAGTCCCTCTGGTTCAACGCCGGCAAGCCCCTCTCGGGCGACTGGAGCGCCTATGCCTTCGGCGGCGTCCAGAACAAGGACACCGAGTCCGCCGCCACGGCGCGCGCCTTCAACAACGCCAACAACATCCTGTCGATCTACCCGAATGGCTTCCTGCCCAAGATCGCGACCCACATCAACGACTACAATCTGTACGGCGGCCTCAAGGGACCGGCCTGGGGGATCGACTGGGATCTGTCGGCCAGCTGGGGGCGCAACGCGCTCGACTACCGCGTCAACGACTCGATCAACGCCTCCTACGGCGTAAACTCACTGCGCAACTTCCGCGCCGGCGGTCTCGAGTACGAACAGATGATCCTCGCCGTCGACGGGGTTCGCCCGCTCGATGTGGGACTTTATGAGCCGCTCAACCTGGCCTTCGGCGCCGAATACCGCACCGAGGAGTTCGTCCAGACCGCCGGTCAGGTCCAGTCCTATGCCCGCGCCCCCGGTAGCGCGCTCGGCGGCGGCGCCCAGGGCTTCCCCGGCTTCAGCCCGGCCAACGCCATCGACAAGGACCGCAGCAACTGGGGCGCCTATGTCGACGTCGAGGGCAAGCTGACCGAGGCCTTCTCCTTCGGCGCCGCGGGCCGCTACGAGGACTATTCCGACTTCGGCGACCAGTTCACCGGCAAGCTCTCGGCCCGCTACGACTTCAGCCCCTCGTTCGCCCTGCGCGGCGCGGTCTCGACCGGCTTCCGCGCTCCGGCCCTGCAGCAGCAGTACTTCAGCTATATCGCGACCAACCTGGTCACCACGGTCGTCGGTGGCGTGCCGGTCACCAACCTGATCCAGAGCGGCACCTTCCGCGTCGATGATCCGGTGTCCATCGCCCTCGGCGCCAAGCCGCTCGAGCCCGAGACCTCGGTCAACTATTCGTTCGGCGGCGTCTTCCGCGCGGGCGGGTTCGAACTGACCATCGACGCCTACCAGATCGAGGTAAAGGACCGGATCATCCTGTCCGAGAATCTCGGCCCGACCCGGCCCAGCCAGTCGACGGCGACCACCAACGCCGTGCTGGCCATCATTCAGCCTTTGGGCGTCTCATCGGCCCGCTTCTTCACCAACGGGCTGGAGACGACGACCCAGGGCATCGACATCGTCGGGCGCTATCGTCTGCCGACGGACTTCGGTCGCTTCGACTTCACCCTGGCGGGCAACTTCAACGACACCTCGGTGGACAAGGTGCCGGGCGTCCCGGTGGTCTCCATCCCGGTGTCGCCCAACTTCCTGTTCGACCGCGCCAACATCCTGGCCTTCGAGGAAGCCACGCCTGCGACCAAGGTCGTCGGCTCGCTGGACTGGACCTTCGACGACCTGTCGGTCACGGCCCGCGCGACCTATTACGACAGTGTTCTGGTCGCCAATAACTCCAGCACCCTCGACTATTCGACGGGCGACGACACGCTGGTCGATCTGGAGGCCCGGTACAAGTTCCCGGCCGGTGTCGGCCTGGCGGTCGGCGTCAACAACCTGACGGACGAATACCCCGAATACACCCCGGCGACCCTGAACGCCGCCACGGGTTCGGTCGGCTTCCCGCAGTACTCGCCCTACGGCTTCAACGGCCGCGTCTTCTACGGGCGGCTCAGCTACAGCTTCTGATCCACGGATCGGCAGCCTGACAGACGGCGCGGAACCCGGGTTCCGCGCCGTTTTCTTTGGCCTTGATTTCGCCGCGCCGCCGTTCTCAACCTTGGCCGTCAGCCTTGGGGAGTTGCGTCATGATCCGAACAACCACGGCCATCGCCGGAGCCCTGTTGCTGATGGCCATGGCGCCGCCGCCCATGACGCTGGAAGAGTTTGTCGTCACCGCCAACCGCATCCCGATGAACCCGACCTCGCTGTTGCGTTCCGACGCCCGGCGGCTGATGCGGGAATCCGAGGGCGCCTTCAAAAGCGTGCTTGGCGAGATGCGGACAGCGCGCCGCGCCGGCCGTCCCACCGCCGCCTGTCCGCCGGAACGGGTCAACATCAACGCGACCCAGTTTCTGGCCCACCTCAACGCCATCCCCGCCAGCCAGCGGCGGACGATGACGGTGGCTGACGGGGTGCGGCACTGGACCATCGCCAACTATCCCTGCCCTGCCTGACCCTGCCGCAACAGGAAATTCCGACCGTCCACAGCAGGGGAAACTTGTCCCCGTTCATGTCTCCGACCGGCTCTGACGCAGCCGCGCGCGAAGGCTATGGCGTTAACCGACATGAACGCCTTCGCTCCGATCTCCAGCGACTCCGTCGCCATTCCGTCCCTGCCCCACAACCTCGAGGCCGAGCAGGCGCTGCTGGGCGCCCTGATGTTCGACAACGGCATCTTCGAGCGGCTGAGCGACCGCCTGCGCGGCAGTCATTTCTACGAGCCCTTCCACCAGCGCCTCTACGACGCCATCGAGGACCACATCCGTCAGGGTCTGCTGGCCGAGCCGACCATCCTGATGGAGCGGTTCAAGCAGGACCCGGCCTTCGCCGAGTTCGGCGGCCTGCGCTACCTCGCCGACCTGATGGACCGGGCCCCTCCGGGCGCCAACGCCCCCGACTATGCGCGGGTCGTCTATGACTTGGCCCTGCGCCGTGACCTGATCCGCATCGGCGGCGAGATCATCAAGGACGCGCCGGATCCAGAACGCGCCGCCATCGACCAGATCGAACAGGCCGAACTGACCCTCTATTCCCTGGCCGAGACGGGCGCGCCCTCCTCCGGCTTCGTCAGCTTCTCGACCGCCCTGGCCGGCGCCGTCCAGATGGCGGGCGAGGCCTATCAACGCGACGGCAAGCTGGCCGGCCTGGCCTCGGGCCTCGACGACCTCGACTCCAAGCTCGGCGGTATGCACCCGTCCGACCTGCTGATCCTCGCGGGCCGCCCGTCGATGGGCAAGACGGCCCTAGCCACCAACATCGCCTTCAACGTGGCCCGCTCCTACCGCTGGGAGCCCACGCCGGACGGACGCAAGACGGTCTCCGGCGGTGTCGTCGCCTTCTATTCGCTGGAAATGAGCGCCGAGCAGCTGGCCATGCGGATCCTGGCTGACGCCTCCGGCGTCTCGTCCGACAAGCTGCGCAAGGGCGAGATCGACGCCTCGGACTTCGGCAAGGTGCGCGACGCCGCCATCGAGATCGGCGAAAGCCCGCTTTACATCGACGCCACCGGCGGCATCTCCATCTCCAAGCTGGCCGCTCGCGCCCGGCGCCTGAAGCGGATGGAACAGGGGCTGGACCTCATCATCGTCGACTACCTGCAGCTCATCACCGTCGGCGAGGGCAACGGCCAGAAGAACCGGGTGCAGGAGGTCTCCGAGATCACCGGCGGCCTGAAGGCCCTGGCCAAAGAGCTCAACGTCCCGATCATCGCCCTGTCCCAGCTGTCGCGTCAGGTCGAGAACCGCGAGGACAAGCGGCCCCAGTTGTCCGACCTGCGCGAATCCGGCTCGATCGAGCAGGACGCCGACTGTGTCATGTTCGTCTACCGCGAGGCCTACTACCTCGGCCGCACCGAGCCGCGCGAAGGCACCGAGGAACATCTGAAATGGCAGGAGGACATGGACCGCGTCCGGGGCACCGCCGAGGTCGTCATCGGCAAGCAGCGCCATGGCCCCATCGGTATCGTCAAACTGTCCTTCCACGACGACACGGTGAAGTTCGGCAACCTGGCGCGCGGCTACGGCAGCGCCTTCGGCGACATTCCGGAATAGGTCGCGGTTTTCGGATGACCCGCGTCCCGCAAGCGGCCTAAGTGCCGCCATGGCCGAGCCTGCCCTTCCCCCCATCAGCCTGACCGTCGATCTCGACGCCCTGGCCCGGAACTACCGGACCCTGGCCGCCGTCAGCGGGGTTGAGGTGCATCCGGTGGTCAAGGCCGACGGCTATGGACTGGGGGCGGTCCCCTGTGCGACCCGCCTGATGGCCGAGGGCGCCCGCACCTTCTATGTCGCCCGGGCGGCCGGAGGGCTGACCCTGCGCGCCGCCTTGGGCGAGACGCCGACGATCTACGTTCTCGACGGTTGCGACGGCGACAGCGCGGGGGCCCTCAGGGCGGCGAACCTTCGCCCCGTGCTCAACCATCCCGATCAGCTTCGCGTCTGGACGGCGGCGGGCGGCGGCGCCTGCGGTCTCCAGATCGACACCGGCATGAACCGCCTCGGCTTCCGCCCGGAGTATCCGCCCGAGCCCTTCGCCGGTCTGGAGCTGGTCATGAGCCATCTGGCCTGCGCCGACGAACCGTCCAACCCCATGAACCGGCGTCAGCGCGACGCCTTCGCCGCTGTCGCCGGCCGCTATCCCGGCGTCACCCGCTCCCTGTCGAACTCCAGCGGCTGCTTCCTCGGCCCGGACTTCGCTTTCGACGCCGTCCGGCCGGGCATCTGCCTTTACGGCGGCGGACCGGAGGGGCGCCCGGACGACCGCATCGCCCCCGTCGCCACCCTCACCGCCGAGGTCATTCAGGTGCGCGACGTCCCCACCGGCGAGAGCGTCGGCTACTCACGCGGCTTCGTCGCCGATCACCGGACGCGCGTGGCGACCTGCTCCGCCGGATACGCCGACGGCGTCCTGAGGTCTCTCGGCGAGAGCGGCCGGGGCCGGGTCTGGCTCAACGGCGCCCTGCGTCCGATCCTGGGTCGGTTGTCGATGGATCTTCTGGCCGTCGACGTCACCGGAGCCGATGTCGCCACGGGCGACAGGGCCGAGGTGTTCGGCGCCCATCGCCTGCTGGACGACGCGGCGTCAGCGGCGGGAACGATCAGCTACGAGTTGCTGACCTCCGTCGCGGCGCGCGTCCCCCGTCGCTATCCGGATTAGAGAACCCCGGCGGCCACCACGGTGCTGGCGGCGAACCCGACCATCAGCAGGCCGGTGATCGAACCGATAATCACCCAGATGACCAGGGCGGCGATGATGACCACGGCCGTGTAGCCCAGCGCCTTGTCCTGAGGCGCGCCCATGACACGCGGCAAGCCGAGATAGAGCAAATAGAGGCTGTACAGGGCTCCGATGATGCCGAGGGCCGCCAGGGCGCCGGGCAGAAGTTCCAGGACGCCCGCCACCCAGGTCGCCGTCGAGGAGTAGACCGCGACCTTCATCGCCGACAGCCGATCCTTTGTCCCGCCGAAGCTCGGCGCCAGCATTTCGATGATGATGCCCAGGATATAGACCCCGACCAGCGACAGGATGTAGCCGACCACCCCGCCGATCACGGCTCCCACGACGCTTTCGCCGTAGAGAACGGCGGCGATCAGGCTGCAGATGGGGCTGATCGCAGCCAGGATCGCCGCATAGCCGGTGAACAGACTGCCGATCGTCTGGTGCTCGGCCCTGATGATGCCCCATTCCGCGCTCGGATTCATCAGAATGCCCTTTACCCGCGCGACGAGCGACGGATTTAGGACGGGCGGCGAGTCGGTCATGAGGATCTCCAATGCGGTCTGGCGCAGCTTGACTGGAAATTCGCCGGTGCGCCAGTGACGCCACTGTGACGCCCTCGAAATCCCGGCGTCGAATTCGGACGCACGCCTCCGCTCGCCCCCTGCCCGTCGCCCCAACCATGATGTAAGCCCGGATCATGGCGAGAGACGGCGCGATCTATGTTTGTCAGTCCTGCGGGGCGGTGCACGGCAAGTGGTCGGGGCAGTGCGCCGCCTGCGGCCAGTGGAATTCCATCGTCGAGGAGAGCCGCAGCGCCCCGCCCGGCGCGCTCAAACCCGCGCCCGCCAGCCGGTCGCGCGGCCTGACCTTCGAGACCCTGCAATCCGACACGCCCGAGCCGGCGCGGATCGTCACCGGGGTGACCGAGTTCGACCGGGTCTGCGGCGGCGGCGTGGTCCCGGGCTCCGCCCTCCTGCTCAGCGGCGACCCGGGCGTCGGCAAGTCGACCCTGCTGCTCGATGTGGCCGGTCGCGCCGCCCTGCGCGGCGCCCGCGTCGCCTATATCTCGGGCGAGGAAGCCATCGAACAGATCCGCTCCCGCGCCAAGCGCATGGGTCTGGAGAAGGCGCCGGTGCAGTTGGCCAGCGCCACGGCGCTGCGCGAAATCCTCGGCACGCTGAAACGCGAGCAGTTCGACATCGTCATCGTCGATTCCGTCCAGACCCTCTGGTCCGACGCGCATGAAAGCGGACCCGGCTCGGTCACCCAGGTCCGCGCCTGCGCCGGGGAACTGGTGCGACTGGCCAAGGCCGGCGGCCCGGCCGTCATCCTGGTCGGCCATGTCACCAAGGACGGTCAGGTCGCCGGCCCCCGAGTGGTCGAACATATGGTCGACGCCGTCCTCAGCTTCGAGGGCGAGCGCGGCTATCCCTTCCGCATCCTGCGCGCGGGCAAGAACCGCTTCGGCGCCACCGACGAGATCGGGGTCTTCGAAATGGGCGACGCGGGCCTGACGGAGGTGTCCAACCCGTCGGCCCTCTTCCTCGGCGAGGGCAAGGACCGGGCGGCGGGCTCGGTCGTCTTCGCCGGCATCGAGGGCTCGCGCCCGGTTCTGGTCGAGATGCAGGCCCTCGTGTCCAAGTCCGCCTACGGCACCCCGCGCCGCGCGGTCGTGGGCTGGGACACCGGGCGGCTGGCCATGGTTCTGGCGGTTCTGGAGGCTCGCTGCGGCTTCGGCTTCGGCGATCAGGACGTCTATCTCAACGTCGCCGGCGGCCTGCGCATCAACGAACCGGCCGCCGATCTGGCGGCGGCGGCCCTGATCAGCTCGGCCACCGACAAGCCCCTGCCCCAGGGCTGCGTCGTCTTCGGCGAGATCAGCCTGTCGGGCGAGGTCCGCGCAGTGGGTCGGGCCGAGGCCCGCCTGCGCGAGGCTGGAAAGCTCGGCTTCGACCACGCCCTGACTCCTTCCCTGACCGTCAAGGGCGACGGCCTGAAGCTGACGTCGGTGTCGCGGTTGACGGAAGCGGTCGATCGAATCTCGCAAAGCCGCTATGGGTGACCGGCAATCCGCTGAGGACCGCCCCGACACGTGACCGGCTTTGACGCCTTCGCCATTCTGGTGATCCTCGCCTCGGCTGCGGCCGGATGGGTGCGCGGCGCCACGCGCGAGATCATCACCCTGCTCAGCTTCGTTCTGGCGGCGTTTCTGGCCCTGGTCAGCCTGCCGCTGACCTCGCGTCTGGGGCGCGGACTGATCGACCCGGACTGGGCCGGGACCATCTTCGCGGCGGTCCTGACCTTCCTGATCCTCTATTTCGGCGTGCGCATTCTGGGATCGTCCCTGTCCAAGCGGGCCCAGGCCCACCCCCAGCTCGGCGGGGTGGATCGGGGTCTCGGCGTGCTGGTCGGGGCGGGCCGCGCCCTGGTCCTGCTGGGCGCCATTCATCTGGTCATCGTGGCGGCCATGCCCGGCGAGCGGACCCCGCGCTGGCTCAGCGAGGCGACCCTGCGCCCGCTCAGCGCCGGCGCCGCCCGGGCCATCCAGATCATCCTGCCGGGAATCGGCCGGGGGATGGACGCCATCACGCCGGTCGTCGATTCCTCCGTCCGCCGAGGGTTTTCGGACGATGGGGCCTTGCCGAAACCGCAATCAGACAATACTTCGCCGCCAGCCGCCCCCCGCTAGATTCCCGCCTGTCATCGGAGCCCCACGATGCGCAGCCTCGACCACGTCATTGCCGACCCCATCGTGCACCGCGAGCACCATCGCGAGGCCGACGACGACCGTCCGCGCCTCGAGTGCGGCGTCTGCGGCGTCTGGGGCGCGCCCGATGACGAGGCCTCCTCCATCGTCGCCCTGGGTCTGCATGCCCTGCAGCATCGCGGTCAGGAAGCCTGCGGCATCGCCAGCGTCCGTGACGAGCGCTTCCACACCGAACGCCATCAGGGTCTGGTGGGCGAGGCCTTCGGCGGCGCCGACCTGGCCAAACGCATGCCGGGGCCCGCTGCGGTCGGCCACACCCGCTACTCCACCGCCGGCGGCAGCTTCCTGCGCAACATCCAGCCGATGTTCGCCGATCTGGACCAGGGCGGCATCGCCATGGCCCACAACGGCAATCTGACCAACGTCCACTATCTGCGGAACCAGCTGGTCGGCGAGGGCTCGATCTTCCAGTCCACCTCGGACTCCGAGGTCATCCTCCACCTGATCGCCCGCAGCCGTAAGGCCAAGATCGTCGATCGCTTCATCGACGCCCTGGCCCGCATCGAGGGCGGCTACGCCCTGGTCGCCCAGACCCGCACCAAGATGATCGGCGCCCGCGACCCGCTGGGCATCCGCCCGCTGGTCCTGGGCCAGCTCGGCGACGCCTGGGTCATGGCGTCCGAGACCTGCGCCCTCGACACCATCGGCGCCACCTTCGTGCGCGATGTGGAGCATGGCGAGGTCATCGTCATCGACCATGAGGGCCTGCGCTCGCTGAAACCCTTCCCGACCCGCGCCGCCCGCCCCTGCCTGTTCGAGTATGTTTACTTCTCGCGCCCCGACAGCGTCGTGAACGGCCGCTCCGTCTATGACGTGCGCAAACGGATGGGCGAGGGTCTGGCCCACGAACACGCCGTCGAGGCCGACGTCGTCGTGCCGGTGCCCGATTCCGGCGTTCCGGCCGCCCTGGGCTACGCCCGGGCCAGCGGCATCCCCTACGAAATGGGCATCATCCGGAGCCACTATCTGGGCCGCACCTTCATCCAGCCCAGCCAGGGCGCGCGTCAGAAGGGCGTGCGTATGAAGCACAGCCCCAACCGTGGCGTGCTGGAGGGCAAGCGCGTCGTCCTGATCGACGATTCCATCGTGCGCGGCACCACCTCGGTGAAGCTGGTTCGTGCGGTGCGCGCCGCAGGGGCGACGGAGGTCCACCTGCGCTCGGCCAGCCCGCCGATCCTCTATCCCGACTTCTACGGCATCGACATGCCCGAGCGGGATCAGCTGATCGCCGCCAATATGTCGATGGAGGAGATGCGCCAGCATCTGGAGGTGGACAGCCTCGGCTTCCTGTCGGTCGACGGCCTGTATCGCGCCATGGGCGAGACCGGACGCAATCCGCACCAGCCCCAGTTCACCGACCACTACTTCACCGGCGACTACCCCACCCGCCTGACGGACCGGGAGATCGAGGAAGGCGGCCGCGACACGGTGGCCCGGCAACTTTCCCTGCTCGTAACCGCTTAAGCTTGCGAAGCCCCGCATTCGCCGGGGCCGGACGACTTTCGGGAGCATGCCTTGGTCCAGCTCGGCTACTTCACCCTCGACACGGGCGACATCGGCAAGGCCCGGGCCTTCTACGGCGCCCTGTTCGGCTGGACCTTCGACGAGGCCGCGTCGAAGTCGACCTATGCCCACGTCAAGGACAGCGACCCGCCCTTCGGCTTCGTCAAGGCCGAGCGCCCGGCCAGCGAACCCAACCTCTACTTCCGGGTCGACGACATCGCCGCCGCCTGCGCCCGCGTCACCGAGCTGGGCGGCAAGGCCGCCATGCCGGCCGAGAGCGCCACGGGCCTGTCCGTCGTCGTCGCGGACGATCAGGGCGTGAGCTTCAGCCTGTGGCAGCCTGCCGAAGGCTGCTGACCCTTCCGCCGGACGCCTCGCCGCGCTATCAGCGCGCCATGTCCGACCTCCCCCTCAAAGACCGTATCGCCCTCGTCGTCGGGGCCTCGCGCGGCATCGGCTATGAGAGCGCCCTCGCCCTGGCCAGGGCGGGCGCCCACGTCATCGCCGCGGCCCGCACCCAGGGCGGGCTGGAGGACCTGGACGACGCCATCTTCGCCGCCACGGGGAGGCACGCGACCCTGATTCCCTTCGACATCATCGACGGCGGCGCGATCGACCGGATGGGCGGGGCGATCTTCGAGCGGTTCGGCAGGCTCGACATCTGGGTCCACACCGCCGCCACCCTCGGCGCCTCGGGCCTGACGCCCGTCGCCCATGCCGACCCGCGCGGCTTCGCCAAGATCGAGAAGACCAACCTGACCGGCGTCTATCGCCTGATCCGGTCGCTGGAGCCCCTGCTGCGCCTGTCCGACGCCGGCCGCGTCGTCCATCTGACCACCAGCCTGGCCGCCAATCCCAAGGCCTTCTGGGGCGCCTATGCCGCGACCAAGGCCGGCGCCGAGGCCCTGATGAAGTCCTGGGCCGATGAGATCGAGTCTACCCCCGTCCGCGTCGCCGTCCTCGACCCCGGCCGGATGCGCACCCAGATCCGCGCCCAGGCCTTCCCCGGCGAGGATCCCGACACCCTGCCCCACCCGTCCGAGATCGGCCCCCTGGTCGTCGAACTGGCGCGCGGCGACCTGACCCCGCCTCTGACGGTCAGTTTCAAGGAATGGTCGGCAGGCGTCTCGACCGACGCGCTCGTCTGAGCCCTACTTCTTCGGCGCGTGCTTCTGGCCGGTACGGATACGCCCGGAACGCGAGACCTGCCTCGCCCCGCCGCGTGCGCCCTTTTGGACCGCCACGCTGGACCCGGCCTTCTTGGACGAGGACGCCTTGACGCCCGAGATGACGCGCGGCTTGGCGACGCGGGTCTTCTTCTGCTCCAGCGCCTTGCCGGGCAGGTTGGAGAGGGCCTCTTCCTTCTCGGCCTTGCGCACGCGGCGCGGCGCGGTCTTGGCGTCGCCCTTGTAGCGTTCGGGCCCAGACTTGGCGCCCCCCTCGGCATAGGGGTTGGGCGTGTTCGATTTCAGGCTCAGCCGGATCGGCGTGCCGGGCAGGTCGAAGCTCTCGCGCAGCGAGTTGGTCAGATAGCGCAGATAGTGGTCCGGCAGGGACGACGCCCGGCTGGCGAACAGCACGAAGGTCGGCGGACGGGCCTTGGTCTGGGCCATGTATTTGGTCTTCACCCGCTTGCCGTCGACGGCGGGCGGCGGGTGCCTCTGGGTCGCCATGGCCAGCCAGTCGTTGAGATCCTTGGTCTTCACCTTCACCGACCAGGTCTCGTAGGCTTTCATCACGGCGGGCATCAGCCGTTCGACGCCGCGCCCGGAATGGGCCGACAGGGCCACGAACGGGGTTCCCTTCAGTTGGGGCAGCTTGTCCTCGGCCATCTGCTTCAGCTTGGCCATGCGGGACTGGGGATTCTCTTCCAGGTCCCACTTGGAGGCCACATAGATCAGGGCCCGGCCCTCGCGCTCGACCAGATCTGCCAGTTGCAGATCCTGCACGTCGAAGGCGTTGTCCTTGTCCATCATCAGGATCACCACCTCGGCGAAGGTGATGGCGCGGATGGTGTCGGCGACCGACAGCTTCTCCAGCTTTTCCTGCACCCGCGCCTTGCGCCGCATCCCGGCCGTATCCACCAGCCGGATGTTCTGGCCCTCGTACTGCCAGTCGACCGAGATACTGTCGCGCGTGATCCCGGCCTCGGGCCCGGTCAGCATCCGGTCCTCGCCGATCAGTCGATTGATCAGCGTCGACTTGCCCGCGTTCGGGCGGCCGATGATGGCGATGCGGATCGGCTTGTCGGGCTCGTCGATCTCCTCGACGAAGATGTCGGCGCTGGCGGCGATCAGGGCGGCGTAGAGGTCCGCCATCCCCTCCCCATGCTCGGCCGAGATGGCGACGGGCTCGCCGAAGCCCAGACCGTGCGCCTCGCCCACGCCCCCGCCGCTCTCGCGGCTCTCGGACTTGTTGGCCAGCAGGATCACCGGCTTGGGCTGTTTCCTCAGCCGGTCGGCGAAGATGCGGTCCAGCGAGGTCACCCCCTCGCGGGCGTCCATCATGAACATCAGGACGTCGGCGTCTTCCAGCGCCGCCTCGGTCTGCTCGCGCATCCGGGCTTCCAGACTGTCGTCCGCGACATCCTCATACCCGGCCGTGTCGATCAGGGTCAGGTCCAGATCGCCGATGTTGCCGTCGGCATAGCGGCGGTCGCGCGTCACGCCCGGCCGGTCATCGACCAGGGCCAGACGCTTTCCCACCAGCCTGTTGAACAGGGTGGACTTGCCCACGTTGGGGCGGCCGACGATGGCGACCTTCAATGCCATGTCGGCCTTCTATCCCAGAATCAGGAGCGCTGCGAATGCAGGCTCGAACGATCGTCAGCGAATGCAGACCAGCTGCCCCTCGTCGGTGACGACATAGAGGGCGCCGTCATAGGCCGACGGCGACACATAGGCTGGCCCCCCCAGCTTCACGCTCGCGATCTGATTGCCGGTCTTGGGGTCGAACCCGACCGCCTCGCCGTCCGAGTTGACCAGCACCAGACGATTGGAGGCCAGGATCGGACCGGTCCACTCCGGCCGCACCGTGCGGTCGAAGAAGCCCAGGAAGCCGCCCTCCTGGCGCACGCGTCCCTCGTTCAGATCCCTGGTCCAGTAGACCGCGCCGGTGTCGCGATTGACGACGGTCAGTTCGCCCGACTTGGACACAACGAACACCACGTCCCCGACCGGCAGAGGCGCATTGACCCCGGCCACCGGCACCGACCATTTCGGCGCGCCGGTACGGATGTCCATGGCCTGCATAACGCCCGAATGACCGACCGCATAGACCATGCCCCGGCTGATGACGGGCCGACCGGCGATGTCGCGCAGTTCGGACAGGGCGCTGGTGCGGCTGGTGCGCGACAGGACCTGCTGCCAGACCGCCGTGCCGTCGATGGCCCGCACCGCCGTCACCTCGCCCGAAGAGAAGGGCGCGATCACCGTGTCCCCGACCACCGCCGGCGACGAGGCGCGCATGATGCGGGCCGGCTCGGTGATGCCGCGATAGGACCAGTCCTGCTGACCGTCGGCGATGTCGAAGGCGAACAACTGGTTGTCCACGTCCACGACGAAGACGCGCGATCCGGCCACGGTCGGCGCGCCATGGATCGGGGCATCGACCTTGACCGTCCACACGACCGCTCCGGTCGCGGCGTCCAGAGCCGTCATGGACCGATAGCCGGACGAGACGAAGACCTTGCCCCCGCCCACGGCCACGCCGCCGCCGAAGCCGCCGCTGGCCGCACGCGAGCCGCCGGGGATGATGCCCAGCCGGCGCGCGCCGCGCTCGGTTTCGTCCGGGCGGACGTTGTGCTTCCACGCCACCTCGCCCGTGCGGGCGTCCACGGCGGTGACGGTGGCCTCGCCGTCCAGAACGAAGACCTTGCCGGCGTCGATGACCGGCGGGCCCATGATCTGACGCGTCTTGCCCGAACCGACCCCGATGTCACGCCTCCAGGCGACGGTGAACTCCGGCGCCGCGATGACGTGTTCGACCAGGTTGTCGGCCGTGCCGCCCGGCTGGGTCCAGGCCGTCACCGACTGGGGTCCGGGCAGGAAGAAATCACGCCCCGACAGGGCCGCCGACGGCGCCAGTTGCTGCTCGAAGCTCAGCACCGAGATGCGCTGTCCCTCGGTGGCGACCGCGCCCTTTTCCTCGCTTCCGCCGAGACCGAACGGCAGCATGCGCCGCTGGGCCGCGCAGGAGGCCATCGTCAGGGCGACGCCGCACGTCAGGGCGACCTTGAGGAAACGCGTCATGGAGGTCTTTCGGATGGCGATCGTCATTGGGCGGGCGCGGCCTGCGGGGCCATCTGGACGGCGCCGGCGGGCAGACCCTGAGGCGCCGTCGGAGCCGGCAGGGCCTTCTGGTTCTTGATGATCTCGGCCAGATTTCCGGCCACGCCGCTGTCGATGACCTCGATGCCGCTCTGGGCAAACTGGCGGATCACATCCGGGACGTCCTGACCCAGGGTCAGTTGCACGAAGCCGGCGCGGGCCTCGGGCAGCTTGCCGTTCTGCAGTTGCGCCATGGCCAGGGCCTGTTGCGCGAACGGACGCAGCGGACGGCCTTCCTTGACCAGGGGCTCCAGCCGCTTCTGCACGTCCTCCAGCGAGCCGGTGTCCATCACCAGCAGGGCCGCGCGATAGGCCGCCGAATCGGACAGCAGGTCGTCGCCCGTCGCCTTGGCCGCCTGGTCGAACAGGGTCACGGCCTCGGCCTCCTTGTTGGCGGCGACCGCCAGACCGGCGCGCTGCATCAGGGCCAGGGACTTGTAGGCGCCGTTGCCCGACTTCTCGGCCTCGGCGAAAGCGGTCTCGGCGCCGCTCAGATTGTTGGCCTGCAGGGCCTCCAGGCCGCGCGAATAGGCGACCGAGGCCTTCTCGGCGCGGCTCGTCTGATACGAATCCCAGCCCCACCAGCCCAGGGCGGCGACGAGGGCGATTCCCAGGACGGCGCCCAGAACGGGCAACCAGGTTTTCGCAAGCCGCTTGTAACGGGCGGAGCGAAGCTCCTCCTCGACCTGCTCGAAGACATCAACCACGGATCGTCGTCCCAACTCTATCTGGCAAAACCGGCGCGGACCCTAGTGGGTAAGCCCCACGAGAGAAAGCCCTCACCGCAATACGGCGGTCAGGACTGAACCGGCTTTTTCGAGAAGTAGGTCTCGACTTCGGCAGGAAAACGGCGGGCCTTCACATCCGCCGCGTATTGGCCCACCGCCCGGTCGATCTCCGCGCGCAGGTCGGCGTATTTGCGCACGAACTTCGGCGTCCAGTCGAACAGACCCAGCATGTCCGGCGTCACCAGGATCTGCCCGTCGCAGGCCGCCGAGGCGCCGATGCCGATGGTCGGCTTGTCGATCACCGCGGTGATCTCGGCCGCGACGGCCTCGGCCGTGCCCTCGACGACCACGGCGAAGGCGCCGGCGTCGGCGGTGGCCTCCGCCTCGGCGATGACGCGCAACCGCTCGTCGTCGGTCTTGCCCTTGGCCTTGAACGCCCCCTCGGTCAGCACCGCCTGGGGCCGCAGGCCGACATGGCCCATGACCGGAATGCCGCGCTGGACCAGATAGGCGATCGTCTCCGGCACCGTCGGGCCGCTTTCCAGCTTCACCGCCTGGGCGCCGGTCTCCTTCATCACCCGGGCGCAGTTCTCGTAGGCCAGTTCCTTGCCGCCCTCATAGGAACCGAAGGGCATGTCGATCACCACCATGGCCCGGCGCGAGCCGCGCATGACCGCCTGGCCGTGCAGGATCATCATCTCCAGCGTGACGCCCACGGTGTTGGGCAGGCCGTGCACCACCATGCCGACGCTGTCCCCGACCAGCAGCAGGTCGCAGTGGTCGTCCAGCAGGGCCGCCGTCGGCGCGTCATAGGCCGTCAGGCAGACGATCGGCTCGCCCCCTTTCCGGCCCTGAATATCAGGCGCGGCGATGCGACGGACGATTTCCTGCTTCTGACTGGACACTCAGGCCTCCTGGGACAGCTTCACGACACCGGCCGCCGCGACGAAGACGAGGGTCGCCGCCACGATCCAGAATAGCTGCATCCCGCCCATGGAGCCAAACGGCATGTCCGACAGGCCGACCTGATCGACCAGGGTCTGGATCAGATCGCCCGCGCCGCCGCCCGCCGCCTGGACGCCCTGCCCCAGGGTTCGGGCCGGCGCATCGGCGGACGAGACATCGAAATCGAAATGCATGCTCTCGCGCACGGCGAACACCCCGCCGACCAGGCCCGCCGCCGTCAGGGCCACGGCCCTGAGCCGCGACCCGGACGCCAGTCTGGCGTCCACCCGGCTGGCGAACAGCTCGGAATCGGCCATGCGAGGCGTCTGGGCGAACAGGCGTTCGATATCGACGTCGAACTCATCCGTTGACATGAACGGCCCTCCCGCTCTCGACCTGTTCGGGCGCAAGCCGCGCACGAAGTTTATCCAGACCACGTTTGACATGAGACTTCACCGTTCCGAGCGGCAGATTCATGGCGGCCGCGATTTCCGGGTGGGACATCCCCGCGCCATGACACAGGGACACGCACAGACGTTCGACCGGGCTCAGCACCTTCAACGCCTCGTCCAGGTCCATCAGCCCGCCGCGATCGACGGTCGGGGCGGCCTCTTCCACCACCGATTCCTCGACATAGCGGGCGTCCTTCGCCTTGCGCTTGATGTAAAGCCGCGCGGCGATCCGCTTGACCCAGGCGGCGAAGGTGCCTTCGCCCCGGAACTCCCCGCACCGCTGGAAGGCGGTCATGAAGGCGTCCTGGGCGATGTCGTCGGCCTCGGACGCCTGGGCGCCCATGCGGCGCAGCAGGCCCCGCACCGCTGAACCGTGACGACGCACCAGTTCGCCGAACTCCCGCCGCCCGCCGGCCGCCGCGAGGGCGGCCAGCTCCACGTCATGTCGATCCATGAGGGATCTGGACATCGTTCTTCCCCCCGATCCAGACCGTGCTCAGTCCTTGTTCTTGTTGAAGAAGCTCAGGATGATGAAGGCCACGCCCACGGCGCCCGGGATCGCCCCCATGCCCACGATCGGATAGACGGCCTTGGCCTCTTCGATGCCGCCGACGAAGCTGAAGGCGTAGCCGAACAGGGCGATGCCGATGCTGACGGCCAGAAGGATCATTCCGAGACGCAGGTCGCGGCTCGCGGACGGCACCCGCGACTTGGCCTCCTTGGTCAGGGCGTCGATCATTTCCGGCGGCAGGGGCTGGCCCTTGTCGATGGCGGCGCGGACGATGTCCTGGGTCGCCAGCTTCTCGCGGCTCTTGATGTAGCCCGGGCCGAGGATGATCGCGACGATCGAGGCGAAGATGATGAAGACGATGAAGATGGGCGTCAGTTCCATTGGATTTATCCCGTTGATGGCTGAACCCGGAGCCTGATGCCCGGGCCTTCTGGGAACAAGAGGCGGCGGCGGCGGCGTACGGATGCGGAAACTGACGTGAAATCTTCGTAAGGTCGATGAAACCGGTTACAACGGCCGAAAACGGAGGAAGCCATGACCACACGCCGCAGCCTGATCCTGTCCGCCGCCCCGGCCCTGGCCGCCCTTGCCCTCGCGGGTTGCGCCACGACCGCCGCCGCGCCTGCCGCCGAACTGAAGGTCGTGACCTTCAACATCTGGCACAATCAGGGCGACTGGGCCGCGCGCCGTCCCCTGCTGATCCAGTCCATCCTCGCCGCCGACGCCGACGTCGTCGCCCTGCAGGAAGTGCTGGAGGACGCCAATGTCGGCCTGCCCAATCAGGCGCAGACCGTCGCCGACGCCTTGTCCGCGCAGGGTCGGCCCTGGTCGATGCATTTCGTATCCACCGATCCGGAGGGCGCGCCCCGCCGTTATGGCAACGCCATCCTGACCCGCCTGCCGGTCGTGGCCCATGACAGTCGCAAGCTCCAGCCGCTGGACGACTACCGCACCGCCCTGCGCGTCCGCGTCCAGGCGCTCGGCCGCCCTACCGACATCGTCGTCACCCATCTGGCCTGGCAGCAGGAGGCTGGCGCCGTTCGCGCGCAACAGGTCGCCGACCTGCTGTCCTGGCTGCCCCAGGACGGAACGCCGCTGATCGTCATGGGCGACTTCAACGCCCCCCTGTCGGATTCCGGCCTGTCGACCCTGACGGGCGTACGCTTCTTCAGCGCCCTGCCCCGCGATTCGGTCGAGACCACCCTCAACCCGGCGAAGGGCCACCCGAACCGGGTCATCGACCACATTTTCGCCGAGACCGAATTCTTCGCGCCCGGCTCCGCCGCCCTGATCGGAAACACCCCCACCGGCGGCGAATATCCGTCGGACCACTTCGGGGTTCAGGCGACGATCAGGCGGCGCTGAACCGCCCGGACATCCACACCAGCATCAGGGCGCCGACCATGGCCAGCCCGCCCGCCGTCATCGCCGGAACCGCAGCCGCCGGGAATGTCAGCCCCGCCAGATAGGGTCTGACCGCCCAGAGCAGGGCAGCGACCGCGACCGCCAGCGGCAGCAGGGCCGCCACGCGAAGCACCGCCCGGCGAGCGGCGACCCGGCGCGCGACCTCCGCCTCGAAGGCCAGGTCGCGAGGCGGCGGCGTCTCGTCCGCGAACAGGGCTTGAAGTCGGGCCTCAGGCGTCATCAGAACCTCCGAGCGCGATCAGCAGGCGCGCCCGTCCGCGCGCAACATGGGACTTCACCGTCCCCAATGGCAAGTCGAGCGCCGCCGCCGCTTCCGAATGCGACCAGCCGTCCGCCAGACACAGGGCCACGCAGGCCCGCACATCGGGCGCCAGATCGGCCATCGCCCGGCCCATGGCGATCCGGTCTACGGCGGACACCCCGGTCGCCGGCGACGCCGCCTCCAGCCATTGCTGATCGCGCGCCGCGCCGCGCCGGGCGCTGCGGATCCGGTCCTGCGCCCGCCTCCAGGCGATGCCGAGCAGCCAGGACCGGAATCCCTCGTCCGACTTCAGCGTCCGCAGCGATCGCCAGGCGGCCAGAAACGTCTCCTGCGCCACGTCGTCGGCCTCGGCCCAACCGCCGCCCAGGACGCGCCTCAGAAACCCGCGCACCGCCGCCTGATGCGCGGCCACCAGCCGCGCGAAGGCCGGGTCCGAGCCTGCGCGCGCCGCCCGGACCCAGTCCGCTTCCCCCAGCACGGACCGCCCTCCCCCGCGCCGGTCTCAGTGCCTCGGCCGCGACAGGAACAGGGCGTTGATAGCGGACCAGACCCCCACCGCCGCCATGACCAGGGCCACGATGATGAAGGCGCCGCTGTTCCCGTCCACGCCCATGGCCGCGCCGACGCCGAAACCCACGGCCATCATCCCGAACAACCCCACCAGCGACCAGTAGTGGGCTGCGGACTTGGGCCCGCTGGACGGCGCGTTCCAGTCCTGGGACGTCGGCGGCGTCAGGTCCAGTCGGCTCACCAGGGCCTCGGGCGGCTGCTCTCCCCGATCCGCATAGGTCTTGATGAGGTCCAGCACCGCCTTCTGCTGACGGTACTTCAGCCAGCTCTGATAGCCGGCGAACAACAGGCCCCCGATCGGCAGCAGCAACCACCAGAAGGCATAGAACAGGTTCAGCATCGTCGTCTCCCGTTTCGACGACCCCGTGATCGCCGTTTCATCCCATAGTCGTCACCCGCGGGCCGTTCGGATGCGGCCGATGCAAATTATCGTGCAGGCGTCTCGGACCATCGACAAACCGACGGTCTTCCCTCCAACTGCACAGCTTGGACATTCGCAACGGGGGTCGCGATGCTTCTGCCTGAACTTTCCGCCGTCGGCTGGTTCCACACCCTGGGCAGTCTGCCCGCCATCCCGCTGTCGTTGTGGCTGCTGGCCCGACACGGCCGCATCCCGCCGGGCACGCGCCTGGGAAAGGCCTGGCTGGTCTTCATGTTTATCGGCGCCCTGTCCGGCGTTCTGGTCATCAAGAGCCCGCCGGGCGTGACCATATCCATCCTCAGCATCGGATCGCTGGTGGTCGGATCCCTCATCGGCCTGATCGCGCGCCGGTGGAAGCATCGCTGGTGGATCGAGACCATGGCCCTCAGCACCGCGACCTTCACCCTGTTCCTGCCCAGCTTCACCGAAATCCTGACCCGCCTGCCCGCCGGGGCACCCATCGCCGCCGGCCCTGAGGCGCCTCTGGTCGTCGCCATACAAGTTTTGCTTCTGCTCTTGCTGATCGGGGGGATCGTGTACCAACTGACGGTGATGCGTGTTCGTCTGAAGCGCGCGATCTACGGCTGAACAGGAGCGTCCCATGACCCAGGTCACCTACCGCATCGTCGAACATGACGGAGGCTGGGCCTACAAGGTCGGCGACAGCTTCTCGGAGACCTTCCCCAGCGCCGCCGCGGCCCGCGCCGCCGCCGCCCGCGCCGCGCGGGAACAACGGGTCGCCGACGCCACCGCCTGGATCGAATTCGAGACCTCCGCAGGCGAATGGGTCACCGAACGCGCCGACGGCCACGACCGGCCGGAAACCTCCGTCGAAGGCTAGGCTGTCAAGGCGGCCGCATAGACTTCCGGCTTGAACCCGAAGATCCGCCGGTCGCCCAGGTCCAGGATCGGCCTTTTGATCATCGACGGCTGCTCCAGCATCAGCGCCACGGCCCTGTCGTCGTCCAGATCGGCCGTCTTCGCCTCCGGCAGGGCGCGGAAGGTCGTGCCGGCCCGGTTCAGCACCGTCTGCCAGCCATGCTCCCTGACCCAGCGCCGCAGCGACGCCTCGTCGATCCCGGCCTTCTTGTAGTCGTGGAAGTCGAAGGCCACGCCGTTCTGGTCCAGCCAGACCCGCGCCTTCTTGACCGTGTCGCAGTTGGGAATGCCGTACATGGTGATGCTCATGACGGCGATCTGCCCGTCACGACGGACCGTGGCAAGAGGCCGTCTCAGTCCTCGACGGCCCCCGTCGCCGACGCCGGCGCCCTCTCCCCCGCCTCTGCCGCCTCCTCGTCTTCCTCGGGCGCCGAGGTCATCGTGATCATGGCGCCGCTGAAGCCGACGCGCTCCACGAACGGGCTTCCGTCGGGAATGAAGCCGATCTTCACGTCCGCCGTGCCGGGCAGGAAGTGATAGACGTTCCAGGTCCCGCCCTCGATCTGGCCCGGCTCATCCACGGTCTGGACGGCGAGCTGTGTGGTCCAGGCGCTCATCAGCCCCGGATGGATGCCCGTCGTCGCCTCGAAGTCCCACAGACCGCAGCCGAGAAAAACCAGCTCCGTCGCCTTCTCCCAGGATTGCAGAACCCCGTCGCCGTCGGAATCCTCATTGTCCCCGATGGTCGCGCTCATACGGTTCAGAATGACGTAACGACCTGCCGGCCCCTCGGGCGACTTCCAGATTTCCTGTTCGTTCTTCATCGGAAGTTCGGGATCGTCCATCTCCTTGCGGGCCAGGGCCAGGGTCGCCGCCAGTTCGGGATGCTCGGTCTCTTCCGCCTTGACCCAGCCCGCCGCCGCCATCCGGGCCGAGGTTCGCTCCAGGCTGCGCCGGTCGGGTGTGCACAGGGTCTTGAAGGTCTCCAGTCGGCTATCCTCGGGAATGCCAACGACCGGCGTCGAGGTCACGGGGGCGTCCGTCTGCAGGGCGGCGACGATCAGGGCGGCGGTCAACAGGGGCATGGCGATCTCCTCACCCACACCCTAGCGAAGCGATCCGAAAACGGGCCTGTCGAAACCCTTCCGCACCCGCTACGACAAGGCCAAAGGGAGGCCCCGATGAACGACCGCGTCACTATCCAGATCGAGGACGGCGTCGCCGATGTGCGCCTGAACCGCCCCGACAAGATGAACGCCCTCGACCGGGCCATGATCGACGGCCTCGCCGCCGCCATTGACACCCTGTCCGCCACGCCGGGCCTGCGCGTCGTGGTCCTGTCCGGCGAAGGCCGCGCCTTCTGCGCCGGTCTGGACATGGAGATGATGGCCGCGATCGGCGATCAGAACTTCGACATCATGACCCGCACCCATGGCTTGGCCAATGTCTTCCAGCAGGTCGCCTGGGGCTGGCGCACCCTGCCCGTCCCGGTCATTGCGGCGGTTCATGGCGTCACCTTCGGCGGCGGCTGCCAGATCATGTCGGGCGCCGACATCCGCATCGCCGCACCCCACGCCCGCCTGTCGATCATGGAGATGAAATGGGGTCTGGTCCCCGACATGGCCGGCATGGCCCTGTGGCGCGGCAATGTGCGGGACGACGTCCTGCGCGACCTGATCTACACCCATCGCGAGGTCTCCGGTGCCGAGGCCATCGCCCTCGGCCTCGTCACCCGCACCGCCGAGGATCCCCACGCCGAGGCCCTCGCTCTCGCGCGTCAGATCGCGAGCCGGAACCCTGACGCCGTGCGCGGCGCCAAACGCCTCGCCAACGCCGCCTTCGACACCGACGCCGCCGGCATGCTGCTGGCCGAGAGCCATGAACAGGGCCTGCTGATCCACTCGGCCAACCAGATCGAGGCCGTCATGGCCAATATGCAGAAGCGCCCGCCCAACTTCAGCGACGGCTGATCAGCGCTCGCGTCGATACTGCGATACGAAAGCCCACAGGGCGTCGTTGTCGGCGACCCAGCTATGGCCGCCGCCGACCGTGATCCGACCCGCGACGTCGGCGCCGTCCGTGCAGCCGGAGTAGCGCTCCTCATAGACGCCATCGGCCACCCAGACGCTGACCGGCGCGGCCGTGCACCGGTTCAACTGGGCCCAGCGCTGTTCGGCCGCATGCATGGTGTAGCTCCAGTAGCCCGCGCCCCCGCCCTGTATGGGATTGGTCGTGTCCGCATCCCCGGCGAAGGCCATCACCGGCATCGACCGCGACGGCGTGCAGGTCTCGGGATCGGGCCGGGCCGGATCGTCCTTCGACGGATTGCCGGCCCTCAGACCGACCACCGGAGCAATGGCGGCGATCCGGTCCGACGCCACGCACCCCAGCCAGGACGCCATCCGCCCCCCGCCAGACAGGCCGGTCACATAGACCCGCGTCTCGTCCGCGCATCCGGCCAGGGCCAGTTCGTCGATGGCCGCCTTGATGAAGGCCACGTCGTCGGCGTCGTCCGGCCCAGGCACGGTCCCCGCGATGGTCGGCACGCCCGGGATATTCCAGACGAAGCCGCGCTCCAGCGGAATGCCTCCGTCTGGCGCGGCGACGAGGAATCCATGCCGGTCCGCCGCCTCCGCCAGTCGCGAGCTCTGCAGCATCCGCGCGCCGTCGCCCCCGCTGCCGTGCAGCAGAAAGACCAGAGGCGCCGGCGTCGCCGCATCGAGCCCCTTTGGCGCATGGACCAGCATCGACCGGCCCGTCCGCCCGATGGGCAGGCGAACCTCGGCCCCGGGCGTCACGACCCGACAATCCCCTGCCGTCGCCGTCCCACCCAGAACCGTCAGCCCGAGCAGGACCGCCGCTAGGCCGATCAGCAGACGTCCGACGCGCATGATTACTCCCACTCGATCGTTCCGGGCGGCTTGGAGGTCACGTCGTAGACGACGCGGTTCACGCCCCGCACCTCGTTGATGATGCGGGTCGCCGTGCGGCCCAGAACCTCCCAGGGGAATTGATAGAAGTCGGCGGTCATGCCGTCGGTGGACGACACGGCGCGCAGGGCCAGGACCTTTTCATAGGTGCGGGCGTCGCCCATGACGCCGACGGTCTTGACCGGCAGCAGGACGGCGAAGGCCTGCCAGATCTGGTCGTACAGGCCGGCCTTGCGGATCTCGTCCAGATAGATGGCGTCGGCCTGTTGCAGGGTCTCGACGGCTTCCGGCGTGATCTCGCCGGGGATGCGGATGGCCAGGCCCGGCCCGGGGAAGGGATGGCGTCCCACGAAGGCGTCGGTCAGGCCCAGCTCGCGGCCCAGGGCGCGAACTTCGTCCTTGAACAGCTCCCGCAGCGGCTCGACCAGCTTCAGCTTCATATAGTCCGGCAGGCCCCCGACATTGTGGTGGCTCTTGATGACGTGGGCCTTGCCGCTGGAGGACGACACGCTCTCGATCACGTCGGGATAGAGGGTGCCCTGGGCCAGGAACTCGGCGCCCTCGATCTTGCCCGCCTCGCGGTCGAACACCTCGATGAAGACTCGGCCGATGGTCTTACGCTTGGTCTCGGGGTCCGATTGACCCGCCAATTCGCCGAGAAATTCCTTCGACGCATCAACGTGGATCAGGGGGATGTTGTAGCGCTCTCGGAAGAGGGTCGTGACCTGTTTGGCCTCGTCCTTGCGCAGCAGTCCCGTGTCCACGAACACGCAGGTCAGCTGGTCGCCGATGGCCTCGTGGATCAGCACCGCCGCGACCGAGGAATCCACCCCGCCCGACAGGCCGCAGATGACCTTGGCGTCCCCGACCTGTTCGCGGATCTGGGCGATCTTTTCGTCGCGATATGCCGCCATGGTCCAGTCGCCCTTCAGCCCGGCGATGCCGTGGGTGAAGTTCTTCAGCATCTGGTGGCCGCGCGGCGTGTGCATGACTTCCGGATGGAATTGAACGCCGTAGAAGCGTCTCTTCTCATCAGCGATCACCGCATAGGGCGAGCCGGACGACGAGGCCACGACGTCGAAGCCCTCCGGGATGGCGACGATCTTGTCGCCATGGCTCATCCAGACCGTCTCCTCCTCGCCGACCGGCGCCAGTCCGGCCAGCAGGGGCGAAGCGCGCTCGACGGTGATCTCGGCACGGCCGAACTCGCGGGTGTGGCCGCCCTCGACCTTGCCGCCCAGCTGTTCGCACATGGTCATCTCGCCGTAGCAGATGCCCAGGACCGGCACGCCCGCCTCGAACACCGCCTGGGGCGCACGCGGACTGCCCGCCTCGTGCACGCTCTCGGGCCCGCCCGACAGGATGATGGCCGCGGGCGTCATCGCCGCCATAGCCGCCTCGGCCTTCTGAAACGGATGGATTTCGCAATAGACGCTGGCCTCGCGCAGGCGGCGGGCGATCAGCTGGGTCACCTGACTGCCGAAATCGACGATCAGCACCTTCTGGTGGGGAATCTGGGTCATGCGAAGCTTTCCGAGGCGGCGGATGCGGCGGGGTCTTGGCCCGGTCGGGCGGGGATTTCAAGCGCGGCGAGACCTCGCTCGGCCAGGACGGCGACCAGCTTGTCGAGGGCGACGGCCAGGGTCTCGTCCACCTGCACCAGAGGCGAGCGCCAGTCGTCCAGCCCGGTCAGCTCGGCCTTGCCGTCCGACACGCCCCGCAGGGCGATCAGGGGAATGTCGAAGGTCTGGGCCGCCCTCACGAGCGCCCAGGTCTCCATGTCCACCATATCGGCCTCGATGGCGGCGTAGCCCGCGCCCGACACCACGTTCGCCCCGGTCGACAGGGTCGCGGTCGGCAGGTCCGGGACAGGGCACGGCAGCGGCAGGACCGGCGGCAGGTCCAGCAGGGGCGTCACCCCCTTCGGGAACCCCAGCGGGCTCGCGTCCATGTCGCGATAGCTGACCGACGACGCCTGATAGACCGCCGCATGCTCCAGTGTCGGCGACCCGCACGACCCCAGCGACAGGATCAGATCGAGCGTCTCCCCCTGCCCTTCCAGCCGGGCCAGGGCGGCGCTCAGGACGACGGCGGCCTCCACCGGGCCGATGCCGGTCATCAGGGGCTGGATCCGCGCCCTCAGATGCTCGCCCCACTCCAGCGGCGCGGCCATGACCGGCAGGACCGTGACCTCACCGTATCGCTCCAGCCTCACGCCGCGCGCTCGTACAGGGCGAAGAAGAAGCCGTCGGTGTTGGTCGTGGCCGGCGACATCCGCAACCGCAACCCCTCCCCGCCCCAGGGCGCGGTGACGGCGACGGGGAAGAACTCGGGATGGGCCGCCTCGAAGGCGTCCGCGCTGGCCTCGTTCTCTGCCGTCAGCATCGAACAGGTGACATAGGCCAGCCGTCCGCCCGGCTTCACCAGCTTTGACGCCTGCCCCAGAATGCGCACCTGAAGGGCGTGCAGACGCTCGACTTCCTCGGCGGTCAGCCGCCAAGCGTCCTCGGGCCGCCGCCGCCAGGTGCCCGACCCGCTGCACGGCGCATCGACCAGCACCAGATCGGCCTCCCCGTTCAGGGCCTCCAGCCCGCCGCCGTTCTGGCCCAGCAGGACCAGTTCCGCCTCGACGCCGGCCCGCTCCAGACGCGGCTGGATGTTGTCCAGGCGCTTGCGCACCACATCGGCGGCGATCAGTCGGCCCTCGCCCTTCATCGCCTGCGCCAGCCCCAGCGTCTTGCCGCCCCCGCCCGCGCAGTAGTCGACCACGGTCATTCCGGGCGCGGCGCCGGCCAGGGCGCAGACCACCTGACTGCCCTCGTCCTGGATCTCGATCCGCCCGGCCGAGAAGGCGTCGAGCGCCTGCACGTTCGGCGGCGGCTCGGACGCCAGCCTGAGCCCCCAGGGCGACCAGGGCGTGCGCTCGGGGGCCAGACCCGCGTCGCGCAACTCGGCCTCCACCGCATCGACGTCCGTGGTCGCATTGACCCTCAGGTCGATCGGCGCGCGCGGCGCCATCAGGGCGCGGGCCTGTTCGGTCCAGCCCTCGCCATAGGTGGCCTTGAAGTCCTCGACCACGAACTCCGGCAGGCCCGACGCCACCCATCCGGGCAAGTCGCCGTCGCCCGCCGCCAGCCGCGACCGTTCCTGTTTCGACAGGGGCCGCGGCCCATAGCCGTCGCCCGAATGCAGGGCCTCGATCTCTTCCAGCGGCAGCCCGTCCAGCGCCGACAGGGAGCCGATCACCAGGGCCCGACCGTCCTCGCGCCCGCCCATGATCCATGACAGACGGCCCCGCGCGCGCAGCACCTTATAGACCCGGTCGGCGATCGCGCGGCGGTCCTTGGACCCGGCATAGCGGTTCTGCTGGCCCCAGGCCTTGAGCACAACTTCCGCCGGCTGGCGGCTCTGGGCGATGGAGTCCAGGATCGAGGCGGCGGCGGCGAGACGGGCGGTGGGGGTCACTCTAGACTTTCAGCAGGAACAGGGAGGCCAGCACCATCACCAGTCCCGCGAGCGAAACCAGCCAGGCCAGCGACCGGACATAGGGCACGCCCAGGGCGTAGAGCGGCACATAGACCACCCGCCCCCAGAAGAAGAGCGCCGTCCCCCAGAGGGTCAGGGCGCCGGACGCCCCGATGACATGGGCAATCAGCACCGCCCCGATGAACAGGGGCAGGGTTTCGTAGAGATTGGCCTGGGCCCGCTCCAGCCGCCCGGTCACGGGCCGGGTCGAGGCGGGCGTGCTGTCGCGCGGTCCCGCATTCCATTTCGAGCCGAACTCCAGCGTCCGCGCGCCGGCGGGCAGGAAGACCTGCACCAGGGCCAGGACCAGGGTCAGGGCCAGATAGGTCAGCTCGGTCGTCATGGTTCGTCCCCCTGCGGATCAGCCCTGCCGATAGTTCGGCGCTTCCCGCGTGATCATGACGTCATGGACGTGGCTCTCGCGCAATCCGGCGCCGGTGATCCGCACGAAACGGGCCCGCTTCTGGAACTCCGCCACGCTGGCCGCCCCGACATAACCCATGGAGGCGCGCAGCCCCCCGACCAACTGGTGCAGGACCGGGCTGATCGGCCCCTTATAGGGGGTCTGGCCCTCGATGCCCTCGGGCACCAGCTTCTCGGACGAGACCTCCTTCTGGAAGTAGCGGTCGGCCGATCCGCGCGCCATGGCGCCGACCGATCCCATGCCGCGGTACGACTTGTAGCTGCGGCCCTGGTACAGGAAGACCTCGCCGGGGCTCTCGTCAGTGCCGGCGAACATCGACCCCATCATGGCCACGCTGGCGCCCGCCGCGATGGCCTTGGCCAGGTCGCCGGAATACTTGATGCCGCCGTCGGCGATGACCGGGGCGCCGCTTTCGCGCGCCGCCCGGGCGGCCTCCATCACGGCGGTCAGCTGAGGCACGCCCACGCCCGCGACGATACGCGTGGTGCAGATGGAGCCCGGGCCGATCCCGACCTTCACTGCATCGGCGCCGGCGTCGATCAGGGCGCGGGTGGCGTCATAGGTGGCGACGTTGCCGGCGATGATCTGGATGCGGTTCGACTCGCGCTTGATGCGTTCGACCACGGCGGCGACCGACGACGAATGGCCGTGGGCGGTGTCGATCACCACCACGTCCGCCCCCGCCTCCGCCAGCATCATGGCCCGCTCATAGCCGGCGTCGCCGACCGTCGAGGCCGCGCCCACCAGCAAACGGCCCTGATCGTCCTTGGCGGCGTTGGGGAAGGCCTGGGCCTTCTCGATGTCCTTCATCGTGATCAGGCCGACGGCGCGATAGTCCTCGTCCACGACGATGACCCGCTCGATCTTGCGGGTGCGCAGCAACTCGCGCGCCACGTCCCGCCCGGCGCCCTCGCGCACGGTGATCAGATCGCCGGTGGTCATCAGGGCCGAGGCCTTGATCGACGGATCGCCCTCGAACCGCATGTCGCGGTTGGTCAACATCCCGACCAGCTTGCCCGACTTCGGATCGACCACGGGGAAGCCCGAGATCTTCTTCTGGGCGACGATCTCGCGGACCTCGCCCAGGGTGGTGTCGGGCCCGACGGTGACCGGATTGACCACCATCCCGCTCTCATAGCGTTTGACGGCGCGGACCTCGTCGGCCTGTTCCTCGATGGTCATGTTCCGGTGCAGCACGCCCAAGCCCCCGGACTGGGCCATGGCGATGGCCAGCCGGCTTTCCGTCACCGTGTCCATGGCGGACGACAGCAGCGGGATGTTCAGGCGGATGTCGCGTGTCAGCTGGGTCGAGACGTCCACATCGGCAGGCATGACCTCCGAGGGACCGGGTTCAAGCAAAACATCGTCGAAGGTGAGGCCCTCGCGAATCTCCATGGGGAGTCTCCGTTTTGCGGGCCGCGTATAAGGGCGACGGGGCCTCCAGAGCAAGGCCCGTCGTGTTGCGGCGCCATATTTTATTGATTTGCAACCGGCCCGCGGCCTCCCCATTCTCTGCTTATGGTCGCGATGATCCTGTCCACCGCGCGCAAACTGGCGCTGAAGATCGCCAGCTATGGGCTGATGCACCTGGCGGTCGCGATTCTGGTGGCCTTCGCCATCACGCGCGACTGGCGACTGGCCCTGGCGGTCGGGGTCGTCGAGCCCTTCTTCCAGACCGTGGCCTATTCCATTCACGACCGCGTCTGGCACCGGATCGAGAAGCGCCGCCTGCGCTCGGGCGTGGAAGAGGCCGCCGAGGCCTTCACCGCCCGTCTGGACGTCATGTCCCCGGCCGAGCAGTCGCGCTCGCACGGCAAGGGCCCGCTCGGCCACCACGGCCACAGCCACGCCCTGCCCCGCTCGTTCAAACAGATCGCGCTGAAGACGATCACCTACGGCTGCATGCACTTCACCGTGGCGGTGCTGGTGGCCTTCGCCCTGACCCGCGACATCCGCATCGCCCTGGCGATCGGCACCATCGAGCCGCTGGTGCAGACGGTCTTCTTCACCCTGCACGACCGCATCTGGACCCGCATCGAGGCGAAACGCGAGCGCGAACGTCTCGCGGCCGATCAGCCCGCCTGAACGCGCGTCAGCGCTTGTTCAGCGCCACCAGATAGACCTCGGAACTGCCCTTGCGGCTGGCCTCGGGCTTGACGAATTTCACGTCCTGAAAGTTGGCGCGCAGGTCGGCCAGAACCCCGCCCGCGTCACCGCCCTGGAAATTCTTGGTCACAAAGGCGCCGCCGGGCCTCAGGGTCCGGATGGCGAAATCGGCCGCGATCTCGATCAGGGCGATGATCTTCAGGTGGTCCGTCTGGCGATGCCCCACGGTGTTGTGCGCCATGTCGGAGATGACCAGGTCCGGCGCCCCGCCCAGCAGGTCGATCAACTGCTGGTCCACGCCGGGGTCGGTGAAGTCGGCCTGCACCAGGATCGACCCCGGAATCGGCTCGATCGGCAACAGGTCGACCCCGACCACCGCCGCCGCTCCCCGGTTGACGCAGACCTGTACCCAGCCGCCGGGCGCCGCGCCCAGGTCGATGATCTTTGAGCCCCGCTTCACCAGCCGGAACTTGTCGTCGATCTCGGCGAACTTGAACGCCGCCCGGCTGCGCCACCCCTCGGCCCGCGCCTTTTCGGACCAGGGATCGGCCAGCTGGCGCTTGATCCACTGGATCGAGGACATAGACTTCTTGTCGGCCGTCTTGATCTGGGCGCCCATGCCGCGCCCGGCGGCGGTTCCACCGGTGGGCGGACGCACCATCTTGCGGCGCGCCGGCGCAGCAGCAGGCGTTTCGGGCTTTTCATCGTCGCTCATCTTCCCCACATAGCGCCCACGGCCCTCAGCGGCTATGACCCCCGCAATATTCAGACGGAGAACCCGGCATGGCCGGGACCCTGACCTTCACCCTGGACACCGGCGACGGCGTCGAAAAGGACGTCGTCATCAAGCTGCGCAACGACCTGGCCCCCGGCCACGTCGAACGCATCACCGAACTGGCATCCGAGGGCTTCTATGACGGCGTGGTCTTCCACCGCGTCATCCCGGGCTTCATGGCCCAGGGCGGCGACCCGACCGGCACCGGCACCTCGGGCTCCAAGAAGCCCAACCTGAAGCAGGAATTCTCGTCCGAGCCCCACGTGCGCGGCGTCTGCTCCATGGCCCGCACCTCGGACCCGAACAGCGCCAACTCGCAGTTCTTCATCTGCTTCGACGACGCCACCTTCCTGGACCGCCAGTACACCGTCTGGGGTCAGGTCATCGAGGGCATGGAACACGTCGACGCCCTGCCCAAGGGCGAGCCGCCCCGCGCGCCGGGCAAGATCGTCAAGGCGACGGTCAACTGAGTTCAGGGGGCGGGTCGAAAGGCCCGCCCTTTTCATTTGCGGCTCAATCCCCCGCCCACCAGCGGAAGCGCACGCCGTCGAACCGCCGCCCGCCGACGGTCAGCGTCCCGACCAGCACCGGGCTCTCGTCGCCCAGATTGCGGCGGGCCGTCGCCAGGGCGTCGCCGTCCAGCCGCCCGTCGAAGCGCACCACGCCGACGCCGTCCGCCCGTCCCTCGAATGACACGCGACTATCGTTGACCGCATACCGGCTCGGCAGGACGCGGATCTGGCCCGAACGCACCTCGCCCAGTTCGGTCGCCGTCATGGGGCTGGTCACGTCCTCGAACTCGAACATCACCGGAGCGAAGACGCCCTGACGCGTCCCCGCCTCCCAACTGGCGAAGTCCGCCGCCTGTCCGACGAAGGCGTTTCGGAGCAGCCAGTCGCCCGCGCGCACCTCGCCCGCCGGCATGTAGTAGCCCGAGATGTCGCCGCTCAGATCGGACCGGAACGCCGCCGCGGCCGGCGCCGCAGGCGGTTCCGCCCCGCTGTCGGAGCGCGGCCTGAAATCGTCACAGGCTGCCAGAGCGGCCAAGGCCCCGCCGCACGCCAGCACCGCCGCCAGACGCCGCACGGTCATCAGGGCAGACGCGCCAGAACCGCCAGCCAGCCGCTTTGCTGCAGCATCTCAAGCGACTCGAACACCGGCACGGCCAGCAGGAAGACCAGCCCGTCCCGGATCGTGGTCAGGAAGAAGCGCGGCTTGACCTCGATGGTCTCCTGATCCCGCCACTTGCTGAAATCGGGGCCGTAGCGCGGCGTGCGCGCGCGATAGACCTCGTAGTCCGCCCCGAAGGCGTTCGACAGCCAGGCCTCCTCCCGCTGGATGGTGAAATGGAACACCGCGAAGGTCAGGACCGTGAACACCAGGGCCAGGGTCACGCTGCCCGTCTGGGCGCCGACACCGAAGGCCCCGATGAAGCTGAACAGGTAAAGCGGATTACGACTGATCGAATAGGGCCCCCGATCCACGATCTCGGCCTTCTTGCGCCCGCCGATGTAGAGCGAACACCAGGCTCGACCGACGATGCAGACGACGATGAAGCCCAGGCCGACCGCCTCGATCCCCTCATGCCAGGCCGTGTCGCCGCCAATGGTCCCCGTCAGGGCCGCCAGGGCCATGGCCCCGATCAGCCCGGCGCCCATGGCGACCTTGCGCCACCTCTGGACCCGTTGAAGGTCGAAGTTCGTCGCCGTCATCTCTGTATCCCCCGCAGTTCAGACGCGATTGTTAGCGCCGAGATTGCGACAGGTTTACGTCAACGGTCCAGACCCTGATCCAGACGCCGGAACGCCGTGATGGCCAGCTCCGTCGCACTGGCGAAAACCAAGGGCGTGATCTTCTCGAAATCGTCCGACGGCCGGTGGTAGTCGGGGTGATAATCGACCCCGAAATAGAGGAACGGCAGCCCCGCTCGGTGGAAAGCCCCATGGTCGGACGCGCTGACCCAGTTGTCCGCGCCCGTGTCCGCCGGCGTGTCCTTGCCGAAGGCCAGCGTTACGGCGCCCACCGGCCCGACGCCCTCGATCAACGGCTTCAGGTCGGGATGCTGGTAGGTGCCCGTGACCCACAGCTTGCCGTCCGTCTCGGCTCGCGAGGTCATGTCGTAGTTGATGTTCAGCACGATGGACGACAGGGGCACGGGCGGCGCCTCGACGAAATGCTTGGCCCCGATCAGCCCCCGCTCCTCGCCGTCGAACGCGACGATGATGACGCTGTGCTCGGGCGGGGCCGCCTTCAGCCGCGCCGCCAGCTCCAGCATGGTCGCCACGCCCGAGGCGTTGTCATCAGCCCCGTTGTAGACAAAGCCTCCACTGACGCCGACGTGGTCGTAATGGGCGCTGACCACGATGTATTTGTCCGTCGCGCGCGTGCCCGGGATCAGGCCGAGGATGTTCGTGCCGTTGAATTTCTTCGCGCCCTCGCGCGTGCGCCCATCGGCCTCGAACGGCTGAAGCCGCCCCATCGGCGGCGCCGCGATCCCCATGGCCTCCAGCCGCGACACAATATAGGCCCGCGCCCGCTCCCCGCCCGGCGAGCCGGTGTCCCGCCCCTCCATGTCGTCAGCCGACAGGATGCGAACGTCCTCCATCAGTTGCGGCGGCACGGCGACCTGGGCGGGCGTGGGCGCCTCCGCAGCGACCGGCGCGGCTTCCTTCGTCTCCCACGGCAGGTTCAGGCTCTCGCATCCGGCCAGAAGCGTCAGGGCGGCCATTCCGGGCAGGACGGCGAGAATCGGACGGCGCATGAAGACTCCTGACACTTTTCCGATGAATAGCGGGACGCAGGCGCCGCGTCAGCTTAAGTTCCCGTCATGGACTGCTAAACCCGCCCCCCCAGCCGTTGCGATTCCCGATGACCGAGACCGACCTCGCCCCCCTGACCGAAGACGCCGCGCGCGAGGAACTGGCGTATCTGGCCGCCGAGATGGCCCGTCACGACGCCCTCTACTACGCCGAGGCCGAGCCGGAGATCACCGACGCCGACTATGACGCCCTGAAGGCCCGCAACGCCGCCCTCGAGGCCCGCTTCCCTCACCTCGTCCGCGACGACTCTCCGTCGAAAAAGGTCGGCGCCCCCGTCTCGACCCAGTTCGCCGAGGTCCGCCACGGCGTGCCCATGCTGTCGCTCGACAACGCCTTCGACGACGCAGACGTGGCCGACTTCGTCGCCCGCATCCGCCGCTTCCTGAACCTGCCCGCCGACGAGGCCGTCGCCTTCGTCGCCGAACCCAAGATCGACGGCCTGTCCGCCTCCCTTCTCTATGTCAATGGCGTGCTTCAGGTCGGGGCCACGCGCGGCGACGGCAAGACCGGCGAGGACGTCACCGAAAACCTCAGGACCTTGGGCGACAGCCAGATCCCAACGCGCCTGCATGGCTCCGGATGGCCCGCCCGCATCGAGGTGCGGGGCGAGGTCTATGCCCCCAACGACGAGTTCGCCGCCTTCAACGCCGTCGCCGAGGCCGAAGGCCGCCGCACCTACGCCAACCCCCGCAACTTCGCCGCCGGCTCCCTGCGCCAGAAAGACCCCAGGATCACGGCCGGCCGCCCGCTGCGCTTCTTCGCCTATGCCTGGGGTGAACCCGTCGAGGGCTTCAGCGACACCCAGCACGGCGCCCTGGAAAAGCTGGCCGAATGGGGCTTCCCCACCAACCCCCGCTCCGAACGGGTCGAGAACGCCGAGGGCCTGATCGACGTCTACCGCCGTCTGGAGACCGACCGTGCCGGGCTGGGCTATGATATCGACGGCGTCGTCTACAAGGTCGATCGCATCGACTGGCAGCAGCGCCTCGGCTTCATCGCCCGCAGCCCCCGCTGGGCCATCGCCCACAAGTTCCCGGCGCAACAGGCGACCACCGTGCTCGAAGGCATCGACATCCAGGTCGGCCGCACCGGCTCCCTGACCCCCGTCGCCCGCCTGACCCCCGTCACCGTCGGCGGCGTCGTGGTCCGCAACGCCACCCTGCACAACGAGGACGAGATCGCCCGCAAGGACGTCCGCCTCGGCGACACCGTCGTCCTGCAACGCGCCGGCGACGTCATCCCCCAGATCGTCTCGGTGGTGGCCGACAAACGCCCGGCCGACGCCGCCCCCTATGTCTTCCCCACCCACTGCCCCGTCTGTGGCTCCGAGGCGGTGCGGCCCGAGGGCGAGGTCCGCCGTCGCTGCACCGGCGGCCTGATCTGCGACGCCCAGCTGGTCGAGCGGCTCAAGCATTTCGTCTCTCGCCGCGCCTTCGATATCGAGGGTCTGGGCGAGAAGCAGCTCATCGCCTTCCACGAGCGCGGCTGGATCCACGAACCCGCCGACATCTTCCGCCTGGCCCGCGACGCCGAAAAGCTCGACGCCCTGCGCGCCGAGGACGGCTATGGCGAAACCAGCGTCAGGAACCTCGTCGCCGGCATCGACGCCCGCCGGACGATCACCCTGGAACGGCTAATCTTCGGCCTCGGCATCCGTGACATTGGGGACCAGACCTCCCTCCTGCTGGCCCGCGAGTTCGGCAGTTGGAGCGCCTTCCACGCTGCTGGACTGGAGGCGGCTCAGGGCATCCCCTCCGCCGAATGGACCCGTCTGGCGGAAGCCCACGCCGTCTCGCCCCGCGTGCTTTCAACCCTCGCCGCCGCCGACGTCGCCGAGAACGATCCCTGGCCCGAGGCGCCGCTGGACCAGAAGATCGCCCTTGCCTTCCCGGGTCTCGCCTCCCCCGCCCGGCGCGCCCTGGCCGAACTCGCATCCGACTGGACCGGCCTGCGCCGTCTCGCCGCCATCGCCCGCGACGAAGGCCCGTCCGAGACCCTCGGCCGCATCGCCGGGATCAGCGGCGTCGGCCCCGTCGCCGCCCGCGCCGTGGCCGAGTTCTTCCACGAGGATCACAACAAGGCCGTGGTCGATGCCCTGATCGCCGAGCTGGAATCGGTCATCGACGCCGAACGCCCCACCGCCGACAGCCCCGTTTCGGGCAAGACCGTCGTCTTCACCGGCAGCCTCGAACGCTTCACCCGCGACGAAGCCAAGGCCCGCGCCGAAAGCCTCGGCGCCAAGGTCTCCGGCTCGGTGTCGAAGAAGACCGACTATGTCGTCGCCGGCCCCGGCGCCGGGTCAAAACTCGCCGACGCCCCGAAGCATGGCGTAACGGTTCTGACCGAGGACGAGTGGCTGGCGCTGATCGCCTGACGTCCTCCCCATCGCGGCGCGACAGGGAGGACTTGAACTCACCGATTCAGCGCCGCCCGCGCCGCCTCGGCGTAGCGGTGGCCAGACGCCGCATCCTTCGGGAACACCGCCTCGATCGCGGCCAGGTCTTCCGCGGTCAGCACGATGTCCGCCGCCGCCGCGTTCTGCTCCAGCGTCGCGATCCGGCGCGTGCCGGGGATCGGAACCAGATCCTCGCCCTGGGCCAGCACCCAGGCCAGGGCCAGTTGCGCCGCCGTCACGCCCTTGTCGGCCGCGATCCCCTTGATCGCCTCGACCAGATCGAGGTTCTTCTGGAAGTTCTCACCCATGAAACGCGGGTTCGAACGCCGGAAATCACCCGGCTCCAGATCGTCGATGGACTTGATGTCGCCCGACAGGAAGCCCCGCCCCAGCGGACTATAGGGCACGAAGCCGATCCCCAGTTCGCGCACGGTCTCCAGAATGCCGTCCTCCGGCTCACGGCTCCACAGCGAATACTCCGTCTGCAACGCCGTGATCGGATGTTCGGCATGACCCCGACGGATCGTCTCGGGCGCCGCCTCCGACAGGCCGAGGAAGCGGACCTTGCCCTCCTTGACCAGTTCGCCCATCGCCCCGACCGTCTCCTCGATCGGCGTATTCGGGTCCACCCGGTGAAGATAGTAGAGATCGACGTGGTCCATGTTCAGCCGCTTCAGGCTGCCCTCGATGGCGCGCCGCACATTGGCGGGCGTCCCGTCCACGGCCAACGCCGTGCGGTCGGCGTTGTAGCCGATGCCGAACTTGGTCGCGACGAAGGCGTCGTTGCGTCGGCCCGCCAGCGCCTTGCCGACCTGGATCTCGTTGGTGTGCGGCCCATACATCTCGGCCGTGTCGAAGAAGGTGACGCCCAGATCGAGCGCCCGGTGGATCACCGCCGTCGCCTGCGCCTCGTCCGACGCCTGGCCGTAGAAGGCCGCCATCCCCATACAGCCCAGACCGATGGCCGAGACCTCGGGTCCGTTCGGACCCAGTTTGCGCGTCTTCATGGGGATGCTCCTTTGGTGTGCAGGCGCCTCAAGTCGTCTCCCGACCCCGGCAGCGCAAGATCAGACGGCGGAAACGATGTCCGTCCGGCCGAAATCCTCGCCCTTGAACAACAGGGGCTCGCCCGTTTCCTTCGCCAAGGCATAGGCGAAACAGTCGCCGAAGTTCAGCCGCGCCTCGTGATTGCCCTTGCCGAAGCGCGCATAGGCCCGGCGGGCGCGATCCGCATGCTCCCGGGTCACTGGAACAACGTCGATGCGGGCGAGGGTCAGCAACCGATCAAACGCCTTGGCCGGAAAATCATCCTCCGCCTTGCGATCAATCACCATGCCCATTTCGAAATAGGTCGCCGCAGACATTCGTGGCTCGCCGCCCATCAGCGACCTCAGCAATTCGTCTGCATCCGGCTCGCCGAAAATGATCGCGATGATGGCGGAGCTGTCGACGATCAAGCAGGCATCCCCGTCTCGGGGTCGTAGAGGAAGGCGGTGGGATCCTCACCCGGCTCCAACGGCTGCATGTGTTCGCGCATTTCGGCCAGCAAGGCCCTGACCTCGTCATAGGTCGCCTTGACCGGTGCCTCCGGCTCCCGGGACAACTGTTCGCGCAGGGCCGCCGTCACCGCTGCGGTGAGGCTCTCGCCGCGTCGGCGCGCGAGCTCCCTGGCAAGACGATGGGTTTCGGGGTTCTTGATGTTCAGCATGGTAGAACCGCTTCTACCACACCGCCCCACCCCCTCAAAGCGGCGCGCAGACCTCGGTCAGCCACTCCAGCGCCGCCGCATCCGCCTGCACGCCCTCGGCCAGCAAAGGCCCGACCTTGGCCAGGGTCTCGGCGTGATAGGCGTCGACATAGGCCCGCTCGGCCTCGGTCAGCATCGAGACCTCGATCAGCCGCCGGTCGATGGGCGCGAAGGTCAGTTGCTCGAACCCGTGCATCGGCCGCTCGCCGCCCAGGATGGGCTCCGGCGCCGTCACGACCTGCAGGGTCTCGATGCGAATGCCCCACGACCCCTCGCGGTAATATCCCGGCTCGTTGGACAGGATCATGCCGGTCAGCAGGGGCTGGCTGTTGAACGCCTTGGCGATCCGCTGCGGCCCTTCGTGGACGCCCAGATACGACCCCACGCCATGGCCGGTGCCGTGGTCATAGTCGAAGCCCGCCGCCCACATCGGCGCCCGGGCGATGGCGTCCAGCTGGTGCCCCGTCGTCCCGACCGGAAAGCGGATGGTCGCCATGGCGATATGGGCCTTCAGCACAAGGGTGAACTTGTGCTTCTGGTCCGCCGAGGGTTCGCCCACGGCCATGGTGCGGGTCACGTCGGTCGTGCCGTCCAGATACTGGCCGCCGCCGTCCACCAGCAGCAGGGAGCCCGCCTCCATCTTCCGGATCTTGGCGCCCACAGGCTTGTAGTGCGGCAGGGCGCCGTTCGGCCCGGCCCCGGCGATGGTGTCGAACGACAGATCCTTCAGCATGCCCGTCGCCTCGCGGAAGCCTTCCAGCTTCGTCACCACGGCCCGCTCGTCCGGCAGTTGATCCTGCGCCTCGGTCGCCACCCAGTGCAGGAACCGGCTCAGCGCCGCCCCGTCGCGGATGTGGGCCCGGCGGCTGCCCTCGATTTCGACGGCGTTCTTGGCCGCGCGCGGCAGGGTGCAGGGGTCCATCCCGCGCACCACCTTCGCCCCCGCCGCCTCCAGCCGGTCGAACACCCAGGCGGACGAAAGCCCCGGATCGACCAGCACGGCCTTGCCCGACATTCCGTCCAGCGCCGCTTCCAGCGCATCCGGCGACTTCAACTCCACGGCATCGCCCAGCCAGCCGGGCAGTTCATTGGTCACCTTGGCCGGGTCGAGGAACAGGCTGGCCGAGCCGTCCGCCGCCACGATCGCCTGGCCCAGCGGCAACGGCGTGCGGATCACGTCGCCGCCGCGAATGTTGAACAGCCAGGCCAGGGACGCCGGCGCCGTCAGCACCGCCACCTCGGCCCCGGCGGCGGCCACAGCCTGTCCGATCCGCACCCGCTTCGCCTCGGCCGTCTCGCCCGTATATTGATCCTCATGCGGCACGACCGGCGCCTGCGGCTGGGCCGGGCGCGCATCGCCCCAGGCCAGGTCCAGCGGATTGACGTCCACGGCCTTCAGCGTCGCCCCGGCCTTCTCCGCCGCACGTCGTAGCACCGCCAGCGCGTCCGGGCTGTGCAGACGCGGGTCATAGCCGATCACCGCCCCCTTCGGCGCACGCTCCAAATAGGCGGGCACCCCTCCCTCGACGAAATCCAGAATCTCGAATTGGCTGGCGTCCACCTGGGCCCGGACCTGCACCGTATAGCGCCCGTCCGCGAACACCGCCGCCCGGTCGGTGAGCACCACGGCCGCGCCCGCCGAGCCGGTAAAGCCCGACACCCAGGCCAGCCGCTCGTTGGCGTCCGGCAAATATTCGTTCTGATACTCGTCCTCGTGCGGGACCAGCAGGCCGTCCAGCCCCTGTTCCTTCAGCCGCGCCCGCACGAGGGGCAGATGCTTGGCCCCGAAGGACGGATCGGTGGTTTCGTCGAAGGTCTGGCGCATGCGACCGGATTAGGCCGGGTCGCGACGGGGCTCAAGAGGGCGAGCACCTCTCCCTCTCCCGTCGGGAGAGGGAGACCGCACACGGCGCCCCGGGCTTGATCCGGGGCGTCGTTCTGGTGCGGTAGGGTGAGGGTCGCGGCGGCTCCCGGTCGAGTCCTGCCCCTAACCCGTTCGCGGTACCGATCGCGGCGCTCCCGGACGCGCAAGCCCTCTCCCGCCGGGAGAGGGACAGTTACTCAGACGCCGCCGCAACCACCGCCAGCAACGCATCCGCCCCGACCTGATCCCCCACCGCCGCATTCACCTCTCCCACGACCCCGTCGAAGGGCGCGGTCAGGGCATGCTCCATCTTCATCGCCTCCAGCACGATCACCGGCTGCCCCTTGACCACGGCGTCGCCCGCCTTGGCCGGCGTCGCGACGATCTTGCCGGGCATGGGTGCCCGCAGGGCGCCGTCGGAGGTGGAAGCGCCACGGCCAGCGCCGTCGTAGCGGGGCATTGCGACCCTGTGCGTGTTTCCATCGACAAAGACGAGATAGTCATCATTCAACCACGGCTCGTAGTGAAACCGCCGCGCACCAAGCTGAACCAGGGGCGAACTTGTCTCAGGGTCGTAGTCCAGATGGAGCTCCCTTCCGTCTATCGACGACCAAATCCCTATATCGCCATGCCTTTGGGTCAGAGAGACCGTCTGGGTTCTGCCGTCGACACTGACCGACACCGGCGATGTCGAGGACGAATTCAACCGAAACCCAGACACGCCGTATGGAGCACCCCACGGTGATGAAGCGTAGGCGTCGTCACGGCCAACTCGATGCGGAAGTCCTCCCAGCATCAAGGTCGCGCCGATAAGGCCCATATCACCGCTCACGCCACCGGCGACGAGGGCGTCTTCTTCCGCCCCGATGAACCCCGTATCCACATCCCCGGCCACGAACCGGGGATGCTCCAGGCACCGCTTCAGGAAGCCCGCATTGGTCCTCACCGGCCAGACCTCGACCTCGCCGCAGGCGTCGGCCAGACGCGCAGCCGCCGCCTCGCGCGAGGTTTCATGCACGATCAGCTTGGCGATCATCGGGTCATAAAACTGGCTGACCTCACCGCCCTGCTCCACGCCGGTGTCCACCCGGATGTCGTCCGGCAGGTGGAAATGTTCCAGCCTGCCGATGCTCGGCAGGAACCCGTTCGCCGGATCCTCGGCATAGAGGCGCGCCTCCATGGCCCAGCCGTTCAGGGGGATGTCGGCCTGCTTCAACGGAACGGGCTCGCCCGCCGCCGCCCGGAACTGCCATTCGACCAGATCGACGCCGGTGATCGCCTCGGTCACCGGATGCTCGACCTGCAGCCGGGTGTTCATTTCCATGAACCAGATGCGGTCGGCGCGCAGCCCCTCCGACGCATCGGCGATGAACTCGATGGTCCCCGCCCCGACATAGTTCACCGCCTCGGCCGCCCGCACCGCCGCCCCGGTCACCGCCGCCCGCGTCGCCGCGTCCATGCCGGGCGCAGGGGCCTCCTCGATCACCTTCTGGTGCCGGCGCTGCAGCGAGCAGTCGCGCTCGTTCAGGTGCACGACCGTGCCATAGCTGTCGCCGAACACCTGCACCTCGATATGACGCGGGCTCAGGATGTATTTCTCGATCAGCACCCGATCGTCGCCGAAGCTGGAGGCCGCCTCTCGCTGACACGACGCCAGAGCGTCCAGAAACGCCCCGGCCTCATCGACCCGCCGCATCCCCTTGCCGCCGCCCCCGGCCACCGCCTTGATCAGCACCGGATAGCCGGTGGCGTCCGCCTCGGCCTTCAGCCGCTCCGGCGACTGGTCCGCCCCCATGTATCCGGGGGTGACCGGCACCCCGGCCTCGACCATCAACTGCTTGGCCGCGTCCTTCAGCCCCATGGCGCGGATCGAGGCCGCCGGCGCGCCGATCCACACCAGACCCGCCGTCTGAACCGCCTCGGCGAACTCCGCGTTTTCACTCAGAAAACCGTAGCCCGGATGGATGGCCTCGGCGCCCGTCGCCTTCGCCGCCGCCAGCACCTTTTCCTGCACCAGATAGGACTCACGCGCCGGCGCCGGGCCGATCAGCACCGCCTCGTCCGCCTCCCGCACGAACAGGGCGTCGGCGTCAGCCTCCGAATAGACGGCGATGGTGCGGATGCCCATGCGACGGGCGGTCCGGAACACACGACAGGCGATCTCGCCACGATTGGCGACAAGGACGGATTTGAACATGGGCGAAGTCTAGAGACGTGAACCGAAAGTGGCGAGGGGCGAGTTCAGCCCAGACCCAGCCGCTCGCGGAGCTGGCCCCTGACGGCCTCGTGCACCGCGTCCGGCAACCGGCCGATGCCCTCCAGCCGATCCAGCTCGACCGTGGCGATCTTGGCCGTGCGGATCAGGGACGCCACCGGCAGTCCGGCGGACCGGAAATCCTCCGTCAGCTCAACGTCCCCGGGCCAGGCGCGGTTTTCGGCGCTGGTGACCATCAGCACCCAGCACAGCCGTTCGCCCAGCCCCACCCCGCCGTCGCTGACGACCACTGCGGGTCGCCACTGACGGGTGTCCCGGTCGGTATAGGGAAAGGGCGCCCGGACGACCGTGCCTGCCTCAAAGGTCGGCATAGGCCCGCGCGTCCGCCTCGGTCGCCCATTCGTCGAAATGGACGAATGGATCGTCCCGCTCGACCGGTCGCGCCTTGGTCAGCCGCACGCTGTCGCCCATAATTTCATAGGCCAGATCATCCCCCGGCCCGACGCCCAGGGCGTTGCGCACGGCCAGGGGCACGGTGGTCTGGGCCTTGCTGGTCAAACGACTGGAAATCATGGCGTAAGGATAATCCTTACCGCGCACGGTCGCAAGCGACGGCGGCGTCGGCCTTCCTCGGCACTCGCCACGCGTCACTCGCCACTCGCCTCACTCCGCCCACTTCGCCGGGCGTTTGTCGAGGAAGGCCCGCACCCCCTCCTGCCCTTCTTCGGAGACCCGCGCCCGCGCGATGCGCTTGGCCGTCTCTTCCATCAGGCCGTGATCGATCTTCTTGCCGGCCACGTCGTGGACCAGCCGCTTGGCGTCGCCCATGGCGCCCGGGGCATTGGTGGTCAGGCTGTCGGTCAGCATGGAGACGAACTCGTCCATCGACCCCTCGGGCAGGACCATGTCGATCAGCCCGGCATGGGCCGCATAGTCGGCGTCGAAGATGTTGGCGGTCAGGAACAGCTGGCGCGCCCGGCGCGCGCCCACGGCCTCGATCACATAAGGGGCGATGGTCGCAGGGATCAGGCCCAGCTTGACCTCGGAGAAGGCGAAGCGCGTCCCCTCGACGGCGACCGCCATGTCGCAGGCGGCGACGATCCCTGCGCCCCCGCCCATGGCCGAGCCCTCGACCAGGGCGACCGTCAGGGCCGGAATGTCGTGCAGAGCCTTCAGCATTTTAGCCAGACCCATGGCGTCGTCGCGATTGTCGCCTTCGGACCACTCCACCGCATCCCGCATCCAGCCCAGATCGGCCCCGGCGCAGAAGGTGCCGCCCGCCCCGCGCAGGAAGACGACCCGCACATGATCCGCGCCCTGCAGGGTCTCGAACGCCTCATACAGGGCCGCGATGGTCGCGGCGTCAAAGGCGTTCTTCTTCGCCGGCCGGTTGATGGTGACGAAGACCACCCCGTCTGTCGTCGAGTCGATCTGCACCAGATCGTCGTTCGCGTCCGGCGCGGGATCGGCCAGCAGCGGATGGGCGATGGCGTTGATCTCCGCCGCCTCGGCGTCGGTGATGTCCAGGGCGTTCAGCTCGGCTTCGGTGGGGGTGTCGGTCATCGTGTAACTCCAGTCACATCCTGAACACGCCAAACGTCGTGTCCTCTATCGGGGCGTTCAAACTCGCCGAAATCGCCAGACCCAGGACGTCGCGCGTCTGGACCGGGTCGATGACGCCGTCGTCCCACAAACGCGCGGTGGCGTAATAGGGGTTGCCCTCGTCCTCATATTTCTGACGGACGGGTGCCTTGAAGGCCTCGGCCTGTTCGGGGGTCCAGCTGTCGGCGTCGCGGTGGACGGTGGCCAGCACCGAGGCCGCCTGCTCCCCGCCCATGACGCTGATCCGGCTGTTGGGCCAGGTGAACAGGAAGCGCGGCGAATAGGCCCGGCCGCACATGCCGTAGTTCCCGGCCCCGAAGCTGCCGCCGATCAGCACCGTGAACTTCGGCACGTTCGCCGACGCCACCGCCGTGACCATCTTGGCCCCGTGCTTGGCGATGCCCTCGGCCTCGTATTTCCCGCCGACCATGAAGCCCGAAATGTTCTGCAGGAAGACCAGCGGGATCTTCCGCTTGCAGGCCAGTTCAATGAAGTGCGCCCCCTTCTGCGCGCTCTCCGAAAACAGCACCCCGTTGTTGGCCAGGATGGCGACCGGATAGCCCCAGATGCGGGCGAAGCCGCAGACCAGGCTGGAGCCATAGTCGCGCTTGAACTCCTCGAACTCCGACCCGTCCACGACCCTGGCTATGACCTCGCGCACGTCATAGGGGGCCCGCACGTCGTCCGGGATGATGCCATACAGCTCCGCCGCATCCAGCGCCGGTGCGCGCGGCTCGCGCACGTCCAGATCGACCTTCTTTACTGAATTCAGATGGCCGACGATGTCGCGCACGATCTCCAGCGCATGCTCGTCGTTCTCGGCCACATAGTCGACGACGCCGGATTTCCGCCCATGGGTCTCGGCCCCGCCCAGCGCCTCGGCCGAGATGACCTCGCCGGTCGCGGCCTTAACCAGCGGCGGTCCGGCCAGGAAGATGGTGCCCTGATTGCGTACGATCACCGTCTCGTCCGACATGGCCGGCACATAGGCCCCGCCCGCCGTGCACGACCCCATGACGCAGGCGATCTGCGGGATGTTGCGCGCGCTCATCCGCGCCTGGTTGAAGAAGATGCGGCCGAAATGCTCGCGGTCGGGAAACACCTCGGCCTGGTGCGGCAGGTTCGCCCCGCCCGAGTCGACCAGATAGACGCAGGGCAGGTTGTTCTGCTCGGCGATCTCCTGCGCCCTCAGGTGCTTCTTCACCGTCAGCGGGAAATAGGCGCCGCCCTTCACCGTCGGATCGTTGGCGACGATCATGACCTCTCGGCCCGACACCCGTCCGACGCCGCAGATCATCCCCGCGCCCGGCGCGCCGTCCGGATCCTTCGCATCGCCATACATGCCGTTGGCCGCCAGTTGACCCACCTCCAGGAAGGGCGAACCGGGGTCCAGCAGCCGTTCGACCCGGTCGCGCGGCAACAGCTTGCCCCGCGACACATGCCGCTCCCTCGACGCCTCGGACCCACCCAGAGCGGCCTTCGCCACCTTGGCCCTCAGCTCGGCGACCAGCGCCTCATTGTGCGCCTTCAGGGCCTTGAAGGCGGGGCTCGACGGATCGGCGGTGCTGGTCAGCTTCGGCATGGCCGAAGGTTTAGGAGGGAAACCGTCGCCTGGCAAAGCCCGTCTCTGCTAGGCTCGACCCGACAAAGGAGACCGCCCATGAGCCTGACCGGCGCCTATGATCCCGCCAACATCTTCGCCAAAATCCTGCGCGGGGAAATTCCTTCGGCCAAGGTGTGGGAGGACGAAAACATCCTGGCGTTCATGGACGTGTTTCCGCAGTCCGAGGGGCATGTTCTGGTCATTCACAAGACCTCGACCGCCCAGAACCTGCTGGAGATTTCGCCCGAACACCTCGCCCAACTGACCGCGGCGGTTCAGCGCACGGCCCGCGCCGTGACCGCCGCCCTGTCGCCCGAGGGCTTCTCCATCATGCAGTTCAACGGCGAGGCCGGCGGCCAGACCGTCTTCCACCTGCACTTCCACGTGATTCCCCGCTGGTCCGACCGCGCGCTGAAAGGCCACGGTCACGCGCCGATGGCGGACACGGAAACTCTGAAGGCCCTTGCAGGACGGATCGCGGCGGCGCTGGACTAGCCAACCCGCCTAGAACGGCCCCCGGAAGATCACCCAGGCGCCGCCGAAGATCAGGGCGAAGCCGATCGCGTGGTTCATCGTCAGCTTCTCGCCCAGCACCGCCACCGAGAAGACGGCGAAGACCAGCAGGGTGATGACCTCCTGCATCGTCTTCAGTTCGGCGGCCGAATAGACCTGATGCCCGATCCGGTTCGCCGGCACCGCCAGACAGTATTCGAACAGGGCGATGAACCAGCTGACCCCGATGACGATCCACAGGGGCTTGGACCCGAACTTGAGGTGGCCGTACCAGGCGAAGGTCATGAAGACGTTCGACAGCAGCAGCATGACGACGGGGGCGATATGGGGAAACGAGATCGGCATGGCGTGATCTTGCTTGCCCCGAGGCTCCGACGCCAGCATAAGCGCGTCGAAACGCCGGTTTAGCTCAGTTGGTAGAGCGCCAGTTTTGTAAACTGGATGTCGCGGGTTCGAATCCTGCAACCGGCACCATCTTCCTTCCGCGGCGTCCTCTCCCCAGGGTCACCACGATGCCGACGAGCACGACGAACAAGCTGGGACACCGCATCGGCGCGCGCGGCGGCCGGACCCGCTCGTCCATCCTCGCCGCCAGCCGCGCCCTGCTCGACCGCAAGCATCTGGGCGAAATCCGCGTCGCCGACGTCGCCGCCCACGCCGGGGTCTCGGCGTCCAATTTCTACACCTATTTCAAGACGGTCGAGGAGACGATCCTGGCCCTGTGCGATATCGCCGCCGCCGACTTCCAGCCCCTGGCCGCCCAGCTCGACGGCGACTGGTCCGGCGACGGCGCCTTCCGCATCGCGCGCGGCTATGTCGTCGACGTCCTGCTGCAATGGCGCGAGCACGGCCCGGTCCTGCGCATCGAACACATGCTGGCCGACCAGGGCGAGCCGGGCTTCGTCGAGAGCCGCATCAGACGACTGCGCCGCGTCCACCTGGCCCTGGAACGCCGCATCGCCCGGGCCCACGCCACCGGCTATCACGCGCCGGGCCTCGACCCCCGCCTGACCTCCTATCAGGTGGCCAGCATGGTCGAATCGGCCGCGGACGGCTTCGAGCTCCTGAAGCGCGGCGACACCCCCGCCGACGCGGTCATCGACACCACCGCCCACATCGTCGCCAAACTGGTGACCGGACGTTAGGCCCGCACAGAAGGCGGCGCCTTTCCGAGCCGGATCAGGGCCTTGCCGATTGTCCGCCCTCGCAACCCGTCAGTGATCCCCACCGGGCTATAATGCGGACCGGTCTTTGACATCCCGGTCTCGAGCCCTGTCCCGTCTGGACTCTATGGACTCTCCCGACTGCATTTTTCGGCCCGACCGGACGGAAAGTAGAGGTCATGACAGACGATGGGCGTAGATCCCGCTAGCCGTTCAGGCCCAGCGGCCCCCACAGCCAGGTCAGCCAGATCCCGATCGCCAGAAATGTCCCGAACGGCAGCCGGTCGGTTCCGCTGACCGATTTCCGCAGGATCAGCCGCGCCAGCACCAGGCTGAATCCGCCGGCACAGGCCCACAGCATGACGCTGGGCAGGCCCATCCACCCGAGCCAGGCCCCCGCCCCCGCCATCAGGAAGGGATCGCCCCCACCCAGTCCCTCGCGCTTGCGCACGGCGCGGTAGAGGGCCGCGATCCCCCACAGCAGGCCGAACCCGACCGCCACCCCGATGATCTGCGGCCACGGAACCGCCTGCCCGATCAGGGCCGCCGCCCCCAGCCCCGTGACGGCCAGCGGCCAGGTCAGCACGTCCGGGAGCCAGAAATGCTCGGCGTCGATCAGCCCGATCAGGAGCAACTGCCAGCCCAGCAGAGCCGTCGCCCCGACCGTCAGCCAGGAGGCGTCAGCCTGCGCAACGCCAGCCAGCGCGGCCCAGACCCCGATCCCGCCCGCAGCCAACTCGATCAGGATATAGCGCGGCGAGATCGCCGCCCGACACCAGCCGCACCGCCCCCGCAGCGCCAGCCAGCTCAACACCGGAACCATATGCCGCGCCGCCAGAGGCTTCTCGCAGCTCATGCAATGCGACCGCGCGAAGACCACGTCCTCCTCGCGCGGCAGCCGCACCGACACGGCAGCCAGAAAACTGCCCACGATCAGGCCCAGCAGGCCCATGACGGCGGCGACGAAAACTGTTGCAGGCAGGGGGGCGGGCATTGGCGTAATCGCCCTCACTTCAATCCCGTCATCCTCGGGCTTGACCCGAGGATCGGGCGCTGTCTCGGTCTGTGCTTCGATCCCGTCGCACGGGCGGCGGATCGTCCGGCCCTCGGGTCAAGCCCGAGGGTGGCGGAGCGGTGTGTAAATCCGCTCTAGCCCCCGACCGCCCCTCCGCCAAGGGCCACCGCCGTGTGATAGGTCGCGAACGATGCCAGATAGGCCAGGGCGAACATGTAGACCACCATCACCCACATCCATTTCCAGCTGTTCAGCTCCCGCTTCACCACCCCCAGGGTCGCCACGCACTGCGGCGCGAAGACGTACCAGGCCAGGAAGCTCAGCCCCGTCGCCAGCGACCACTGGGCCGCCAGGGTCGCGCCCAGCAGGCTCCCGGCCGCCTCCGGATCGCCCACGGCGTAGACGGTGCCCAGAGCGGCCACCGCCACCTCGCGCGCCGCCATGCCGGGCACCAGGGCCACAACCATCTGCCAGTTGAAGCCGATGGGAGCGAAGATCGGCTCCAGCGCCTGCCCGATCATCCCGGCGAAGGAATAGTCGATGGCCGGCCCCGTCGCGCCCTCCGGCGGATAGGGGAAGGTTCCGGCGGCCCAGACCACGATCATCAGCGGCAGTATGATCCGCGCCGCCCGCTCCATGAATATCCGCGCCCGGAGCCACAGGTTGAACGCCACGCTCTTCAGGTCAGGCATTTTATAAGTCGGCAGCTCCATCATGAAGGGCTCGACCGCCCCTCTCCAGAAGACCTTTCGGATCACGAACGACACCAGCAGGGCCGACACGATCCCCGCCGCATAGAGGCCGAACATCACCAGCCCCTGCAGACTGGCGAAGCCCCACACCGTCTGTTGCGGAATGAAGGCGCCGATGATCAGCACATAGACCGGGATCCGCGCCGAACAGGTCATCAGAGGCGCGACCATGATGGTCGTCAGCCGGTCCCGCTTGGCGTCGATCACCCGGGCCGCCATCACGCCCGGGATGGCGCAGGCGAAGCTGGACAAGAGGGGAATGAAGGCCCGCCCGTGCAGCCCAGCCCCGCCCATGATCCGGTCCATCAGGAAGGCCGCCCGGGCCATGTAGCCGAAGTCTTCCAGCAGGATGATGAAGGCGAACAGGATCACGATCTGCGGCAGGAAGACCAGCAC
>NZ_JBQVNM010000013.1:0-56586 GCF_052436175.1 Brevundimonas sp. | reverse complement strand
AGGGCCTGGGCCAGCGACCGGTCCTTGGCGAACGGGGCGTCGTCGCCCCACGACAGGCCGGACTTCTCCACCACCTTGCGGATCAGGGAATAGCCGTTGGAGTGCGGACCCGACGAGCCGACGCCGATGATCAGATCGCCGGGGTTCTGGCGGTCCAGATACGGCAGGGCGTGACCCCGCTCGACGGCGCCCAGGGAGAAGCCCGCCAGATCATAGTCGCCGTCCGAATACATGCCCGGCATCTCGGCCGTCTCGCCGCCGACGAGGGCGCAGCCCGCCTGACGGCAGCCCTCGGCGATCCCGGCGACGACGCGGCGGGCGTCGTCGATGCTCAGTCGGCCGGTGGCGTAGTAGTCGAGGAACAGCAGGGGCTCGGCGCCCTGGGCCAGCAGGTCGTTGACGCACATGGCCACCAGATCGACGCCGACGCCGTCATGACGGCCCGTCTCGATGGCGATCTTCAGCTTGGTGCCGACGCCGTCGGTGGTGGTGACGATCAGGGGGTCGACGAAACCGGCGGCCTTCAGGTCGAACAGGGCGCCGAAACCGCCCAGCGACGGCTCCGATCCGGGACGCGCCGTGGACCTGGCCAGGGGCTTGATCGCGTCCACCAGTTGTTCGCCGGCGTCGATGTCCACGCCCGCATCGGCATAGGTCAGGCCGTTACGGAGCTGTTCGGGGCTGTCGCTCATGGGACACGGACCTGGGCTGGAAGGGGCGGATGCGGAGTGAATCAAAGCGGAATTGTGGTGCGGCTCTTGCCACAAACCCATCGCGCGGGGCTATAGCATCCGAATGACGCCGATCACCACCAATGACGCACTCGTCGATTTCTGCGCCCGCGTATCCGGCGCCCCCTTCATCGCCGTGGACACCGAGTTCATGCGCGAGACCACCTACTGGCCCAAGCTGTGCCTGATCCAGGCCGCGACGCCGGAGCATGAGGCGATCATCGATCCCCTGGCGGAGGGGCTGGATCTGGCGCCCTTCCTCGACATCCTGCGCGATCCGGCGATCGTGAAGGTCTTCCACGCCTGTCGTCAGGACGTGGAGATCTTCGTCAAGCTGGGGGCCATGCCCCGACCGATGTTCGACACCCAGGTCGCCGCCATGGCCGCCGGGTTCGGCGATCAGGTCAGCTATGACTCGATCGTGCGGCAGATGCTGAAGGTCGATCTGGACAAGGGCAGCCGCTTCACCGACTGGTCGCGCCGCCCGCTGTCCGAGGCCCAGCTGACCTATGCGATCGGCGACGTGACCCATCTGGCCGCCCTCTATCCGAAGCTGCGTGACCGTCTGGCCAAGGAGGGGCGTCTGGACTGGGTGATGTCGGAGATGGAGGATCTGGTCGATCCGGCCCTCTACGACACCGATCCCGACAACGCCTGGAAGCGGCTGAAACCCAAGAAATTCTCGGCCAAGTATCTGGCCGCCTTCCGGGCCACGGCGGTCTGGCGCGAACGCGCCGCCCAGGAGCGCGACCAGCCGCGCGGCCGCATCCTGAAAGACGACGCCATCGACGAAATCGCGGCCCAGGGCCCCAGCGACGTCGAGGCCTTCAATCGCCTGCGCGCCGTGCCCAAGGGCTTTGGCGGCTCGCGCCTGGGGCTCGAGCTGATCGAGGAGCTGAAGCGGGTCATGGCCGACCCCGAGGCCCACGCCCCCAAGATGGCCCGCCCGGCCCACAACCAGCCCGCCCCCCCTTCGGTCGTCGAACTGCTGAAGGTGCTGCTCAAGGCCAAGAGCGACAACGCCGGCGTCGCCTCCAAGCTGATCGCCACCGTCGCCGATCTGGAGAAGATCGCCCTCAGCGACGACGCCGACGTCGAGGCCATGAAGGGCTGGCGTCGTCAGCTGTTCGGCGAGGACGCCCTGAAGCTCAAGAAGGGTGAAATCGCCCTGGTTCTGAACGGCCCGCGCGTCGAGGTCGTCGAGATCGAGGGTTAGGCGGCAGGCTCAGCCGGTTGCCACAGCTCGATGGCGTTGCCTTCCGGGTCGTGGATACGGGCGAACTGGCCGATCTCGGGCATGGCGTCCCATTCCGGCTTGGTGATCACTTCGATCCCGGCCGCCGCCAACGACGTCTTCAGCCCCGCCAGGTCGTCCACGCGCAGGTTCAGCATGAAGGCCTTGTCGGCGGCGAAATAGTCGCTGTCCTGCTTGAACGGCGCGAAAACGGTCGGTCCGGCCTGTTGATCCCAGACGAAGACTCCGGGCGGCGCGCCGACGCCCAGATGCTCCAGATACCAGGCCGCCAGGGCCTCGGGGTCTTTCGACCGGAAGAAGAAGCCGCCGATACCCGTGACCGCCATGGTGGTCTCCCGCTCAGATTTCGAGCTTCAGCCCCATCGCCTCGGCCAGGGCCTTGGCGCGACGGCGCGTCTGCTCGCCCAGCAGCACGTCGGCATAGCCTTCGGACGCCGTCAAGCGCAGGGCGCCGCCCTTGATCCTCAGCGCGGCGTTGGCCAGCAGCTGTGGCGAACGACCGGACAGGTCGCAACCCAGGCGGATCGCCAGGCCCAGCGCCCGGGCGCGGGTGCGGGCGTCGTCGTCCAGCAGCCGTTCGATCACCTCGGGCTGGGGCGTCGCGCCACCGCCGCCGTAGCGGGCGTTCAGCACGGCGGCCAGGAAGGCGCGCTCGGCATGGGTCTGACCCGCGATGGGCGCGCGCAGGACCTGATCGAACACCAGCTCGACCCGGTGGTCTGGGTGAAGCCGGGCCCCCAGGTCCGCCACTCGACAGGCCGCCTCGCTCAGCACCGCGTCCCGCGCCGGCCCGAAGACGGGGGGCAGGGCGGCGATGACATTGGCCAACCAGGCGTAGAGCGCGGCCGGCAGATGGGGCGACACCCCCTGACGCACGCCCAGGGCGGCCGTCCCGGCCAGCAGCGGGTCCTCCAGCGGGCCGGCCGCGTCCAGCGCCTCGAACAACAGGCCTTCGCGCAGGCCCCAGGCCGAGAACTGGATCGTCTTCAGGCCCAGCCGGTCGATCAGCCCCTCCAGCACCAGGGCGGAATAGGGCAGGGTCTCGGCCCGCTTCCTGGACACGCCGGGCAGGCGCTCCAGCGAGGCGTTGGATTGATGCGCTACAAGCCGGGCAAGATCGCGCGCGTCCGAGGCGCTCATGGCGTATTGGTGCACGATCCGCAGCGGATAGTCGGTCTGGGCCATATGGACCTGGGCCAGGGCGCGCCAGCCGCCGCCGACGGCGTGCAGGGTCTGGGCCGAGAAGCGGTCGGCGGCCGGCTTCAGGACGGTCGCGATGCGACGCTTCAGGCGTCCCGCGTCGAATCCGGCCGCGTCCGCCAGGCTGAACGGCCCCAACGGCAGGGTGACGCCGGGCTTCAGCCTTCCCTCGCCGATGCGGATCAGCTCCAGACTGGAGCCCCCCATGTCGGCCGCGACCCCCTTGGCCGAGGGATCTCCGGACAGGACGCCCAGGGCCGCGTATTTCGCCTCCTCTTCGCCGGACAGGATGCGAACCTGAAGCCCGGTCTCGGCCGCCACGCGGTCGCAGAAGTCCGGTCCGTCGATCGCCTCGCGCACCGCGGCAGTGGCGGCGACGAAGGCATAGGCGGGGCGCACCCCTTCCAGCACGGCGGCGAAGCGGCGCAGGGCGGTCAGGGCCGTCTCCACCCCCGCCGCCGATAGCCGTCCGGTCGAGGGCAGGTCGCGACCCAGGCCGGCCAGAACTTTTTCATTGAACACGGTCCAGATGGCCCGGCCGTCCAGCCGGTAGAGCACCAGGCGGACCGAGTTCGAGCCGATGTCGATGACCGCCGCCTCGGTGGGGGGCGTCGTCAGCAGATCCTTCACGCCTCAGGTCTTCCCCACGCCCGGCCTATTTGCCGGGCCTCACATAGCGCAGGGCCTCGGGCTTCGTCTTCACCTTTCGACCGCGCCCCGACAGACTGGGGTTGGTCATGAAATACTGGTGGGCCGAGAAGGGACGGGCCTGATCGACGGGGCTGACCCGCGTGTAGTCGCCCTCGGCGTTCAACACCCAGCTCTGGGCGTCGTCCTTCAGGTTGGCGACCATGATCTGGTCCAGCACTTGGTCGTGGACCGTGGCGTTGCGGATCGGGGCCATGACCTCGACCCGGCGCTCCAGGTTGCGGGTCATCCAGTCGGCCGAAGAGATGAAGACCTTGGCCTTGTCGTGCGGCAAATCCTTGCCGTTGGCGAAACAGACGATGCGGCTGTGTTCCAGGAAACGGCCGACGATGGACTTGACGCGGATATTCTCCGACAGGCCCGGCACCCCCGGTCTCAGGCAGCAGATGCCTCGAACCACCAGATCGATCCGCACCCCCCACTGGCTGGCGCGATACAGGGCGTCGATGATGTCGGGATCGACCAGGGAGTTGAGCTTGACCCAGATGGCCGCCGGCTTGTCCATGGCGGCGGCGGTCATTTCCTGGCCGATCAGCTCCAGCAGGGTCGATTTCATGTTCAGCGGCGACACCACCAGGGCCTCCAGGCTCTCGGGCGTGGCGTAGCCGGTGATGTAGTTGAACACCCGGCTGGCGTCGCGAGCCAGGGCCGGGTCCGAGCTGAACAGGCTCAGATCCGTGTAAACCTTGGCCGTCACGGGGTGATAGTTGCCGGTGCCGAAGTGGCAGTAGGTCTTCAGCGCCTCGCCCTCGCGCCGCACGACGACGCTGAGCTTGGCGTGGGTCTTGTATTCGACGAAGCCGAAGACGACGTGGACGCCCGCCCGCTCCATGGCCCGCGCCCAGCGCAGGTTGGCCTCCTCGTCGAACCGGGCCTTGATCTCGACCAGGGCGGTGACGTTCTTGCCGTTCTCGGCCGCCTCGATCAGGGCCGCCACGATCGGGCTGTCCTTGGACGTGCGATACAGGGTCTGTTTGATGGCGATGACGTTGGGGTCGCGCGCCGCCTGACGCAGGAACTGGACCACCACGTCGAAGCTCTCGAACGGGTGGTGGATCAGGATGTCCTTCTCGCGCACGGCGGCGAAGACGTCGCCGCCCTGGTCGCGGACCCGCTCGGGATAGCGGGGCTCGTAGCCGGGGAATTTCAGCTCGGGATGACCCGGCGGGATCAGTTCCGACAGCTGGGCCAGACCCAGCATGCCGTTGACAAGCACCACGTCCTGGGGCGCCGCCTCCAGTTCGCCGACGATGAAGTCGCGCAGGTCGTCGGGCGTGCTCGCCTCGATCTTGATGCGCACCACCTCGCCAAGGCGCCGCTGCTTCAGCGCCTCCTCGTATTCCAGGACCAGGTCCTCGGCCTCTTCCTCGATCTCGATGTCGCTGTCGCGGATCAGGCGGATCACGCCCTTCTCCAGCACCTCGCAGCCGGGGAACAGGTGGTCGATGAACAGCAGGAGCAGGGCTTCCAGCGTCACGAACCGGCGCTTGTCCTTGGCGGACCGGCCGTCGCGCGGCAGCTCCCAGAACCGCCGCACCTGGGTCGGCACGGGCACCAGGGCGTAGAGGGTCCGGTTGTCGCTCAGCCGACGCAGCTTCAGCGCCAGGGAGAAGCCCAGGTTGGGCAGGAAGGGAAACGGGTGGGCCGGGTCGATGGCCAGGGGCGTCAGAACGGCGAACAGCTGGTTCAGGAACTCGGGCTCCAGCCGTTCCTTCTCGGTCTGGGTGATCTTGGCCGAATGGATGACCTCGATCCCGGCGGCGGCCAGCTCGATGCGCAGCTGGGCCCAGCGCGCCTGCTGCTCGGCCATCAGTTCCCCGGCCTCGACGTTGATCTTCTCCAGCTGTTCGGCGGGCGTCAGGCCGTCGGCCGAGACGACGCGCACCCGTTCGCGCACCTGACCCTTAAGGCCCGCGACGCGGGTCATGAAGAACTCGTCCAGATTGTTGGCCGAGATGGACAGGAACCGCAGCCGCTCCAGCAGGGGGTGGGCAGGGTTGGCGGCCTCTTCCAGCACGCGGGCGTTGAACTTCAGCCAGCTGATTTCGCGATTGAAAAAGCGTTCGGGAGAGGCGATCAGCGCCTCGTCCAGCGCCATCTGCGGCGCGCGCGAGGAGGGGACCTCCTCGCCGGTGGTGGTGTCCTTGACGGCTGCATCGCTCATGATCCGGTTGTGACCCGGTAATGCGACAGTCGCAACCGTGGCGGAGCGTCGCCGGTCAGTCGAACAGCTCGCTCGTTGCATCCAGAACCTGGCGGGCCAGGGCGCGGGTGACGGGCCTGTGCTGGGCGTCGAGCCGATCAACGACGTCGGCGGCGGCCGCAGCGGACCGGTCGATGCGCCGGACCAGATAGTCGATCACCTCATCACCGGGCGTGATGCTGCGCTCGGCGAAGCGGGCGCGCAGGATGGCGGCCAGAACCGCATCGTCAGGGGCCTCCATCGCCACCACCCGCACGGCGTCCAGGCGCGAGCGCAGGTCCGGCACGGCGACCTCCCACATGCGCGGCGAGGGGCGGGCTGCCATCAGCAGGGCGCCGCCGTCGGCCTGGGCCAGGTTGATGAGGTGGAACAGGGTCTCGTCATCCGCGTCCTGGGCGATGTCCAGAAGCACGGGCCGCCCTTCCAGCTCCAGGGGATCGACCAGGGCCGCCTCGCTCCCATTCAGGGCCAGGGCGCCGACCCGCTCGGCCCAGATCGCCGCCAGCCGGCTCTTGCCGCATCCGGCCGGGCCGCAGACGGCCATCACACGCCCGACGCCGTCCGGCCACCGCTCCAGCTCGCGCCAGGCCGCTTCATTGCAGTCAGAGCGCACGAAATCGCCCGCCAGGGCCGCGCCCTCGGTCTGCAGCGGCAATCGCAGCTGATCGGTCATGGCGTATCGCGCCGACATGAGACGACGCTAACAGAACCGGCGACCGGCACGGTTAACGCGCCGCTGGACAGCGGGGACAAGCGCGCCGTCCTGTGGATCGTCACCTGCCGGACCTCAGACCAGACCCGCAAGGGCAGGGTTCACCTTGTTCGCCTCGAACTCGATCAGGGCGTAGTCCGCCAGGCCGTGCACGCTGAACGGGTCCTGTTTCAGCAGATCCTCCAGCTCGGCCCGCCCGATCTTGCCCGACACGATCAGCACCCCGCCCGTGCGCGAGACGAGCGGGCCGGTGACCAGCATCAGGCCCGCGGCCACGTGAGGGTCCAGCCAGGCGCGATGCTCGGGCCGCCGCGCGTCGATCTGGTCGGTCGGTCCGGTGTAGGTGAGGGTGACGACAAACATGGCGGGATCCCACGGCAAGGCTTGGACCCCCTTGATATGTGGATTCGGGCTATCGCAGACAAGTCAGTCGCCAACCCGCCGGAACCGCCCGGACCTTGACTTTCGGGGGCGATGATGCGCCCTTCCGCCGCTTCAAATTCCCGCCGCGCCCCATCGTCTCGCCGGGGCCGATTTCAGACGAAACCTTACCCATGCACGCCTATCGCTCCCACACCTGCGGCGCCCTCCGTATCAACGATGCCGGATCGAACGTGCGCCTGTCGGGCTGGGTCCACCGCAAGCGCGACCACGGCGGTCTGCTGTTCATCGACCTGCGCGACCACTACGGCCTGACCCAGCTGGTCTTCCACCCGGACACGCCGGGCTTCGACCTGGTCGAACGTCTGCGCGCCGAGAGCGTCATAAAGGTGGACGGCGAGGTCATCGCCCGCGACGCCTCGGTCGTGAACCCCAACCTGCCGACCGGCGAAGTCGAGGTCCGCGTCGCCGGCGTCGAGGTTCTGTCCGAGGCCGCTGAACTGCCGATGCCCGTCTTCGGCGAGCAGGAATACCCCGAGGACATCCGCCTCGCGAACCGCTTCCTCGACCTGCGTCGCGAGCGGCTGCACAGGAACATCGTTCTGCGGTCCAAGGTCATCTCCTCGATCCGCCGCCGCATGGTCGATCAGGGTTTCCTGGAGTATCAGACCCCGATCCTGACGGCCTCGTCGCCGGAAGGCGCGCGCGACTTCCTGGTGCCGTCGCGGCTGCACCCCGGTAAGTTTTACGCGCTGCCGCAGGCCCCGCAGCAGTTCAAGCAGCTGCTGATGGTCTCGGGCTTCGACCGCTACTTCCAGATCGCCCCCTGCTTCCGGGACGAGGACCTGCGCGCCGACCGGTCGCTGGAGTTCTACCAGCTCGACGTCGAGATGAGCTTCGTCACGCAAGAGGATGTTTTCGCGGCCATCGAGCCCGTCATGCACGGCGTGTTCGAGGAGTTCGCGAACGGCTTGCCGGTGTCGCCGATCGACGGCAAGCACGTCTTCACCAACGACTTCGGCGAGACCTTCGACCACGCCGGTTTCGAGCGCCTGACCTTCGCCCAGTCGATGGCCTGGTTCGCCTCCGACAAGCCGGACACCCGCAACCCCCTCAACATGCAGGTCGTCTCGGACCACTTCCGCGACGGCGGTTTCGGGCTGTTCGCCAGGATCCTCGGCGCCGACGCGAAGAACGCTGTCTGGGCCATTCCGGCCCCGACCGGCGGCTCGCGGGCCTTCTGCGACCGCATGAATTCCTGGGCCCAGGGCGAGGGCCAGCCCGGCCTCGGCTACATCTTCTGGTCGGACGACCAGAACGCCTGGGGCGGGCCGATCGCCAAGAACCTCGGTCAGGAGCCGACCGAGGCCCTGATGTCGTCGCTGGGGCTGGGCCAGGGCGACGCGGCCTTCTTCGTCGCCGGTAACCCGTCGGCCTTCGCCAAGTTCGCCGGCCTCGCCCGCACCCGCGTGGGCACGGAACTGAAGCTGATCGACGAGAACCAGTTCAAATTCTGCTGGATCGTCGACTTCCCCATGTTCGAATGGTCGGAAGAAGAGAAGAAGGTCGACTTCTCGCACAACCCCTTCTCGATGCCGCAGGGCGGGCTCGAGGCGCTGGAGACCCAGGACCCCCTGACCATCCGCGCCTATCAGTACGACATCGTCTGCAACGGCTATGAGCTGTGCTCGGGCGCGATCCGGAACCACAAGGCCGAGATCATGCTCAAGGCTTTCAGCATCGCGGGCTATGACGCCTCGGTGGTCGAGGACCAGTTCGGCGGCATGCTGAACGCCTTCCGCTACGGCGCCCCGCCGCATGGCGGCCTGGCCCCCGGCATCGACCGCATCGTCATGTTGCTGGCCGGCGAAACCGCCATCCGCGAGGTCATCGCCTTCCCGCTGAACCAGCAGGGCGAGGATCTGCTGATGAACGCCCCCACCGAGGCTGCCGAGCGTCAGCTCAAGGATGTGCACATCCGCACGGCCCTGCCGATCAAGTAGACGGGATCGACCCGCCTCTCACGGCCTGAGGGGCGGGATCAGTCCTGGGCCAGGATCAGCTGGCGCGACACCGGCGGGACGGGCGGCGCCGGCGGGCGCGGCGGGGTGATGCGGATCACCGTCCGGCTGCGGCAGGTTCCAGGCTGCAGGCCGCGCGGCAGTCGGGTGGTCTCATCCGCACAAGCCTCGCCGATCTGGGACTGGCTGAGCCCCTGGGCGTTCGACAGGTCCACGCCGCGGATGTCGGTGCGCCGCAAGGAGGCGCCGGAGAAGTTGGCTCGGCCGAAGCTTCCCCGCGTGAAGCGGGCGTTGTCGAGGGTGGCGTCCCGGAAATCAGCGCCGCTGAAGTCGCCGGCACCCATGTTTGACGCGGCCATCTCGGCGTTCCTGAACGACGTGCCGCGCGCACTGACGTTGGCCAGGGTGGTGCCGAACATCTCCGCCGACGAGAAGTTGGCTGCCGACAGGTTGGCGCCGTTCAGATTTGCACCGTTGAGCTCGGCCGATGACAGGTTGGCCCGGGACAGGTTGGCGCGGGCGAAGACCGAGCCGCTGGCCTCCACGCCGGTCATCTGGGCCTCGGCGAAGACGGCGCCGGTGAAGTTGGCGCCGCTGATCTCGGCCCCCCGGATGTCCGCGCGGCTGAAATCGCTGGAGGAGAAGTTGGAGCCGACCATCTCGGCCCCGCGAAGATTGGCGCCGACCAGGGTGGCGCTCATGAAGGTCGCGCCGGTGAAGGTGGCGCCCGACAGGTTCCGGCCCGACAGCTCGCAGCGGTTGCAGGACCCGCCCAGCGACACCAGCCGCGCGACATCGCGATCCTGAATCGAGATCCGCATCTCGGCGGCGGCGGGCAGGGCGCACAGGCTCCCGGCGACCGCGACGGCGGAGAGGAGAAGGCGACGGAAGGGGCGGGCGGTCTGGGTCACGCCTTCTCAATGCCGTCTGACGCCCGGAATCCCTACTTAAATCGCAGTAAGATTGAAGGCGGTGAGGTTGCCGACCGGTAATCTCAGCAGGACGGGATCGACAGCCGCCCCGGCAGGACGGTCGAGGCGTCGCCGCAGGCGCGGTTCAGCTGGGCCTGGGTCAGACCCGTGGCGCGACGCAGCTGGGCGCCCGAAAGGTTCACGCCGGCCAGCGTCGCCCCGGAGAAGTTCGCGCCTTCGAGATAGGCGCCGACGAAACTGGCGTTGGTCAGGTTGGCGCCCGAAAAGTTGGAGCTGGAGAAGACGCCGCCATAGGCCTCGACATCGCGCAGGTCGGCGCGGGTGAAGCGGGTGCGGTTCATCACCGACAGGCTGAGGTCGGCCTGACGCAGGCGTGCGCCCGACAGGTTCAGCCCGCGTCGTTCCAGCCCAGAGAAGTCGCCCTGGAACAGGTTGCAGCCGGCGCAGTTGGCGCCGCGTCGAACGGCGGCGATCTGGCCGGCGTTCTGGGCCAGCACCGGGCTGGCGAGGGTCGCGGCGGCGGCGACGGCGAGGATCAGCAGGCGTTTCATCTCGGGCAGGCTCCGGGCTGGCGCGGCCAGCGCTGCAATATCGGGACCAGCCTTAGCAGAGAGGTGTTTACGATCTGCTGAACCGCCGCGGAGAGGCTTCAGCCGCCCTGCATCGACGGCGCCACGCCGCAGCTGTCGCAGACCCAGCCCCCGCCGCGCTGCTGCAGGGTGAAGTCGCCGCAGGCGGGGCAGGCGTCGGCCTGGATGACGCTGGGCGGAGGGGCGATCGGCTCGCGATCCTTGCCGAAGGGCAGGACCACCAGATTGTCGGGCGCATGGCCCCGCGCAAACCCTTTCGAGATGAAGCGGGCGGCGGGCACCAGTTCGTCGGCCTTGCCCGAGCCCAGCCCGTCAGCGTCCAGCGGCTCGGCGTCGGCGTTGGCCAGTTCATGCCGGTCCAGATAGCTGACCCCCAGCTCCCGGAAGATGTAGTCGAGAATGGAGGTCGCCGAGCCGATGGAGTCGTTGCCCGTGACCCGACCCGCCGGCTCGAACCGGGTGAAGACGAAGGCGTCCACGAACTCGTCGAGCGGCACCCCGTATTGCAGCCCGATCGAGATGGCGATGGCGAAGTTGTTCATCAGGCTGCGGAAGGCGGCGCCTTCCTTGTGCATGTCGATGAAGATCTCGCCCAACTCACCGTCGTCGTACTCGCCGGTGTGGATATAGACCTTGTGACCGCCGACGGCCGCCTTCTGGATATAGCCCTTGCGGCGGTCGGGCAGTTTGCGGCGGGTGCGGTCGCGCTCCACCACCCGTTCGACGATCCGCTCGGTCGGCGGCGGCTCGGGGGCGGCCTGGGCGGTGTTGAGCGTCTCCGGCCGGCGCGCGGACACGGGCTCGGGCTCGACGATGTCGAACAGGGGGATGGACGGCGGCGGGGCGCGGCGCAGGGCCAGCACACGGACGCCTTCGGCCACGGCGTCGGCGATCAGGGCGGCGACCTCGTCCGCCGAGGCCGTCCAGTCGAGCGTGCGGGGGCGGGCGTCGGCGGCGTCGCTGTGGGCGGCGATCACGGCGCGGACCGTCTGGTCCACCTCCACGGGGGTCAGGCTAAGCAGCGGCTTTAGACCCTCGGGCGCCTCGGGCCAGTCGCCGAGATCGGGATGGCCCAGAGCATAGCGCTCGGCGGCCTCGACCACGTCCGGCGACAGGCCGAGGCGGATCAGCAGGGGCGTCGCGCCGTCCGGCTCAAGCCCCAGCACGTCATGCACGAAGCCCGGGTCCAGCACCGGGCTGCGGAAGGCGTCGTCCAGGGTCCGGGCGTGGATCAGCCCCGTCTCGATCGCCGCCAGCTCGATGTCGGTGAAACCCAGGCCGCGCAGCACCTCATGGTCCGCGCCCGGCGCCTCGACCAGGGTGCGGCGTCCGAACAGTCGGCGTTCGGCCTGGGCCGCCCCGCCCGCCCCGAGCGCTGCGGCCAGACTGGGCCGCAGCCGCCGCTCGACCTCTCCATCGGCGGTCTGGAAGGTCTCGGCATGACTGAAACCGGACAGGCCCAGACGCAGATCCAGTTCGGGATCGTCGTGCATCAGGCTGAGGGTGATGTTGCGCCGCTCGCCCGGCGTGCCCAGCCGGACGCCCAGTTCGCGGGACACGCCAGAGGCGGCGGCGGCGAAGGCGGCGGCCGCGCCCGCCAGCGTCTCCCGCCCCGACGCATCGAGGGTCTCGCCGGTGGCCGTCAGCCAGTCGGCGCCTCCGGCCAGTCCCAGGACCAGAGGTCGGCCCGCCTCGTCGTCCTTGGTCATCAGGTCCAGAGCCGTGACCCAAAGCCGCGCCAAGGCCTCCAGGTCGCCGTCGCCGAGCGTGGCCAGATTGATCGCGCATCCGGCGGCGACTGCGGCGTCGGCGATCGCTTCGGCCTCGGTCTCGTCGAAGGCGACGACCACCCCGGCCTCGGTCAGGGCGGCGTCCAGCACGGCGCGGGCTGCGGCGGACTCCGCCTGACCCAGGGTCGCGCGTGAGACGCGGACCAGAGGCGCCGGGTCGCGGGTCGTCGAGGGCTGGGGGGCCTCCAGTCGTTCGCCCCGGATGGCGCGCTGGATTTCGGCGTCGATGCAGCCGCTGCGTCGGGCGGCGAAGACGGCGCGGGCCAAGGCCGGATTCGAGGCCGGATCGGCGCAGTCGCGGCTCGGGCCTTCGCAGCGAGCCACGGCGTCCGCGACGGCGTTCAGGGCGGCGACCGCGCCCTCGACCGCAGCACCCGCCAGGGCCTCGGCGCGGGCGGCTCGGGTGGTGGCGGTCAGGGCGGCCGCCCCGGCGGCCGTGTCGAGATCCAGCACAGCGGGCGCCGAGGCCCGGCGCGGCCGGGCCGGAGCGGCATGCCCCAGCAGGATCGAGGCGGTCAGTTCGGCCGCGAAGACCCGCGCCTCCTGCACGCCGGTGAACAGGCCGTTCTCGACCCCGCGCGCGGCCAGTCCGGCCGCCCAGGCCGCCAGCCGTCCCTCGAACGCGCCCTTGGGATCGGGGCGCGGACGGCCTTCGCTTTCGGGTAGGGCGTCCAGCCAGTCCAGCCAGGCCTCGATGCGAACGTCGCTCCATCCCTCCGGGGCCAGGACGATGACGACCGAATCGGCGCGCTCGATGTCGCGTCGACCGAGGGTCAGGCCGGTCGTCGCCGGGGCGAAGCGGGAGGTGAAACGCATGCGGACCTCGCGTGAACGCGGAAGACTAGGCCGCGCCAGAGCCAGCTTCAATAGATGTAGCGTTCGTGGAGACCTTTACCCCCAAGATGTTGACGCAAATGGGCGGCGGCTCGCGCTGGACGCAGGGCCGCTCGCTTTCTATGATCGCATCATCGCCGCAGACCGCCGTCGCGGCCGAACCGACTGGATCATCCGAGTGCTCGACAAGATCTTCACCTGGTGGAACGGAGCCACGATCGGCACCCTGTTCACCATCGCCAAACGCGCCAATCTGGTCGGCACGGACGAGTTGGGGAACCGCTACTACCAGTCTCGGGACACCAAGAGCTATGACGGCCGCAAGCGCCGTTGGGTGGTCTACAACGGCTATGCCGAGGCCTCGAAGGTCTCGCCCGACTGGCACGGCTGGCTGCACTACACCTTCGACGAGCCCCCGACCGAGGCGCCCCTGCCGCGCCGCCGGTGGGAGAAGGACCACCAGCCGAACCTGACCGGCACGCCTTTGGCCTGGCGTCCGCCGGGCTCGCTGGCGGCCGAGGGCGTTCGCCCTGCCGCCACGGGCGACTACGAAGCCTGGAAACCCGAGTGAGCCTGCGTCGCGCGCTGTTGATCGGCGGGGTCGGTCTGGCCCTGACCGTATCCGGCGGCGCGGTCGTGGCGGGCGGCTGGCAACAGGCGACGCCCCAACCGGCCACGCCGTCGTCCGATCCCATCGGCGACCTGCTGCGTACGCAGGCGCCGGTCGAGGGGGCCCCGGCCGGGACGCCCGCGCCCGCCGCGCCTGTCGCCGTTACGCCTCCCGCTCCGGCTATCACGCCCGAGACCCTCGACCCGGAAACGGCCGTCGAGGAGCCCGCCCCCAAGGTGGAGAAGGCCGAGGTGGTGGTCGAGCCCGACACCCCCGCGCCGCGTCGCCGTCTGCGGGTGGCGGTCGTCGAGGCGATCGACAAGATCACCGCCGAACGGATGCGGTTCGAGGTCGTCGTCGGCGGTCGTCCTGTCCGCTTCAACGGCAACCTGATCTTCACGGCCCGGGCCTGCGAACTGTCGTCGCCGACCGAGCCGGTCGAGGACGCCATCGCCTATATGGACGTCAGCCTTCAGCCGCGCGGCGTCCTGCCGGGAACCGAGGCGCGCCAGATCTTCCGTGGCTGGATGTTCGCCTCCACCCCCGCCGTCAGCGGCCTGCAGCACCCCCTGTATGACGCCTGGGTCGTCGGCTGCAAGGCATAGGGAGGTTCAGGCGATCGCCTGTTCGACCGCCTCTATCCCCGTCATCGGCAGAGCGAGGGAGGCCGTGTCCGGCTCGCCCCTCAAGGCCGCCTTCAGCAGCCGCAGATAGGCCGCCTGCGGCGTCTCCACCGCTCCGAACTGGCTCAGATGTCCGGTCAGGAACTGGGCGTCCAGCAGGCTCCAGCCCCCGCGCCTCAGCCGCGCCACCAGATGCACCAGCGCGACCTTCGAGGCGTCGGTCGCCCGGCTGAACATGCTCTCGCCGAAGAAGGCGCCGCCCAGGGTCACGCCGTACAGGCCCCCGACCAGTCGCTCGTCCCGCCAGCATTCGACGCTATGGGCATGACCGAGGTCGTACAGCGCCAGATAGAGCCGACGGATCGGCCCGTTGATCCAGGTGTCCTCGCGTCCCGCACCCGGAGCGGCGCAGGCGTCGACCACGGCGGCGAAGGCGGTGTTCACGCGAACCTCGAAGGGTTCGGCCCGGACGGTGCGTTTCAGCCGCGTCGGAATATGAAACCGGTCCAGAGGTATGACCCCGCGCTGGTCGGGCTCCACGAGGAAGACGCGCGGATCGTCGCGCGCCTCGCCCATCGGGAAGACCCCGCGCGCATAGCAGGCCAGAAGCTGTTCGGGCCCGAAGCCGCCGAAAGGCCCCTCGGCGCTGAAGCCGGGGTCGGTCATCCTTCACCGCTCCATCGCCGCAGGGCGATGGGGAGGACAGACCGCGTAGCGGTCAGGAGGGGGCGAGGAGACAGCAGGGCGGGCGATGAGATCATGTCAGACGCGGGGTCGCCCCCCTCCTGGCGCGTGCCGCGCGTGTCCTCTCCATCCGCCTTCGCGAATGGAGAGATGAATCTCAGCTGGGCGTCTTCTGCTTCGCCGCCCATTTTTCCAGCCAGTGGATGTCGTAGTCGCCGGACAGGATGTCCGGCTCCTGCAGCAGCTTCTGGAACAGCGGAATGGTGGTGTCGATGCCGCCGACGACCATCTCGTTCAGGCTGCGCTTGAGCCGGGCGATGCATTCGGCCCGGTCGCGGCCGTGGACGATCAGCTTGCCGATCAGGCTGTCGTAATAGGGCGGGATCGAATAGCCGGCGTAGATAGCGCTATCCAGTCGCACGCCCAGGCCGCCGGGGGCGTGGAAGTCGGTGATCTTGCCGGGCGAGGGGGTGAAGGTCTCGGGGTTTTCGGCATTGACCCGCACCTCGATGGCGTGGCCCTCGAAATGGATGTCGTCCTGGGTGAAGGACAGGGGCAGTCCGGCGGCGACGCGGATCTGTTCGCGCACCAGATCGACGCCGGTGATCGCCTCGGTGACCGGGTGTTCGACCTGCAGCCGGGTGTTCATCTCGATGAAGAAGAACTCGCCGTCCTCCCACAGGAATTCGATGGTGCCGACGCCCAGATAGCCGATGGCGGCGATGGCCTTGTTGACCGTCTCGCCGATCTTCCTGCGGCCTTCGGCCGAAAGGGCGGGCGAGGGGGCTTCTTCCAGCACCTTCTGGTGACGGCGCTGCAACGAGCAGTCGCGTTCGCCCAGGTGGACGACATTGCCGTGGCTGTCGGCGATGACCTGGATCTCGATGTGGCGGGGCTTCTGGAGATAGCGTTCCATATAGACCGCGCCGTTGCCGAAAGCGGCCTTGGCCTCGGTCTGGGCGGTCTGGACGGCCTCGACCAGGTCATCGGCGGTCAGGGCGACCTTCATGCCGCGTCCGCCGCCCCCCGCCGCCGCCTTGACGATCAGGGGGAAGCCGATGGTTTTCGACGCCTCGATGGCGTCCTCGACGGTTTCGACCTCGCCGTCAGAGCCCGGAACGCAGGGAATGCCGGCGTCCAGCACCGTCTTCTTGGCGCTGATCTTGTCGCCCATGACGCGGATGTGCTCGGCTTTGGGGCCGATGAAGCTCATGCCGTGGGCCTCGACGATCTCGGCGAAGCGGGCGTTTTCCGACAGGAAGCCATAGCCCGGGTGGATGGCCTGGGCCCCCGTGATCTCGGCTGCCGCGATGATCGACGGGATGTTAAGATAGGACTTGGCCGCCGGAGCCGGGCCGATGCAGACGCTCTCGTCGGCCAGCCGCACCCACATGGCGCCACGGTCGGCCTCGGAATGGACCGCCACGGTGGAGATGCCCATCTCCTTGCAGGCGCGGTGGATACGCAGGGCGATTTCGCCCCGGTTGGCGATCAGGACCTTGGTGAACATCGGCTCGCCTTACGCTTCCAGCAGGACGAGGGCCTCGCCGTATTCGACCGGCTGGGCGTCCCCGACCAGCACCTCGGCCACGACCCCGTCTCGCGGCGACTGGATCGGGTTCATCGTCTTCATCGCCTCGACGATCAGCAGGGTCTGGCCCTTCTTGACCGCATCGCCGACCTTGATGAAGGGCGGGGCTTCGGGCGAGGCCTGCAGGTAGGCGGTGCCGACCATCGGCGACTTCACCTCTTCGCCCGACTTGGCGACGATGGTAGCCGGGTCGCTGGGCATGGAGGCCGGGGCGGCGGCGGCGGGCGCAGCGGCGGCGACCGGCGCGGCCTGGGGCGCGGCGGCGTATTGCATCACCGGCGCCGCGACGATCTCGCGCGCCACGCGGATGCGCAACTCGCCGCGCTCGACCTCGATCTCGGTCAGGGAGGTGTCGTTCAGGATGTCGGCCAGCTGGCGCACCAGGCCGGCGTCGATCTCGGTTTCGTTCTTGAGGGTCTTGGGGTCGGCCATGGGATGGAGCCTTCTTCTTATCCTTGAGGCGAACGGGCGGCGGATAAACCGCGTTCCCATATCAGCCCGAGCGCGGCCGTGACGGCCAGTTGATAGCTTTGCGGGCCGAAGCCCGAAACCACGCCGGTCGCGGCGAGGGAAACATAGGTGTGGCGGCGGAAATCCTCGCGCGCGGCGGGGTTGGACAGATGGCATTCGATCACGGGGATCGACAGGGTCTTCAGCGCGTCCAGCAGGGCGACGGAGGTGTGGCCATAGCCGGCGGGGTTGAGCACCAGGGCGTCGGCGGCGGTGCGCGCCTCCTGCACCCAGTCGATCAGCTGGCCCTCGTCGTTGGTCTGGCGAAAGACCACCGTCGCGCCGCTGCCGTCTTGGGCGGCCGCCCGCTCGCAGATCGCCTGCACGTCCGCCAGGGTCTCGCGGCCATAAATGTCCGGCTCCCGAACCCCGAGCAGGTTGAGATTTGGGCCGTTAAGGACATGGATGACGGGCTGGGCCATGGGCTCCGGAGGCGGGGGCGCCTGACGCAGGGTCAGGTTTGAGATCAGGCGGAATCAGCCGGCCTTTTAGCGGAGCCGCGCCCAGGATCAAACCCGTCCTTTGAGGATCCCTCCAGGTCGCGCGCCAGTACGGTTTCCGCCAGCCCACATTCACGCGCGCCACGGGTGCGTCCAGACGCTGCCTTTGCTAGAGGGGGGCATGCAGATTCAGTTGAATGGAGAGGCCCGCGACGTCGCGGCCGATACGATCCAGGCCCTGGTGCTGGAATGCGGCCTCGATCCGCGAAAGGTGGCCGTGGAGCGCAATCTGGAAATCGTTCCCCGATCCCTGCATCCTACGACGGCGCTGGCCGAGGGCGACCGGATCGAGCTGGTCCAGTTCGTCGGCGGAGGCTGACCTCGATCAAATCGGGCGACAGCCGGTTTCCCCGCGCGCCGCGAGGGTCTAGGTCACCGTCATGACCGAAGCCGCTTCCGCTCGCCCCGCAGATACCTGGACCGTCGCCGGTCGGACCTTCTCCTCGCGCCTTATCGTGGGCACCGGCAAATACGCCGACTACGGCCAGAACGCCGCAGCGGCTGAGGCGGCGGGGGCGGAGATCGTAACCGTGGCCCTGCGCCGGGTGAACCTGTCCGATCCCAGCCAGCCCATGCTGGTGGACTATCTGAAGCCGGACCGCTTCACCTTCCTGCCCAATACGGCCGGCTGTTTCACGGGCGAGGACGCCGTGCGGACCCTGCGTCTGGCGCGCGAGGCGGGCGGCTGGGGGCTGGTCAAGCTGGAGGTGCTGTCGAACTCGGCGCATCTGTATCCCGACATGGTCGAGACGCTCCGGGCGCTGGACATGCTGGTCAAGGACGGGTTCGACGTCATGGTTTACTGCACCGACGACGTGGTCATGGCCAAACGGCTGGAGGAGGCGGGGGCCGCCGCCGTCATGCCGGCCGCCAGCCCCATCGGTTCGGGCCTCGGCATCCAGAACCGCGTCAATATCCGCCTGATCGTCGAACAGGCCAAGGTGCCGGTGCTGGTCGACGCCGGGGTCGGCACGGCCTCGGACGCGACCATCGCCATGGAGCTCGGCTGCGACGCCGTCATCGCCAACACGGCCATCGCCGGCGCCAAGGATCCCATCCTGATGGGCTCGGCCATGAAGCACGCCGTCATCGCCGGGCGAGAAGCCTATCTGGCCGGACGGATGGCCAAGAAGATGTACGCTGACCCGTCGTCGCCCCTGGCCGGGCTGATCTGACGCCGGTCCGTTACGCCCCATTGGCCTGAGCCCGTTTCCGGGTCAAAGTCGCTCCCGAGATTGGGGGAAGGCGACATGCGATACTCACTGATGGCCTTCACGGCTCTGGCGCTCTGTCTGGCCGCGCCGGCCGCCGTCGCCGATGCGACAAGGGATGCGGCCGAGATCGCCGCCGTCGACGCCGCCCAGGTCTGCGGTCCGGCCGGGACCATCGACAGCGCGGCGCTCGACGCCGATCCCGTGGCCGGAATGGTCATGGTCGACGGCTTCGGCAAGGCGACCTGGCCGGTGGACGCCACGCCCGAGGCCCAGGCCTGGTTCGACCACGGTGTCCGCCTACGCTGGGCCTTCGAACACACCGAGGCGGTGCGGGCCTTCCGCAAGGCGCGGTTGCTGGACCCGGACTGCGGCATGTGCGCCTGGGGCGAGGCCTGGGCCCTGGGCCCCAATCTGAACGGCGGCGGCGAGGACGACGCCTCCCAGGCTGCTGCTCTGAAGGCCGCGCGCGAGGCCCGTCGTCTGGCCCGCGACGCGACCCCGGCGCAGAAGCGGATGATCGACGCTCTGATCCAGCGCTATTCGGGCCGCAAGGACAGCCGCGCGCGGCGGTTCGCCCGCGCCATGGATACGATCGCCACGCGCAATCCCGACGACCTGCTGATCTCGGCCGCCACAGCCGATGCCTGGCTCCTGACCGACTATGACTGGTGGAACGCGGACGGCACGGCCAAGGCGGCGGGCGTGACCCGTGCCATGAACCTGCTCGAGCATTCGCTGCGGGTCGACGCCGACGATCCGGGCGCGATCCACCTCTATATCCACCTGACCGAATGGTCCGACGACCCGCACAATGCCATTCCCTTTGGCGAGAAGCTGGCGCGTCTGGCGCCGGGGGCCAGCCACCTGGTCCACATGCCGTCCCACACCTTCTATCGCGTGGGCCGCTACAAGGACGCCATGAACTCAAATGTCGAGGCCGTGGCCCTCGACAAACGCTACGACAGCCTGGCCCGGCCCCAGGGCGGGGTGAAGGGCATGCCCCTGCATTCTCACAACATCCACTTCGGCATGGGCGGCGCCCTGATGGCGGGCGGCGCCGAGCGCGGGATCGACCTCGCCGACTGGTTCCTCGCCACCTACGGCGACATGACCCCGACGGCGGTCTGGCGCGGCATCCAGGCCAACAACGCCTACGCCATCTACGGCCGCTTCGCCGATCCGGCCAAGGTCGCCTCGATCCCCGAGCCGGCGGCCGAGAAATACCTGCTGCGCGTGTCCTGGCGTTACATGCGGGGTGAAGCGGCCGCCCGGGCGGGCGACGCCGCTGCTGTCCGCGCCGAGGTCGAGGCCATCAAGGCGATCATCGCCGCCACCACCTTCGCCGGCCCCATGCAGGACCAGCAGAAGGGCTTCGTCCAGCTGAGCCAGCATGTGTTGGAAGGACGCGCCGCCATGATCGAAGGCGACCACGACGCCGCCGTCGCCGCCTTCAGCGCCGCCGCCGCCATTCAGGCGATGGGGGACGGCGAGGGTGGTGATCCCCCGATCATCTGGTACCCGACCCGCCGCAGCCTCGCCGCCGCCCTGCTGGCCAAGGGGGACGCCGCCGGGGCCAAGGCCAAGATCGAGGAATTGCTCAAGGACTGGCCCAACGACCCGTACAGCTACTTCGTCCTGGCCGAGGCAGAGGCGAAGCTGGGCAATGCGCAGGCCGCCGCCGACGCCCGCGCCCGGTCGCGCGTGGAGTGGGTAGGCGGCGCGATGGACCTGAAGCTGGCGTAGCCTGGCCTACTTTGCCTTCGCCGCCTCGATGGCCCGCAAGACTTCCTGCGGCGCGATGCCTGTGGTGGCCTCGCCGTTGACGAGGAAGGTCGGGGTGCCGACCAGGCGGAAGGCCATGGCGGTGGTCTGGATCTCGGCCAGGTGGGCGGCGACCTCGGGGCTGGCCATGGCGGCCTTGGCGCGGGCCAGATCGACGCCGCGCTCGACCAGAACCCGGTCCACCGCCGCCTCGTCCAGAGCCGGTTCGGCCATCAAGCCTTCATAGACCTCCAGATACTTGCCTTGCTGGTTCGCGGCCACGGCGGCGCGGGCGGCGTAGTGGGAGACGGCGTCGTCGCCGCGATCCAGGATCGGCCAGTCCTTGAACACGAACCTGACGTCCGGATGGGCCTGGATCAGTCGGACATAGTCGGGCGCCACGGCCTTGCACCCGGGACAGCGGAAATCGAAGAACTCGATCACCGTCACCTTGGCGTTCTCGGGCCCGAAGGCCGGATCGCGGGGATCGGCGCGCAGCAGGGCCGGATTGGCGGCCACGGCGGCGTTGGTGGTCTGAACCCGAGCGCCGTCCTCGCGCGACTGGCGCGCGGCGACCACCTCGTCCAGCACCTCGGGGTGTTTCAACAGATAGGCGCGCACGTTGCGGCCCATGATCTCGGGGCTGAGGTAGGGCGCCGCCGCGAAGCCCAGGGCCACGACGGACACCGCCAGGGCCAGAACGCTGCGGCCCGAATACCAGCGGGCGGCGGTCGTCGGCTTGGTCGCCTCCGGGGCGGTTTCCGGGGCGGGCGGGGGCGCGTCGGTCATTCGGCAGGGGTCCGTGAATTCAGGTCGATGGGGGCGTCGCCGGGGATGAAGGCTGCGCCGGCGTCAGGGTCGTGTTGGCCGCCGACGGGTCCACCACCGCCGGACGACGACGCGCCTGTCGTGCGTCCAGATCCTCGATATCCTGAGTCGTGGCGCCCGAGGCCAGGACGATGTCCATGGCCCGGCGCCATTCCAGGCTGCTGCGATCCAGCAGAGGCCGGGCGCGCAGGGCGAACTGGGTGGCCTGCTCCTTGTCGCCCATGGCGAAATAGCCCTCGGCCGAGGCCAGACGCGCCTCGCCCTCCTTGCCCTGGGACGCATAGGCCTGGGACAGCAGCCGCCAGGCCAGGGTGTTGTCCTCCTCGCGCGCCACGGCCCGTTTCAGCTCGTCGACGGCGCGGTCCAGATTGGCCGCATCATTGGTCTCGATCAGGGCGTGGGCCAGGTTGATGCGCAGCAGGGGGGCGTCCGGCTTCAGGGTCACCGCCTTCTGGTGAGACTCGATGGCGTCGCCCGGACGGCCCTCCTCGAACAGGATCTGGCCGCGCAGTTCCCACAGGTAGGGGTTGTCCGGCTGTTCCGACAACAGGGCGTCCACGGCCGTGACGGCGCGCTCCGTCTGGCCGTCCCGATACCAGGCGATGGCGCGGGCGTAGCGGGCGGGGAAGCCCGTGTCGCTCTCGGGATAGGCGCGCAGGGTGGTGGTCGGCGCGTCCATGAAGGCGTGGATCTTGGCCAGCATCAGGGCATGCTGGGCCAGTCGTTCGGGGCTGTCGGTCTTTGCGTAATGGGAGGCCGCCTCGACGGGCCGACGCAGGGCCTCGATCCGTTGGCCCGAGAGGGGATGGCTGCGGAAATAGGGATAGCGGCGCTCGTCCGAGAAGACCTCCTGCGCGCGGAAGTTCTCGAAGAAATCGACGAGCCCCTTGCCGGATTCCCCGGCCGCCTCCAGGGCGCGGGCGCCGGTGATGTCGGCCTCACCCTCCTGGCCCTGCATATAGCGCAGGGCGCCCAGGGTGCCGAAATACTGGCTGTTGGCCATCAGCATGGCTCCGGCGCCGGGCTCGCCGGCCAAGGCGGCCAGGGCCCCGAGCGCCATGGTCATCAGAAAGGGCTGCATGCCCGCGTTCTGGGCGCCGTCGCGCAGCAGGTGGCGGTTCTTGATATGCCCGGCCTCGTGCGCGATGACCCCAAGCAGTTCGTTGGGGGTCTCGGTCTGTTCGATCAGGCCGGTGTTCAGCCCCATGATCCGGCCGCGCAGGGCGAAGGCGTTCAGCGACGGGTCGTTGACCAGCAGGATCTCGACCTCGTCGGGATTGAGGCCCATCGCGGTCAGCACCGGAGCCGACCATTCGTGGATGATGCCCTCGACCTCGGTGTCGCGGATCAGGCTCTGGGCCGAGGCCTGGCCGGCCGCCCCGACCAGGGTCAGGGCGGCGGCGAGGCCTGCGATCAGGCGAGAACTGTGGCGAACAAGGCGGTTCAAGACGAACTCCCCAGACGGCAGGCCCCCGCCCGATCTCTCAGACGACTATCTAATCGCGGCCATTCAGCGGCGCCACCATCCGCGCTTGGGCTTTTCAGGCGGGGCGGCGATCTGGGCCGGGTCCGCTGCGATGATGGCCGACAGATCGGCCTCGGGCTGGGGCGCGGGGACATGTTCGACCACGGGCGCCGAAACCGGCTCCGGGGTCGGTTCGGCATCCGGTTCTGACGCGACCGGCGGCTCAACCTCGGCGGCCTCGGCCGGGGTCACGTCGAGTTCGGCGGGCGGCGTGGTCGGCTCGGCTTCGTTCGGCTCGATGGCCGTGTCCAGATCGACCTCGGTGGTCGCGGCCGAGGCGCTGGCCGGGCGACGGCGCACACGGCGGCGCTGGGGCTCGGCCGCGATCGCCGGGGCTTCGGCCTCGACGTCGGGCAGGACCACGGCCATCGGCGTGTCGGGCGAGCCGTCCGGCGGCATGCCTTCGTTGGTGGCGCGGGCCTCGACCTTGATCTCGTGCGGTTGCGCCTCGGCGCCGCCACGACCGCGACCCCGACGACGGCGACGCGAACGGCCGCCTTCGTTGCCGGTCGGCTCCAGGGTCTCACCCTCGGGACGCTCGCCGATCCGTTCCTCGACATCGCCGGGAAGTTCGGCCCGGGCGGCCGGGGCCGAACGCTCGGGGCGCGCCGGGTTGATCGGGTCGAACCAGACATAGGGGTCGTCCAGCGACGGCGTACGGCCGCGCACCCAGAAGAAGCCCGAACCCGAAGCGGCCGGGGCGTCTCCGTCCTCGCGCGAACGGCGCCCGCCACGACGTCCGCGGCGGCGACGACGGCCGCTCTCGCTGTCGTCATCGTCATCCGAGGCTTCGCCGACCGCAGGGGCGGCCTCTCCAGCTTCCTCGTCACGACGTCCGCCGCGACGGCGACGGCGACGACCACGCCCGCCGCCGACCTCGAGGCGACCCGTGGCTTCGTCGTCGTCGGTGTCCTCGCGTTCCAGATCGGCTTCGTCTTCGTCCTCGTCCTCGTCGTCCTCGTCTTCGTCCTCATCGGCGAAGGCGCTGTCGTCGAAGTCGTCGTCGAGGTCGGCCAGGGAGATGGCCGGCTCGGGCGCGACGAAGTCCTCGTTGGTCTCGGTGCGCTCGATGGCGCTCTCACCCTGGGCCAGGCTGTCGTCGATCTGGATGATGACGTTCAGGCCGCGCTGCTCCAGCAGGGCCTGCAGATAGGACCGCTTGTGGTTCAGGATGTAGAGTGCCACGGCGGTGGAGACGCGCAGGTTGATCGAACCCGCGCCGTTCTTTCCGGCCTCGATGTCCACCGCGCGCAGCACCATCAGGGCCGCCGATTCGGCCGAGCGGATACGCCCGGCGCCCTGGCAGTGGGGGCAGACCTCGGTGGCGCCCTCCAGCACGCCCAGGCGGCGACGCTGGCGGCTGATCTCCATCAGGCCGAAGGCCGAGATCCGGCCCATCTGGATGCGGGCGCGGTCTTCCGACAGGGCTTCCTTCAGGATGCGTTCGACGGTCCGGTTGTTCTTGGACTCGTCCATGTCGATGAAGTCGATGACCACCAGCCCGGCGAGGTCGCGCAGGCGCAGCTGACGCGCGGCCTCCACGGCGGCCTCGCAGTTGGTCTTGAACGCCGTCTGTTCGACGTTGCGTTCCTTGGTCGCCTTGCCCGAGTTGACGTCGATGGCCACCAGGGCCTCGGTCTGGTTGATGACCAGATAGCCGCCGGACTTCAGCGTCACCACCGGCTGGTGGATGGCCGTCAGAACGTCTTCGATCCCGTTCGCGGCGAACAGGGGCTTGGAGCCCTGATAGAGGTGAACCTTCCTGGCCTGTGACGGCATCAGCACGCGCATAAAGTCGCGCGCCTCCTTGAAGCCCTCGACGCCCTGGACCTGGATGCCGTCGAAATCCTTGTCGAACATGTCGCGCACGGCGCGACGGACCAGATTCTCTTCCTCATAGATCAGTGAGGGCGCATGGGAGGCGAGGGTGGTCTCGCGGATCGTTTCCCACAGACGCAGCAGATATTCGTAGTCGCGCTTGATCTCGGCCTTGGTCCGCTTGGCGCCGGCCGTGCGGATGATCAGCCCCATGCCCTTGGGCACGTCCAGCGCGGCGGCGGCCGACTTCAGCCGGCGACGGTCCGAGGAGTTGGTGATCTTGCGGCTGATGCCGCCGCCCTTGCCTGTGTTGGGCATCAGCACGCAGTATCTACCGGCCATCGACAACCAGGTGGTCAGGGCCGCGCCCTTGGCGCCGCGCTCGTCCTTGACGACCTGGATCAGCAGGATCTGACGGCGCTTGATGACGTCCTGGATCTTGTAGCGCCGCATCAGGCGCCGTTTCAGACGCTCTTCTTCGGCCAGGCCGCCCTCTGACTCGCCGTCATCGCTCTCGCGGCCCAGATCGTCGGCCTCGTCCTCGTCGGACGACGCCTCGGCCATGATGGCTTCACGGTCGGCGACCGGGATCTGGTAGTAGTCCGGGTGGATTTCGTTGAAGGCCAGGAAGCCGTGGCGGTTGCCGCCGTATTCGACGAAGGCGGCTTGCAGGCTGGGTTCTACGCGGGTGACCTTGGCGAGGTAGATGTTGCCGCGCAGCTGGCGCTTGGTTTTCGACTCGAAGTCGAACTCCTCAACCTGGCGTCCGTCCACGATGGCGACCCGGGTTTCTTCCGGGTGCGCCGCATCGATCAGCATCGTCTTTGACATGAAGGGTCTCTCTCTGGCGCGCTCTGGCCGGACCTGTCTTGAGGTCTTGGGCGGCTCGCCGAATGGGATGAGGGGCCGGGCGATGCGTCATGCCGCGCGCGATCACGGCGAAGGCCGGATCGGATATCCGGTCGAGCCGGGCGGAAACGCAGGCGAAAGGGCCCATGGGTCTGGTTGGTCCTCGGCCTGAACGCGCCATTTGCGGCGGCGTCATGGGCCGGTCTTCAAACGCCAGGAGCCAGGCTCGCGGCGTTATCGGATGGGTGAAAGTCAGCGCCGACGGAGATCACGCACCCGGCGCCGAAGGGATCGGCAGGCGAGAACACTCCGCGAGCGGACACAAGCATAGGCATGCCGAAGCCGAAAGAAAAGGTTTCGTCGCTTAACTCTATCCCAACCCCAATGGGCGAAGGTGGCCTTTAGCGAAAGTGTGGGTCGCCCGTCAGAATGATCGGTAGCATGATTTCCAGAACCGCCCTGTGGGGGGTGCGAGAGTGGATGATGACGGCCCTGGCCCTCATCGTGCTTTGTGCTGCCGTCTTCTTTGGGGGCCGCGGCATCGCCGGCGGCGCCTCGGGCGATGTGTTCGGCATCCGTTTCGGCGGCGACGACGAGCGGACGCGCGTCGTCCTGGATCTCGGCGCCTCGGCGCGCGGGGCGGTGGTCGAGGCGGGCGAGGGCGGTCGCGTGGTCCTGACCCTGGCCGGGGTCGCGCCCGGGCGCGGCCTGTCCGGCGACGGTTCCGGCCTCGTGCGCGGCTATCGCGTGGCGCCCTCGGGCACGGCGTCGCGAGTGCAACTCGAACTGTCCAAGGCGGCCGAGATCGAACGCCGCTTCCTCCTGCCTCCCGGCGACGGGGTGGCCAACTATCGCTATGTCGTCGATCTCAAGGCGAGGGCGGGCGCCCCGACGCCTGCTCGCACGCCGGCCGTGGCCAACACCCGGCCGACGTCGCCGTCCGTGCGGCCGGACAAGCCCCTGATCGCCATCGACGCCGGCCACGGCGGGCGCGATCCGGGCGCGCGCGGGACCGACAACAACGAAAGCGCCATCACCCTGGCGGCGGCCCTGGCCCTGAAGGCCGAGCTGGAGCGCACGGGCCGCTATCGGGTCGTCATGACCCGCAGCAACGACACCTATGTCGATCTCTATGAGCGGGTGCGCATCGCCCAGCGGGCCAAGGCCGACCTGTTCATTTCTTTGCACGCCGACGCCGGGACCGATCCGGCCACGCGCGGCGCCAGCGTCTATACGCTGTCGGAACAGGGGGCGACCCGCGCGGTGCGCGAGGTGACGCGCAGCGACAACTGGCACCGCTCCCTGCACCTGCCGGGTCGTGATCCCTCGGTGGATCGCATCCTGCTGGACCTCACCCAGCGCGCGACCCAGAACCGCTCGGCCCAGTTCGCGCGCGTCCTGCTCAGCCATGTCGAGGGTACGGACCATCCCATGCTGCGCCGCAGCCACCGCGACGCCGGTCTGGCCGTCCTTCTGGCCCCCGACGTGCCGGCGGTCCTGCTGGAGATGGGCTTCATCACCAACCCCGACGACGAACGGCTCCTGGCTGACAGCCGCCGCCGCGCCCGTCTGATGCGGGCGGTGGCCGAAAGCATCGACCGCTACTTCCGCGACGGCGCCGAAACGCTTCAGGTCGCCGCGGCCGACGACAGCCGAGGCGGCTGATCCGGCGTGTCACGGGCCCGGCCTCTCGCGGGGGCCACGGGTTCCGCCTATCTGGAAGGCATGCGCCTTCGAGTCGTCGATCTGGAAACCACCGGCGGGGACCGATTCTCGGAGATCATCGAGGTCGGCTTCGTCGATGTCGTGCCGGACGGCGAAGGCTGGCGCGCCCTGCCGCCTGTGTCGAAGCTGTTTCGGCCGCGCGGCGAGATTTCCGTCCATGCCATGGCCGTGCATCACCTGACGCCCGAGCATTTCAGCCCTGACGACCCGCACTACGACGAATACGCGCTGAGGGCCATGTTCGCCGAACCCGCCGACGTCATGGTCGCCCATTCGGCGCGGTTCGAGCGCAGCTTCATCGCCGACACGGCCACGGGCGGCCTGCCGTGGATATGCACCGTCAGAGCGTCCAAGGCCGCCTGGCCCCAGGCGCCGGGTCACTCCAATCAGGTGTTGCGCTACTGGCGGGGCTTTCGACTCGATCCGGCCCTGGCCGGCCCGGCGCACCGGGCCGGTCCCGACGCCTGGGTCACGGCCCACATCCTGATGGACCTATTGAAGGAAACGAGCGTCGATCAGCTTCTGGCCTGGTCCAACGCCCCACGCGACATTGCGGTCGTGCCCTTCGGCAAGCATCGGCGCAAGCCGTGGAGCGAGGTGCCCGCCGACTACCTGAAATGGATGGCCGCCCAGACGGAAATGGATGCGGACGCCGTCGCGGCCGCCCGATCCGAGCTTGACCGGCGAAAAGCTGTCTAGCCCGCGTGGGCGACGCGGTTTAAACCAGACGCTGCGCCCGTCCGTCGGCGGCGAACGGATTGGTCTGTCTGGAGTTCCTGGTGAAGATTGCCGAACGCTGGTTCGTGATGGCGGGCATCGGCCTGTTGGGCGCGATCGCCCTGGCCGGCCTGGTCGTCGCGATCTATGCGGCCTGGCTGTTCCACGATCTGCCGGACGCCTCCGAACTGGCGGACTATCGTCCCCCAACCGCGACGCGGGTCTATGCGGGCGACGGCACCCTGATCGGCGAATTCTCGGACGAACGCCGAATCTACGTCACCTACGACCAGATCCCCGAGCCTGTGATCCACGCCTTCCTGGCCGCCGAGGACAAGAACTTCTTCCAGCACGGCGGCATCGACGTGTCCGGCCTCGGCCGGGCCATGTTCAAGAACATCTTCAACTTCGTCGCCGGGCGACGCCTTGAGGGCGGATCGACCATCACCCAGCAGGTCGCCAAGAACGTCCTGCTGACCAATGAGTCGACCATCGGGCGCAAGCTGAAGGAGGCGATTCTCTCCAGCCGCCTCGAAGCGACCCTGACCAAGGAACAGATTCTCGAGCTTTATCTGAACGAGATCTTCCTCGGCTACCGGTCGTATGGCGTGGCCTCGGCCGCCTACAACTACTTCGGCAAGTCGCTGAACCAGCTGACGCCGGACCAGGCCGCCTTCCTGGCCGCCCTGCCCAAGGGGCCGAACAACTATCACCCCAAACGCCACCCCGGCGCGGCCAAGGGTCGTCGCGACTGGGTGCTGGGTGAGATGGCCCAGGCGGGCTGGCTGTCCCAGGCGGACATGCTGGCGGCCCAGGCGCGCCCCCTCGGCGCCCAGGACGCCCCCCGCAGGGCCCAGTATCAGGACGCCGACTTCTTCGTGGAGGAGGCGCGTCGCCAGGCCCTGCTGAACAAGGACATCGGCGAGACGCTGAACGCCGGCGGCTTCTACATGCGCACGACCCTCGACCCGGCGCTTCAGACGGCGGCGCGCGACGCCCTGATGACGGGGCTTGAGAGCTACGACCGTCGCCACGGCTGGCGCGGCGCCTGGGGCCAGACGGACTTTGCCGAAGGCTGGCAGGCCGCAGCCCTGAAGAAGTCGGCTCCGCCGGAACGCCGGGCCTGGCGCGCGGCGGCCGTCACGGCGGCCTCGGGCGGCAGCGTCCAGATCGTCACCGCCCGCGACGGCGACACCGGCAGCCTGATCGGCGCCGACGTGGCCTGGGCCAACGCCGGACGCGGCCTGAAGCGCGGGGACCTCATCTTCGTGGAGCCGAGAGGCGGTCAGTTCGCCCTGAAACAGATCCCGGCGGTCAACGGCGCCCTCGTCGCCATCGAACCCCAGTCGGGCCGGGTCCTGGCCATGGTCGGAGGCTATTCCTACGCCCTCAGCAGCTTCAACCGCGCCACCCAGGCCAAGCGCCAGCCCGGCTCGGCGTTCAAGCCCTTCGTCTACGCCACGGCGCTGGAGGGCGAGTACACCCCGGCCTCCATCGTGCTGGACGCCCCCATCAGCTTTGCGGGCGGCCCCAACGGCCAGCGCTGGTCGCCGGAGAACTACAGCCGGGAATACTACGGCCCCCAGACCTTGCGGCGGGGGCTAGAGCTGTCGCGCAACGTCATGACCGTGCGCCTGGCCTCGGCCGTCGGGATGAGGAAGATCGTCGATCAGTCGGCCCGCATGGGTCTGGAGGGGCTGCAGCCGAACCTCTCCGTGTCCCTCGGCGCGGGCGAGGTGACGCCCTATCAGATGACCGCCGCCTACGCCGCCTTCGTCAACGGCGGGCGCCGCGTCGAGCCCTATCTGATCGACTACGTCCAGGACCGGAATGGCGAGACCGTCTGGCGCGCGGACCGTCGCAACTGCCGCGAATGCGGCCGGGGTTTCAGCGGCCAGCCCTCGCCGCGCCTCGATCCGCGAGGCCAGCAGGTGCTCGACCCGATCACCGCCTATCAGATCAGTTCCATGCTGGAAGGCGTGATCCAGCGCGGCACGGCCGCCAGCGCCCGGGGCCTCGGCCGCTGGATCGGCGGCAAGACCGGCACCACCAACGACTATCGCTCGGCCTGGTTCGTCGGCTTCTCGTCGGACATCGTGGTCGGGGTCTTCATCGGCTTCGACGACAACCGCTCGCTGGGCTCCGGAGAAACCGGGGCCACCACTCCGGTGCCGATCTTCAACCAGTTCATGCAGACGGCGCTGAAGTCGCGGCCCGCCCGGCCCTTCGTACGGCCCAAGAATGCGATCTTCCGGATGGTCAACGGCGTCGAGGAGGCCTTCCGTCCCGGCACCGAACGCCAGCGCGAGGAACAGGCGCCGGTCGATCCCGCCCTGCCTGTCGGTCCGCAGAACTATAATGAGGTGGTCCGGCGAGAGCTCGAGGCCGGCGGTGAAACCCCGGCCGCGGCGGCCCCGCCCACGGCCGCCCCCCCGCCGCCGCAACCCCAGCGCCCGCCGGCCGAGGATCTCAGCGGCCTCTACTGATCTTCGATCAGACCTTTCCCTTTGGGCGGCGGGCCTCTATGTCCGCCGCTCACTTTCGTATCGCAGGAGTTCGCGATGAGACCGGATGTCGAGGCCATGAAGGCCGACATCGAGCAGAGCGTCGCTCTGCTCAGGAGGCGACTTTGACTGGGATGTCGCTCTAAGGAAGCTCGATGAGCTGAACGCGCGGGTCGAGGACCCGACGCTGTGGGACAAGCCCGACGAGGCCCAGGCCGTCAGCCGCGACCGCTCGCAGCTGGAAGCCAAGATCAACACCGTCAAGGCCATGGAGCAGGACCTCGAGGACGGGGTGATGCTGGCCGAGATGGCGGATGAAGAGGGCGACGAGGCCGCGCTGGAAGACGCGCGCGCGTCGCTGCGGGGAATCAAGGAACGCGCCGCCCGCGCCGAGCTGGAGGCTCTGCTGTCCGGCGAGGCCGACGGCAACGACGCCTATCTGGAGGTCAACTCCGGCGCCGGCGGCACCGAGTCCAACGACTGGGCCGGCATGCTGCTGCGGATGTATTCGCGCTGGGCCAAGGCCCACGGCTATGAGGTCGAGATCGAGGCCTATGAAGAGGGCGAACAGGCGGGGGTCAAGTCGGCCACCATCCTGGTCTCGGGCCCCAACGCCTATGGCTGGCTGAAGTCGGAATCAGGCGTCCACCGTCTGGTCCGCATCAGCCCGTATGACGCGGCGGCCAAGCGGCACACCTCCTTCGCCTCCATCGGCGTGTCGCCGGTCGTGGACGACACCATCGAGATCGACATCAATCCGGCGGATGTGCGCACCGACACCTATCGCGCCTCGGGCGCCGGCGGTCAGCACATCAACAAGACCGACTCGGCCGTGCGTCTGACCCACACCCCGACCAACACCGTGGTCGCCTGTCAGGCCGGCCGTTCACAGCACCAGAACCGCGAGATGGCGTGGAAGATGCTGCGCGCCCGCCTCTACGAGCTGGAACTGCAGAGGCGCGAGGCGGCGGCCCAGGCCCTGGCGGACGCCAAGACCGACATCGGCTGGGGCCATCAGATCCGCTCCTACGTCCTGCAGCCCTATCAGATGGTCAAGGACCTGCGCACCGAGGTCGAGACCTCGGATACGGCGGGCGTCCTGGACGGCGATCTGGACCAGTTCATGGGCGCGGCCCTGGCCGCCCGGGTCGGCGAGACGCGCGGCAGCGTCACCGACTAGTCCTCAGGCCGCGGGCTTGGCGCCGGGCAGGGCGGGCGCGACCGGCTTTTCGGGCTGGTAGCGCTCCGGCCTCTCGGCAGGCGCCGCTGCGGGGGTCTGGATGATGGCGGGTTCGCGCTTGGCCTGGATGGACCGCCCCTGGAACCAGGCGCCCTGTTCGACGGCCAGCTGTTCCTGGGTGATATCGCCCTCGACCCGAGCCGTGCCGTAGAGTTTGACCGACTTGCCCGTGATCGTCCCCGAGACCCGGCCCCGGATTTCGACCAGATCCGCGGTGATCGAACCCTCGACCACGCCGCCGTCGCCGATGACGACCCGGCCCACGTGGATATCGCCCTTCAGCGAACCTTCGACGTGAAGGTCGCCGCCGCCCGAGATGTTGCCCTCATATTTCACGCCCGCCGACAGGGTCGAGAGGTTGGTCGAGCGGGGCGCCGACTGACGCACCGGTTCGTGCGCGCCGGGGCTGTCCGGGGAATGGGGGACGTCCGGGTTCCTCGGCGGTTCCGGAACCCGGGGGATGGACAGGCCGGTCGGGTCGCCAGGCTTGCTCTTGTTGAACATGGTGCTCTCCCACAATGAGGCCACGCGTGAGGCGGGACCTACGCCCCGCCAGGACCGCGACAGTTACGGACGGGCAGGGCGGGATGGCAAGACGGACTTTCCGACCGCCGGTCGCCGACTACAGGCCGGCGACTGCGTCGAGCACGGCCTGGGCGTGGCCCTTGACCGAAACCTTGCGCCACGCCTGACGGATGACGCCGTCGCCGTCGATCAGGAAGGTCGCGCGCTCGATGCCCATATAGACGCGTCCATACAGGGTCTTCTCGCCCCAGACGCCGAAAGCTTCGGTGACGGCGCCGTCCTCGTCCGAGGCCAGGACCACGCCCAGCTCGCGCTTGGCGGCGAACCGGGCCAGCGTCTTCACCGGATCGCGCGACACGCCGATCACCGTCGCGCCCGCCGCCTGAAACTGCGGGAGGAGGGCGGTGAAATCCTGTCCCTCCGTCGTGCAGCCGGGCGTGTCAGCCTTGGGATAGAAGTAGAGGACGAAGGGTTTGCCCTTCAGCCCCTCGGACGAAACGCGACCGCCGTCATGCGTCGGCATGTCGAAGGCGGGGGCCTTTGAGCCTTCAGTGATCTCGGTCATGGATATTCCCTATCCGCTCATCCCCGCGAAAGCGGGGACCCAGTTCTTTGGACGCTCCGGTGTTTCTGGTCCGGCCCTGCCGATCAATCCCGCGCATCGTGTCTCACGAAAGCACTGGGTCCCCGCTTTCGCTGGCATGAGCGGAGCTAGGTAGGGCGGACCAGAACGATCTTCTTCTTGCCGGCGGCGAGTTTGAAGACCCCGTCGGCATTAACATCGGAAGCCTCGATCAGCCGCGCGCCGTCGGCGATGGCTTCGTCGTTCAGGCGCAATCCGCCGCCTTGGGCCAGACGCCGGGCCTCGCCGTTGGAGGCGCTGAGGCCGGCCTTGGTCAGGACGGCGGCGATCATGGCCCCGATGACCTCGTCACGCGGCAATTCGACGGTCGGCAGATCGGCCGAGAGCTGACCTTTCTCGAAGGCGCTCTCGGCCGCGGCCCGTGCGGTCGCGGCGGCATCCGCCCCGTGCAGCAGGGTCGTGGCGGCGTCGGCCAACGCCTTCTTGGCGTCGTTGATCTCGGCGCCGGGCAGGGCCTCCAGCCGGGCGACCTCGTCCAGCGGCAGGTCGGTGAACAGGCGCAGGAACTTGCCGACGTCGGCGTCCTCGGCGTTCCTCCAGAACTGCCAGTAGTCATAGGGGCTCAGCTGTTCGGCGTTCAGCCAGACGGCGCCTTGCGCCGTCTTGCCCATCTTGCCGCCCGAGGCCGTGGTCAGCAGCGGCGTGGTCAGGCCGAAGGCGGCCTTCTGGTCCACGCGGCGCACCAGGTCGACGCCCGAGACGATATTGCCCCACTGGTCCGACCCGCCCATCTGCAGCGTCACGTTATGCCGCCGGTTCAGCTCCAGGAAGTCCACCGACTGCATCAGCATGTAGTTGAACTCGAGGAAGGTCATCGGCTGCTCGCGTTCCAGCCGCAGCTTGACCGAGTCGAACGCCAGCATGCGGTTGACCGTGAAATGGGTGCCGTAGTCGCGCAGGAATTGGATGTAGCCGTACTTCGACAGCCACGCGTCGTTGTCGATCATGATGGCGTCGGTCGGGCCGTCGCCGAAGGTCAGGAATTTCTCGAATACGGTCCGAATGGAGGCGATGTTGGACTGGATCGTCTCGTCGGTCAGTTGCGGGCGAGAGGCGTCCTTGCCGGTCGGGTCGCCGACCTTGGTCGTGCCGCCGCCCATGATGACCACGGGCCGTCCGCCCGCCAGCTGGAGCCGGCGCAGCATCATGATCTGGATCAGGCTGCCGACGTGCAGGCTGGGCGCCGTGGCGTCGAAGCCGATGTAGCCGCTGACCACGCCAGAAGCCGCCGCCGCGTCCAGCTCGGCCGGGTGGGTCACCTGATGGATATAGCCGCGCGCCTGGAGCGTGCGCAGGAAGTCGGACTTGAATTCGGTGTCGGTCATGGACGGCTCCGTTAGCAGGGATGCCGGCGGGCGTCTTGTCAGATTGCGCGCCGGATGAGGCGGCGCAGGTTCGCGGGCCGCTCGCTAGATCAGCGGGCGGTAATACAGGCCGGGGCGGGCGATGAAGGCGAACATGAGGGCTGGATAGGGCGCGGCGCGCGGGGCCGTCAAGCCCGACCATCGGCGAACCGAAACCGAAATGGGGTTGAAGCTATGCGGCGTCATGGTCGATTAGAGAGGTGACCCGCTCCTGACGAAAGACGACCCCATGGCCATTCCAGTCCGAAATCCGGCCGCCCTGCGCGTGCTGATCGGCTGGATCGCCATCGCGGCCCTGACGCTCGGCGGGCTGGTCCTGATCGGCTTCGGGCCGGGCAGCACGGGGTTCAATTCGGTCTTCCTGCCGGCGATCATGGCGGTGCTTTTCCAAGGCGGCGCGGCCCTGATGGCGGTGCGGCGGGGTCATGCGCGGCTGGGCTGGATCATCCTTCTGACCCCGACGCTGCTGCTGGCCGGGACGATCGTGCTGATCTTCGGCCTGTATCTGCTGGGCCGGTGAGATCGGCCGATGCCAAGCGCCATCCTCATTCCACATCCTGCTTCACACTCTGCATCGCCGACAGTCATCACGGTCGAGTATGAGCGCCGGGATACTCAGCTTTGGCTTCGCTTCATTGTCGAGGGCGATCCCGATCTGATCCAATGGCCTCGGACGATGTCGCCGGGCCGGGCCGATGAGCTCTGGAAGCAGACATGCTTTGAGGCCTTCGTCAGCACGGACGGCGGGTATCGGGAGTTCAACCTGTCTCCGTCGGGCCAGTGGGCATCCTACCGCTTCACCGGCTACCGTGAAGGCATGGGCGCTGCGGAAGAAACTGTCTTTGTTGATGGTTTGGACGGCGGATCGGACTATGTCGCGCTCGAAGGACGGATCGATCTGCCCGATGGTGCGGACCGTCTCGGCTTTTCCGCCGTCATCGAAGACATCAAGGGCGACAAGACCTATTGGGCGCTGGCCCACCCGTCGGATAAGCCGGACTTTCATCATCCCGACTCGTTCACGCTGGTCCTGCCGGCGCCTGAACCCGCTGGAAACGAAATGCCATGAAATTCGGCATCGACCGCCTGATCTCCGAACCCGAGCTCCAGGCTGAGCTGATGGGGCGGCGCGTCGCCCTGCTGGCCCATCCGGCCTCGGTGACGGCGGATATGACCCATTCCATAGACGCCCTGGCCGCCATTCCGGGCATCCGGCTGACCGCCGCCTTCGGGCCCCAGCACGGGATGAAGGGCGATCTGCAGGACAATATGATGGAGACGCCGGACGAGACCGATCCGGTGCATAACATCCCGGTCTTCAGCCTGTACGGCGAGGTGCGGCGGCCCAGCGGCCAGTCGATGAGCACCTTCGACATCATCCTGATCGACCTTCAGGACGTCGGCTGCCGCATCTACACCTTCGTGACGACGCTTCTCTATGTGCTGGAGGCCGCCGCCGAGCATGGCAAGACGGTCTGGGTGCTGGATCGACCGAACCCCGCCGGGCGGCCGGTCGAGGGGCTGACCCTGCGGCCGGGCTGGGAAAGCTTCGTCGGCGCCGGCCCCATGCCGATGCGCCACGGCATGACCCTGGGCGAGATGGGGCACTGGTTCATCGACCACTTCAAGCTCGACGTCGATTACCGCGTCATCGAGATGCAGGGCTGGGACCCCGAGGCGGCCCCGGGCTATGGCTGGCCACTCAGCGAACGCAGCTGGATCAACCCCAGTCCCAATGCGCCCAATGTCTCCATGACCCGCGCCTATGCCGGCACCGTCATGCTGGAGGGGGCGACCCTGTCCGAGGGACGCGGCACCACCCGGCCGCTGGAGCTGTTCGGCGCACCAGACATCGACGCCCGCGCCGTCATCGCAGAGATGAAGGCCCTGGCCCCCGACTGGATCAAGGGCTGCGTCCTGCGTGACTTCTGGTTCCAGCCGACCTTCCACAAACACGTCGGCCAGCTGTGCAGCGGGGTGCAGATCCACGTCGACGATCCGCATTACGACCATGCCGCCTTCAGGCCCTGGCGGGTTCAGGCCCTGGCGTTCAAGGCGATCCGGCGGCTCTGGCCCGACTACGACCTGTGGCGGGACTTCCCCTACGAATACGCCTTCGGCAAGCTGCCCATCGACGTGATCAACGGCTCGCCGATCCTGCGCGAATGGGTCGATGACCCCGCCGCCACGCCCGCCGACCTCGACGCTGTCGCCCTGCTGGACGAGGCGGCGTGGATGGAGGAACGCAAGCCGTTCCTGCTGTATTGAGCCAGTGACCACGTCCAGCGGCAGGCTGGCCGGTGTCGCTTGCGGACTGGGCGCGGGCGCCCTGTGGGGGCTGGTCTTCCTCGCGCCGAAGGTCGCGCCAGAGGCCTCGCCCATGCTGATGAGCGCGGCGCGGTACCTGGCCTATGGGTTGATCGCCGCCGCCATGCTGGCGCCGCGCTGGGGTCGGGTGAAGGGCGCGATCGACGCCGCGTCCTGGCGCGGCCTGGTCTGGCTGAGCCTGGCCGGGAACATCGTCTATTACCTGTTCCTCGTGGTCAGTGTGCATCTGGCCGGCGTCGCGGCCTCCGCCCTGATCGTCGGGATGGTGCCTGTCGCGGTCGCGGTCTGGGGCCTGCGCGATCCCGATGCGCCCTCGCTGACCCGGTCCGCGCCGCCGATCCTGCTGGCGGCCGTCGCGGTCGCGCTGATCGGCTGGGGCGCGTTTCACGGACAGGGCGGCCATGGCGACCGCGGGTCCGCGCCGGAGGGCGACCTGCAGCGGACCCTGATCGGCCTGGCCTGCGCCTTGGCCGCTCTGGTCTCCTGGTCGATCTACGCCATCGGCAACAGCCGGTGGATGGCGCGCCTGCCGCACGTCTCGGCCCACGACTGGTCATTGCTGACCGGGGTCGTGACCGGCGGTCTGGCCCTGCTGCTGGTGATCCCGGCGGTGGTGTTCGGCCTGCCGGCGAACGCCGACCAGTGGATGCGGCTGGCGGGCGTCAGTCTCGGCGTGGCGGTCTTCGCCTCGATCCTGGGCAACGCCCTGTGGAATCAGGCCAGCCGTCTGCTGCCCCTGTCGATGCTGGGCCAGATGATCGTCTTCGAGACCCTGTTCGCCTTCGGTTACGGCTTCCTGTGGGAGGGCCGCGGGCCGACGGCGCTGGAGATCGTCGCCATCGTCCTGATGATCGTCAGCGTCGTCTGGTGCGTGCGGGCGCACGAACTGACCGGAGCGGTATCGAAACCGGATCGCTGAAATTCACAGCAACATGCAATCGACCGAAAGCGTCGCGGCTGACTCTGCCATGCCCCTGTCCAGTGTCACGACTTCCAAGCCGTAGTCGGCAGCGATCGCCAGATGGAGGGCGTCGCCGGCACGCAGTTTGTCGGTTCTGCCGATGAATCGCGTGGCGGCGAAGAAGTGAGTCTCCTCGATCGGCGCGCTAAGAAGGAACGTGTTTCGCATCAGTTCGATCTGTCGCGCGGCGACCGATCGATCATGCGGCGTGATCTGCCCGGTCCGCGCCTTGAGGGACAGGGCGGAAGCGACCTCCGTCAGACACCAACTGCTGATGGAGAGCTCAGACTGATGCTGTCGAAGCCAATCCTTCGCGAAGGCATGTCGAGGCTCGGCGGTGACGGCCGCGACCAGAAGCGAGGCGTCGAGGTAGAACACTAGTAGCCGCTGTCGCGCAGCCGCCGCATGAAGTCCCCCGCACTTTCTTCCTGCGGCGTCATGGCCGAAACCGCCTGCTCCAGAGCGGCCCAGTCGAACGCCTTCTTCGGCTTCGGTGTGATGAGGGGCGGCGTCAGGCGCGCGACCGGCTTGCCGCGTCGCACGATCTCGATCTCTTCACCCTGCGAGGCCCGGGTCACGAGTTCGCTCAGATGCGCCTTGGCGTCCGCCAGATTGATCCGTTCCACCACGGGCTCCTGACCAGTTAGTTGGTCAGATTAACACGGTCAGGGCGGGGCTGCTATGCCGGCTCGGCTTCCAGGCGTTTATCCAGATACAGGCCCACGCGGCGGTCCACGGCGTCGATATGGTCCTGCCAGAAGTGGCTGGCGCCGTCCTCCAGCTCATAGTCGAGGACGATGCCCTTCTGGGTGCGCAGCTTGTTGACCACGCGCTCGACCTCGATCGGCGGCACGATGGTGTCGGCCGTGCCGTGCAGGAACAGGCCCGACGCCGGGCAGGGGGCCAGGAAGCTGAAATCATACATGTTCGACGGCGGGGACACCGAGATGAAGCCGTCCGTCTCCGGGCGGCGCATCAGCAGTTGCATGCCGATGTAGGCGCCGAACTGATAGCCGGCGACCCAGGTCTGGGTGGCGGCGGGGTTGTTGGCCTGCAGCCAGTCCAGGGCGGTGGCGGCGTCGGCCAGCTCGCCGATGCCGCTGTCGAACTCGCCCTGAGACTTTCCGACGCCGCGCGAATTGTAGCGCAGGGTCGCGAAGCCGCGCTTCACGAACAGCTGGTACAGGGTCACCGCCACCGGGTTGTTCATGTGCCCGCCCGCCTTGGGGTGGGGGTGCAGGATCAGGGCGATCGGGGCGTTGGGGCGCTTGCCCGGGGAGTAGCGGCCTTCGATGCGGCCGGATGCGCCGGGCAGGATGACTTCAGGCATAGGGCTCTGGAATCCGTTCAACTGTCGTTTCGAGGCGGGGTAATACTTGACCGCAGCGGTAGGACTTTCTAAGTCCAGCCGGCGCGCGACCGCCTTCGGGAAGGCGCGGGTCTTAGCATAGAGGCCCCGAAAAGCGCGAGATTTTTGAAGGCCCCCGATGCGACTCTCGACCAAGGGACGATACGCCGTCATGGCGATGGCCGATCTGGCCAAGCACGGTCGAGCAGAGGCCGGGACGTCGCGCGCCGTCTCCCTGGCCGAGATCGCCGCCCGACAAGAGATTTCATTGTCCTATCTGGAACAGCTCTTCGCGCGTCTGAGGAAAAGCGGACTTGTGAAGTCGGTGCGTGGCCCCGGCGGCGGCTATCGTCTGGCCAAGGGGGCGCATGAGACGGTGGTGGCCGAGATCGTCCTGGCGGTCGATGAACCGATCCGCGCGACCCGCTGCGTGGCCCATGGCTCACCCAAGGGCTGCATGCTGGCCGGTGAGCGCTGCATCACCCATAATCTCTGGGAGGATCTCGGCGACGAGATACATCGCTATCTGGCGGCCGTGTCGCTGGAGGACGTGGTCATGAACCGCACCGGCGCACGCCGTCGTAGCACGGAGCCCGAAGCGGTTTCGGTGGCGGCATGAGCCAGGGCGCTCAGAACACGGTCTATCTCGACAACAACGCCTCCGCGCCGCTCCGGCATGAGGCGCTGCAAGTCATGGCGACCGTGCTGGCCGAGGTCGGAAACCCGTCGTCCATCCATGCGGCGGGCCGGAAGGCGCGCGCGCGGGTCGAAATGGCGCGAGGCCAGGTCGCGGCCCTCGTCGGCGCCTCGGCCCAGGATGTGACCTTCACCGGATCGGGCACGGAGGCCAACGCCCTGGCCATCCATTCGGCCATCGCGGCGGGCTTTCGTCGCCTGATCGTCAGCCCGACCGAACATCCCAGCGTGCTGGAGACCGTGCGCGCGACGGGCCTGCCCATCGAATGGCTGGAGGTCGAGGAGGATGGTCTGGTCGTCGTCGACGAGATCGGTGAGCGCCTGCAGTCGGGCGACCCCGCCCTGGTCGTCGTCCAGTTCGCGAACAGCGAAACCGGGGTGGTGCAGACCGTCCCTGAGGTGGCCGAGGTTTGCCGTCGCTTCGGCGCATGGCTGCATGTCGATGCGGTGCAGGCGGTCGGGCGTATGCCGACGGACGTGCGCGGCATGGGCGACACGTGGGCCCTGTCGGCGCACAAGCTGGGTGGCCCTCAGGGCGTGGGCGCGGTGGTGAATATCACGGGTCGGACCCTGACGCCTGACCTGCGCGGCGGAGGCCAGGAACGCGGCATGCGCGCGGGCACCGAGAATGTCGCGGCGGTGGCCGGTTTCGGCGCGGCGGCCGAGACGGCCCTGAACGACTTCGACGCCATCGCGCGTCAGCAGCCGTGGCGCGATGCGGCCCTGGCCCGGATGGAGGCCATCGGCGCCGAGGCGATCGGGCCCGGCGCCTGGATCCTGCCCAACGTCCTGTCGGCCGCCGTCGAGGACTGGCCCAGTTCCATGCAGGTCATGGCCCTGGACCTGGCGGGGGTCATGGTCTCGGCGGGGTCGGCCTGTTCATCCGGCAAGGTGGCGAAGTCGCCGGTGCTGGAGGCCATGGGCCAGTCGCGGCTGGCCGGCGGCGTCATCCGCGCCTCGGGCGGCTGGGCCACGACCGAAGCCGACTGGGTCCGTTTCGCGGACGTCTGGACTGAAGCTTACGGCGCCTGGCGCGCCAGACGACAGGAGAGGGCCGCCTAATGGCCGCCGTTCAGGAAACCATCGACGCCGTCGCCGCCCTCGAGAAATACGAGCATGGCTTCACGTCCGACATCGACACGGAGTTCGCCCCGCGCGGGTTGAACGCCGACATCGTCCGCTTCATCTCCGAGAAGAAGGGCGAGCCGGAGTGGATGCTGGAATGGCGCCTGGCCGCCTATGAGCGCTGGCTGGCGATGGAGGAACCGACCTGGGCGTCGGTGAAGTATGAGCCGGTCGATTACCAGTCGTTGTTCTATTACGCGGCGCCGAAGAAGAAGGACGGGCCCAAGTCGCTGGACGAGGTCGATCCGGAAATCCTGGAAATCTACAAGAAGCTGGGCATTCCGCTGAGCGAACAGGCCGTGTTGGCGGGCGTCGAGGGCGCGCCGAAGTACGCCGTGGACGCCGTGTTCGACAGCGTCAGCGTGGTCACCACCTTCAAGGCCGAGCTGGCCAAGGTCGGCGTGATTTTCATGCCGATTTCCGAGGCCTTGCGGGAATATCCTGATCTGGTGAGGAAATATCTCGGATCGGTCGTGCCGGTCTCGGACAACTATTTCGCCGCATTGAACAGCGCGGTCTTTTCGGACGGATCGTTCGTCTACATCCCGCCGGGCGTGAAATGCCCGATGGAGCTGTCGACCTATTTCCGCATCAATGCGAGCCAGACGGGCCAGTTCGAGCGGACGCTGATCATCGCCGACAAGGGCAGCTACGTTTCGTACCTCGAGGGCTGCACCGCGCCGATGCGTGACGAGAACCAGTTGCACGCGGCCGTGGTCGAGATCGTCGCCCTGGACGACGCCGAAGTGAAATATTCGACGGTCCAGAACTGGTACCCCGGCGACGCCGAGGGCAAGGGCGGCATCTACAACTTCGTCACCAAGCGCGCCGATTGCCGCGGCGACCGGTCCAAGGTCAGCTGGACCCAGGTGGAGACTGGTTCGGCGGTGACGTGGAAATACCCGTCCTGCATCCTCAAGGGGGAGGATAGCTCGGGCGAGTTCTATTCCATCGCCATCACCAACGGACATCAGCAGGCCGACACCGGCACCAAGATGATCCATCTGGGCAAGAACTCGAAGAGCCGGATCATCGCCAAGGCGGTCTCGGCGGGAAAGTCGGACTCGACCTATCGCGGGCTGGTGTCGGTGCATCCGAAGGCGACGGGGGTGCGCAACTTCACCCTGTGCGATTCCTTGCTCATCGGCGGCGACTGCGGCTCCCACACGGTGCCCTATATCGAGGCCCGCAACGGCTCGGCCCAGCTGGAGCACGAGGCGACGACGACCCGCCTGTCCGACGACCAGCTCTTCTACGCCCAGCAGCGCGGCCTGTCGCAGGAAGAGGCGGTGGCCCTGCTGGTCAACGGCTTCGTCCGCGACGTGATGCAGAAGCTGCCGATGGAGTTCGCCGTCGAGGCGCAGAAGCTGGTGGCGATCAGTCTGGAAGGGTCCGTCGGATGACGGCGGTCAAGCATCGTTGGCGGCGGGACATGCTAGTGCTCGCGCAAAGTATCGAAGAGGATCTGACGGAACTGCACGAAACCAGGCCGCCGTTGGAGGTCGCCGCAACGCTAGACGTCTTCGTCCAAGGACTCGTTAGAGCTTGGAAGGATATGGGTTTTTCTGACGAAGCGATTATTCAGGCACTTAGGACAGGCGCTGAGCATGACTTCGATCTAGATCCAGCATGGGAAGAACAACGCTTGCAAAGACAGGCTTGGGTGGCGGCGTCGGCCAGTTCGCTCGGGCAGCGGCTTAACAAGATTCAGGGGGTAGCGATCGCGGCTGCAGCATTCGGCTTCCTTGGAATGATCCTGAGTGGGGCCCTTTGGAACTGGTCACCGGCGCGGCCGATCCTGATTGTCTGCGTAGTCCTGTTCTTTTCCGGGATGACTCTCGGTTGGCTGATAGGAAAAATTCAAGCGTCCCGCCGGGCGCATCATCTCAAAGAATTAAGGCGCGGTCTCTCAGACCGAACGAATTGACCAATGCTCTCCATCTCTAACCTCCACGTCACCGTCGGCGACAAGCCGATCCTCAAGGGCCTGACGCTCGACGTCCCGGCGGACGAGATGCACGCCATCATGGGGCTGGCGCGTGGTATCATCGAGAAATCCGGTCTGATCACGGTGTCGAGGACAGTCTGATGGAAACGATTGCCGTTCCTTTTCGGGAAGACACCGCTGACCGGCTGAAGCGTGCGGCGGCCGAGATCGGGATGCCCGTCGGCGAATTCATCGCCTCGGCTGCCGAAGGTTTCATCATGGACAACGAGGCTCACCGTGGCGCGCCGCTATCGGTGGATCAGATCGCGCAGATCGAGGCGGGTTTGGCGGCGGAGCGAGAGGGCCGGATCGTTTCTAACGAGGAGGCGAACGCCCGACTTGCGGCGCGTCGTGCGCGGTGAAGGATTTCGAATGGTCCGAGCCTGCGCTGAATGCCTTCTCTGAATTTCTTGACCGTCTGGACGAACACAGCCTGGCGGCGGCGGATCGGGCGGAAACGGAGATCAAGGCCACTCTCTGGCGTTTGGCCGAGCATCCCCACCAAGGTCATCTGTCCCGCTGGCCCGGGCTTCTGGAATGGAGCGCGGCCGACTGGAAGAAGATCATCGTCTATCGCGAACGCCCGAACGGCATTCGCATCATCGCCTTCTACGACGCTCGGCAGGATCTGAGCGCTGTTCATCCCACCCCGAACGACTGACTGAATAATGCTCTCCATCTCCAACCTCCACGTATCCGTCGGCGACAAGCCGATCCTCAAGGGGCTGACGCTCGACGTTCCCGCCGGCGAGGTGCACGCCATTATGGGGCCGAACGGGGCCGGCAAGTCGACGCTGGGTTACGCCCTGTCGGGCCGGCCGGGCTATGAGGCGACGGAAGGCTCCGTCGAATGGAACGGTCAGGACCTGCTGGGTCTGGAGCCGGCCGAGCGGGCCGCGCAGGGCGTGTTCCTGTCCTTCCAGTATCCGATCGAGATCCCCGGGGTGCCGGCCCTGACCTTCGTGCGCACGGCGCTGAACGCGCAGCGTCGCCAGCGCGGCGAAGACGAGGTGTCCGCCCCGGCCTTCCTAAAGATGGTCAAGGCGGCGTCGCAGGCGCTGAAGATGGACTTCGACATGCTGAAGCGGCCGCTGAACGTCGGCTTCTCGGGCGGTGAGAAGAAGCGGATGGAGATCCTGCAGATGGCCCTGCTGGAGCCGTCGCTGCTGATCCTCGACGAGACCGATTCCGGCCTCGACATCGACGCCCTGCGGATCGTGTCGGAGGGGGTGAACGCCCTGCGCAGCCCCGACCGCGCCATGCTGGTCATCACCCACTATCAGCGCCTGCTCGACTACATCAAACCCGACCGGGTCCATGTGCTGGCCGCCGGCCGCATCGTCGCCTCGGGCGGCCCGGAACTGGCGCTGCAGCTGGAGGCGGAAGGGTACGACAAATACCTGCCGCAGGCGGCATGACCGTTCAGCCCATGATCGACCTGACCGACGCCGCGACCTTCCCGTCCCGGCGGGTGGAGGCCTGGAAATACAGCGACCTGCGCCGATACCTGCGCGAGGCGCCTGAACCGTCGCCGACGACGGCGATTGGACCGCCCGGACCCTTCTACGACCTGGGCGGGGAGGCGATCGTCTTCGCCAACGGCCGCGCGGTCGGCGTCACCGACTTCATCGCCTCGGGCGAACAAACCCTGCGTCTGCGCTTCATCTCCCAGGCCGAGGGCACGGGCCACACGGCCGCCGCCCGAGTCGTGGCGCGCCCGGGCGCCAAGCTGCTGCTGCTGGAAACCCACGAGGGGACCGGCTCGGCCTACGTCGCCCACAACCGGCTCGACATCGACGTGGCCTCGGGCGCCGAGGTGACGCGGGTAGTGCTGGTCGAGGAGCCAGATGACGCCATCTCCATCACCGACATCGACGTGAAGGTGGCCCGGGGCGGGACCTATCGCCAGACGACCATCGCCACGGGCGCCAGGCTGCAACGCCAGACCACGACCCTCGCTCATGGCGGGGAGGGCGCCGACGTCCGCATCGACGGCCTCTATGCCCTGTCGGGATCGCGCCAGACGGACCTGACCAGCATCGTCCGTCACGAGTGCGAGAACGGCGTCACCTCGCAACTGACCAAGGGCGTGGTGCGCGAAACGGCGCGCGGGGTCTTCCAGGGCAAGATCGTCGTCGAACGCGGCGCGGACGGCACCGACGCCCGCATGGGCCACCACGCCCTGATCCTGAGTGAACGCGCCGAGGTGGACGCCAAGCCGGAGCTGGAGATCTACGCCGACGACGTCCAGTGCGCGCACGGCAATACCGTCGGCAATCTGGACGAGAGCGCCCTGTTCTACATGCAGCAGCGCGGCATTCCGCTGGAGGAGGCGCGGGCGCTTCTGACGCAGGCGTTTTTGATCGAGGTCGTGGACCGCATCGCGCACGAGGGCGCGCGGGATGTCGTCCGGACGTGGTTGGAGGCGCGGCTGTGATCGAGACCGGGCGAGCTCCCTTCCCCCTCGATGGGGGAAGGGCTGGGGTTGGGGGTGACAGGCTTTCCGTCGGGTCGCCGTCGAGCGATGCGTCGCCGTCGATCCTGGATCAAAACGCAGAGACCGCTTCAACCGGTGTCACCCCCATCCCAACCCTTCCCCCATCAAGGGGGAAGGGCTTTGATGTCCATGCCGCCCGCGCCCAGTTCCCCATCCTGTCGCGGACCGTGAACGGCAAGCCTCTGGTCTATCTGGACAACGCCGCCTCGGCGCAGAAGCCGCGCGCGGTGATCGACGCCCTGACAGCGACGATGGAGGGCGGTTACGCCAACGTCCATCGCGGCCTGCACACCTTGTCGAACGAGGCGACCGAGGCCTATGAGGCCGCGCGCGAGAGCGTCGCCCGCTTCCTGAACGCCCCGACGCCGGAGAACATCGTCTGGACCAAGGGCGGCACCGAGGCGATCAATCTGGTCGCCAACGGGTTGGGCCTGTCGATCCAGCCCGGCGATGAGATCATCGTCTCGGAGATGGAGCACCACTCCAACATCGTGCCCTGGCACCTGCTGCGCGAGCGGCATGGGGCGGTGCTGAAATGGATCCCGATCCTCGACGACGGCTCGCTGGACATGGCGGCCTATGCGGATTTGCTAGGCCCGAAGACGCGGATGGTCGCGGTCACCCACATGTCTAACGTCCTGGGCACGGTGAACCCGATCGCCGAGATCACCCGACTGGCCCATGCGGCCGGGGCTCAGGTTCTGATCGACGGCTGCCAGGGTGCGGTCCACGCCACGCCGGACGTACAGGCCGTCGGCTGCGACTGGTATGTCCTGACCGGACACAAGCTCTATGGCCCGACCGGCATCGGCGCCCTGTATGGAACCGCCGAGGCGCTGGAGGCCCTGCCGCCGTATCAGGGCGGGGGCGAGATGATCGAGACGGTCACCCGCGACGCCGTGACCTATGCGAAGCCGCCGCATCGGTTCGAGGCCGGCACCCCGCCGATCCTGGAGGCCATCGGCCTGGGCGCGGCGCTGGACTGGCTGTCGGGCTTCGACCGGGCGGCCGTGGCGGCGCACGAAAACGCCCTCTACGCCCACGCGCGCGCGCGTCTGGAGGGGCTGAACTGGCTGCGGGTGCTGGGCGAAGCGGACGGGAAGGGGGCCATCCTGACCTTCGCCGTGCAGGACGCCCATGCCCACGACATCGCCCAGATCATGGACCGTTACGGCGTCGCCGTGCGGGCCGGACTCCACTGCGCCGAGCCGCTGGCGAAAAGATTGGGCGTGACGTCGAGCACCCGCGCCTCCTTCGCCCTATATAACACCCGCGAGGACGCCGACGCCTTCGTGGACGCGCTGATCAAGGCGCGGGAATTCTTTGTGTGACGATGACCGACGACGCCAAGATCACCGAAAGCGAGACCTTCGCCGACAACTGGGCGGAGCCGCAGAAGAGCGCCCTGTCGCAGGCTGAGCTGGACCAGTTGACCGACGACCTGATCGAGGCGCTGAAGACCGTCTATGACCCGGAAATCCCGGTCGACATCTATGAGCTGGGCCTGATCTACAAGGTGGACGTCAACGACGACCGCGACGTGCTCATCGACATGACCCTGACGGCTCCCGGTTGTCCCGTCGCCGGCGAGATGCCCGGCTGGGTCGAGGATGCAGTCAAGAAGGTGGACGGCGTGAAGTCGGCCAAGGCCAATCTGGTTTTCGACCCGCCGTGGGATTCATCGAAGATGAGCGACGAGGCCAAGCTGGCCCTGAACATGTTCTGAGGACGCGATGACCGACCTGCAGACCGCCCCCCGCGCCCGCCGTCCCCGCCCCAAGGTCGTGACCCTGACCGAGGCGGCCGCCGAACGCGTGCGCGAGATCATGGCCAATGCCGAGGAAAGCTACGTCGGTCTGCGGATCGGGGTGAAGAACGGCGGCTGCGCGGGTCAGGAATATACCTTCGCCTACGCCACAGAGATCGCGCCGCTGGACGAGGTGGTCGAGGACCAAGGCGTCACCGTCCTGATCGACCCCAAGGCCGTGCTGTTCCTGATCGGCACCGAGATTGACTACGAGACCACCCGTCTGGCGTCCAAGTTCGTGTTCCGCAATCCGAACCAGACCGACGCCTGCGGCTGTGGCGAGAGCGTCACCATCGTTCCGGCCGCCGCGCTCGAGGTCTGAGGCGCTGGCTAGACGGCCGGCGTCTGGGCCTTCTTGGCTTCGTCCGGCGTCAGGACCTGCACCGCAGGCGTGACGGGCTGACCCGTCGCCTCGGCCACCAATTCGGCGGTCTTGCCCTCGATCACCGCTTCCAGCCGTTGCAGGAACTCAGCCTTGTCCAGCCCGGTCGGGATGGGCTCAAGGAACTCCAGCGTCGCCACGCCAGGGTGCTTCTCGTACTTCTCCTCGGGCCAGAACAGGCCGAGGTTGGTGGCCAGGGGCACGACCAGCATGTCGAAGTCGCGATACATGTGCCAGACGCCCGACCGATAGCGGTACTTCTCCCCGATCTTGGCCAGATGGCCCTCGGGGAAGATCAGGATCCTGCGGCCCTCGCGATGGGCGTCGGCGCCCCGGTGTTTAAGCGAATCCCGCGCCTCGCGCCCGCCGCAGCTGTTGACGACGATGGCGCCCAGCTTCTTCAGCACGGTCCCGAGCAGCGGGAACTTCTCGAGGTGGTCGCCGGTGACGAAGGCCAGGTCCTCGAATCGGTCATAGGTGGCGAAGCCATCGCCCCAGCTCTGGTGTTTTGAGGCGATGATGAAGGCGCCCTCGGGCAGCCGGTCGTCGCCGCGATACTGGATGCGGATGCCGGCGAAGACGCGCATGGCCTGCACCATGCGCTTCACATAGCGCCTGATGATCCAGGAGGTGGCGTCACGACCGGGGGCGAGGGCCGCGAAGGCCGCCGCCGAGGCATAGCCGATCGACAGGATCCAGTAGGCGACGTTGAAGCTGAAGCTGCGCATCCGTCGCCTATGCCATGAATCGCGAAGAGATCAGGCGGCGGCGGCGGTCTTCATCCGCTCGGCGCTGGTCACGCGGTCTCGGCCGTTGTGCTTGGACACATAGAGGGCGGCGTCGGAGCGATCCAGCAGCTGGGAGCCGCTTTCGCCCGTATGCCGTTCGGCCAGGCCGGCGGAAATCGTCACGGCGCCCAGTTCGTCGTCGGTTGAGCGGCGGCGCAGGGCGCGAGACCCGATCTCCTGGCGAATGGCGTTCAGGGCGGCTTCGACCGTGGCTGCGGTCTCTCCGGGGAAGATCACGGCGAACTCCTCGCCGCCGTAACGGGCGGCGACGCGCGGATGCTTGGAGATGCGGCCGATCACGCTGGCGACGTAGCGCAGCACCTGATCGCCCGTCTGATGACCCCAGGTGTCGTTGAACCGCTTGAAGTGGTCGATGTCGAGCAGGGCCAGGGTCATGGGCGTGCCGTCGCGCTCGGAATCATCGCAGGCGCGCAGCAGTTCCTCGTCGAACGCCTTGCGGTTGGCCAGATTGGTCAGGGCGTCGGTCATGGCGTCGCGGCGAACCTGCTCCAGGTGCTCGCGCAGACGGGCGACTTCCTTGGTCGAGTCCTCCAGTCGAGCCTCCAGATGGGCGTTCTCCTGCCTCACCTTGGCGGTCGCGACCGACAGGCCCGTGACGACTTCGCGCAGGGCCTCGGGTTGCTCGACGTTCTGCATGCTGGCCGAGGCTCCGGCCAGGGTCTCGCCATAGGCGGCCTGCGACTTCTGGGCCTGGGCGATGGCCGAGGCCACGCTGGTCAGTTCGCGGTTCAGCACGGCGCCCGCGTCGCGAATCTCTTCGGACAGGCGTCCACGCGGCAGGAATTCCGCCGCCAGCATTTCCGCCGTTCCCTCGGTGAAGCCTTCCTTGGCGTTCAACAGGCGGGTCATTTCCCGACCAAGCGCGCCGTCCGGATCGCCGACGAAATGCAGCCAGAGTTCGTAATTCAGGGGCGTCGGCCAGGCGCCGGCGGCTTCCATGGCTTCCAATGCTCGCTTGGCGAGATTGAAGGCTTCTGGCCCACGCAGCGCGCTTTCGACTTCAGACGTCATACCGATCCCCGTTGGCGTGCCGAACACGCCGCGAGGTCACCCTAATCCGCCGAGTCTAAACGCTGACTAAACGTCTGGAGGAAATCGGCGGTTGTATCGTCAGCGGCCGATCGGCGCCGCGCGACGCATGAAGGCGGGCACGTCGGCCCCGAAACCGGCGCCTTCGCGGGCGGGGGCGTCCTCACGATTCGAACGGGACGACCCGTTGCGCTCCGACTGCCTCAGGCGCGGCTCATGCGCGGGACGGGGCGCCGTCGCGACCTTGGTCGAGGCGGCCTCAGGAGCGGGTGTGTCGACGACGGCGGCTTCGGAGACGGTCGTTTCAGTTTGGACGATCGGGGCCGCGTCTTGCGTGCGGCTTCCGCGACGGCTGCGCGTGCGGCGGGCGGGTTCGGCCGCTTCGGTCGGTTCGGCGGAGACGGCGACAGCCTCTGCGGCTTTGGGCGCCTCGGCTGTCTGCTCGGCAGCGGGGCGTTCGGCCCGGCTGCGACCGCGGGCCGGGCGATCGGGGCGGGCGTCGGGCTTGCTGTCGGTGCGGCGACCGCCGCCCAGGTTCGACCAGTCGATGTCCAGAACCAGTTCTTCCGGCGCCATCTTGATGAGCTTGAGCACCTTATCCAGGCCCTTGTCGTCGGCCGGGGTCACCAGCATGAAAGCCTGACCCAGCTTGCCCGCGCGGCCGGTGCGGCCGATCCGGTGCACATAGTCGTCGGCGTGGTGCGAGACGTCGTAGTTGAAGACGTGGCTGACGTCCGGAATGTCCAGCCCGCGCGCGGCGACGTCGGAGGCGACCAGGATCTTCAGGGCGCCCGAACGGAAGTCCGCCAGGGTCTTCATCCGCAAGGACTGATCCAGATCGCCGTGGATCGGAGCGGCGTCGAAACCGTGCTGTTTCAGCGATTTGGCGACGACGTCCACTTCCGACTTGCGGTTGCAGAAGACGATGCCGTTCTTGACGTCGTCCCGGCCGACGAGGGCGCGCAGGGCGGCGCGCTTGGCCTTGGGATCCGACGACGGAATGCGGACCAGATACTGGGTGATGGTCTCGGCCGTCTGGGCCGGACGCGAGGCCTCGATCCGGGTCGGATCCTTCAGGAAGGCCTGGGTCAGGCGGGTGATCTCGGGCGGCATGGTGGCCGAGAAGAACAGGGTCTGGCGACGGGGCGGCGTCAGTTTGAAGATGCGCTCGATGTCGGGGATGAAGCCCATGTCGAGCATGCGGTCTGCCTCGTCGACCACCATCAGCTCCACGCCCGTCAGCAGCATCTTGCCGCGCTCGAACAGGTCAAGCAGCCGGCCCGGCGTGGCGATCAGGACGTCCACGCCCTTGTTCAGGGCCGCGACCTGGTCGCTCATGGAGACGCCGCCGATCAGCAGCACCCAGGAAAGCTTGGTGCCCTTGGCGTATTTCTCGAACGACATGGCGACCTGGTCGGCCAGTTAGCGGGTCGGCGCCAGCACCAGGGCGCGGGGCATGCGGGCCCGGGCGCGGCCCTTGGACAGGCGTTCGATGAGGGGGAGGGTGAAGGCCGCGGTCTTGCCGGTGCCGGTCTGGGCGATGCCGAGCACGTCGCGGCCGGCGAGCGCCACGGGAATGGCCTGGGCCTGAATGGGGGTGGCCGTCGTGTAGCCGGTGTCGATGACCGCTTGAAGGGTCGTGGGCGAGAGGCCCAGGTTTGCGAATTCTGTCATGGATCCTTGGGGACGAAAGGTATCCCCGTCATGGGGATGCGTGCGATGCGCGGAACCGCCCCTCTTGGGCGAGCGGGCGGCGCGGATTCGCCAGACCTGTCCCGTACGTGCCGCCGATATAGAAACCCCTGTAATTTAGTCAAGTATTTCGGCGTCGCGCCCCGGTTGCTTTTGGATGCGGACGCCCGATAGTCACTCCGGAGACACGCCGTCGGGAAGCGGTGTGATGCGATCATGCTTGCAGGCATCGGGGGGCACATGCGCAAGTCGAGGGCGGCGGGTCTTGTCCTTCTGGGGCTCTGCGCGGGCATGGCGACGACGGCCTTGGCGAACGAGGCGCGTATGGCCGCCGCGTTCGGCAACACAGTCATTTCCCGCTATTCGGACGGCGGCTGGGTCAAGCACTGGTTCGAGCGGGGCGGGGGTTATTCGGCTGAGTTTTCGGACGGACGCCGGATCCGGGGCTCCTGGCGGATCGAGGGCGAGCGGCTCTGCCTCAACGACATCCAGCCGTCGATCATGCTGATCCGCCGCTTCTGTTCGCCGATGGTGGAGGTGCGCCAGGGCGAGACCTGGGCCTCCCGCGACCCGCTCGGACGCCGGGTGCAGAATCAGCTCATCCCGGGCCGGTAGGCGATCCCATACTTTTCACCGGCGGAATCCTCCACGCGAACGGAGAAGGCGGCGCATGCAACAGGACCTGACCCAAGGCTCGATCACCGGCCGTCTGCTGGGCATGGCGGGCTTCATCGGCATCGGCCTGATGTTCCAGACGGCCTATTTTCTGGTCGATCTCTATTTCGTCGCCAGTCAGGGTCCGGCCGCCATCGCCGGGGTCGGTCTGTCCGGCAATGTCTTCTTTCTGGCCATGGCGGCCAGCCAGATGGTCGGGGTCGGCGCCCTGTCCCTGATTGCCCGCGCCATTGGGGCTCGCACCTTCGGCGACGCCGAGCGCACCTATGGCCAGGCCATGCTGCTGTCGCTGATGATGGCGGCGATCAGCTTGATTGGCGGCTATGCCCTGGCGCGTCCGGCCCTGGGTCTGCTGGCGGCGGATCAGGCCACGGTGGACGCCGGGGTCGTATATCTGCACGGCTTTCTGCCCGCCATCGCTGTCATGTTTCCGACCGGGGTGATGGGCTCGGCCCTGCGCGCCGCGGGGGTGGTGCGCGCGCCCATGCTGGTCCAGATGGGGACCGTCATTCTCAACGTCATCCTCGCGCCGGTGCTCCTGGCCGGCTGGGGGACGGGGCTTCCGCTCGGGGTGTTCGGCGCCGGCCTGGCCAGTTCGATCTCGGCTGTCGCGGGTCTGCTGGCGACCCTCTGGATGTTCAGCCGAGTGCAGACGGTCATCAAGGCGCCGGTCGCCTTCATCCGCATCGACCTCCCGGTCTGGCGGCGCATCGTCGGGATCGGCCTGCCTTCGGCGGGCGAGTTCCTGCTGATGTTCATCACCGCGGGGGTCGTCTATTCGGTGATCCGTCACTTCGGCAGCGAGGCCCAGGCCGGTTATGGCGTCGGCTCGCGGGTCATGCAGGCCGTCTTCCTGCCGGCCATGGCGGTGGCCTTCGCCGTCGCGCCGGTGGCGGGCCAGAACTTCGGCGCCGGACGCGCCGACCGGGTCCGGCGCACGGTGCGCGACGCCGCCGTCATCAGCAGCGGCCTGATGCTGGTCCTGACCCTGTTGTGCCAGATCTGGCCTCAGATCCTGATCCGCCCCTTCGCCCCGGACGAACAGGTGGTGGACATCGCCTCGACCTTCCTCAGGATCATTTCCCTGAACTTCATCGCCACGGGCCTGATCTTCACGGCGTCAGGCGCCTTCCAGGCTCTGGGTGACACCCGTCCGGCCCTGATCGGCAGCGCGTCGCGCCTCATCACCTTCGCCGGTCCCGCCATCTGGATGTCGACCCAGCCCTGGACGCGGCTGGAGCACATCTGGATCGCTTCGGCCGTCTCCGTCGCGATCCACTGCCTGATCACTCTGGTCTTCCTGACGCGGGAAATGCGGCTGAAGCTGGCGGGGCTTGCGCCGGTCACGGGCGAAGTCTCGGCCTGACGTGCGACCTTCAGGGCAGCCGCGACGGGTCGATCACGACATGGCGGATGCGGGTGCGGTTGTGGGTGTAGGTGGCGTGGACCATCCCGTCCCTCGTCTGGATCACCGCAGGGTAGGCGTAGCCGTCACGAACGGGCTCGCTTTCGAGGGTCAGCACCCTGCGCCAGCCCACCCCGTCGTCCGAAAGGGCTAGGCACAGGGGCCAGCGCGGCCCCTTGCCCGGCGTCTCGGCCCGGTGCGCGGCGTGGTTGTAGATCATCAGGTGGCGGCCGTCTTTCAGCGTCACCGCGTCGTTGGCCGAGTTAGGGTTGGGCAGGTCCACCGCGCCCAGCGGAGCCCAGGTGCGCCCGCCGTCGCGGGACCAGGTCGAGGCGACCATGCCTTGCCGGGTTCGGGCCACGGCCTGCAGCGAACCGTCAGGATGGAACAGGATGCTCGGCTGGATGGCGTCGATGTTCAGCGGCGAGGGTGCCGGCGGGCTCAAGCTCCAGGTGCGGCCCTGGTCCTCGCTGCGCTCGAAGATCAGGCTCCAGCCGGCGCCGGCATGGGCCCCGACCCCTTCGCCGGCCTCCACGCTGGAGGGCGACAGCCAGGCGCCGTCCGCCAGCAGGACGGGCTTGTTCTTGATCGGCCCCAGCACGCCGTCCGGCAGACGCCGGGGCTCCGACCAGGTCCGCCCCTCGTCATCCGAGGTCATGACCATGCCCCACCACGACTGGGGACTGGGCCCGACCTTGTAGAACAGCGTCAATGGCGCTCCCGGCGGCTGGAAGAGCACCGGGTTCCAGGTCGGAAGGCGCGATCCGTCCGCCTGCACGCCCGTCGCCACGCTGACGGGGACGCCCCAGTGCTCGCCGTCGTTGAGCGCGAACCAGATCTCCACGTCCGGGTTGCGCTCGTGCGTCCCGCCGAACCAGGCGGCGGCCAGCCTGCCAGACGCCGTCTCCACCAGGGTCGAGGCGTGACATTGGGGATAGGGGGCGGTCTCAAAGATGAAGCCCGAGGCCGCGACGGCTTGCCCGGTCGCGTCCAAGCCCGTCTCGTTCGGAGCCGCCCGCACGCGTGACGCGCCCAGTGTCAAACCCGCCGCCGCCGTGGCCGACGCCAGCCCGCGTCGTGTCCAGTCCGCCATGGTCCACTCCCCGCATCGGATAACGATGTCGGCGCCGCTGCCGACACCGGTTACCCTAGACCACTATCCGGCCGCATGGGACCGGCGCTCGTCGGCATGAAGGCGGGCGTATCAGCCTCGACAATTCATCGCCTATCAAGGGTTGTATGCGACACCCTCTGGGTAACCCGAGTTTCGTGCTATGCCCAATTCGTCCCCCTTCGACGCCTCCACGCTCGACGCGCCCCAGTTCTGGAAGGCCACCGAGCATTCGCCGATCGGCACGGCCTTGGTCGGCCTCGACGGCGCCTGGCTGAAGGTGAACGCGGCCCTGCGGAATTTCCTGGGCTATGAGGCGGAGGAACTGTCTCAACTGACCTTCCAGGAACTGACCCATCCGGACGATCTCGACGCGGACATGGAGCAGTTCAAGCAACTGCTCGACGGCGCCGTCGCTTCGTATCAGATGGACAAGCGTTACTTTCGCAAGGATGGCGTCTGCGTCTGGGCGGAACTGACCGTCTCGCTGGTGCGCGACTCGTCCGGCGCGCCCCTGTTCTTCATCTCCCACGTCCAGGACATCGGTGCGCGCAAGGCCGCCGAGATCGAGCAGGCGCGGCTGACCGAGCGCATCACCATGGCGACCCGAGGGGCGGGCATCGGCATCTGGGAATGGGAGTTCTCCACCGGCCTTCTGGTCTGGTCGCCCGAAATGTTCGACCTGTTCGGCAAGCCGCACCGCGACGGTGTGGTGAGACTGGAAGAGTTTTTCGACGCCGTGCTCGACGACGACAAACCGGGACTGGGCGCCGAGGTCGAGGCGGCCAAGGACGGACAGGTCATGGATACCGAGTTCCGCATCCGGCGCGACGACGGCGAGATACGCTCGATCAAGGCGTTCGGCAGCGTCCACCATGATGCGGCCGGGCGCCCGGTCCGGATGATCGGCGCCAACTGGGATGTGACCGCCCTGCGCGCCCTGGCCGACCGGGCCGAGGCCGCCAATCGCGCCAAGTCGCAGTTCCTGGCGGTCATGAGCCACGAGATTCGCACCCCCATGAACGGTATCCTGGGCATGACCCAGGCCATGATGGCCCAGGTCCTGACCACGTCCCAGCGACGCCAGATGGGCGTCATCGCCGAAAGCGGCGAGGCCCTGATGACCATCCTCAACGACATTCTGGACCTGTCCAAGGTGGAGGCCGGCCGGCTGGAACTGGAATGCGTCGATTTCGACCTGGAGCGCCTGCTGCAGAGCGTCTGCGCCACCTACGCGCCCATCGCTGACGAAAAGGGCCTGTCGATCGTCCTGGACCTCGCCGAGGCGCGGGGCGTCTATCGCGGCGACCCGACCCGCCTGCGCCAAATTCTATCCAACCTGATGTCCAACAGCCTCAAGTTCACCGAGCGCGGCCACGCCCGGATCGCGGCGCGGCGCGAAGGCGCGGGTCTGGTCATCGAGGTCTCGGACACCGGCCAGGGCATGGACGAGGCGGTGCTGCAGAGAATCTTCCGGCCGTTCACCCAAGCGGACGCCTCCACCACCCGGAATTTCGGCGGCACCGGACTGGGGCTGACGATCGTGCGTGAACTGGCGCAGCTGATGGGCGGGGAAATCGCCGTCGACAGCCGGCCGGGACAGGGGGCCCGGTTCAGCCTCTCCCTGCCGATGCCCTACATCGGGGCGGCCGAGATCGACGCCGCCGCCTCGACGGGAGGGCCGGGGACCCTGCTGTCGCCCCTGCGGGTGCTGGCGGCCGAGGACAACGCCATCAACCAGCTGGTGCTGAGGACCCTGCTGGGGCCGATCGGCATCGACCCGGTGATTGTCTCCAACGGCGCCGAGGCGGTCGAGGCCTGGCGCGGCGGCGAATGGGATCTGGTGCTGATGGATGTCCAGATGCCGGTGATGGACGGGTTCGCCGCCACCGACGCCATCCGCGCCATCGAAGCCCGCGAAGGCCGCGCGCCGATCCCGATCATCGCCCTGACGGCCAACGCCATGTCGCATCACCGCGCGGAATGCCTCGCGCACGGCATGAACGCCCTGGTGCCCAAGCCGATCGAGATCCGCGGCCTCGCCGCCGCGATGGAAGAGGCGTGTCGCGCCCGCCCGCCGGCGGTCGCCGCCTGACGGAATTCAGACGTCCAGATCGGCCACCGCGAACTGGGCGTTGTCCTGGAT
>NZ_JBQVNM010000012.1:0-56795 GCF_052436175.1 Brevundimonas sp. | reverse complement strand
GGGCGCCGGTGATGGTCGCCTCGATCGGCTTGTCGGAAAGGTTGTAGGCCACGATGCGGAAGCCGCTTCGGGTCGGCTCACGCACCAGAACGGCCAACTTCGTCGCGTCCGCGTCATCGGCGAACCGCCAGCCGATCAGATTGCCCTGGACGATGGCGTTGCGGGTCAGGGCCACGCCGCCGAGGCGCTGACGCTGCAGTTCGTCGGTCGGCACGACGACCCGGTCGGTCCACCAATGATCCTCGGTCATCATCGGCATGCGCAGGGTCGCGGACGCCCGCAGGTCATCGTAGAGCCGTTCGAGATACGCCTTGTCGCCGGTCGCAGCCCAGGCGCCGTGCAGGGCGATGCCGGCCGGGTTGCGTGCGGCGGCGGCCTCGACCCAGCCCTCGCGCAGTTCGGGCCGGTTCAGCTCCGCGGCGAAATCGCCGTTGACGATGCCGACCAGCGAACGCGGCCCGCCCTCGCGCAGGGCCTGTTCGATGGGGCGCAGGTATTTGACGTCGCCGGTCCAACGATAGGCCGCCCACATCAAAAGGTTGGTCTGCTGCGGCCCGCCCGAGCCGCGCGTTGCGCCGTCGGGCCAGTTGATCTCGGCCGGGAAGCTCCAGCGGCCTTCGGCGTCCTGGGTCCCGTGGGCCAGATAGCCGTCGGCCAGTTCCAGCAGCAGGGCTTTCACCTGCGGCGAGCCGTTGTAGTCCACCAGGCGGATGCCCGGATGAAGGATCAGGTAGGAATAGGGTTTGGACCACTGCCACGGGTCCTCGCGCACGATATGGTCGCCGCCGAAATAGTTGCTGACGAACAGGCGGTTGCCCTTGGGGTTCACGGCCGTCAGGTCGGAATAGCGGGCCGCCGTCTCCATCAGCCGCTCGACTGCCTGCGGGTCGGACGGGGTCAGGTAGGAGGCCTGGCTGATGGCGTTGATGCCCTCCTCGTAGACGTGGAGTTCGTCGGTCACGATCTTGCCGAGGCCGTTCTCCCACATGTCGTTGCGGTAGGTGGCGTCGATCAGGTCAGCGAGCGACCGGGTGATCTTGTCCGGCTCGACCCCCATCAGGGCGACGCCTGGCCACTGGTTCATCAGGTCGGTGTCGTCCGACAGGCCGCCGCCGAACTCGCCATCGACCTGACGGTTGTCGATCCACCAGTTGATGAAGCCGCCCGCCTGTTTCAGCGCCTCGGTCTGGCCCCAGGCCCAGGCGGGGACGCCGGCCGGGGCGGCCGCGATCTCGACCGGCGGGCGCGGCTGCTGCGGATTCCATTCGGACCAGTAGGCGACGGCGCCCGGATGCTCCGGGCTGACGCGCAGCAGGTCGGTCAGGTCCTCGTAAAAGCGTTCGAACAGGCCCAAATTTCGGTTCGACTGCCGCTCCTCGACGAGGAAGCCATAGTTGTCGCGGATCTGCTCGAAGCGATCCTTTTCGTGCTCGGCCAGGGCGTCGGCGCGGCTCTTGAAGACCAGGCCGATCTTCGCGCCGTTCAGGCTGGCGGCGCCAAAGGCCGGATTGGACGAGGCGACGGTCAGATAGAGGGGCTTGTTGGGCGGCAGGATGCGGTCGCGCGTGTCCAGCCACAGGGTCCGCGCCTCGCCGGGCTTCACCGAGATATTGACGTCCATCAGGTCGCGGGTCGGATTCAGTGGATCCTTCACCCGGATGTTCAGCGGGATCAGGCCGTCGCGCCCGGCGGGAATGTCCAGAGCCGGGACGGTCAGCTCCATGCCGTCGAGACCGCCGAAATTCTCGAAGCCGAAGGTCGCGCCCCGGTTCAGGGGCAGGCCCCGACCCTGGGTGCGCGAGTCCTGCGGGATGAGGATGTGGACGAGGGGGCGCGCATCGGGCGCGGCGTCGGTGGAGCGAGCACGGGTGGCGGCGCCGGCGGGCACGGCCACGACCGTGGCCCGCTCCTCGACCGGATAGCGGCCGGCGATCCAGTCGGTCAGGTCCTTCGTGACCGGGAAGTCGGCGGCGACGTCTGAGCGCACGATCATGTCGAAGCGGCCGATGCCGTCGGGGGCCTTGCCGGCTGAGACGCGATAGACGCCGATCTCCTCGATCGGGGTCTCCTGGGCGTCGTTGACGAAGTGGACGGCGCCTCCGGTGCGATCCGCGGACAGGCGAGTGGTGGTGCGTTCGGCGCCCTGGGGCCTGCGGGCCAGCAGATCGCCGTCGGCCGTGACCTGTCCGGCCCCAGCGGGCGGCGTTCCGTCGGCGAGGGCCGACAGACGGCCATAGGCCGCGCCTTGGATCTCCACCTGGTTCCAGGGTTCGGACGGCAGGAACCATGTCCCGGCCTTGCCCCCGGTCGAATAGACGTTCCAGTCGGGCAGGGTGAAATAGTCGTGGCGGCCGGTCAGGCGCGAGCGGTTGTAAACGCCGGGCCAGGTGGTCTCGCGGATGCCGTCATTTCCCTTCCACATCCGCTGGGCGACGTCGCGCTGGTCGGTGAACTCCACCCGTCGGATCGCGGTTGAGGTGTCGGCCAGATAGGGGGGAGGGGCGCCGTCGAAGCCGAGGCGGCGGTTCCAGGTCGCCTGCCACTCCGGCGCGGCGGGCGCTATGGCTGGCTCGGCGTTCTTCGCCAGGGCCGAGATCGCCTCGGGCGTCAGGGCGTGGTCGTAGATGCGCAACTCGTCCAGATCGCCGCCGCGCAGGAAGTTGTAGCGGCTCTGCACCTGCATCGGGCTGATGATGCGGCTGTGCGGCCCGAACTGGTCGAGTCCGGCGTCGAGCAGGGCCGGCTGGTCCTTGCGCGCCGCCAGCTGGCCGTTGACGTAGAGCTGGACGCCCGTGGTCTCGTCCCAGGCGAAGGCGATGTGCGTCCAGGCGTCGGGGGCGGGGGTCTGCGGAACCTTCCACGACACCCGGACGCGCGACAGGTTGGCGTCGGTGACGAAGGCGTCAAAGCCCTCGCCGTTCCAGTCGATGCGCAGGAAGACCATGTCCCAGCTGGAATGGTCGGCGAAGCTGACGCGGAAGATCGGGAACTGATTCGTCCCGAGCGGGGTCCGGGCGCGCCAGAAGAAGGACAGGGTTCCGCGCTGGGCCTGAACATTGCCGGGCGCCGACCAGGCCAGGACCTGTTCGTCCTCGGCCTTCAGATAGCCGTTGGAGACGCCGCCGGAGGGCTGGATCGCGACGCGGTCGGCGAACGTCGGCTCGGCCGGACCGGTCGCCTGATCGGCGGTCAGGGTCGTGTCGGCGGACAACCGAAACAGCAGCCCTGATTCAGTCGTGCCGCTGGTCTGCGCGAGAGTCTCGGTCTGGGCGGCTCCGCCCAGCAGCAGGCCCATAGCGGCGCCGGTCAGCAGAATTCTGCGCAAAGCCATATCGATTTCCTCCTGCCGGACATCGTCGCGTCCGATCGATTTTGTTGTCGCCGTCGCCCGACTGTGGCGCGGGTGCGTCACGGATGAAATCCGGTCGGCCACCTTCTTGCCACATGCGCGAAACTGTGCGTAAGAACTATGACACCGGTAGCAGAGCTTTGGCAAACCAATCCTGACACCGGTGTCGTCCGCCTCGGCGGGCTTCGACACAGGGGGCGCTTCGACCTCCGAAATGACTCATCAGGGAGGAGACCCAAATGAACCACCACACGCCCTATTCGCGCCGTTTCCTGGCCGCCGGCGCCTCGCTGGCCGCCATGACCCTGGCTATGGCCGCTTCGCCGGCACTGGCCCAGACGACCCCCGCCAGCCCGCAGGACGATGCGACCGAGGTCGAGGAAATCGTCGTCACCGGCTTCCGCGCCTCGCTGGCCAACGCCCTGAACATCAAGCGCCGCGAAGCCGGCGTGGTGGACGCCATCTCGGCGGAGGATATCGCCGACTTCCCCGACACCAACCTCGCTGAATCGATCCAGCGCATTCCCGGTGTCTCCATCGACCGCGACGCCGGCGAAGGCCGAACGATCACTGTGCGCGGTCTGAGCTCGGAGTTCACCCGCACGCGCATCAACGGCATCGAGGCCCAGGCGACCACGGGCGCCACGGACTCCTCGGGCAGCGTGAACCGCGGTCGGGGCTTCGACTTCAACGTCTTCGCCTCGGAACTCTTCAACAACATCACCGTGCGCAAGACCGCTTCGGCCGAGGTCGAGGAAGGGTCGCTGGGCGCCACGGTGGACCTGCGCACCAGCCGCCCATTCGACAGCGGCGGCGCGGCCCAGACGGTTCTGTCGGCCCAGTACGGCTACAACGACCTGTCGCAGGAATACTCGCCGCGCGTCGCCGGCCTGATCTCGCGCACCTGGATGGACGGCCGCATCGGCGCCCTGGCCTCCGTGGCCTACAGCGACAAGGACTCGATCGAGGAAGGCTTCTCGTCCGTGCGTTGGGGCCCGGCCAACGGCGACAACGGCTTCCAGAACCCGGCGGCCCTGCCGGGCGGCGCTGCGGCGGCCGGCGGCCTGTTCCATCCTCGTATCCCGCGCTACGGCCGCCTGACCCACGGTCAGGAGCGTCTGGGCGGCACCCTGTCGCTGCAGGCGCGCCCGAACAGCGATCGCACCCTGTTCACCTTCGACGCCATGTATTCCAAGCTGGATTCGACGCGCAAGGAACAGTTCCTTGAAGCCTGGTCGCTGAGCCGCAACGCCTCGGCCGGCGGCAAGCCCGAGGTCGACATCGTCGAGGCCGTCGCCGATCCGGAAACGGGTGAGCTGGTCTATATGAAGCTCGACGACATGGACCTGCGGACCGAGAGCCGTTTCGACGTCCTGGAAACCGAGTTCACCCAGTACACCCTGGCGGTCGAGCACGAGTTCACCGACAATCTGAAGTTCTCCGGCACGGTCGGCCGCTCCAAGTCGGCCTTCTCCAACCCGCTTCAGGTCAATGCGATCATCGATCGCCAGAACACCGACGGCTATAGCTGGGACTTCCGCCAGAACCGCAATCTGCCGCTCATCAACTACGGCTTCGATGTCGCCAATCCGGCGAACTGGACCTTCACCGGCCCCAATGGCCTTCAGCCGCTGACGGAGCTGCGCCTGAGCTCCAGCGAGCAGACCAATATCTACACGACGGTCGAGGGCGGCCTGGATTGGGCGCTGAACGACAATCTTACCCTGAAGGGCGGCGCCAGCTACAAGGAGTACAGCTCCATCGGTTCCGGCCTGGCCCGGCTCAGCAACACGGCTCCCGCTCTGCCGGCCGGCACCTCGGTCGCCTCGGTGACGGGGCTGCTCGAAGGCTTCGGGCGCAATCTCGACCTGCCGGCCGGTTCGGCCACGTCCTGGGTCATTCCCGATCTTGAAGCCCTGCGGAACCTGTGGAAGTGGGACTGTAACTGCAACACGGGCGTGGCCGGCGGCGACTTCCGCCTGCTGGGCCTGGACAACCCGTCCTCCTTCGGCAGCTTCCGCGAAGTCACGGAAAAGGACACCGGCTTCTGGGTCCAGGCCGACTGGAACATGACGCTCGGCTCCATGCCGTTCCGCGGCAATGTCGGCGTGCGGCAGGTCAAGACCGAGATCGAGGCGATCGGCTTCTCGAACGTCGGCGGGGTCGCGCGCGTCACGCCCGGCGAGAACGAGTATGACGACACCCTGCCATCGCTGAACATGTCGCTGGAGCCGGTCGAGAACGTGATCGTCCGCTTCGGCGCGGCCAAGGTGATGGCGCGTCCGCCGGTGACCAGCCTGATCCCGGTCTTCACGATCACGGCCCTGAACGCGCCGAACCCCAGCGCCTCGCTGGGCAACGTCGAACTCGAGCCCTATCGCGCCAAAACCTACGACCTCTCGCTGGAATGGTATTTCGCGCCTGAGTCGCTGATTTCCTTCGCCTACTTCTACAAGGACATCTCGACCTATGTGCAGACGACCCAGCAGACGCTGACCTATGCCCAACTGACGGAGCTCAACGCCGTCGCCTTCCCGGCCGGCGGGGGTCGCGATCCGACCCTGACCTATATCTATTCGACCCCGACCAACTCCGAGGGCGGGCCGTTGAAGGGTTGGGAGATCAGTTATCAGCAGCCGTTCCGCTTCCTGCCCGGCCTCCTGTCCAACCTGGGCACCCAGCTGAACTACACCCACGTCGAATCTGAGATCGACTACTGCACGACCGCGGCCTGCACCGTCATCGTGACGGAGGATCTGGTGAACCTGTCGCCCAACGCCTGGAACGCCACCCTCTACTACGACGACGGCAAGTTTAATGCCCGGGTGTCGGCCGCCTATCGCGACGGCTACTACCAGAACGTCCCGGGCAGCAACGGCGGCACGCGCGGCATTCCGGTGCAGGGCAAGACCGAGACGCTCAGCATCGACGCTTCGGCCTCCTATGCGCTGAACGACAAGATGACTTTCTCGCTGGAGGGCATCAACCTGACCGACGAGCCCAACCGCCAATACCACGGCGACCTGGGCGGCAATCGCGACAGCACCTACGTCTATCACCACACGGGCCGGCAGGTGTTCGCCGGCATCCGCTACAAGTTCTGATACCGCATTACTCCTGGAACTGACCGGCCGGCGTCCTTCGGGACGTCGGCCTTTTCTTTGTCAGATCAGCCGGGTGAAGCGCTCGGGCGTCAGGGCCTCGGGTGTGAAGCGCGCCTCGCGCACCGCCCCGTTGAAAAAGTTGACCCGGTTGATGCGGCAGCCGACCGAGGCGCGGCCGGCGCCCTGGGGCTTGAAGGCCACGGCCGCCTCGCCCTGGAGTACGCCATCGACGTAGGAGCGATAGGTCGTCCCGTCATAGGTCTGGGCGACGTGGAACCACTGTCCGATCGGGTGGCGCTTCTCCGGATAGATCAGCACCTGATTGTAGCCGGGGCCCTTGATGAAGGCGTCCAGCCACCATTCGTCCTTCTCGACGCGGATCTCGAACAGGAAGCGGGTGCCGGGCGGCTGGCCCTGGGCGGCGCTGATCTCCTCGGCCTCCTGCAGGTGGAACCAGCGTTGCTCGAAGGCGCCGCCGTCGGGGCGGAAGACGGCCTCGAAGGTGAACATCTCCGCGCCCGCCAGCGGATGGTTGTCGATGAACAGGGCGTCGTCCACCCCGTCGAACTTGACCGCCTTGCCCAGCGGCGTGTCGATCAGGACCGGCTCGCCCTCGACCGTCGTGGCATGGCCGCCGATGTCGGTCAGCCGGTCGAAGGTCCAGACGGTGGTTTCAGTCGTCGGAGAGCCCGAAACGGTGGCGCAGCCGGGCAGGGCGCCAATCACGCCAACGGCCCCGGCCCCAACCAGAATGTCTCGACGATTCAATGCGGTCTCCCATGTTTTGATCTGGTCGGCGACCCTTAGGAGACACCGGAGATTTTGGCGACGGTCGGCGCGACGATTTCGGTGACACCGGTGACAGAGACTACTCTGGCGAGCCTGTGGTCGAAAGCGGAATGACGTCGGTCGGCCCCGGCCCGAACGGGGAGGCGGCTCTGGTCGGGCGGAATGCGGTGTGCGAACAAGGCTGATGCCCGCCGTCCGTTTCGCCCCCAGCCCCACGGGAGACCTGCACCTGGGCCACGCCTTCTCGGCGGCCTATGCGGCGCGGGCCGGACAGGAGATCGGCGCGCGCCTGCTGATCCGCATCGAGGACATAGACCAGGGTCGCAGCCGGCCGGAGTTCATCGCTCGCAATCTGGAGGATCTGGCCTGGCTGGGGCTGGTGTCCGAAGGCGAGGTCTGGCGCCAGTCGGAGCGGATGCCCGTCTATCGAGAGGCCCTGGATCGGCTGGAGGGGCTGGGCGTCCTCTATCCCTGTTTCTGCACCCGGGCCGACATCCGGCGCGAGATCGAGGCCATGGGCGGGGCGCCTCAGGACCATGTCGGGCATGTCTATTCCGGGCGATGCCGGACGCTGTCGCCCGACGAATGCGCAGAGCGGATCGGGCGCGGCGAGGCCTACGCCGTCCGCATCGACGGCGACCGGGCGCTGGACCTGACCGGACCGCTGGACTGGACCGACGTGCATCGCGGGAGCTTCGCCGTCTCTCTGGCCACGCTCGGCGATTTCGTGGTGGCGCGGAAGGAGACGCCGACCTCCTATCACCTGGCCGTCACGGTCGATGATGCGGCCCAGAGTGTGACCCGGGTGACGCGCGGCGAGGACCTGCTGTCCTCCACCCACGCCCACCGATTGTTGCAGGCTCTGCTGGGGCTGGAGGTTCCGGTCTGGGATCACCATCTGCTGGTCGTGGATGATGAAGGCCGTCGTCTGGCCAAACGTCTGGGCTCTCCATCCCTGCGCGACATGCGCGAGGCGGGGCTCAGTCCCCAATCCGTGCTTGAGACCGCCGCCGCGCGGGCTATAGGACGCGCCTGAGACATTGAGCGAGACGCGGCGATCCGCGACCGCACTGGAGTAGAGACATGACCGTCAAGACGCGCGTGGCGCCGTCGCCCACCGGCGATCCCCACGTCGGCACCGCCTATGTGGCCCTGATGAACTATCTGTTCGCCAAGCAGCACGGCGGCACGTTCATCCTGCGCATCGAGGACACCGACCGGGCGCGCAGCACGCTGGAGTCCGAACAGGTCATTCTGAAGGCCCTGAAGTGGATGGGCCTGTCCTGGTCGGAGGGCCCGGACGTGGGCGGTCCGAACGGCCCCTATCGTCAGTCCGAGCGCAGCGACATCTATGCGAGATACGCGGACCAGCTGCTGAACGACGGCCACGCCTTCCGCTGCTTCTGCACGCCCGAGCGGCTGGACGCCCTGCGCGCGCGCCAGTCGTCGGAAGGCCAGCCGCCCCGCTATGACGGCCGCTGCCTGCATGTGCCTCCGGCCGAGGCCGAGGCGCGCGTGGCGGCCGGCGAGCCCCACGTCCTGCGCATGAAGGTGCCCAGCGAGGGGGTCTGCGTCTTCAACGATATGGCCCGCGGCGACATCGAGATTCCGTGGGAAAGCGTCGACATGCAGGTGCTGATGAAGTCCGACGGCTTCCCCACCTATCACCTCGCCAATGTCGTCGACGACCATCTGATGGGCATTACCCATGTGCTGCGCGGCGAGGAGTGGATTCCGTCCGCGCCCAAGCACCAGCTGCTCTATCGCTATTTCGGCTGGGACATGCCGCAGCTGTTCCACCTGCCGCTGCTGCGCAATCCGGACAAGTCCAAGCTGTCAAAGCGCAAGAACCCGACCAGCGTCCTGTTTTACGAGCGGATGGGATATCTGCCGGAGGCCCTGACCAACTTCCTCGGTCTGTCGGCGGTGTCGCAGGCCGAGGGCGACGAGCTGATGGATTTCGCGACGCTCCAGTCGCGGTTCGACGTGTCCAACATCTCGCTGGGCGGGCCGATCTTTGACATCTCCAAGCTGGACTGGCTGAACGGCCGCTGGCTGCGCGAGGTGCTGTCGCCCGAGGGCTTCCGCGCCGCCATCAATGCCTGGATCACCCCGGCCTATCTGAACGAGGTGGCCGACATGGCCCAGTCGCGGGTGACGCGGCTGTCGGACCTCGGCCCCGCGACCAGCTTCCTGTTCGCCGGCCGCCTGGAACCGTCGCTGGCGATCCTGCTGGACGGCAAGCTGGACCAGCCGACCTTGAACCGCGCCCTGAACCTGGCCTCCATCGCCTTCGAGCGCGAGGCCGACTGGACGCATGAGGCGATCGAAGGCGCACTGCGGACCGTGGCGGAGATCACGGGCGTGAAGTTCAAGGATCTGGTGCGCCACATGTTCATCGTCATGACCGGCAAGCCCCAGTCCCTGCCCCTGTTCCGCTCGATGGAGCTGATGGGCCGCGACATCGCGCGCGAGCGGATGCGCGAGTCCATCGCGGTCCTCGGCGGCGCCTCGGCCAAGGAGGTCAAGGCCTGGACCGCCGACTTCGACAAACACCTCAAGGCCAAGGCGGCCGAAGCCGCCGCCGAACCCGCCGTGGAAGGCTGATCCCATGACCCTGGCCTTCGCCGCACCCCCGCCCGTCCTGGCCGCCGTCTCCAACGGCGAGCAGTTCCCGGTGCGCCGGGTCTTCTGCGTCGGGCGCAACTACGCCGACCATGCGCGCGAGATGGGGTCGGACCCCGACCGCGAACCGCCCTTCTTCTTCACCGCCTGGGCCGAGGCGGTCGTGCCGTCGGGGACGACCATCGTCTATCCGCAGGCGACCAGGGACTATCAGTTCGAGGTCGAGCTGGTCGTGGCCATCGGCAAGGGCGGTCGGAACATCGATGCCGCCGATGCCCTTGGTCACGTCTATGGCTATGGCGTCGGTCTCGACATGACCCGGCGTGATCTCCAGAACGCGGCCAAGAAGACCGGCCGTCCTTGGGACACCGGCAAGAATGTCGAACAGTCCAAGCCCCTGGGTCTGCTGCGTCCGGCCGAGGGGTTCGATCCCGGCCTCGGCGCCATCCGCCTGACCGTCAACGGCGAGACGAAACAGACCGGCGACCTGTCCGATCAGATCTGGCCGGTGGCCGACGTCATCGCCCATCTGTCGGGCCTCTATCGGCTGGAGCCCGGCGACCTGATCTATACGGGCACGCCGGCGGGCGTCGGCCCCGTGGTTCCGGGGGACGTTCTGGTCGCGACCATCGAGGGTCTGGAGACCCTGACCGTCGCCATCGGCGATCCGGTCTGACACAAAGGGTGAGGGCATGATCCTGCACGGCTATTGGCGGTCCTCGGCGGCCTGGCGGGTGCGCATCGTTCTGGCGCTCAAGGGGCTGACGGCGGATCAGGTCCCCCATCACCTGCGCGATGGAGGCCAGCGCGCGCCCGGCTATCTGGCGCTGAACCCGCAGGGGCTGGTGCCGGCCTTGGTCACTGACGACGGGCAGGTGCTGACCCAGTCCCTGGCCATCTGCGAGTATCTGGAGGAGATCGCGCCGGAGCCCTCGATCCTGCCCGGCGATGCGGCGATGCGGGCCCGCATCCGGGCGGCGGCGCTTGTGGTGGCGGCCGATATCCATCCGATCCAGAATCTGAAGATCCTCAGGCGGCTGCGCGACCTGGGGCAGGACGATCAGGCCTGGGCGCGACAGGTGATCGAGGACGGGTTCGACGCCCTGGAGGCCCTGCTGGCGGACACGCCCGGCCCCTTCGCCTTCGGCGCCGCCCCGACCCTGGCCGACGTCTGCCTCGTTCCCCAGATGGCCAACACCCGTCGCTTCGGCTGCGACCTGCGCTGGCCGCGGCTGCAGGCGATCGAGGCCGAATGCCTGAAACTGGACGCCTTCCGCCTGACCGCCGCCGAGCATCAGCCCGACGCGGAATAGTCTTCGCCCGATGTCATCACCGGGCGGCCGCTTGTGGGGCGGAGGACGAAGGCCTATCTTGTTCCATGGCGGGTCATGCTGTGGCTCTCGTCGAAGGCAACATATCCTCGCGGCCTTAATTCACTCGAAGGGATCTGTCCCTGTCTGACCTCGTGGGGTCGGGTACACGGAGCCCACCTGGCTACCCAGGCTCGAGAGGATTCAAACCGTCCTTCACGGCTCTTACGGCGCCGCCAACCCATTCCCTTCCGGTGCGCTACCGCTCGCGACGCGGTCGCTCGCTGCTTGAGCGCGGCAGGCCATGACCCCTTCAGACAAGGCGGCCCTTCGCGCGGAGATGCGCGCCATTCGCAAGCGGCTGGCGGAAGTCGGGCCGGAAGCTGCCGAACGGGCGGCGTCCCATATGGCTGATCTGCCGCCCGGCGATCTCCTGGCCGTCTATCGCGCCATGGGATCGGAGCTGGACCCAGAGCCACTGGCCCGCGCCCTGGTCGCGTCAGGGCGTCGGCTCTGTCTGCCGGTCGTTCTGGAACGCGACGCTCCGATGATCTTCCGCGCCTGGACGCCGGGGGAGCCGCTGGAACTGGACGCCGCCGGATGCCCCGCCCCCCTGCCGTTGGCCGAGGCCGTCGATCCCGACCTGATCGTCACCCCCCTGCTGGCGTTCGATGACACAGGCGGCCGGCTGGGGCAGGGCGGAGGCTACTACGACCGGACCTTCGCGGCTCGACCCGGAGCCACCCGGATAGGCCTGGCCTACGCCGGACAGGCGACCGCGAACCTGCCGGTCGAGGCCCACGACATTCGATTGCACGGTGTCCTGACCGAGGCCGGCTACAGGTCATTCGGCATATCCCATTGACATATACATGACGCAGGCCGATACCGCCGTCATGAACGCGCCGCTGAAAGCCACGGTCTTCAAGTCCAACCGCTCGCAGGCGGTGCGCCTGCCCAAGGCCGTCGCCTTTCCGGACGACGTCAAGGAACTGCGCGTCATCAAGGAGGGCAAGAGCCTGCGCCTGGTGCCGGTGAATGCGCTCTGGGACGACTTTTTCGCCCAGCCCGGAATCGATATTCGGATCGCCGAGGATGTGATCGACGATGGCGTCGTCGAGTTCGAGTGAGTGTATCTGCTCGATTCTGACATCTGTGTTCGCATTCTGCGTAATCGCGCCGCAACGCTGGAACCCCGGCTGAAGGCCCATGCGGAGGCCTTGTTCACCTCGACCGTGGTGCGTCATGAGCTGATGCACGGTGCGCTGATGTCTGAACGACCTACGGACCAGCGAGCGGCCGTAGAGGCCCTGCTGGATCGACTTGAGGTTCTGGATTTCGATGAGGCGGCGGCTGACCACGCCGCCGACATCAAGGCGGACTTGCAGCGGCGGGGGCTGATGATCGGCGCGAACGACCTGCTGATCGCAGGGCATGCCCGCAGCCGCGCCTTGATCGTTGTTACCGGCAACCTGCGCGAGTTCGGTCGTGTGGACGGACTGCGGTGTGAAGATTGGCCGGCGGGACCGGCGGGACCTTACCTTTCATGAGACTGGCGTTTTTTGGTGATGTGGTCGGCAAGTCGGGCAGGGATGGTCTTTCGGACCATCTGCCGGGGCTGAAGCGCGACCTGAAGCTCGACTTTGTGGTGGTGAATGCGGAGAACGCCGCCGGTGGTTTCGGCATCACCGAGAACACGGCGCGCGAACTGTTCATGGCGGGCGCTGATTGCCTGACGCTCGGCAACCATTCGTGGGACCAGCGCGAAGCCCTGACCTATATCGTACGCGAGCCGCGGCTGATCCGCCCGGCCAACTATCCGCCCCTGATGGATGCGCCGGGCGCGGGGGCCAATCTGTTCGAGACGCAGAGCGGCAAGACGGTTCTGGTCATGAATGTTCTGGGCCGCGTCCATATGGACCCGATGGACGATCCCTTCGGCGCCGTGGACCGCGAACTGAACGCCGCGCCCTTGGGCGCCGTGGCCGACGCCGTCATCGTCGACATGCACGCCGAGGCGACGTCGGAGAAGATGGCCATGGGGCACTTCTGCGACGGGCGGGCGAGTCTGGTCGTCGGCACCCACACCCATGTGCCCACCGCCGACTGCCAGATCCTGCCGGGCGGCACGGCCTATCAGACCGACGCCGGCGGCTGCTGCGACTATGACTCGGTGATCGGCAACGAGAAGGAAGAGCCGCTCAGGCGCTTCACCACCCGCATCTCGGGCGGCCGCTATGCGCCCGCCCACGGCCCGGCCACCATCTGCGGCGTCTATGTCGAGACCGACGACCGGACCGGGCTGGCGACGCGCGTCGAGCCGATCCGGGTGGGCGGACGGCTGAGCCAGGCCATCCCGGCTCTCTAGGCGGCGACCAGCCGCGCGTCGCCCGCCTCCACCGCCAGTTTCAGCCGCGTGGAGAGCACGCCGTCACGATCGTGGATCTGGTCCAGCACCTTGAACTCGGTCTGCCAGCGTTCCTTTGTCACGTCGCAGAGGACATAGCCGCGCTGGCTGTTGCGGAACTTCAGCTGGGGGTTGGCCGCGAGGAAGGCCTCCTGATCCGGCCGCTGGTCCGATCCGTCGCCGCCCGAACTGATCGAGGTCGAGACGAATTCCGTGGCGATCGGCGCGCCTTCGGGATTACGGCCGTCGAGGTAGAGTTCGCCGGCGTAGTTCTGATGCTCGTCGCCGGTCAGGACGACGGTGTTGGCGATGCGGCGGTCGCGGATATGGCGCAGCAGTCGTTCGCGGGGCGTCCGGTATCCGGCCCAGCTGTCGGTGTTGACGGCGTAACCGTCACCCGGATGGCGATCCAGGTCCATGACCATGACCTGCTGAGCCAGGGCCTTCCAGGTCGCCTCCGACCGATCCAGATTGTTCAGCAGCCAGGCTTCCTGCGCCTCGCCCAGGACCTGGGCCGCGCGGTCGTTGATGCCTTCACAGCTGCTGTTGGGCCGGTCGTCGCAGGGCTGGTCGGTGCGGAACTGCCGGGTGTCCAGCAGGTTCAGGTCCAACAGGTCGCCATAGACGGCGCGGCGATAGAGCTGCATGGCCGAGCCGCGCGGGAAGGAGGATTTCCGCAGCGGCATATGCTCATAATAGGCCTGCATGGCCGCCGCCTTTCGCAGGGCGAAGATCTGCGGGTCGGTGCCGTCCTGATCCAGGTCAGAGACCCAGTTGTTGTCGATTTCGTGGTCGTCCCAGACGGTGAACCAGGCCGCCGAGGCGTGGCTCGCCTGCAGGTCCGTGTCCATCTTGTACTGGGCGTAGCGCTGGCGATAGTCGGTGACGGTGTAGACCTCGCCGCCGACATGAGTGCGCAGGTTCTCCTGCGGGCTGGTCGAACCATAGAGGCGATTGCCCCGGCCTTCGTAGATGTAGTCGCCGTAGCAGTAGATGAAATCCAGATCCTCGCCGGCGATCTTGCGGTGGGCCGTGTAGTAGCCGCTCTCATAAGCCTGGCAGCCGACGACGCCGAAGCGCACGCCGGCCAATGGAGCGCCCGCGACGGGCATGGTCTTGGCCCGACCGACGCCCGACCGCTCGCGCCCGGACATGAAGCGGTAGAAATAGGGACGGCCCGGCTCCAGACCGCCGACCTCGACGTGAACGGCGTGGCCCAGTTCGGGGCGGGCGACCGTATCGCCCTTCTGAACGACGCTGTTTCCGAAGCCGACTTCGGTGGCGACCTCCCACGAGACGGCGACAGGCTGGGACGGCATGCCGTGGTCGGGCTCGAGGGGTCGGGGCGCGAGCCGGGACCAGATCACGAAACCGTCGGGCAGGGGGTCGCCCGCGGCGACTCCCAGCTGGAACGGATTGTCCTCGTAGACCATCTGGGCCATGGCCTGGCGGCCGGCCACCAGGGTGGCCCCGCCGGCGGCGACGGTCAGCAGCAGGCCGCGTCGTGAAAGATTGATCCTGTCCATGGGCCCCGCTCCGGATGTGTGGCCGACATCTAGCCCCTCCATGTGACAGTCATCCTGCGATCGTCAGCCGTCGTCAGGTGCGTTGACGCCGTCATCCGCCCTAGTCTGCGAGGGTGCAGGGGAGACGGCCATGAAGCGGATCGATTGGGGGCGAACCCTTGTGGTGGTCGGGGTCTTCGCCCTGGTGGGGCCGTTCATCGGCTTCCTGACGGCTCTGGGATGGAGCATTTCCCAGGCGCCTGAGGATGCGCCCCGGCTGCGATCCCTGATGCTGCTGTCGGGCTTCTTCACCGTCGTTGTCGGCTATGTGATCGGCCTGCCGCTGGCGCTGCTGACGGGACTGGCGTCCGGTCTGGCGTCGCACTGGATCCGCTCAAGCCTGATCTGGGTGGTGGCGACGACGGGGCTGGGCGCGGGTCTGACCTATGCCCTGCACCCCGTGGTCAGTCCCAACACAGGCCAGGGGCTGGTCGTCAGCTGCGCCGCTGTGGCGTCCCTGGGTTGCGCCCTGACGCTGGCGTCCGTCCGGCCCCGGTTCAGGCCGGGGAAGGCGTCCTCGACCTGAGCTGGAGCCGGAGCCGCATCGGATCACGGCTGCGCAGGGTGATCTGATGCACGGGGTAGGGCTCCATCGTGGTGACCGCCTCGACCTCGGCGGACCGAAGGACGGTCGCAAGCGCGATCATCGCCTCCTGCATGGCGAAGGCCGCGCCGATGCAGACACGCGGCCCGGCGCTGAAGGGGATATAGGCGTAGCGGTCTATGGCCTTGCGGTTCTCGGGAAGGAAACGGTGGGGACGGAAGGCGGCGGGATCGTCCCACAGCGTCTCGTGACGGTGCAGGACCCAGGGCGAGACGATCACCGCCGTGCCGGCCTCGATCGGCTGACCCCCGATCACGTCGGGGCCGAGCGCGCGTCTGGCCAGACTGGGGGCCGGGGGAAACAGCCGCATGGCCTCCTCGATCACGGCGCGGGTCCAGGGCAGGTGGTCGGCCCAGTCGGGGGCGGCCACATCCAGACCGTCGGCCTCGATCTTGAGCCTCGCTGCGACCTCCGGGCTGCGGGAAATCAGATGCAGGGTCCAGCCCAGGGTGCGCGCCGTCGTCTCATGCCCGGCCAGGATGAAGGTCAGGATGTTGGCGGCGACCTCGCGATCGCTGAGCGCCGCGCCGTCGGTTTCGTCGCGGGCCGAGAGCAGGGCGGTCAGGAGGTCGTCCGGGGCGGACTCCCCGGTGTCGATCCGGGCGCGGCGCGCCTTCACCAGGCTGGCGACCCGGCTTTCGAAGAAGCGGGCCGTGTCCCCGGCCGCCAGCCGTCCGAGGCGGGGGATCCAGGCCGGAGCGCCGATGACGTCCAGCGGGCTGATCCGGGCGCCGACGCCGAGATAACGGTTCAGGGCGGCCTCGAAACCCGCCGCGTCGCCGTCCAGTTCGTCGGAGAAGAGGGTGGCCGACAGGATGTCGAAGGTCAGGCCCGACATCTCCGAGTCCATGTTCAGCACTCGCGCGCCCTGCTCCAGCCGCCAGCCCTCGACCCGACGGGCGCAAACCTCCGCCATCCTGGCCGACGTCCGGACGGTGCGGGCGGGGGTGAACAGGGGCGCCAGGATGCGGCGCGCGCGGCGCCAGACGTCGCCCTCGGTCAACAGCAGGCCGTCCGCGAGCAAGGGCCCCAGCACCCGCCTTTGCAGCGCGCCCTTCTCGTAGTTGGCGGCGTTTTCAGTCAGGACGTGCCGGACGCCTTCGGGATGGCTGACCACCATGACGGCGCCCAGAGGCCCGTTGCCGTACAGCTGCGGCTCACGGAAATGGCGGTCCGACCAGATGCCCAGGGGATCGCGCCACGCCTGCCACATGAAGGGCAGCAGTTTCAGCGGCGCGGTGCGTCGCGGCGGCGTCCATGGACGGAAGTGGGGAGAACCGTCGGCCATGGCGGGAAGCTAAGCCCGGATCATGGCGGAGGGAAGACAGTGGGTAAGCGGCACGACGAAGGGTGCTGTCAGAGCCAAGGCCCTTGTTGTGGAGATGCGGCCAGATCGCGTATTTTTGCTACGATGTCGGCTGCATTTATCGAATGGTAAACTGGGTTGATCAGGATCAGCGGCTTCTTCCGATCATGCACAAACACCGAAATCTCCTCGACACGACCATAGATTGACAGACGCCGCTTCACGACGATGTCCCCGATTTCGTCGAGGGCTGCGGCTTGTCTGAAGGGGTTGAACACCACCAGTTTCTTTCCATCCACGAAGATCGATGGGCCGTCTTGGCGGATATTGCGAATGGCCGCAGCTGTCCAAGACACAAGAGCGACAGCCATCGCCGCGCATAGAAGCGCTTGAATGACGATGTAGCCGGGCTGAGCCGCCATCGGCGGTAGGGTCCCGCGCCCGGCGTTCCAGAGCAGAAGCGCAATCACGACCGCACATCCGGCAATCAACACCGCCGCCATCAGCAAAAGCGTCCATGTCAGACGCTGGGCCACCTTTGGGTTGTGATAGGCGATCGGCAGCATACAACGCCTTGCTTGCGGGGTCTTGGGAGAGCTTAGCCCTCTATCCAACCCGGCATCCAGCCTTCATGCCATTCGCGCAGGTGGGCGAGGGGGATGCGGAACAGGTCGCCGGACGCGAAGTCCGTTCCGCCGACCCGGCCGACGACAGAGGCGTGCAGACCCGCCTCCTGCGCCTTGGCGATCAGGGCGGCGGGGTCCGACACCGCCGTCAGATAGCGGGCCTGGTCCTCGCCGAAGAGGAAGATGTGGGCATGGGTCGCCGAGGTCGCGTCCAGTTCGATGCCAACGTCCGAGGCCAGGGCGATGTCGGCCGCCGCGCCGATCAGGCCGCCGTCGGACAGGTCGTGGACGCAGGTCAGTTCGCCGGCCTCGATCAGGTCGCGCACGAAATCGCCGGTCTTGCGTTCCAGCTTCAGGTCCACCGGTGGCGGGGCGCCGTCCTCGCGGCCCAGAACCTCGCGCAGATAGATGGAGGCGCCGAGTTCTCCGACTGTGTCGCCGATCAGGACCAGGGTCTCGCCGTCGGTCGCCCCGCCGAACCCGGTGACGACGTCATAGTTGGGCAAGAGGCCGACGGCGCCGACGGTTGGCGTCGGGGGAATGGCGACGCCGTTGGTCTCGTTATAGAGGCTGACGTTTCCGCTCACGACCGGGAAGTCCAGCTCGCGGCAGGCCTCGGCCATGCCGTCGATCGCGCGGACGATCTGGCCCATGATCTCGGGGCGTTGCGGGTTGCCGAAGTTCAGGTTGTCGGTGATGGCAATGGGGCGGCTGCCCACGGCCGTCAGGTTGCGCCAGGCCTCGGCCACGGCCTGTTTGCCACCCTCATAGGGGTCGTTCTGGACATAGCGGGGGGTGCAGTCCGAGGTGACCGCCAGACCCTTGTCCGTGCCATGGACACGGACCACGCCGGCGTCGGCGCCGGTGGAGCTGTCCTGAAGCGTGTCGGCCATGACGTGGCGGTCGTACTGTTCCCAGATCCAGCGCTTTGACGCCATGTCGGGACAGGCGACGACCTTCATCACCGCATCGGCCCAGTTCTCGGGGGCCGGCACGTCGGCGGGGGCGAGGCGGGCGTGCAACTCCGGCTGGACCCAAGGGCGATCATAGAGCGGCGCATCGTCGAACAGGGGCGCCAAGGGCACGTCGCAGACGACTTCGCCGTGGTGGTTCAGCACCAGACGGCCGGTGTCGGTGGTCTTGCCGATGACGGCGAAGTCCAGGCCCCACTTCCTGAAGATGCGCTCTCCGTCCGCCTCGCGGCCCGGCTTCAGCACCGCCAGCATCCGCTCCTGGCTTTCCGACAGCATCATCTCATAGGCCGTCATGCCGGTTTCGCGCTGCGGCACCTTGTTCATGTCCAGCTCGATGCCGACGCCGCCCTTCCCGGCCATCTCCACGGAGGAAGAGGTCAGACCCGCTGCGCCCATGTCCTGGATGGCGGCGACGGCGCCCGAGGCCATCAGCTCCAGCGTGGCCTCGATCAGCAGCTTTTCGGCGAAGGGGTCGCCGACCTGGACGGTGGGGCGCTTGGAGTCCGACTCGTCGTCGAACTCGGCCGAGGACATGGTGGCGCCGTGGATGCCGTCGCGGCCCGTCTTGGAGCCGAAATAGACCACGGCGTGGCCCGCTTCCGGGGCGGCCGAATAGTAGATCTCGTCGGCACGGGCCAGGCCCACGCACATGGCGTTGACCAGGATGTTGCCGTTGTAGCCCTTGTGGAAGTTGGTCTCGCCGGCGACGGTCGGCACCCCGACGCAGTTGCCGTAGCCGCCGATGCCCGACACCACTCCGGAGACCAGACGCTTCGTCTTCTCGTGTGACGGATCGCCGAAACGCAGGGCGTTCAGCAGGGCCACGGGACGGGCGCCCATGGTGAAGACGTCGCGCATGATGCCGCCCACGCCCGTCGCCGCGCCCTGGTAGGGCTCGATGTAGGAGGGGTGGTTGTGGCTCTCCATCTTGAAGATGCAGGCGTCGCCGTCGTCGATGTCGATCACGCCCGCGTTCTCGCCAGGGCCGCAAATGACGCGATCGCCGGTGGTCGGGAACTTGCCGAGGTGGATTTTCGAGGACTTGTAGGAGCAGTGCTCCGACCACATGACCGAGAAGACGCCCAGCTCGACATGGTTGGGTTCGCGCCCCAGCCGTTCCAGCACGACGGCGTATTCATTCGGGGCCAGGCCGTAGTCGGCGGCCAGTTCGGCCTTGGATTTTTCAGGAGCGCTCATGGGCGCGCCTTCTAGACGGACTCGCGCCAAGAGTCAGCCACGGCGCCCCCTAAACTACCGCTCGATGCCGGGGCGAAGACGGAACGTCAGCAGCACCCCCGCCAGGATCAGGATGACGGCGGCGGCCAGCGCCGCGAATCCGAGCGTCGGGTTGCGTTCCTGCTCGGCCGCGAAGGCGCCGATCAGGCCCCAGGCGATGGGCAGGGGATAGGCCAGCACACGCAGACGCCAGGTCACGCCGAGCCCGACCAGCAACACAACGGCCACCGCCGCGAGCGCCCAGCCGGTCGGGGACAGGGCGGCGGGCAAGGCGTCCAGAGCCGTCGCCGTGGTGATCAGGTTCAGCGGCGCCGCCACCGTCAACCAGCCCGCGAGGGCGGCGAGGGGCCAAGCGACCAGCAAACGATCCCGGTCGCCGCGCGACAGGCTGCGGATCGTCCCGGCGCTCAGCAGCAGCGGGATCAGCAAGGCCAGCAGAGAGGCGAAGATGACCCCGACGCTGGCGACCTTGAGATCCAGCGCCGCCACGACGATCCAGAAACCGATGCCGAACAGGGCGACCGCCGAGGGCCAGCCCATGCGGGTGATCAGTGGGCTCTCGCCCGTCTGGGGCAGGGCCTGACGGATCGCATAGGCCATCAGCCCCAGATAGATCAGGCTCCAGATCGCAAAGGCGTAGCCGGCCACGCGAAGGGTGGTGTTGCCGTCGGCGGCGAACTCGGCTTGGGTCAGGCCCAGACCGGCGAGGTTCTGGACCAGCGGCACGACCACGGCGAAGACGGCGGCGGCGAGAACGATCAGGCGGCGGGTGCGCTGGGCCGGGGTGGGGCGGACGATGGAGGACATGACGATCTTTCAATGACGCTCGGACACCCCATACGCAGGAACAACGGCAAAGGTTCACCCACACCGCGATTTGCCGCACGGAACCGCCGTCGCGGCGGCTGGTTGTCCTTCTGAACCTCACAGGAGACCGACATGGCCGATCCCAAGGATATCGAACCCGAAACCCCGCATTTCGACACCAGCGACGTCGAGGCCAATCTGGCGATCGAACAGGGTCTGGGCGTCGGCGCCCGAGAACTGGCCGCCCCGCGCGATCCCGGTGGGGTGGTGACGCCGGATGAGGAAGACGATGCTGACGCCCTTGACCAGACCGTGGGCCGCGAGGCCGGGGACGACGCGCAAATCTAGCGATCAGCGACGGCTGAGCCCGCTTTCGGCTTGACCAACCCGGATCGACGACGTCCGATCCGGGAATGGCGCTATCCGAACCGAACCCGAAGCTGGCCGAGGCCGAGGCGCGGCTGTCGCGCGATCCCAACGACATGGCCGCCCTGATCGCCAAGGGCGACGCTCTTGCGGCGTCGGGCGACGGGCGTGGGGCGTCCAGCTTTTACAATGCGGCCTTGAGGATCGCGGGCGAAAGGCAGGGGCAGGGGCGAGCGCTCGCCGCCGACCTTATCCCCGAACTGCGCCGGGTCCAGGCGGCGGTGAAGGCCCAGGCCGAGGCGTTTCAGACCCATCTGGCTGAGGGACTGTCGGCGGCAGGTTTCGACCCGGCGACCTCCAGCGACCGCTTCGCCCTGTCGCTGGACCTGATGGCGGGGCGGAAACAGCTCTATTTCCAGCAGCCGCGCTTCTATCTGTTTCCCGGACTGCCGCAGGTTCAGTTTCAGCCGCGCGAGACCCTGCCCTGGCTTTCGGCGGTGGAAAAGGCGACCGACGACATCGCCGCCGAGCTGCGAACCCTTCTGGAGGAGCCGGGCCTGTTCGAGCCCTATATCCAGCCCCGCAAGGACCGGCCCAACTCGGACCAGGCGGGCATGATGGCCAACCCCGACTGGAGCGCGCTGTTCCTGTGGAAGGACGGCGTCGAGCAGCCCGACATCGCCCGCCGCTGTCCCCGCACGATGGAGGCCCTGGCCGAGGTTCCCCTGTGCCGGATCGAGGGGCGGACGCCGTCGATCCTGTTCTCGCGCCTGACGCCGGGGGCGAGGATTCCGCCGCACAACGGGCTCATCAATACGAGGCTGATCTGCCACCTGCCGCTGATCACCCCGCCGAACTGCACCTTCCGCGTCGGAAACGATGTGCGCGACTGGGAACAGGGTCGAGCCTGGGCCTTCGATGACACCATCGAGCATGAGGCGGCGAACCACAGCGATCAGGATCGCACCATCCTGATCTTCGATGTCTGGAAGCCCGAACTGACGGCCGAGGAGCGGGAGCTGGTCGCCAGTCTGTTCCGCACCATCGACGCCTATGGGGCCAAGGGCGCGGCCTGGGGGGTTTAGTAGACGTCGCGCCGGTAGCGGCCGGTCTCGGTGAGTTCGATCAGGCGGTCAGGGCCGAGCGCCGTTTCGAGCGCCGCATGGACGCCAGAGGCCATGCCGTCCAGGCTGCCGCAGACATAGATGGCCGCGCCGCGTTCGACCCAGGCGACGATCTCCTCGGCATGGTCGTCGATCAGGTGCTGGACATAGCGGCCGGTGCGGCCCTCGGCGTCGGGGTCGCGGGAGAAGGTGCGGTCCAGGCGGGTGAGGACGCCGGCGGCGAGAGCGGTCTGGAGCTCGTCGTCGAAGAAGGCGTCGTGGGCGGCGGTGCGTTCGCCGAACAGCAGCCAGGCCCCGCCGTCCCCAGTCGTGCGCGATTTCAGATGGGCGCGCAGGCCGGCGATACCGGTCCCGTTGCCGATCAGGATCATCGGCGTCGAGGCCGCCGGGGCGTGGAAAGCCGCGTTGGTGCGGATACGCAAGGGAAGCTCGTCGCCGACGCCAAGACCCAGGGCGAGACGGCCCGAGCCCAGCCCGGGCGTTCCGTCCGGATGGCGCATCAGACGCACCAGCAGCTCGAGCCGCCCGTCCGACGGCAGGGAGCCGATGGAGTATTCGCGCGAGACCTCCCCGCCGTCGGCCGTCGGCACGCCGATCTCGGCGATATCGCCGGCGACCCAGTTCGCAGGGCCATCGAGCGGTTCCAGCGCGATATGGAAGGCCTCGCCGCCCGGGCTGCCGGGATTGACGTGGGTCCGCTCGACCATCCGCCAGCGGTCGTAGGCGGGCGGGGTCCAGTCGGGGGCGGTGGTTGCGCCGGTCAGCTGGTTCAACTGGTGCTGCCAGTGGCGGACGGCCGCTGGATCACCGTCGTCCACCTCGACCGTGTCGAACAGGGGCAGGGCGTCGGAGCGGCGCAGCCAGGCTTCCAGCGCCCGGCCGAAGCCGCAGTAGTCGCGATAGGTCAGGTCGCCGAGCGACAGAACGCCGTAGCTCAGCCCGTCGAGGCCGGCGGCCTCGCCCAGCAGGGTGCGGACCACGCGGCCCGCACTGTCCGGGGCGTCGCCCTCGCCGGTGGTGGAGACGACGAACAGGGCGCGGCGCGAACCCTTCAGCAGGTCCAGATCGAGGTCCGAGAAGGAGACGACGCGCACGGGCCAACCGCCGTCGGACAGGGCGCGGGCGGTCATCCAGGCCAGTTGCTCGGCCAGGCCGGTCTGGCTGGCGTAGGCGATCAGAGTGGCGTCGCCGCCGTCTCCCGCGAGCGACTCGGAGCGGGCCTTTTCCTCACGGCGGGCACGTCGCACACCCAGGATCACAGCCAGCACCGAGGCCAGCCAGAGGCCGGTCGCGAGGGCCGCGAGCGTCAGACGGGCGACGTCCTCGGTCACCTCAGTCCTCGTCCATCATCTCAAGGAAGGCGGGGGAAAGAACCTCGACCAGCCCGCCCCGGTCGTGGGCCATGAATCGGGCGGCCAGTTTCATGTCCGTGGCGAAGGCCAGGCCTTCGTCCATGCCCATGACGGTCAGGGCGGTGGCGAAGGCGTCGGCCTGCATGGCCGAGGGGTGCAGGACGGTGACAGAGGCCAGCCCGTTCTCGATCGGACGGCCGGTGCGGCCATCGATGCTGTGGGCGTAGAGGCGGCCATCATAGCCGAAGTAGCGGCGGTAATCGCCGGAGGTGGCGACCGACAGGCCGTACAGGGCGACCACGGTCCGGCGCGCCTCGCCGGCCGGCGGCTGCTCCAACTCGACCCACCAAGGCTGGCCGTCCGGCTTGACGCCCTCGCCACGCAACTCGCCCCCGACCTCGATCAGGTGGGAGGTCGCGCCCAGCGCCGTCAGGCGTTCGGAGATGCGGTCCACCGCATGGCCCTTGGCGATGGCGGAGAAATCCAGACGCAGGCCGCCGGGCTGGAGCGCGGCGCGGGCTCCGGGGTCCAGCCGCAGCCTTCGCCAGCCGGAGACGGCCAGAGCCTCCTCGATCTCGCTCGGCCAGGGCAGGGGCTGTTCGGAGCTGCGCGGACCGGGCGGGCCGAAGCCCCAGAGATCGACGAGGGCGCCCAAGGTCGGATCGACGGCGCCGTCGGTGTCGTCCGACAGGTCCATCGACGCCTGCAGCAGGGCCCAGAAGGGCTCGGACAGGGAGACCGCACCCGGCGGGGCGGTGTTGAACCGGCTGATCTCGCTGTCGGCGACCCAGGGGCTGAACAGGGCGACGACGGCGTCGAGCTCGGCCTGGATCGCATCGGCGTAGGCGGTCTGGATCGCGCCGGGCGCAGCGATGACGCGGGCGGACCAGGTGGTGCCCATGGTCTCGCCGCCGAGGGACCAGATGTCGTCGCTGGGCGGAAGCGTGGGCGGGGCGTTGGTGACGGGGACGAGGACGCGATTTTCGATGCGCTCCGCCAACGGCGCCGATGCGGGATCGGCGCCGATGACGACAGGCGGCGGCGCGCCTTTCGATCCCCTGCGGTTCAGGGCAGGACTTCCAGGATCGCGACATAGGAGGCGCTGGCGACGGGGGGACCGCCGCGACCGCCGCCCTGGGGCGCCGAGGGGTCGCGCCAGGTGGTGTTGACCCAGTACATGCCGGCCGCCGGCCAGGTCACGGTGAATTTGCCGTCGGCGTCGGTCTTGGTGGTGATCTCTTCGGGGTTGTTGCGGTAGCGGGTCCCGCCGCGCGCCAGGGTCACCTCGGCGTCGGCATAGGGCTTGCCGTCGCGCAGGAACTGGAAGGTCGCGGCCTCGCCTTCAACGAGATCGTTCGGGTGGGTGACGGGGACGAACTCGATGCCCTGGCCCGTCGGCTTGAACACCTCGGTGGTGGCGTCGCCGAGGGTGACGAAGGTCTCCAGACGGGTGGCGCTGGGGGCGCTGACGACGTTCTCGGCGCCGGCGGGGATGGCGGCCTGCAGGCCCGAGGCCGGACCCCGCCAGCGGCCGGGTTGGCCGTTCAGGGTCCAGGCGGCCATGACGCCGATGTTGTTGTTGGCGATCCGGTAGGTGCCGGGCTGGGTCAGGTGGACGTCGAAGGTCGAGCGGTACTTGCCGACCAGCGGGTTGGCGGTCTCGACCGTCGTCGTCCCATCGGGGGCGGTGACGCGGATGTTGTCCAGACGCATGGCGGCGTGGTCGGCGATGAAGACGCCGTTGGAAATGCCGCCGTCGACCCCGACCCAGGCGTCATTGCCGGACAGGACGGTGGAGGAGGGCAGGATCCATTGGCGGTGGGCATGGGCGGACATCGGGGCGATCAGGGTCGCCAGGGCGACGGCGGCGAAGGCGAGAGACTTCTTCATGTCAGGCTTCCTGTCAGAAAATCAGCGAGTGACGGCGACGGAGACGGCGCCGAGTTCGGTGGAGCCGGTCGCCCGGCCGGTGTTGGGCGCGCCCCAGCGGAAGGGCACGCGGACGACCTCCCGGCCGCCCAGTTCACGCGCGGCCTCGACGACCAGGGTGTACTGGCCGTGCTGGACGCCATTCAGCCGGGCGCCGGGGACGCGGATCGTCTGGGTTCCGGGCGCGCGGGTGGCGCCGGAGACGCCGTCGGCGGGCAGGGCCATGGCGCGGCCGCCCTTGCGCCACCAGGTGCGCATGTCCTTGAGCCAGTCCTTGCCGTCGCCCTCCGCGTTGCGGGTCTGCTGGTACCAGACGGCCAGGGTGCGCACGGCGGTCTGGTCCGGGGTCTCGATCCAGACCGCGACATAGGGACGGTGATAGGAGCCCGAGTTGATGCGGGGGATTTCGACCGTGACGTTCAGGTCGGCGGCCTGGGCCAGGCTCGGGGCAGTGGTGGCCAGGGCGGCGGTGGTCAGGACGAGGGGGAGGGCGCGCATGGGTCTCTACTCGGTCAGTGAATGAACAACAGGGCGATGATGACGGGGATCAGCAGGCCCAGCCCGACCAGGGGCCAGGTTGAGGGGCGGCTGCGGCCGTGCAGCCACAGCAGGCCCAGGCCGGTCAGGGCGAAGACGACGCAGGCCACGGCGAAGACGTCGATGAACCAGTACCAGACCACGCCGGTGTTGCGGCCCTTGTGCAGGTCGTTGACATAGGCGACCCAGCCCTGGTTCGTGACCTCCATGACGACGTCGCCGGAGGCGCGGTCGATGGTCAGCCAGCCGTCGCCGCCGGGGCGGGGCAGGGCGACATAGACCTCGTCCGGGGTGGTCTCGGTGGCGCGGCCGGCGATGGTGGCCTTCAGCTCTTTCGACGCCCAGCGGGCGACGGCGTCGGGCACCGGCTCGGTGGTCTCCTCCGGCATGTCGGTCAGGCGCTGGACCAGGGGGGCGGGCAGGGTCGCCGTCCGTTCGGACACGACCGGGTCGGCCTTGATCTGGGCGGCGTGGTTCAGGGTGATCCCGGTGATGGCGAACAGGATCATCGAGGCCAGCGACACCCCGGCCGAGATCCAGTGCCAGGAGTGGAGCTGCTTCAGCCAGAAGGCGCGCGCGCGGTTGACGCCGGGCGTCTTGGCCGGGCGGGCGGGCGTTTCGGGCACGGGGCGGGCGGGGGCGTCAGTCACAGGGGGGCTGTGCCACAAGATGCGAACGAGTTGCAATAGAAACAGCGCTCGATGTGCAATCCGTCGCAGGTTTTATTCCTCCTCCAGCAAAGCGCAGGGAGAGGGGGACCGCAGCGCGCTTGCGCTGTGGTGGAGGGGGCCCGATCCAGACACGGTGATAGGGTTTGCCCCCTCCACCGCGAAGACGCGGTCCCCTCCCCCGATGGGGGAGGAATGTCTGAGCCCTAACCCAGCCGCTGCACCAGATCGGCGGCGAACTCCGACAGGGTGTCGTCGCGGGCGCCCATGATGATGATCCGGTCGCCGGGGCGGGCCAGTTCGATCAGCCGGTCGCCGCAGGCGGCGCGGTCGGGCAGGGCCTCGGCCTGACGACCGTGGGCGCGGACGCCGGAGGCGATGTCTTCGGATCCCACGCTGCGATCCGTGGTGCCGCCGTAATAGACGGGCTCGGACAGGATCAGAATGTCGTCGGGACGCATCAGGCCCGCGAATCCCTCGATGAACTCGGTCTTCATCAGCTTCAGCGGGCCGAAGCCGTGCGGCTGGAACAGGATCAGCAGCCGACCGTCGAAGACGTGCAGGGTCTTGAGCGTGGCGGCGATCGTGTCCGGGTTGTGGGCGAAGTCGTCGATGACCGTCACCCCGCCTGTGGTCCCGACCACCTCCATGCGGCGGCGGATGCCGGCGAAGGTCTCCAGAGCCGCGACGGCCTGATCCAGCGGGATGTCCAGCGCGCGCACGGCGCCGAGGGCGGCGAGGGCGTTGGCGACATTGTGGGCGCCGGGGACGTTGAGGGTGACGGCCAGATCCGCGCCGCCGCGCTCGCTCAGCCGGAAGGTCATGCCGGTCGGCAAGGGGACGAGGTCGTCGGCCGAGAGGTCGGCCTGTGCGTCGCCTAGGGAGAAGGTGACGACATCGGCCGCGCGCCCGGCGGCCGCGAGCATCTGAGCGAGCACCTGGGTCTCGGGATTGTCGAGGTTGAGGACGGCTCTTCCAGCGCGCGTGACGAAGCCGCCGAACAGGTCGCGCAGCTCCTCCATCGACTTGTGATCGAGCGAGATGTTGGAGACGACCGCGACCGTCGCGTCATAGCGGGCGATTGAGCCGTCGGATTCATCCACCTCGGCGACGAAGGCCTCGGGTCCGCCGATCAGGGCGCTGGCGTAGGGGTGGTCGGCGTCGGTGAAATTCTTCATCACGGCGCCGTTCATGACGGTGGGGTCGCGACCGGCCCGATGCAGGATCCAGGCATCATACCGGTGATGGTCGATTTGCCCGATGTGCCGGCCACGCCCACCGAGGTCGGGGCCGCGTTGAACAGTTCGCTCAGAAGTTGGGGCCGGGTCTTGATCGTCGCGCCGACCCGTTTGGCCGCCGCGATGTCGGGCACCGTGTCCTCGATGGCGCCGGAGGCGATCACCACCTGATCCGGCGAGGTGACGCCCGATCCGTCCTGGGGGAACAGGCCGACGCCATGGTCGGCCAGCCAGGCGAACTTCTCCGGCGTCCGGCCCTGATCCCGCGACCGGTCGGAGCCCTGAATGGCGTGGCCGCGCGACTGGACGATCAGGGCCAGGGGCAGCATCCCCGACCCGCCGATGCCGCAGAAGAAATAGGAGGCGTCGCTTTTCATTCCGGCTGAGTAACTGCCCGGAGGCACAAGGAAAAGCGAAACCCCGGCCGGCTTCGACAATCGGCTTTCCCGAGCGTCTCCCACATTCTACGGTCTGGCGTCAGACGAGGCGGGACGCATGGAAGCTCCGAAATCCAAGTCAGTAGGCGCGCGCCTGCTTGATATTCTGTTTGGCGAGAAAGTGCCTTCGGAAGAAGGCTCGAGGCCGGTCGCCCCCAAGCCCCGGCTGGTCGCCATCTATATGGTCATATTTTTTCTTTGGCTGGTCTTCATGTTGGCCTGCGTGACGAACTATTTCGTCGCACTCCCTTATGTAGGCGGCTGGTTCAGCGAAAACGGCCGGAGCTATATGTCATGGGGCAACATAGTCTTGTGTGTGGTTTTGTGGCTGCTGTCGCGGAAACCCCGGCGGCATGGCGATGACCCAACGAAGGCCCCGAAGTGATCGCCAACAGCTTCAAGATCGGCGTGGTCTGCGCCAGTTCGCGCTTCGCGCGTGAGCGGGCCGACGCCGTCAACGACTGGTTCGCCGAACACTATCCGGACGGGTCGGTGTCGGTGGTGTTTCATCCGGCCTGTTTCCTTAAGCACGGCCATTTCGCCGGGGACGACCGGGCGCGGGCCGAGGCCTTCATCGAATACGCCAACGATCCGCGCATCGACGCCATCTGGTTCGCGCGGGGCGGCTACGGATCGTGCCGCATCGCCGAGGCGGTGATCCCGCGTCTGAACGAGGTGGCCCGCAAGAAGCGCTTCATGGGCTATTCCGACGCGGGCAGCCTGCTGGCCGGAATGTACAGGGCCGGGTTCAGGCATCTGGCGCACGGGCCGATGGCCTCGGATTCAGTGCGGCATGACGAGACGGCCCAGGGGGCGCTGGCCTGGCTGACCACGGGGCGGACCGCCTGGATCGAGCCGTCGCTGGCGATCGACAGAAAGCCCGCCGTCGCCTTCAACCTGACCATCATCGACCAGCTGGTCGGGACGGCGCTGGAACCGGACCTGACCGACCATGTGCTGATGATCGAGGAGGTGTCCGAGGCCCTGTATCGCGTCGACCGGATGATGTTCCACCTGACCGGTCAGGCCTCGATCCGGAAGGTCGCGGGCATCCGTCTGGGGCGGGTGTCGGATGTGACCGTCAACGACCCCGACTTCGGCCTGACGCCCGAGGAGATCGTCCGATACTGGTGCGCCCGTTCGGGCATCCCCTATCTGGGCGCTGCCGACATCGGCCATGACGGCCTGAACAAGGTTGTCCCCTTCGGACAGGGGCCTGGTTCGTGACCGTCGCGCCGCACTCCCTGACCGGTTTTGGGGGATGGTACGAAAAGTGGGTCATTTTGTTACATGACCCCTCGACACCGGTAACAAACCGGGGTTCACATACGCCCCGATGACGCCCGACGGTTCGCCGTCAGGGGGTGCGGCCGGAGCGATCCGACCGCGACCGCCTGAAGGCCTCTACGGTTTGCGAAGGGTGGGGGATGACGTGGGGGCGTCGTCGTGACCCGTTGAAGAGCCGGGGTGCATCTTTCCGACAGGGCCCGCCCTCACGTCAGTGAAGGCGGGCCCGCTTGGTTTCGGACACAGGCCTAGTTGAACAGACCGGCGATGACGGCCGTGATCAGGCCGGTGGCGACGGCGGTCAGGACCACGTCATTGCCCGAGCGGATATATTCATATCCAAGCGGCGGAGCCCGAAGGCCGTAGCGGCCGTAGTCGGACACCACATAGGTCCGTGAGCGATACTGGGCCGGCATCCGCTGGCCATAGGACCAGGCGCGGGCCTGATAGCCGCGCGGAGCGACGTAGCGGGGCGCCGAATAGCGACGCTGGGCCTGCTGCCAGCGACCATAGGCCGGGGCTGGCTGGGCGCGGGGCGGCGCCGGGCGGACCTGGACGTGACGACTGGGCGCGGGAGGGGCTGCCCGTTGCGGCTGGCCGGCGTGCGGCCGGTCGTGCGGACCGCGCGATTGGGCCGAGGCGGCCGAAGCGGTCCCCAGGGCGGAGGCGGCGGTCAGGGCCGCCAGAGCGACGGCGATGGACTTGCGGGTCATGGCGATCTCCTTTTCGATTTGAGCCATGACGCCAAACTAGCGGGTGGACGCTGAGCCCAGTCTGAGGACCGGCGGCAGTCGAGGTTCATCGCAGGGTCCGTTCACCGCCCGGAGTGTTGCAGCGCCGACATGCATGGGGGGCGACGCCGGAGTCCGTGACCCCGGCGTCGAAATGGATCAGGCCGCCTCGGCCTCGACCTCGGAGGAGACCAGGGCGTCGAGGGCGCGGGTCAGGTCGGCGATGACGTCGTCCTGATGCTCCAGCCCGACCGAGAGGCGCAGCAGGCCCTCGGTGATGCCGGCGGTGACGCGCGCCTCGGGCGTCATGGCCGCATGGGTCATGGTGGCCGGGTGGGCGATCAGGCTTTCGACGCCGCCGAGCGACTCGGCCAGGGTGAAGACCTCCAGTTCCTCGATCAGGGTGCGGACGGCCTCGGTCCCGCCCTTCAGCTCGAAGCTGAGCATGGCGCCCGGACCCTTTTGCTGGCGCGCGGCCAGGGCGTGGCCGGAGTGGGAGGCGAGGCCCGGATAGTGAACCGCCTTGACCGCCGGGTGGGCGGCCAGGATCTCGGCGACGGCGCCGGCGGTGGCTTGCTGATGCTCGATGCGGGCGAACAGGGTGCGCAGGCCGCGCAGGGTCAGATAGGCGTCGAACGGCGAGCCTGTGACGCCCAGGCAGTTGGCCCACCAGGCGACCTCGGCATGGTCCGCCGCATCGGCCGAGACCACAGCGCCGCCGACCACGTCGGAGTGGCCGTTGATGTATTTGGTCGTGGAGTGGACGACGAAGTCGGCGCCCAGCTCGATCGGCCGCTGCAGGGCCGGCGACAGGAAGGTGTTGTCGGCGACGACCTTGGCTCCGACCCGGTGGGCGCGGGTGCAGATGTCGGCCACGTCCACCACGCGCAGCAGGGGGTTGGACGGGGTCTCGACCAGCACCAGTTTGGGGTTGAGGGCCAGGGCGGCCTCGAGCGCGGGGGGGTCACCCTGATCGACGAAGGCGACCTCGAAATGACCCTTCTTCGCCCGGGCGCAGAGCAGGCGGTGGGTGCCGCCATAACAGTCGTGCGGGGCGATCAGCAGGTCGCCGGGCGACAGCAGGCTGAGCGGCAGGTCCACCGCGGCCATGCCGGTGGCGGTGACGACGCAGCCGGCGCCGCCCTCCAGCTGAGCCAGGGTCTCGGCCAGGACGTCACGGGTCGGGTTGCCCGAGCGGCTGTAGTCATACTTCCGCTTCTGCTCGAAGCCGGCGAAGGAGTAGTTGGACGACAGATAGAGGGGCGGCATGACCGCGCCGTGCGCCGTGTCCTGATCGACGCCGGAACGGGCGCAGAGGGTGCGGACATCTTGCGGACGAGTCATTGGTCGATTTCCTTGAGGGCGGAGCGGAGGATGTTGCCGACGAAGGCGTCCTCCTTGAGAAAGGCGTCGTGGCCGTACAGGGACGGGGCCTCGACCAGTCGGAACAGGGTGGGCAGGCGGGCGGCCAGTTCGCGGATGTCGTCGATCGGCACCAGCCGGTCGGAGGTGAAGCCGATCAGGGTGGTGGGGACGGTGATGGCCTCGGGCGTGACCCGGTGGCGGTCGATCGAATCCGACAGCGACAGCCACCGGGCGGGCGTCGTGTGGGTGCGGTAGGCGTCGCCCCGCGCCGTCAGATAGTCGCAGACCGGGTAGAGGCCGCCGGCCGCATCGGCGACGGAATCGTCGAACCGCTCGCCGAACTCCTCGGGCGTGCGATAGGTGGTCATGGCCAGTTCGCGGGCCAGGGCGACGCCGTCCTCGGGCCGACCGGCCTCGGTCGCCAGCTTCAGGATGCGACGCTGGATGCCGCGCCAGGCGGTGGCCAGGGGATGGGTGCGGTGGGCGGCGGAGACGACGACCAGCTTCTTCAGGCGCTCGGGATAAAGCTCGGCGAAGGCCAGGCCGATCATGCCGCCGTAGGAGCAGCCGACGAAGGCCGATACGGTTTCGGCGCCGAGGTGATCCAGCACCACGGTCAGAAGCCGGGCCTGATCGTGAGTGGTGATGGTGACGGCCGGCTGACCCTCGATGGCCTCCGGGGCGTAGTCGAAGGCCAGGACCTGGCAGCGGCGCAGATCGACCGGGCCGCCGACCGACACGGCGCCCGACCACCAGCCCAGGCCGTTGGTCTCGGTCCGGTGCACGAAGCGGCCCGAGGAGATGCCGCCGGCGACGACGACCAGGGGCGCGCCGGCCCGGCCATGCAGGCGGGCCACGACCGAGGCCTGGCCCAGGCGTTCGCCGGACTGGAGGCGGAAGTCGGCGGGAATGGGCGTGACAATATCGGCGGCCGTGTCGGCGCGCAGGGCTTCGAGCACGGCGTGATCGACGGCCGGCGCTTCGGCGTCGCGACAGAGGGGTTCGAGGGTGGTTTCGGTGTCGAAAGCCATCAGGGTCGTCCGCATATCCCGCCCACCAAGGCTCATGCGTGACAGACCGTGGAGACGCCGCCGTAGACCGACGCTCCACCCATCTCTCGCGAACCCTTGAAAGGGTCCTCGCAGGAGTTGGCACCGTTCGGGCGGAACCCGATGGTTGCCCCGGCGTCAAAGGGCCTATCCCTCAGCCGGTCTTGATGAGTGCCTTTAGGGATGGTGGAATCGTCGTCGCGCGTCAAGCGGAAAAATCTGGCGTCGATGGCGACGAAGGCTGAGGGCTTGTGCGGCCCTATACTCGTTGAAATGCCATAACGCGCAAAAAACTTGCATGATGGGGTTGACGCTTTGATCCGCCGCCGTCACCCTGAGGCTCAAGTTTTTCGCAGGATCACGCCCTTGTCGCGCCCCGGCCTCATCGCCGTTTCGATTACCACCGCCGCCGGAATGGCGCGGACGGTTTCGCCTGCGCTCACCACCACCGGCGGTACGACCATGACCGGCCCCACTCGGGCGGGAACAGGTTAGCGCGCGTCGAACACGACAAGCCCGAACCCAGACCCGCCCGGACCCACCGGGCGGGTTTTTTCTTGCCTCACATCCTCTCTCCCGACCTTCCCCCACACACCGCTTCCAGATTTCAGAGACCTCTCATGCCCCACTCCGCCGCCGCCCTCGCCCTCGTCGAACCGCTCAAACCGAGCGTGTCCGCCCAGCCCGCTCCCGCCGCTGACGTGGTGGTGCTGAAGTTCGGTTCGTCGATCCTGCGCACCGCCGCCCAGGCGCCCGCCGTGGCCTCTGAGGTCTATGGCCATGTCCGGGCCGGCCGGAAGGTGGTGGCGGTGGTCTCGGCCCTGGCGGGTCAGACCGATCACCTGCTGGCCGAGGCGCGCGAACTGGGGCTGGATCACGACAACGACCTGTTGCCCGACTATGTGGTCCTGGGCGAGGAGCGGGCGGCGGCCCTGACCGCTATCGCCTGCGATCGGATCGGCCTGGACGCCAAGTCCCTGTCGGTGCGCGAGCTCGGCGTGGTAGCCGAGGGGCCGCTGGAACACGCCCGACCCGTCGGGCTGAAGGGCGACCTGCTGCGCCAGGCCCTGGCCGAGCATCAGGTGGTGGTGGTTCCGGGCTTCGGGGCGGTGAGGCCCGACGAGAAGGTCGCCCTTCTGGGGCGCGGCGGATCGGACCTGACGGCGGTCTTCCTGGCGGCGGAGCTGGGGCTGAAGCGGGTCCGGCTGGTGAAGGACGTGGACGGGCTTTACGACCGCGATCCGGCGTCGAACTCCGGGCGTCCGCTGCGCTATCGGCAGGCCAGCTGGGACGACGCCCGTCGCCACGGCGGGGCCCTGGTCCAGCATGACGCCATCGAACTGGCAGAAAGCCGGGGGGTGGAGATCGAGGTGGCCGCCCTTGGACGTGCGGACTGCACGGTGGTGGGGAACCACTCGGCGCCTCCGGGACGGTCGATCCCCGACGCCCCGGTGCGAGTGGCCGTGGCCGGATGCGGCGTGGTCGGCGGCGGCCTGCTGGCCCGACTGCTGCCCGACAGCCGCTATGAGGTAGTGGGGGTTCTGGTCCGCGATCCAAAGAAGGCGCGTGATGTGGACGCCCCGGCCGAACTCTTCACCGCCGACCGCGAGGCCCTTCTGGATCTGAAGCCGGACCTGCTGGTCGAGGCCCTGTCAGAGGGCGGCGCCGGACATGACCTGATCCGGGCGGCGCTGGAGCGCGGCATCGACGTGGCCAGCGCCAACAAGCAGGCCATCAGCCGCGACCCCGGCGGGCTGCAGAAGCTGGCTGAACAGAACGGCGCGCGCCTGGCCTATTCGGCGGCGGTGGGCGGCGGCTCGCCCATGATCGAGACCCTGCGCGCGGCGCGGGCGGCCGGGCCGGTGGCCGGGTTCGAGGCGGTGCTGAACGGCACGGTCAACTTCATGCTGGACCGGCTGGATCAGGGCGCCGATTTCGCCGACGCCCTGTCCGACGCCCGGATCGCCGGCTTCGCCGAGGAGGACCCTTCGTCGGATCTGGAGGGCCGCGACTCGGCCGCCAAGGTCAGGCTGCTGGCCTTCGAGGCTTTCGGCGAGACGCCCGGCGACGACCTGCCGTGCGATGTGCTGGCGTCGGACTTCGCGGCCGAGGGGCCGGTGCGCCAGATCGGCGCCTGCCGTCTGGAGGACGGAGTGCTGCGCGCCTCGGTCAAGCTGGACCGGAATCTGGAAGACCCCTTGTTCAGCGCCCTCAAGGGCGAGCGCAATGCGTTGAAGGTCTACGGCGAGGACGGCCGGGTCTGGTCGTGCAAGGGCCGGGGCGCCGGGCGCTGGCCGACGACGGAGAGCGTTCTGGCCGACGTCGCCGACATCATCCGCGCGCGCCACGCCGCCCTGGGCTATCACTGAGCGGAGGGGCGGGACGAGAGCGGGCACATGGCGGTTTTCACGCCGGTATCGGAACAGGACGCGCGGGACTTCGTCGGGGGTTACGACCTCGGCGAGGTCACGGGTTTGCACGCCATCGCCGAGGGGGTGGAGAACACCAACTATCGGCTGGAGACGACCTCTGGCCGGTTCGTCCTGACCCTGTTCGAGGGGCGGACGGATGCGGCGAGCCTGCCCTTTTGTCTGGGGCTGACGGATCATCTCGGGGCGGCAGGGTTTCCCTCGGCCCGGCCGCTGCGGAGCCGGGCGGGCGACTGGATCGGCGAACTGAACGGCCGACCCGCCGCCATCGTCGAATGGCTGACGGGCGCCTGGCTGCGCTCGCCCTCGGCCGGGGAACTGGTCCAGGCCGGCGCGGCGCTGGCCGGATTTCACCGGAAGGCTGCGGATTTCGCGGGGCGGCGTGTCAATCCGGTCGGGCCGGCCCAATGGCGGGTGCTGCTGGAGCGCTCGGCCTCGGGCGCGCGTTCGACCGAGGACCGGGCCCTGGTCGCGGGGTGCCGCTCGGCCCTGGACCGGATCGGCGATCCCTTCGCGGACGATCTGCCTTCCGGCGCGATCCACGCCGACTACTTCCCCGACAATGTCCTGTTCCACGAAGGGCGGTTGTCGGGGGTGATCGACTTCTATTTCGGCTGCGACGGGCCCTTCGCCTATGATCTGGCGATCGCCCTGACGGCCTGGGGGTTCGACGGAGAGGGGCGGCGTATTCCGGGCGCGGTCGAGGCCTTCCGGCGCGGCTATGAAGGGGTTCGGCCGTTGACGGCGGCCGAGGCCGAAGCCTTGCCCCTGCTGGGCGAGGCGGCCTGTCTGAGGTTCACCCTGACCCGGCTGCACGACCGCATCTTCCACGATCCAGCCAATCTGGTGACGCCCAAGGACCCGGCGGCCTTCTATCGCCGGATGGACTACTGGCGGGTGGCGGAGGCGGTTTAGGGTTCAATCCTCGGGGTGGCGGAGCTTTCAGGAATCTCGCCACATCATCCGCCCCCGTCATCCTCGGGCTAAACCCGAGGATCGGGCGCCGTACCGCACGGCGCCTGATGAACAAGTGGGGTAGGTGGCGATGAACGGGCGTCTGCTCATGCGCACATCGGGCTGACAGTCCGGCCCTCGGGTCAAGCCCGAGGGTGACGGGTTTCTGGGGCGTCTACGCTGCCATGAACCCCTTCACCGTCGCCAGCACCGCGTCGGGCGTGCCCTCGACCACAGTCAGCCTTTCCGGCCGATCGCCCAGATCGCGGATGACGGGGCAGGGCTCCGGATCGAAACCGAGAACCGAGGAGACGTCGCCGCCGAACTTGGCCGCATGGGCGGTGGACAGGGCGACGACGGGGGCTCCCTTGCCTTCGAGGCGGCGCGCGGCCGACAGCGCCACGGCGGTGTGGGGGCAGACGACGCGGCCATACGCTTGATACGCATGGGCGATCTCGGCGCGGGTGGTGTCCTCATCGACCGAGACGGCGGCGACCTGGGCGCGGACGGCGGAGAGGATGGGGGCCGTGATCTCGACCCGGCCGTCGGCGGCGAAGGTCTCGAACAGGGCGCGGGTGGCCCCGGCGTCACGGTCTGAGGCTTCGTAGATGAGCCGCTCGAAGTTGGACGGGGCCTGGACATCCATGGAGACGCTGGCCGTCTCGACGGCGGCACGGCGTTCGTAGAGGCCGTCATTGATGGCGCGGGCCAGGGCGTCGTTGCGGTTGACGGCGGCGGTGAAGCCGGCCACCGGCAGGCCGGTCTTCTGCGCGGCGATGCCGGCGAAGGCGTCGCCGAAATTGCCGGTGGGGACGACGAAGTGCGGCGCCCGTCCCTCGCCCGCCGCCCGCAGCTGCATGGCTGCGGAGACATAGTAGGGGATCTGGCCCGCCAGCCGCGCCCAGTTGATCGAATTGACCGAGCTGAACCGGGCGCCGTCGCGCAGGCTCTCCTCGGCCAGCAGACCCTTCACCAGCCGCTGGCAGTCGTCGAAGTCGCCCTCGACCGCCAGGTTCAGGACATTGTCGGCGGGGACGGTCGTCATCTGCTTGCGCTGGACGGGCGACACGCGGTCCAGCGGGTGCAGGACGATCAGCCGGATACTGGCCTTGTTCGCAAAGGCGTTGACGGCGGCGGCGCCGGTGTCGCCGCTGGTGGCCGTGACCAGGGTCAGCCGTTCGCCCGAGACGGCCAGGGCCTCCTCCGACAGGGCGGCGGCCAGCTGCATGGCCAGATCCTTGAAGGCCGCCGTGGGGCCGTGCCACAGCTCCAGCATCCACAGATCGTCCGAGAGCTGGACGAGGGGGGTGACGGCCGGATCGTCGAAGCCGGCGACCAGCTTGGCCAGCGACCTTTGCAGGGCGCCCTCGGGCAGGGCGTCGCCCAGATAGGGCGTCAGCACATCGGTCGCGATCTCCGCATAGCCGCGGCCCGGGCAGGCGACGTCGGCGGGCAGGATGGGCCAGGCGGCGGGCATGTAGAGGCCGCCGTCGGGGGCCATGCCGCGCAGCAGGGCGCCGGTGAAATCGGTCGGGGTCGTGTCGCCTCGGGTGGAGACGTAGCGGTCGGCGGACGGGGCGGAGGCAGAGGCGGTCATGACGGCCCGTTCCTAGCCAGACCACGCCCGGGCGTCACCCCCGAAGGCGGTCTGTGCGGCGAAAGTTTGCGTCTGTGACCCGGATTGCAACGGGCGACGGCAAAGGCTTGCCCCGGCTCGGGTCGCGAGGGCCGCGATACAGTTGGCCGCACCCACTGGCGCGGCGCGGACGAACCGGCCATGTCTGGGGCATGAGGCGCCTCTCCGCATGAATCGCAGGAAGCTGCTGCTCCGGCTGGGGCTGTTCGGCGCCGCCGTGGGGGCCGGGGTCGTCCTGCGCGACAAGGTGGTGTGGCGTCGGCCGGACGTGAGTTTCACAGGCGACGACTGGCAGGACTGGGCCGAGCCGCGCGCCGACACTCCGACCGCCGACGTGGTTGTGAATGGCCGCCCGGTGCGCGCCCTGATCGATTCCGGCGCCCAGTATTCGGTGATCGACGGCCGCCTGTTCGAGACCCTGGGCCTGACCGGCGGCTTCAACATGCCGCTGGTGGCCTACGGCGTCGGCGGCATTCCCCAGATGGGGCGGGGGACGACCCTGTCGGTGCAGGTCGGCGGCGCCCGGATCGACCGGCTGCAGGCGGCCATCCTCGACCTCGGTCAACTGGCGCGGGCGGACGGACTGGCCACCCCCCTGATCCTGGGACAGGACGTCCTGGGGCAAGCGGTGCTGGACATGGACCTGACGCCGCGTCGTCGAGCCGAGCGGCGGTTGCGCCTCCTGCCGTCGGGCACGACGCCGCCGCCCGAGGTTTTGCCGGTCGCCGTCCGCCGCGCGGGCCGCAGCCTGAAGACCTCGGTCACGGTCGAGAACGCCTCCGTCGAGGCGGTCGTGGACACGGGCTCGTCGTCGCATCTGGCTCTGAGCGAGGGAACCGCCCGCAGCGCCGGCCTGCTGGACGGCCGCCCCCAGACCGAGGGCCAGAGTCTGGTCCTGGGCGGGGTGATGACCTCGCGCATCGTCCGGGCCGGGCGCGTCGCCATCGGCGGGGTGGAGCACGGCGCCGTCGATACGCCCATCTATCCGGGCCTGCCCGTGCCCGGCTTCCCGGCCGCTCTCGTGGGCATGGCGGCGTTTCGCGACCGACGGGTGGTGATGGATCTGGGCGCCGGGACGATGTTCGCCTCCCGCCCGCTGGACCTGACCGTCGGCTGAGGCGAAAAGACGGGATGATCCGTCTCTATGTGACCTCTGACCTGTCGCCCGGCGCCGCCGTGGCCCCGACCCTGGACCAGTCCCGCTATCTGACCCAGGTGATGCGGCTGGGCGTCGGCGACGCCCTGCTGATCTTCAACGGCCGCGACGGCGAGTGGCGCGCCGAGGTGGCGGAGGTGCTGAAGAAGGGCGTGATCCTGAAGGCCGTCGAACAGACCCGGCCGCAGGTCTTCGGTCCCGACCTCGAACTGATCGTGGCCGTGGTGAAGAAGGCTCGCGTCGAGACCATCGTCGAAAAGGCCGCCGAACTGGGCGCCAAACGGGTGCGGCTGGTCGTGACGCGGCGCACCAACACCGACCGCATCCGGCTGGATCGTCTGGACGCCATCGCCGAGGAGGCGGCCGAGCAGACCGGCCGTCTGGACGTGCCCGTGATCGACGACCCGGTGAAGCTGGAGGCGGTGCTGGACGGCTGGGAAGACGGCCGCCGCCTGATGTTCTGCGACGAGACCGGCGGAGCCCCGGCCATCGGGGCCCTGACGGCGGAGGGACCCGGACCCTGGGCCATTCTGATCGGGCCCGAAGGCGGGTTCTCGCCCGAGGAAGGCGAGCGGCTGCGGGGCCTGCCCTACGCCACGGCGGTGTCCCTGGGGCCGCGCATCCTGCGGGCCGACACGGCGGCGATCACCGCCATGAGCCTGTGGCAGGCGGCGGTGGGGGACTGGGAGCGGTAAGCGGCCCCGCGGCCTGACGCGGAACGGCGCCTAGACCGTCAGCACGGTCGAACCCGTCGTCTGGCGCGCTTCGAGGGCGCGATGGGCGTCGGCGGCCCGGCTCAGCGGGAAGGTCTGGCCGATGGCGACCTTGACCGCCCCGGTCTCGATCAGGGCGAACAGGCGGCTGGACAGGTCGCGGCGCTCCTCGGGCGTGGTCGCATAGTCGTTCATCGTCGGGCGGGTGACGAAGATCGACCCGGCGCGCATCAGGTCCAGAGGGTTGAAGGCCGGCACAGGACCGCTGGCGTTGCCATAGGTGACCAGAAGGCCGCGCTTCGCCACCGAGGCGAGGGAGGCGGCCCAGCTGTCGGCGCCCACCCCGTCGATGACGACGTCGACGCCGCGTCCGTCGGTGGCCTCGCGCACGGCGGCGGCCAACTGGTCGAAGGGAACCGACAGGGCGACGTCGGCGCCGTCGGCCTCAGCCAGGGCCGCCTTTTCCGAGGAACCGGCATGGGCGATGACACGGGCGCCGAGGCGGTGCAGCCACTGCACCAGAATGGCGCCGACGCCGCCGGCGGCCGCATGGACGAGAACCGACTGGCCGGGCCGCACCCTGGCGCATTCCTCGATCAAGAAGGCGGCGGTGATCCCCTTCAACAGGCTGGCGGCCGCGACCTCGTCGGAAACGGCGTCGGGCAGGGGGATCAGGTGTTCGGGCGCCAGATCGCGCACCGTGGCGCAGGCGCCGAGGGGGCCGCTGACATAGCCGACGCGGTCGCCGACCCGAACGCCGGTCACGCCCTCGCCCACGGCCTCGACCACCCCGGCGGCCTCCGTCCCCATGCCGGAGGGCAGGTCGGTCGGATAGAGGCCCGAGCGGCGATACACGTCGATGAAGTTCAGCCCCACGGCGCGATGGCGGATGCGCACCTGACCGGGCGCGACGGGCCCGAGATCCATGGGTTCGATCTCGATGACCTCCGGCCCGCCGACGCTTCGGATCACAAGGCGATAGTCGGACATGCGGCGTCTCCAGCGTTCGGGCTCGAACCCACCAACTGGGGACCGACGACGAATGGATCAAGGTGATTGCGACAGGCTCTGGGCCGCGATCCACCGTCCGTCGGGCAGGCGGCTGACGTGGCCGTAGCGATGCAGGCTGGTCAGGGCGCGCTCGATCCTTGCCTCACGTCGGCGACCGTGGAAGCGGCGGGCCAGATCGTGCGTGGCCAGGGGCGCCCCGGCGCGAACGAGGGCCGCCTGGACGGCCAGGGGCTGGTCGCCGCTATGCTGGGGCAGGGCGTCGGGACCAGGCGGATCGACGGGGGTGAACCGCAGCCGGGGTCCGGGCGGCAGAGCACGCAGCGAGCTCGCGGCGGCGAAGGGGCGGGGCCTCACGGGATAAAGGCCGCCGTCGGACCCGATCTGATGAAGGCTGAGTATCGGCGCCAGTCGTTGCGGCGCGGTCCAGATGGCGCGCAGACGGTTCTGGACCTCGGCCTCTATCAGAGCCTCGTGGGCGATGCGGAAGCCGGTGCGGTCGGGGAAGGGCGTATAGCCCCGACCGGTTCCCGAGAAGTCGGCCCAGATCTCGAACTGCCGGGCGACGTCGCAGACGATCAGGAAGGGCGGCGCCGGATGGTCGGCCGGGAGCAGGGCCACATAGCCGTGGGCCTGGGCGCGGGCGCGGCGCATCATCGCGTCCCAACGCCCGTCCGGCGGGGCCCGCCAGGCGCCGTCCTGACGCGGGGCCCAGCGCGACTGCTTGGCCTCGAGCACGAAGCAGCCGCGCTTGTAGAGGTCGATGCGGTTCGGCGGTCCCGCGTCGCAGAAGGGCGAACGCACCGCGCGCTCGAAGACATAGTCGTTGTGCGCGGTGTCCGCGCCGGCCGGGTCGGGCGGCGGCAGGTCCAGGGCCTGGGTCAGCTCCAGCAGGTACATGGTCGCATTGGCCCGCTCGGCCCCGCCCTCGCGATCGCGCCACCGGCGAATGAAGGTCTCGATGTCCATGCCCGCCCCCACAAGGCCATGGAATCCAATCTTAAGTTGAATCGCAACTAAAAAGCGTTGCGGCGCGCGACGAGTTGGAAAGGGGCGCGGCTTCGCCAGTTGCGGCATTAACCTCCGGTTAACCACTATGTCGAAATCGAGATGATAAGCGACTGATTTACAGCATATTTTTATCCGACAACGGAACTGTCCACAGGGCTTGTGGATTGTCGAAACGCACCGCCTCAGAAGGAGGAGGTCTGTGGGGGCCAAGACGCGATCGGCGTCGCAATCCCGAAACCGAAAGACCGATCCGATGTTCATCTCCGTCGTCCGACCGGCGGTGGAGCCCAAAGGACCCGACGCCGTCGCCGTTCCGGGCTCGCCCGCCATCACCGAAGCCACGCCGCGCGCCCTGCATGCGCGCCTGCTCGAGAACGCCGCCCTGCGCCGCCTGCGCGGGCTGGAGCGGAAACGCGCCCATCGCAATGAGGACGCCGGCTACTGGTTCAGCGCCGCGCCGATGGCGGTGCGCAAGGCCAGCGAGCTTCGGCTGTGCACGGGCGGGTTCGCCAGTCTGCCATAAAGGCGGGCCGTGGTCGTCGGCCCTTCGGGACCTCCCGACCCGACACGGCCTTGGTGGGGGCGCGGGCCTTCAGGCCGCCGCCTGTTTGGGTGCGTGCTTGCGTTCGTGCTCAAGCAACCATTGTTTCCGCTCCAGCCCGCCCGCATAGCCGGTCAGGGTTCCGTTCGCGCCGATGACGCGGTGGCAGGGGACGATGACGGCGATGGGGTTGGAGCCGTTGGCCAGGCCCACGGCCCGCACCGCCGAAGGCCGGCCGATGGCGGCGGCGAGTTGGCCGTAGGTGCGGGTTTGGCCGGGGGGAATGGCGCGCAAGGCCGCCCAGACGGAACGCTGGAAATCGGTGCCGCCCGTCTGGACGTCCAGCCTGTCGAGGGCGGTCGGATCGCCCGTGAAATAGGCGGCGACCGCCGCGCGCACCGCCTCGGGCGCGGCGCCCGGTGTGAGGTCGAAGGCGCCGTAGTGCAGGCGCAGCAGGCGACGCAGGCGAGGCTCATAGTCGTGGAAGTCGAGCGCGCGAACGGTGCCGTCGCCGTCCACGACCAGCAGGGCCTGGCCGACCGGAGTGTCGATGCGGTCGAGGATCAGGGCTTCAGGCAGCTTGCGGCTCATCACGGGTCTCCTTGATGTCGGCGGCGTCCAGCCCGGCCATGTTCAGACCGGCGGTCGCGAGATGCAGGGCGGCGTAGGCGCGCCAGGGACGCCAGCGGTCCGCGCGCGCCCTCAGGCGCATGTCGAAATCGGGCGGCAGGCGGTCGCTCGGCGCGTCTTCGCCGTCATCCACCCACCGGCCGGGCAGACGCAGGCCGGGCCGGGCGGCGATCAGGGGCGCCAGAACCGGATCAGCGGACAGGTCGGCGGCGATGGCGGCGGGGTCGGCGGACAGGTCGAATACGCGCCGGATCCGGGCGAGAACGGCGGGCAGGACGCGCAGATCGTCGGCCTCCACCACGATGTCGAGACGGTCGTGTCGGCCGCGCGCGACGGTCACGCGACCAGAGGCGGCGTCGATCTCCGGCGTCAGTTCGCGGGTCCAGCGGCCGTCCATTACCGTTTCACCCCGCGCGGCGAGGGCCGCGATCTGGGCGTCCCAGTCGTAGGGCGGGCGATAGGGCAGGGAGAGGCGAACGCCCGGGGCCGCGCCGGCGCGTTCGCCGCGACGTCGCAGGGCCGAGGGGGGACGGCCATAAAGGGCCTGAAAGGTCTCGTTGAAGCGACGCACGCTGCCGAATCCTGATGCGAGGGCGACCTCGGCCATCGACAGGTCGGTGTCATGGATCAGGGTCTTGGCCAGCAGCACGCGCCGGGTCTGGGCCACGCTGACCGGGGCGGCCCCCAGATGCTGGCGGAACAGCCGACGCAGCTGGCGCTCGCCCACCCCCAGTCGTCCGGCCAGAGCGTCGACGTCGGCCTCATCCAGGGCTCCGGCCTCGATCAGGCTCAGAGCCCGGCTGACGGTGTTGGAGGTGCCGCGCCAGGCGCCCATGTCGGGCGCCGTCTCCGGTCGGCAGCGCAGACAGGCGCGGAAGCCCGCCTCCTCGGCCGCCGCCGCCGTGGGATAGAAGACCATGTTCTTGCGCAGCGGCGTGCGCGCCGGGCAGATGGGACGGCAATAGATCCCGGTCGTCTTCACCCCGCCGAAGAACCGGCCGTCGAACCGGGCGTCGCGGGTCAGGACGGCGCGATAGCAGGCGTCCTGGTCCAGATCGGCATGAGGGGCGGCGGCGGTTTCCATGACGACAACATGGGCGCACGGGGCGCCCATGTCTCGCGGTTTTCGGACATTCAGGTGGAGAGGCGGGCGGGCGGCCTCAGGCCGCGCGGGGCCCGGTGCCGACCGCCGCCTTTCCGCCGATCAGACGGGTGGCGGCGGTGACGGCCTCCCACGCCGCGGTGACGAAGGTGATGATGACGATGATCGTCAGCAGGGTCGACAGCGCGCCTTGACCTTCGTGGACCATCAGCTGGACCCGCCGGATGAAGTCGTCGAGCCCGGCCGGGCGGATCAGGGGCGACAGGGTCGAGGCGGTCAGGAGCCAGGAACAGAAGGCCATGCGCACCCCCGCCAGCAACAGATCGCCGAGACCCGTCAGACGGACCGCCTCGGGGCGCCAGGCGCGGAACAGGCCGAAGACGATACGGGCCACGGCATAGGCGATGACGGGCCAGTAGAGGGCGGCGGCGATCTGGTTCAGGATCACGCTGTAGTCGATCCCGTCGATGGTCGCCCCCAGATCGCCGATCGACACCGGCACGACCCGGAACAGGCCGGTCCACCACAGGAGGAAGACGAACCAGCCCACGGCGCTGGCCAGGGCGCCGGCGACCGGCGGCATGCTCCCCTTGCCCCAGCTGGAGGCATAGGCGCCCTTGGACGTTGTGGAGGCGGCGCCTTCCGCGACCTTCCGGCCGAAGGATTCGTGATCGAAGGCGGCCCATTCGAACAGGCCCAGATCCTTGACCCGCCAGTCGCGCAGGAAGGCGGGCTTTTCCTTCTGCCGCTCGATGATGAAGGCGGCGATGGTGGCGAAGCCGATCAGGGTGATGGCGCTGGAGAAGACGTCGGCGAAGGCCTGGCCGATGGCCTGGCCGGCCAGGATGTCGCCGGAGAGAACGCGCACCGCCAGCCCCAGAAGGGTCAGGGCGATCATGACGCCGATGCCGACCTTCAGTCCGAACATCCACCAGGGATAGAGTTCCGGCCCGACGACATGCTGGGGCCCCGAGCCGTAGCGGGCGGCGACGGAGAGGGGATGGCCCATCTCGCGCAGAACCGCCTCCTGTTCGTCCTCGGTCAGGGGGCGGCCGAGGTCTTCCTCGCGGGCCTCCATGCGGTCGGCGATGGCGTCGGCCAGTTCGGCGATGATGTCGTCGCGCGTCGCCTGGGGCAGTTGAGCGGCGACGGCTTTCAGATAGCGTTCGGTCAGGGTTTGAGCGGTCTGGGTCATGTTGGGTCCCTCCTCAAAATCGAAATGTCAGAGAATCTTGTCGAGCGAGGCGTTGATGCCGCGCCATTCCTCGGCCAGGGCGGCCAGCACACGCTCGCCCAGCGGCGACAGGCGATAGAAGCGCTTCTTCCGCTTCTCTTCCTCGCGCCATTCGCTGGTCAGAAGGCCCTGGCTCTCCAGTCGGCGCAGCAGGGGGTAGAGGGTGGACTCCTCCATCTCCAGCCCGTCGCCGGCCAGGGCCTGACGCAGGGTGTAGCCGTAGCGTTCCTCGCGCAGCCGGGCGAGGACGGCCAGAACCAGCGACCCGCGCCGCAGCTCCAGCCGCATGGATTCGAAAAGTTCGCCCTCGTTCGGCATCTGCACCCTGCTCGTCGTATAGTGTGTGTCACACAGTGTATGGCGCATACTGTGTGAGACGTCAAGCGGGCGGGAGCGGCCGTGGGGCTGGGCGTGGAATTAGAAACGCCCCGGGCGGCCTGAGCCGCCCGGGGCGTCCTGTCGGAACTTGATAGCCGGAAGGCGTCCGACGGCGTCTTCCGTCGTCCGGCCAGATTGTGGGGGGCCAGCCGGACTACCCTTATTAGGCGAACGCGGTCGGATGGCTCAACCTAAGGAAAACCTTAGGTTTGGTCCCTATGTGGCGTCGATCTGGCGGTACAACAATCCGCGCGCCACGGCCTCCGGCAGGCTGCGGGCGCCGAGCTTGTGCCGGGCGTTGCGCAGGTGGAGTTCGACGGTCGCCTCCGACAGACCCAGCTGGTGGGCGGCGGCGGCCACCCGCTCTCCGCGCGAGATGATCTGCAGGCAGCTTCGCTCGCGGGTCGTCAAGGTCGCCACGCCGTCACGCCGTCGCATGAGCTCGCCCGCGGCGCGCGCATGAAACAGATGCGCCCGGGCGACCAGCCGCTGTCCCTCGCGTTGCAGCAGTTCGACGATCTGCGGATAGGAGAGGGGGGAGGCGGCGATCAATCCCGCCACCGGACATCCCGCCTGAGGCGGCAGGGGGAAGAGCAGGCCGCTCTTCAGGCCGATGGCGCGCATCTCGGACAACATGTCGGACGCCATCTCCATGGCCTCGATGTCGAAGGCCAGAGGCTCCAGTCGCCCTGCGCGCAGCGCGCGCATGAGGGGATCGAAAGCCAGGCAGCCGTGCTTGAAATGCTGCTCGATGAGCGCGCGGCTCATTGTCGACATCGCCAGGTCGGCGCAAAGGCTGGGCTTTTCAGACGTGTCGACCTCAGCCAGGCCATAGGTCAGGTGAATCAGGCCGTCGGCGGAGAATTCCTCGACCAGCCGTTCCCATCTCAAGGCGTGTTCCTGATCGAAGGTCACGGGGAACGGTTGCGAACCCGATGAACTCATACGCGAAGCGACTGTTGAACCCATAACTCTACATTGTCCCCCGACCCGGCGTTGATCAAGCGGGTCAAACACACCGCCGCCGGACGTTTTCTTTTTCTGGTGAAGCGTTAAACCCGACCCGGGTTGTTCCGGGAGGGCCGTATGCGGAAGTTCAAGGGCGCGTTGAGCGCCGGTGTGTGTTTTGTCCTGGCCCTAACGACCGGCGCCGTTGCGGCGCAGGTTCGGTCGCCGTCGCCCCAAGGCTCGGCGACCCCGCTCGTGGCGGGGGCGACCTACGACCCGGCCGTGTCCACCGTCGCCTCGGTGCTCGGCTATGACAGCGGGGGAAGGATCACCCCCGCCGCCGACCTGCGCCGCTACTTCGACGCGCTGAAAGCCGCGGCGCCCGACCGGGTGGTCCTGGGGTCGTCGGCCGTTTCGCATGAAGGCCGGCCGGTGTTCTGGGCGGCGATCGGTTCGCCGCGCAACATCGCCCGTCTGGACCAGATCCGCGCCAACGCCCGCGCCCTGGCCGATCCGCGTCGCACGACCCGCGCCCAAGCGGACGCCCTGATCGCCGATCAGCCGGTGATCGTCTGGCTGGCCAACTCGGTCCACGGCGACGAGATCAGCCCGGCCGACGCCTCCCTGGCGACGGCCTATCATCTCCTGGCGTCTCGTGATCCGGCGGTTCAAGGGTGGTTGGCCAATACTGTCGTGCTTGTGGTTCCGTCACAGAACCCCGACGGCCGCGAACGGTTCCTGCAAAGCTTCAACGCCGGGTTCGGGACGCAGGCCAATCCCGATCCCCTGTCGGCGGAACGGGACCAGCCCTGGCCCGGGGGTCGCTTCAACCATGACCTGTTCGACCTGAACCGCGACTGGTTCATCCAGACCCAGCCGGAGACGCGCGGCCACGCCGCCCTGATCCGCGAATGGCGGCCCCAGGTGGTGGTCGACGCCCATGAGATGGGCACGGACGAGAGTTTCTTCTTCCCGCCCGAGGCCCAGCCGCTGAACCCCTGGATCGCGCCTTCGACGCTGGAGAGCCGGGAGATCTTCGGCCGCAACACCGCACGGTGGTTCGACCGGGCGGGGCAGGCCTATTTCAACCGCCAGGTCTTCGACGCCTTCTATCCCGGCTATGGCGACGGCTGGCCCGGGTATCTGGGCGCGGTGTCCATGACCTACGAACAGGGCTCGGCGCGGGGGCTTGAGGCGCGGCGGTCGTCGGGGGAAATCCTGACCTATCGCGACACGGTCCGGAACCACACCCTGGCGGCCCTGGCGACGATCGAGACCGCCTCGGTCAACCACAACCGGCTGCTGAACGCCTTCTACGCCTATCATGCGGACGGGGTCGCCGGACGAGGCGCCTATGTGCTGGGGCGGAACGCCGCTGACCCGATCGCGACGGATCGTCTGGCGAGCCTGCTGGTGAAATCGGGGGTCGAGGTCGGGCGCGCCCAGGCCGGATTCACCGCCTGCGGCCAGTCCTGGCCCGCCGGCGCCTATGTCGTGAACCTCAGCCAGCCGCAGCGTCGGATGGCCGAGGTGCTGCTGGCCAGGGACGTGGCCGTCCCCGCCGACTTCCTGGCCGAACAGGAGCGACGCCGCGCAAGGGGCCTGGGCGACGAGATCTATGACGTGACCGCCTGGTCCTTGCCCCTGCTGTTCAATGTGCCGTCGGAACGGTGCGCGACGGCGCCGACGGTGGCGGTCGCGGCCTTGTCGGAGACCTTGCGACCAGCCTCGAACATCGCCGATCCGGAGGCGGCCTACGGCTATCTGGTCACGCCAGGCATGGCGGGAACCGAGCTGATGACCGCCGCCCTGCGTCAGGGCGTGGCCCTGCGGTCAATGGACAGGCCCTTCACCCATGCCGGGCGCCGCTGGCCGTCGGGAACCCTGGTCATTCCCCGGACCGGCAATGCGGCCGACCTGACCGGCCGGATGCAGGCGCTGGCGACCGAGACCGGCGCCGAGATCGTGGGGATCGCCGACAGCTGGGTGTCGGACGGGCCGAGTTTCGGGTCCGGCGACGCGGTGGCGCTGAAGGCGCCGAGCGTGGCCCTGGCCTGGGACGCCCCGACCAATCCGACCGCCGTGGGCGCGACCCGCTATGTCCTGGAGCGTCGGCTGGGCTATCCGGTGACGGTGGTGCGGACCGAGAACCTCGGTCGGGCCGACCTGTCGCGGTTCGACGTGATCGTCCTGCCGTCGGCCTATGGCGACTACAAGGGGACGCTGGGCGCCGGAGGCGTGACCCACCTCAAGGCATGGGTCGAGCAGGGCGGCGTCCTGATCGGCCTGGGGTCGGCGACGCGGATGCTGACGGACCCGGCCAACGGCCTGCTGGCCTCGCGGCGCCAGCAGGCGGCGGGGGGTGAAGCCGAGGGCGGGGACGGCAAGCTGATCGAGACCCAGGCCGCCTATGACCGTTTCATCCACGCGGGCGATCGCTCGCCGGATTCGGTGGCGGGCGTCCTGGCGCGGGCCGAGGTCGATCCCGAGCACTGGCTGTCTTCGGGCGTTTCACCGACGTTGAACGTGCTGGTCCAGGGCTCGGACATCTATTCCCCCCTGACGCGGGACGAGGGGACGAACGTGGTCCGCTTCCCGGCGGCGGATCAGCTTCTGGCCTCGGGCCAGCTGTGGGCCGAGAACAGGAAGCAGCTGGCCTTCAAACCCGCCGTCATGGCGTCGTCCCAGGGGTCGGGCTGGGTCATCGCCTTCGTCCAGGATCCGACCTTCCGGGGCTATATGACCGGGCTGGACGCGATCTTCGCCAACGCCGTGTTCCGGGGACCGGCCCACGCAGGGCGGTGAGCGGCGTGGACGACGGGCCCGTCGCTCCGTAAAGAACCCGGGTGCGTTTCGACGAGAGGTTCATCGAAGAACTGAAGGCCCGCCTTCGGCCGTCCGACGTGATCGGGCGGACGGTGAAACTCAAGCGTCAGGGACGGGAGTTCGCGGGCCTGTCGCCCTTTTCGAAAGAGAAGTCGCCGAGCTTTTTCGTCAATGACGACAAGGGCTTCTTTCACGACTTCTCCTCCGGCAAGCACGGCGACATCATCTCCTTCCTGCAGGAGACCGAGCGGCTGAGCTTCGTCGAGGCCGTGACGCGGCTGGCGGCCGAGGCGGGCATGGCCCTGCCGGCCGAGGATCCGCAGGCGGCCGAGCGGGAGCAGAAGCGGCAGGGTCTGGCCGACTGGATGGACCTGGCCCAGAAATGGTTCGCCGCCAATTTGCGCCGCTCGGTCGGCAAGGCGGCGCGCGAGTATCTGGAACGGCGCGGCCTGCCCGAGGACCAATGGGAGAAATTCGGCCTGGGCTATGCGCCCAATGACCGCGAAGGGCTGAAGCAGGCCCTGGTCCAGCGCGGCGCCAAGCCGGGCGAACTGGTCGAGGCCGGGATGCTGATCTCACCGGAGGGCGGCGGCCAGCCCTATGACCGGTTCCGCGACCGGCTGATGTTCCCGATCCTGGACGCGCGCGGGCGGATCGTCAGCTTCGGCGGCAGGGCCATGAATCCCGACGACCGGGCCAAGTATCTGAACGGCCCCGAGAGCCCCCTGTTTCACAAGGGGGCCACCCTCTACGGCCTGCCCGAGGCGCGGCGCATTCTGGGGGCGGAACAGAAGGGCGGCCAGTCCATCGTGGTGGTGGAAGGCTATATGGACGTCATAGCCTGCCAGAGGGCGGGCATCCCGGCCGTGGCCCCCATGGGCACGGCCCTGACCGAAGAGCAGATGGCCCTGCTGTGGCGGGTGTCGGCGGAGCCTGTGCTGTGTTTCGACGGCGACGGGGCGGGGCAGAGGGCGGCATATCGCGCCATCGAGCGGGCCCTGCCCTTGCTGAAACCCGGCAAGTCGTTCCGCTTCGCCCTGCTGGAAGGCGGACAGGACCCGGACGACATCCTGAGGGACAAGGGGGCGCCGGCCCTGCGGCAGGCCTTGGCGGAGACCCGACCCTTTGCAGAGGTCCTGTTCCGGCGCGAGGTGGAGGTCGAGCCGCTGGATACGCCCGAGCGCCGCGCGGGGCTGAAAGGACGACTGCGTCAGGCGGCGGCGGCCGTGGGCGACAAGGATCTGGCCGAACAATACCGCCGCGACCTGTTCGACCGTTTTGACGCCCTGTTCCCCGCCCGATCCCAGCCGGCGCGCGCGCCCCAGACGTCCAGCGGCGGGCGCTGGCGTCCCGGCCCCCCGCCCAAGCTGGGCCAGACGGCGGAAGGCGCCCAGGCCATGCAGGCCCTGAACCGGGCGATCGAGCCGGTCGCGGCCGCCCTGGCCCACGGCGCCATCGACGATCCCGAGCGTATGGATGACCACCTGGAAGCGATCGCCGCCCACGGGTTTGGGGATCACGCGCTGGACGGGCTGGCGCAGGAACTGGTCAGGCTCCGTTTCAGCGGCCAGAGCCTTGACAGCGCCGCCCTGCGTCGCCATCTGGCCGGTTCTGGTCACGATGCTTTAGTGCGCGAGGTCGAGAAGGCGGCGGCGAAGTCCGGCGCGCCTTTCCTGGCCGCAAGTGCGCCCCTCGCCGAAGCTCGGGTCCGTTGGTCGCAAGCGTTTGACGCCCTGACCCGCATCGCGGGTCTGGAGCAGGCGCTGGCCGCAGCGAAGTCGGGCGCCGATCAGGCGTTCGACGCCTCCGCCTTCGCTCGTTTGAAGGCGGAGCGTGACGCCTTGCGACGCGCGATCAGGACCGGGACGATTTGGGACGTTTCAGCAGGCGATACGGGCGGTTCGTAACGAACATTCGCCTCGCGCGTTCTGTTTTGGAACGGTTGTTGCAATTTTGTCGATGAGGCGGACGGGCCTCTCGGACGGAGACGAGACTTTATGAGCGCGCAGACCGAGACGCAGGAAACCGAAGCCCAGACCGACGGCCCCCTGCTCGACCTGACCGACGCCGGCGTCAAACGCTTCATCAAACAGGCCAAGGCGCGCGGCTATGTCACGATGGAGGAGTTGAACAAGGTCCTGCCGTCGGAAGAGGTCACGCCCGACGCGATCGAGGACACCCTGGCGATGCTGTCCGAAATGGGCGTCAACGTCGTGGAGGCCGAAGAGGACGCGGCCGAGTCGTCCGGCGGAGAACTCGCTGAAAAGGCTGAGACTTCCGTCACTGAGGGCGACGCCAAGCCGACGTATGATCGCACCGATGACCCCGTGAGAATGTATCTCAGGGAGATGGGGAGCGTCGAGCTGCTGAGCCGCGAGGGCGAGATCGCCATCGCCAAGCGGATCGAGGCCGGTCGCGACGCGATGATCTCGGGCCTGTGCGAGAGCGCCCTGACGTTCGAGGCCATCATGGTGTGGCGCGACGAACTGGCCAACAACCGCATCCTGCTGCGCGAGGTCATCGACCTGGACGCTACCTACGGCGTGATCAATCCGTCGTCACTGCCGCACAACCAGCCCCAGCCGCCGATCCCCGGTCAGCCGGTTCCGCCCGCGCCTGAGCCCGAGGAAGGTGCTGAAATCAAAGCGGAATCTGATGAGGACGAGGACGAGGATTTTGATGATGGCGGCGGGATGTCGATCTCGGCGCTGGAGGCGGAGCTGCGCGACGGGGTCATGGAGACCCTGGACGCCATCGCCGGCGACTTCGACGCGTTCCGCAAGCTGCAGGAGAAGCTGGTCGAGACGCGGCTGAGGGGCGAGGACCTCGCGGCCAAGGACCGCAAGGCCTATGAGGCCCTGTCGACGGGCATTTCGGACCGGCTGAAGACGGTCAAGCTGAACAACAACCGCATCGAGGCCCTGGTCGAGCAGCTGTACGCGATCAACAAGCGGCTGATCGGTCTGGAAGGCCGGCTGCTGCGCCTGGCCGACAGCTACGGCATCTCGCGGCCCGAGTTCCTGAAGTCCTACTTCGGCAAGGAGCTGGACCCGAACTGGTCCGAGCAGGTCAAGGAGATGGGCGTGCGCTGGACCAAGTTCAGCGACAACGAGGCCGCCCAGATCGCCAAGATCCGCGCCGACGTCGCCGCCGTGGCCACCGAGGCCGGCCTGCCGATCGACGACTATCGCCGCATCGTCCAGACCGTCCAGAAGGGCGAGCGCGAGGCCCGTCAGGCCAAGAAGGAAATGGTCGAGGCGAACCTGCGCCTCGTCATCTCCATCGCCAAGAAATACACCAACCGCGGCCTGCAATTCCTTGATCTCATTCAGGAAGGCAACATCGGCCTGATGAAGGCGGTCGACAAGTTCGAGTACCGTCGCGGCTACAAGTTCTCGACCTACGCCACCTGGTGGATCCGTCAGGCCATCACCCGCTCGATCGCCGACCAGGCGCGGACCATCCGCATCCCGGTCCACATGATCGAGACGATCAACAAGATCGTCCGCACCAGCCGCCAGATGCTGCACGAGATCGGCCGCGAGCCGACCCCGGAAGAGCTGGCCGAAAAGCTGGCCATGCCGCTGGAAAAAGTGCGCAAGGTGTTGAAAATCGCCAAGGAACCGATCTCGCTGGAGACCCCGATCGGCGACGAGGAAGACTCGCACCTGGGCGACTTCATCGAGGACAAGAACGCGATCCTGCCGATCGACGCGGCCATCCAGTCGAACCTGCGCGAGACCACGACCCGCGTGCTCGCGTCGTTGACCCCGCGCGAGGAAAGGGTGCTGCGCATGCGCTTCGGCATCGGCATGAACACCGACCACACCCTGGAAGAAGTCGGGCAACAGTTCAGCGTCACCCGCGAACGCATCCGCCAGATCGAGGCCAAGGCCTTGAGAAAGCTGAAACATCCGAGCCGGAGCCGGAAGCTGCGCAGCTTCCTGGACAGCTGAGGTCAGGCAACAGGCAACAGGCAACAGGGCCGCTTCGGAAATGGGGCGGTCCTTTGTCGTTTCGGCGACCCTATCCCCTTGTGGGAGAGGGCTTGAGCGCCCGTGAGCCGCAGGCGAACGGTTTTGCGCGAAAGGGTGAGGGGGCCAGCGGTGGGCCAGCGGACAAGGTGCACCCCTCACCCTTTCGGCTGGCGCATCGCTGCGCTCTGCGAGCCTCAAGCCCTCTCCCACAAGGGGAGAGGGTGGCATTGGGCGGGGACACCGCGGGGAATTCGGGGACGTTTTCCGGCCAGATGCCGGGACAGGCGGGACGCCGATACGGCCGAAACTGACGTTGCGGCGTGCCAGACTGCAGTCATGGATCATTTCAGACTGCGCAAATATCGCGGGCCGGAGACCTGGGCCCGGGTGCGGGAGGCCTATCTGGCGGGGGAGCCGGCGCCGGCGGTGGCGCGCCGGTTCGACGTCAGCCTGGCCAATCTCAGGAAGAAGGCGTCGCGCGAGGACTGGACCCGCGCCGCCATGGCCCGGCGCTTCGACCTGAAGCCGGTGCGCGGCGCCCCCGACGGCCCGGCGCCGGCGGTCGGCCCGCTGGAGGCCGTGGCCCTGACCCTGCCGCCCGAGCCGGACGAACGGCCGGTCCCCGTGCCCGAGGCCGTCCGCCTGGCCGTCGCCCGGTCCTCCTGGCTGCTGGCCGAAGGCCGCGTCGCCGAAGCCCACGCCATCATCCGCGCCGCCCAGGCCCTGTCGACCCTGAAGGACACCTTCGTGATGATGTGAGGGGAATCAGAAGTCGGCGAAGGCGGCTTCGTTGACGGTCACCTCCTCTACCATGCGGACGGTGACGCCGAGGCCGCGATCCTTGAGCAGGTCGCACAGGGCGTCGCCGTCGACCAGATCAATCGCCGGGGCGCCATCGCGGGTCGCCTCGCGCCGGGCGTCGGCGGTGAAGGTGCCGGTGGTGATGATGAGGCCCTTGTCGGTGCGGCCGACCATGGCCCCCCGGAAGTCGCGCACGGCGCCCGCGCCGACGGAGCCGGCGTAGCGCTTGCACTGGAACAGGACGTGGAAGGACAGCAGGTTGACGCGAAGCACCCCGGTGCCGTCGATGCCGCCGTCACCCGACTTGCCGGTCACCTCGACCTTGATGAAGCCGAACTCGCGCAGCAGGCGCTGGCAGAGGCGTTCGAAGGCGGCCGGGTCGAGGGCGAGCAACAGCGCCATCAACTGGTCTTTCCAGTCGCCCGAGGCGTCCTCGGCTTCGACCGGATCAAGGTCTGGCGAAACCCCGCTCACCGCCTTGGCCTTACGCACATAGGCCCGATTGATCCGGCGGACCTCCTCGTCCAGGTCTTCCCGGGTCATCTCCGCGCCCTTGGGCGTCAAGGTCCAGACGCCGCGTTGGCTGTTCTCCACGGCACCGGCGAGCTTGAGCCAACTCCTCGCGAAGCCCATACGTTGAGCAACCGCGAGCTCGTTGTATTTGCCCACGCGAACCGCAAGGACGTCCTCGCTGAGCCCCATGTATTGGGAGACGTCCTCCACCATCTCAGCGATGGTCATCGAGCGGCCATGAGCCTTGAGCCGCTCGACGATGGGCCACCAGAACTGCTCATGGGTCGGCACGTCTGCTGCGGTCGCCATTATGCGTCGGCTTTCTTCGTTTCGCGGGCGGAGGGCGGCAGGGCCACCATGGCGTCGGTGATGGCGACGGTCTCCAGGCTGACGGTGACGACGCGCGCCAAGAGGTCCACGACCGTCTCCTTGTAGTCGGCGAAGCGGTAGGTGTTGAACTTCTCGCGGATGGTCGGGTCCTTGGGCGTCTTTTCCTTGTGCTGGTCCAGCACCCAGTCGATGGCCGAACGGTTGCCCAGGCGATAGCGCCAGGCCTCGGTCGGAATGCCCGACAGCTGGGTGTCGGCGTCCAGCACCACGATCCCGTTGTCGGGATCGGACTTCAGCCTGACCGCCGGTGTCGTGCCCTCGGCCCGTTTGGGGTCGGGCGTGTCGGTGCGGGTAAGGGCGGCGGGCGCGACCGTCTCGTAGCCGATGTGCAGGTCGAGCAGGCGCTGGCCCCAGTCCCGCCATTTGCGGAAATCGGGATAGAGCGGAATGCGCGGGAACTCGCGCTTCAGGTTCAGGGCATAGGTCTCGCGGTACACCGGGTCGTGCAGCACGGCATAGACGTAGGCGAAGATGTCGTCCTTGGTGATCGCAGCGGCCTTGCCGTAGCGGTCGGAGAACGACTTGAGGGCCCAGTCTGTGATGTTGTCGAGGCGCTCGGTGCCGACGTAGCGGTAGCGGCCGACGCCTTGGTACCCATCGCTTGAAGCCCCGAAATGAAGGTCCCAAGGGCCATCAGTCGCCAAGGACATGAAGTCGGCGCGGAATGCGGTATCGCTCCAAGTGATTGCAGTGTTCGCTTGGCCCGAACCAAACAGCGACCGTTGCTGGTAGGTCATCCCGTTGAAATGCGGATCGAAGTAGAGCCAGCGCGTCGTGAAGGGTCTGTAAGCCGCCCTCACTATCGCTCTTTCGCTAAATGTCTTGACCACACCCTTGCCGAGATAGCGGGTCAGCTCGCGGTCCCACTTGATTGTCTCGCGATGCGGGAACGAAACATCCCGGCGGGTCGCCTCATAGACGTCAACCATTTGACGTGCCTTCGCCGCCAGTTGACCCTTCTCGACGTCGTATGCCCACTCGTCCCGCTGGGTCTTCAAGCCATTTGAGACAAGGCGGAAGACGGCTTTGTGCTGGCTTGTCGTCCGTGTCGCCGCGACGTTCGGGTCGACGAGCGGCACCAGACTGTCCCAGTCATTGTCGCTGAGGTTGAGCCAATCGTTCTTCCTGTCGGGCTGAATCGTCTCGACCGTCAGCTTGCCCAGCCCGCCGATGGAAGAGATCGCCAACAGCTTCTCCTCCGCCGTCTCCATCTCGGGCCGCCGCGCGTAGCGGATGACCGCCCCACCCTTGTGGCCCTTCTTCTTGACCAGGAAGACCATGGCCACGCCGGTCTGGATGCCGAAGACGTTGTGCTTCGTGCCCGACAGCTTGGGATTGTCGCGCACGTCGCCGCCCAGGTCGAAGACCCAGATTTCCGCGAACTCGCGCGCGATCACCTTGCGAAAGCCGTCGTAGGCGGCCTTGGCGAAGGGCTTGCGGCCGATGATGAAGGATATGACGCCCTCGTCCTTCACCCGGTCCGAGGCCCAGCGGACGAAGCGGGTGTACATGTCATAGACGCTGTTCTTGTTCTGGGCCGTGCCTTCCTTGACGTAGGTCGCCGCGATGCGCTGATCGACCCGTTCGTAGGGTCGGTTGGCGTTGTTCTGATTGTAGTTTTCCTGCCAGGCGTTGTAGGGCGGATTGCCGATGACGACGCTGATCCGGCGGCTGTTCTGGCGCTTCACCCGCTCGGAGTTCTCGTCCGAGATGGTGGCGAACAGGTCGTGCTGGTGGCCGGAATAGACACCGAGCGCCGCCAC
>NZ_JBQVNM010000011.1:0-63073 GCF_052436175.1 Brevundimonas sp. | reverse complement strand
CTGGCGGCGGCGGCGCCCGAGTTGCGCGCCTACGATCTGGTCGACTGGGCCGTTGACGAAGCGGCGGCGGCGGGCGAGGCGCTGGGCGCCGCCCGGGCGAAGGCGGCCCGCTATGGCGGCTGGATGATGGCCTGGCAGGCGGGGGTGCAGGGGCTGGCGGTCGGGGCGGCGGTGCTGGCGGCGCATCAATCCGCGCCCGCCCTCGTGGCTCTGGCGGCCCTGGCGGCGGTGACCGGCGTTGAGGCGGCGGCTGGGCTGGCCGGCGCCCTCCGCGAGAACGGATCGGCGAAGGGGGCGGTCGAGCGGCTGGACGCCCTGGCCGAGCCGAATGCGGCGCCGGGCGATAGGCGGCCGCAGGATGCGGTGCTGGAGACCGCCCTGTTCGGCGCACCGCAGTCGCCGCCGGCGCGACTCGGGATCATCGGACCGTCCGGCTGCGGCAAGACAAGCCTGATCGAGCGAATGCTGGGCCTGCGGGCGCCGGTCGCGGGCGAGTGGCGGATCGGCGGCTGCGATGCGGCGGATCTGGCGACCGGGGCGGGGCGGTCCCTGTTCGCCTATGCGGCCCAGGACGTGCGGTTGCTGGACGGGACGGTGCGCGAGAACCTGCGTCTCGCCGCGCCCGGGGCGGACGACGAGACGATGTGGGCGGCGCTGGACGATGCGGCCCTGTCGTGGCGGTTCCGCATCTCGACTGCGGGGCTGGACACGCCGATCGGCGTCAACGGCGAGACCCTGTCGGGCGGCGAGCGCCGGCGGCTGGGTCTGGCCCGCGCCTATCTGAGGGACGCGCCCTGGCTGGTGCTGGATGAACCGACCGAGGGGCTGGACGCCGCCACCGAGGCGAAGGTTCTGGAACGGCTGGACCGGCGACTGACCGAGCGAGGGCAGGGCCTGATCCTGATCAGCCACAGGGGCGCGCCGGTGGCCCTTTGCGGGGTGGTGAAGCGGATGGGGGAGGTCGAGCGGGCTGGAGTCGTCGAGGCGGTTTAAGCCTCCCCCTCGGCGATGGCCCGCAGCCGATCCGGCGCCTCGATGCGGAGTTCGTGGAGGTCCAGCAGGCGGATGACGCCGGTGGTCTTGAACCGGGTCAGGACGCGGCTGACGGTCTCGATGGTCAGGCCCAGATAGTCGGCGATCTCGGCCCGGGTCATGGGCAGGCGGACGTGGTCCTTGGGTCCCGGGCGGCAGGGATCATGGGCGGGCAGGTCCAGAAGGAAGGAGGCGATCCGTTCCTGGGCGGTCTTGCGGCCCAGCAGCAGCATCTGTTCTCCGGCCGCCTCCAGTTCGTGGGTCACGCGATCGAACAGGGCGGCCTCGAGATCCGGGCTTTCCCGGATGACGGCGCGGTATTCGGCGCGGCGGAAGCGGCAGACGGTGGTGGGCTCGATGGCCTCGGCGGCGAAGGCGTAGGTCTCGCCGGCGGCCAGTCCGAGGAAGTCGCCGGCGAACAGGAAGCCGGTGATCTGACGCCGTCCATCGGGCAACAGGCGATAGACCCGCACCGAGCCGGAGGTGATGTTGAACAGGTGGTCGGCCCGGTCGCCCTGACGCACCAGGGGCTCTCCGGGCTTCAGGCTGAGCCGGTCGGCGAGGGCGTTGAGGCGGCCGAGGTCGGTCGTGTCGAGCGCGCCGCAGACGCTGAACTGGCGGGCGCCGCAGGTGTCGCAGGCGTTCTGCTGACGACGTTCGACGCAGCCTGCGGGAAGCACCTTGATGTCGAGCATGCGGGGGAGCGCTCCTTCGCGGACCTTCTAGGCCTCGGCCTGACGGTAAGCAATGCGACGGGGTGCGGCGGCGAGACGCGGCCGGCGCCGTCGAGCGATGCCTGAGACGCATCAATTTCGACGATGGTAACCGGTGTCTTTTCCGGCCCGCCGATGTATGGAGAACCCAAGGGCGGCGCGTTCAAGGCCGGCCAGAGAGGACCCAGGACCGTATCATGCCGCATCCGCTGACGCTGAATCCCGATCGTCTGTTCCCCGCCGACGCCGACACCCGTGGGGTGGCGCGGAGGCTCTACGCCGAGATCAAGGACCTGCCGATCCTCAGCCCGCACGGCCATACGGATCCGTCGTGGTTCGCCCTGAACGAGAACTTCGCCAACCCGGCCGAGCTGCTGATCACGCCGGACCACTATGTCTTCCGCATGCTGCATTCGCAGGGGATGGCGATGGAGGACCTCGGGGTTCCGCGTGCGGACGGCGGGCCTGTCGAGACTGATCCGCGCGCGATCTGGCGCCGGTTCGCGGAGAACTATCACCTGTTCCGCGGCACGCCGTCGCGCATGTGGCACGACTGGGTCTATGCCGAGGCCTTCGGCATCGACGTGCGGCTGTCGGCCGAGACGGCCGACCACTATTACGACGTCATCGATGCGGCGCTGAAGACCGACGCCTTCAGGCCGCGCGCTCTGTTCGAGCGCTACAATATCGAAGTGCTGACCACGACGGAGTCGCCGCTCGACACCCTGGAGCACCACAAGACCATCGCCGCCTCGGGCTGGAAGGGGCGGGTGCTGACCGCCTATCGCCCCGACCCGGTGCTGGACCCGGACTACGAGGGCTTCCGCGACAATCTGAAGGTCCTGGCCGAGCAGACCGGGCGGGATACGATGTCGTGGGACGGCTATCTGCAGGGGCTGCGTGATCGCCGCGCCTTCTTCATCGAGATGGGCGCCACCTCGACGGATCACGGCCACCCGACCGCCTTCACCGCCGACCTGTCGAAGAGCGAGGCCGAGGCCTTGTTCAAGCGCGTCTCGACCGCTCCGGCCAGCGCCGCCGACGCCGAACTGTTCCGGGGCCAGATGCTGACCGAAATGGCGGCGATGTCGGTCGAGGACGGTCTGGTGATGCAGCTGCACCCCGGCAGCTTCCGCAACCACTCGGCGACGGTGTTCAACCGCTTCGGGCGCGACAAGGGCTGCGATATTCCGACCCAGACCGACTATGTCCGGGCGCTGAAGCCGCTGCTGGACCGGTTCGGATCGGACAACCGTCTGAGCCTGATCCTGTTCACCCTGGACGAGACTTCGTACAGCCGCGAACTGGCGCCGCTGGCCGGCCACTATCCGGCGCTGAAGCTGGGGCCGAGCTGGTGGTTCCACGACAGCCCCGAGGGCATGCGCCGGTTCCGCGAACAGGTCACCGAGACGGCCGGCTTCTACAACACCGTCGGCTTCAACGACGACACCCGCGCCTTCCTGTCGATCCCGGCGCGTCACGACGTGGCTCGGCGCATGGATTGCGGCTTCCTGGCCAAGCTGGTGGTGGAGCACCGGATGGAGGAGGACGAGGCGCACGAGCTGGCCCGCGCCCTGACCTATGACCTGGCCAAGGCGGCCTACAGGCTGTGAGCAGGCTGAACGAAGCGGCGCTTCAGGCGCTGCCCGCCGATGTGGCGCGGCCCCGCTACGACCGGGCGAAGGTGAAAACCGGCGTCGTCCATCTGGGCATCGGCGCCTTTCACCGGGCGCATCAGGCCGTGGTGTTCGACGACGCCCTGGCGTCCGGCGACCTGCGCTGGGGCGTGCTGGGCGCGAGCCTGCGGTCGCCGGGCGTGCGCGATCAGCTGAACCCGCAGGACGGGCTCTATACGCTGGTGGTCCGCGACGGGTCGGGCGATGCGCTCAGGGTCATCGGGGCGGGGCGGGGTGTTCTGGTCGGACCGGAAGACCCGGCGGCTCTGGTCGCCGTCATGGCCGATGCGGACGTCCATATCGTCACCCTGACCGTGACCGAGAAGGGCTATCGGCTTGATCCGGCGACGGGGGCGCTGAAGCTGGATGACCCTGAGGTCGCGGCCGACATCGCCGACATCGGATCGCCGAGGACGGCGCCGGGCTTCATCGTCGCGGCCCTGAAGGCGCGGCGAGCGGCGGGGCTGAAGCCTTTCACCGTCATCAGCTGCGACAACCTTCCTCACAACGGTAAACGCATCCGCGCCGGGGTCATCGAGATGGCGCGGCGGATCGACCCCGAACTGGCGTCGTGGATCGAGGCCGAGGGCGCCTTCCCCCAGACCATGATCGACCGGATCGTGCCCGCCACGACCCCCGAAGACATCGACCGGCTGGAGGCCCGTCTGGGCGTCCGCGACGAGGGCATGGTCAAGGCTGAACCCTTCACCCAGTGGGTGATCGAGGACCGGTTCGCCGGCGAGCGGCCGGACTTCGCCCGCTTCGGCGTGCAACTGACCGAGGCCGTCGAGCCGTGGGAGGACGCCAAGCTGCGCCTGCTGAACGGCGCCCATTCGGCGACGGCCTATCTCGGCGCCCTGTCGGGCCATGAGCATGTGCATGAGGCGATGGCGACGCCGGCCCTGACGGCCTTCGTCCAGGCCCTGTGGGACGAGGCGGAGACGACCCTGAATCCGCCGCCCGGACTGGACATCCCGGCCTATCGCGCCGAGCTGATGGCGCGGTTCGAGAACCCGGCCCTGATGCATCGCACGCGCCAGATCGCCATGGACGGATCGCAGAAACTGCCGCAGCGACTGCTAGCCGGGGCAGGCGAGCGGCTGGCGGCGGGACAGGGGATCGACGCCCTAGCCCTGGGGATCGCGGCCTGGATGAGGTGGCAATCAGGCGTGACCGAGAGCGGCGAGACGGTCGCAGTCGACGATCCTCTGGCCGGAGAGACCGCGGCCCTGCTGGCGGGGGCGACGACGGATGCGGAGCGGGTCGCGGCCCTGCTCACTTTGCGCGCGGTCTTCCCCGAGGCTCTGGCGGCGGACGATCGCTTTGCAGACGCGGTTCGGGTCGCTTACCTGTCTCTGAGCGAACACGGCGCGGTGCTGGCTGCGCGCCTGGTCGTGGACGGGCAGGACTGATGTTTCTTACTTCCGCTCATCCCGGCGAAAGCCGGGACCCAGTGCTTTCGCGAACGAAGTGTTTGAACGGGGATCGAAAGCAGCGCCGCGCTCACAAGTCTGAGCGCCAAAAGAACTGGGTCCCGGCTTTCGCCGGGATGAGCGGAGATATTGGAGGGTTAGCATGTCCCGCGTCCTGATCCTGAACCCCGCCGACGACATCGCTGTGGCGCTGGACGACATCGGGGCGGGGGAGACGCCCGAGGGGCTGGCGGTAGCCGCCACCGCCGACATCGCCCAGGGACACAAGATCGCGCGCCACGCCGTAGCCGAGGGCGGACTTGTCCGTCGCTATGGTCAGGTGATCGGTCGAGCGAGCGCGCCTATCGCCGCCGGGGACCATGTCCACGTCCATAATCTGATGATGGACGACGGCCCGCGCGAGGCCGAGGTCGGGGTTGATGCGAAGCCTGTCGCCACGCTGGACGGCGCGACCTTCAACGGCATCGTCCGGGCCGACGGCCGGGTGGGGACGCGAAACTATATCGGCGTCCTGACCAGTGTGAACTGTTCGGCGACGGTGGCGCGGCGGATCGCCGACGCCTTCCCCGATTCCAGTCTGCCCCAGGGCGTGGACGGGGTGGTGGCCTTCACCCATCAGGGTGGATGCGGCGGCTCGTCGCTGTCGAGCGACGTGACCCTGTTGCAGCGGACTCTGGCCGGCTATGCGCGCCATCCGAACTTCCATTCCATCCTGATCGTCGGCCTGGGCTGCGAGGCGAACCAGATCCCTGCCTGGCTGGCCAATGAGGGGCTGGAGGCGGGTCCGAACCTGCGCGCCCTGACCATTCAGGAGGCCGGGGGCACGGCACGGGCCATCGAGGCCGGCGTCGAGATCGTGCGCGAACTGGTCTCCGAGGCCGCGACGGTGAAGCGTCAACCGGTGTCGGCGTCCCACCTGACCGTCGGCCTGCAATGCGGCGGGTCGGACGGCTGGTCCGGCGTCACGGCCAATCCGGCCTTGGGCGCGGCGGTGGACCTTCTGGTCGCCCACGGCGGCTCGGCCATGCTGTCGGAGACGCCCGAGATCTGGGGCGCCGAACATCTCCTGTTGCGTCGCGCGGCCGATCAGGGCGTGGCGGACCGGCTGAACGCCCGTCTGGACTGGTGGCGGGAGTATGCCGACCGGCACCAGATGGAGCTGAACAACAACCCTTCGCCGGGCAATCTGAAGGGCGGCCTGACGACGATTCTGGAGAAGTCTCTGGGGGCGGTGGCCAAGTCGGGATCGACGCCGCTGAACGACGTGATCGGATACGCCGAGCCGCTGACGACCCACGGGCTCAGCTTCATGGATAGCCCGGGTTACGACCCCTGCTCGGCGACCGGCCAGATCGCCTCGGGCGCCAATCTGATCGTCTTCACCACCGGCCGGGGGTCAGTATTCGGGGCCAAGCCCGCCCCGACCATCAAGGTCGCGTCGAACGCCAAACTGGCGTCCTGGATGGACGAGGACATGGACGTGGATGCGTCCCCGGTCCTGACCGGCACGCCGATGGCCGAGGTCGGTCGCGAGATCTTCGAGCGAATGCTGGCCGTGGCCTCGGGCGAGAAGTCCAAGTCCGAGGCCCTGGGCATCGGGGACAACGAGTTCGTGCCCTGGGCGGTCGGGGCGTATCTCTAAATAATCCTTCTCCCCTCGTGGGAGAAGGTGGCAGGCGAAGCCTGACGGATGAGGGGGTGGTTCAGCCCTTCAGTCGCCAGACCACCGGAGGTCCGGTCTGATGACACACACCCCTCATCCGGCCCTGCGGGCCACCTTCTCCCACAAGGGGAGAAGGGTTGCCCCTATCCCTCCAGAGCCTCGATCAGGTCGCCCATGTTGCGGATGAAGGCCTGGGTCGAGATGGCCTCGACCGGGAAGTCGGTCTGGTAGGGGGAGGTGTCCCACAGGTCGCCGACGCGGGTGGTCTGGTATTCGCCGCCGGTGACCTCCTTGGGCGAGGGGCCGCGATAGGGGTTGGACGTCGTGGTCATCGGCGTCGGCCAGTAGCCCCGGGCGTTCAGGCTTGAAATGAGCTCGGCGGCGCGGCCGGGGTGGGCCGCCGCCGCCTTGCGGGCGTCCGTCGACATGTCCCAGACGTCCACGTCCTGAAGCGTGAAATACTTGGGCAGGTTCAGCGAACCGGGCCGGGCTTTGAGTGGCGAGTTGTGGGTCGCCTGTTCCGGCGTCATCGCGGTCAGCTGCGCCAGTTCCTGACGCAGGGCGGCGGTGTCGATACTGCGGAACGAGCCGTAGTGGACGATCAGATTATTGGGGTTGGCGTCGGCGTAGTAGCTGCCGTTGGCGATGTTCGACCCCTTGCGGTGAATATAGACCGGGGTGTTGGAGCCTTCGAGGATGAAGGTCGGGTGGGTGCGGCCCGGCGCGATCAGGTTCTGGGGCGTCTTGACCTGATCCAGCCAGTCCAGGGCCTCGGGCAGGCGTTCCAGATACTTGCGGTCGCCGGTCAGGCGGTAGAAGCCCAGCATGGACTTGATGTTGGTGCCGGTGGCGTGGGTGGCGAAGGCCTGGGGCTCGATGGTGCGGGCGCCGGCGGGTTTCAGGGTGTCGGGGAAGTGCTGCAGGCCCCAGGCCGGCTGGGGCTGCGGCTGCTGGGTCTTTACGAAGATGTCCATGCCCCGGTTGATCGCGTCCAGGATGCGGGCGTCGCCCCGGTTCCGATTGGCCAGGCCATGATACGCATAGATCAGGAACTCGAGGTTCTCGCCCGCCACGTCGTCGTTGAAGGTGATGTAGGGGGTATAGTCGGCATGGCCATGGGCGCCGCCGTTCTCGACGAAGGGGAAGCGCTGGGGCCAGCCGCCGTTGGCGTACTGACTGTCGAGGACGAAGGCGATGGCCTTGTCCACCGCGACCTTGAAGCGGGGCTCGCGCTTCTCCAGCCACATGCGCAGCATCAACTGGGAGGCCTCGGCCGTGCCGGCGTCGTCGAAGGTGGCGTTGCCGTAGTAGCGGTGGAATTCCTCCAGCCGCCAGGCATTGGCCGCGACCGTCCCGTACCACTGTTTCAGCGATTCCTCGCCGGCCGTGTCGCCGACGTAGTTCCAGCCGCCGCGCGGATGCTGGATCGAGATCAGGGCGTCGGCGGCGGCGGCGGCGGCGGCGTAGAACTGTTCGTCGCCCGTGGCGTGATAGGCGTCCAGATAGGCGTGGCCGACCGTGGCCGTGCCCGGAGGCTGGACCCAGATCATGGTCGGGTTGGCCTCGATCTCGCCCCAGCGGCGCGACTTGTCGGGCAGGACGTTCCAGACATAGCCGCCGCCGACGGCAACCTCGTCGGTCATGAAGGCCGTGGCCCGCTTCATCGCGGCCAGGATGGCGGCGCGGTCGGGCGTGGCGCCTGCAGCGGTCTGGGCGAGTGCAGGGGCCGAAGCGGCGACGAAGGTGGCGGCGGCGCCGGCGGCCAGAAGGCTGCGGCGGCTCATCGAAGCGGTCATGGAATAGTCCTCACTGTCACGTTTCCACGCGCCGTTGGCCGACGTCTGTTCGGGTCAGTGAAGCACTTCTGACACCGGTTTCCTAGACCCGTCGAAGAAGGTCTTCAAACCTTTGCCGCACGCCCGAAAGGCGTCCAGTCAACGCTTGATGTCGAAGCCTTCGGCGCCCATGGCGGCCTCGACCTCGGCGGCCGAGAACAGGTTGAAGTCGCCGGGAACCGAGTGTTTCAGACCGGCGGCGGCGAGGCCGAAATCGAGGGACCTCTGGTCGTCCCAACCGCTCCACAGGCCGTAGAGGACGCCCGAGGCGAAGGCGTCGCCGCCCCCCACCCGGTCGATGACCCCGGCCATGTGGATGGCTTCGGCGTGGGTTTCGACGACCACATCGTTAGGGCCGCGCGTCAGCATGACGGCCGACAGGGCCTGATCGGCCACGCTCTCCTGCACGCGCAGGGTGCAGGCGATGCGCTGCAGGCGCGGGAAGGCCTCGAAGGCGGCGGCGGCGGCCAGGCGGCGGCGCTCGGCGGGGTCCGCGCTCTCGAACTTGCGGCCCAGCACCAGGGCGAAGTCCCGGTCGTCGGCGAAGGCGATGGTGGCGCTGGACAGCATCTTGCCGAGGGTGGCAGGCGGATCGCCGGCCCACTGTTCCCACAGCTTGCCGCGGAAATTGCCGTCGTAGCTGACCTTGACGCCCTTGCGTGCGGCGGCCTCGGTCAGGGCGATGGCGGCGGCCGAGCCGTTCGGTCCGGTCGCGGGGGTCACGCCCGAGGCGTGCAGCCACTCGACGCCGTCCAGCAGGGCGTCCCAGTCGAAGGCGGTATGGACGTTCTCGACGAAGGCCGAGCCGGCCCGGTCGTAGAGGACCTCCGACGGGCGACGCACGGCGCCCGGCGTCAGGAAGTAGAGCCCCATCCGGCCCGGGGTGAAGACGATCGGCGAGGCGTCGACGCCGTAGCGCCGGACCTCATCGCGCGCCGCGCGGCCCAGGGCGTTGTCGGGCAGGACCGTGGCCATGGCCACCGACGCGCCGAACTGGGCCAGGGCCACCGCGACATTGGCCTCGGCCCCGCCCGGACGCACCGTCAGGGCGGGGGACTGCATCAGCAGCTCATTGGCGTTCGGCGTGAAGCGCAGCAGCATCTCGCCGAAGCAGAGAATTTTGCCGCCGGAGGCGTGGTGGGTCATGCAGACAGGATTAGCGCGGGATCAGCGCGCCTGCCAGCCGCCGTCGACAGGCAGGATGGCGCCCTGGACATAGTCGGAGGCGCTGGAGGCCAGGAAGACCGCCGCACCGCCCAGGTCCGACGGATCGCCCCAGCGACCGGCCGGGATACGGCCCAGGATCTCGGCCGAACGGACCGGGTCCTGACGCAGGTCATGGGTGTTGGCCGTGGCGAAATAGCCGGGGGCGATGGCGTTGGCGGTGATGCGGTGCTTGGCCCACTCGTTGGCCATCAGCTTGGTCAGACCGGCCACGCCCGACTTGGACGCCGTGTAGGAGGGCACGCGAATGCCGCCCTGGAAGGACAGCATCGAGGCGATGTTGATGATCTTGCCGCCGTCGCCCTGTTTGATGAACTGGCGGGCGACCGCCTGGCTCATGAAAAAGACCGTCTTCAGGTTGATGTTCATCACCAGGTCCCAGTCGGCCTCGGTGAAGTCCACCGCGTCGGCGCGGCGGATCAGGCCGGCGTTGTTCACCAGGATGTCGATGCGGCCGAAGGCGTCCAAGGTCTCCTGCACGACGCGACCGACCGGCTCGATCGAGGTCAGGTCGGCCGAGATGGAGATGGCCTTGCGGCCCTTGGCCAGGGCCTGGCCGACGGTGTCATCCGAATCGGACAGGGCGACCGAGGCGATGTCGGCGCCGGCGTCGGCGAGCGCCAGGGCGATGCCCTGACCCAGACCGACGTTGCCGCCGGTGACGAGGGCGACCTTGCCTTCGAGGCTGAACGGATTGGCCATGATGTCTTCTTCCCTGATGTCTTACTTGAGCTGGCAGATGTCGAGCTTGTGCATGTCGGTGTAGTCGAGATTCTCGCCGCCCATGCTCCAGATGAAGGTGTAGTTGGAGGTGCCCGCCCCCATGTGGATCGACCAGGGCGGGCAGATCACGGCCTCGCCGTCCGAGACGACGATATGCCGCGCGGCGTCCGGCTGGCCCATGAAATGGAAGACCCGGTCGTCCTGGCCCAGACCGAAATAGAGGTAGGCCTCGGAGCGCCGGTCGTGGATGTGGGGCGGCATTGTGTTCCAGACCGATCCGGGCTTCAGCACCGTCACCCCCAGCAGCAGCTGGCAGGACTTCACCTTGGCCGGGACGATGTACTGGTAGATGGTGCGTTCGTTGGAGGTCTCCAACGATCCCATCTCGAGCGGCACGGCCTCGTCGATCGAGATTTTCGCCAGATCGTGCCGAGTGTGGGCCGGGGTGCAGGCCAGGTAGAATTTCGCCGGGGCGCCGGGGTCGTCAGACCGGAACGTCACCTCGACGGACCCGCGGGGCACATAGAGGCCGTCTCGGAAGCCCAGGTCGATCCGCTGTCCGTCCACGGTCACCGACCCTGCGCCGCCGGTGTTGACCACACCCAGTTCGCGCGCGGCCAGAAGGGCCTCGCCGGTCAGGGACGGCGGCTCGGACTGGGTCGGCAAGGACAGGGGGGCGTCGGTCGGCGTCGCGCCGCCGATGATCATCCGCTCGTTGTGCGAATAGTTGAGGCTGAGCTTGCCCGGCACGAACAGGCCGGACACCAGATAGCGGTCGCGCAGCTGATCGTTGGTCGCGCCCGCCATCATGTCGGGATGGGTAGCCTGATACACCTTGTCGTACATCGGATCGAACAAGGCGGGTCTCCCGAGGGTTTGCGGGCGGCTCGATCCGCCCTTGGTTGAGGGTTAGGTAACCGGTGTCATGCCGTTCTGCAAGCCTCGGCGCGCGGTGGGGTCAGGCATCGGCGGAAATTGCCGACTGACGCACCACCAGAGCCGGACGGACCTCGGGCTGGACCATTTTCGCCGGATCGACCCCGCGCATCGGAGCCAGCAGCTTCTCGGCCGCCATCCGGCCCATGTCGCGGATCGGCAGGCGGACCGAGGTCAGGTTGGGCCAGACGCGGGCGGCCATGGGCAGGTCGTCGAAGCCGACGACGGACAGGTCGCGCGGCAGCTCCAGCCCCCGTTCGCGGGCCGCCTGCATGACGCCGATGGCCATGTCGTCGTTCAGGGTGAAGATGGCGGTGGGCGGCTCGGGCAGGGACAGCAGGGCATGTCCGCAGGCCAGACCCGATTCGAACGTATAGGCGCCGGTCATGTCGAACGCCGGGTCCAGCGGGATGCCGCGTTCGGCCAGGGCGTCCGAGAAGCCCTTGCCGCGCACCTCCGACGAGCGGAACAGGTCGGGGCCGCGCACCAGCCCGATACGGCGGTGGCCCAGATCGGCCAGGTGGTTCGCCGCCTCCGCCGCCCCGATCCAGTCGTTGGTGACGACCATCGAACGGGGCTCGTCCAGCGAGACCGAGGCGATGCGGACATAGGGACAGTCGAGATCGCGCAGCAGGTCGATGACGCGTTGGTCCTCGGACACCGACGGCGGCATGATGACGCCGAACAGCCGCTGGCGCTCAACGAAGCCGCGAATCTCGGACAGAAGGTCGTCGGAGTTGCGGTTGCAGGGGTGGACGACGAGTTCCAGACCCGACCCCTTGAGGGCGTCCAGAACCCCCTGCTGCATGTTCACCACATAGGTGGGGGAGGGGTTGTCGTAGATCAGCCCGACCAGGAAGGAGCGACGGAAGGCGAGGCCCCGCGCCTGGGGGTCGGGGGTGAAGCCGAGCTGTTCGATGACCGCCTTGACCCGCTCGCGCGTGTCCTCGCGGACGAACGGCGACTGGTTGATGACGCGCGAAACCGTCTTCTTCGACACCTGGGCCTCGCGGGCGACGTCATTGATCGTCGCGCGTTTCGCCCCCCTTGTGGTGTGCGGATCGTCCTGAGCCAATTTCGGCCTTCCCCCTCAGTCGTTACACACAGGCATAGCCGCGTCGCAGCCGTCGCGCCATGGGGGTGACGTGAAAGCGGATTGACACCGGTTTCCTGCCCCGCCCATTATCGCCGCTCTTTGAGACGAGGCGACCCCGTGATCCAAGTTCAACCGTCGGCGGTCCAGCTGTGAGCGCGACCGCCGCCGCCGCAAAGGCTGAAACCCGGCCCGGGACCATCGCCGAACGCTTCGTCCAGGCGCGCCTGGAGGCGCGGGCGGTGGACGGCTATCCCGGACAGATCCCCCAGACCATGGATCAGGCCTATGCGGTGCAGGAAGCGGCCATCGCCCTGTACCCCGACGAGATCGTCGGCTGGAAGGTCGGCGGCGTGCCCCCGGTCCTGCAACCCCAGCTGGGCGTGCATCGCGTCTCCGGCCCGATTTTCAGCCGCAACGTCTGGCCGGTGGCTACCGACGGGCCAACGCCCTTGCCGGCCTTCGAGGGCGGGTTCGCGGCCGTGGAGTCGGAATTCATCGCCCGCATCGGCGTGGACGCCGACCCCGCCAAGACCGACTGGACGATCGAGGAGGCCGCTGCCCAGGTGGATGCGGTCTTCATCGGCGTCGAACTGGCCGGAAGTCCCCTGTCGGAGATCAACGATCTGGGCTCCGCCGTCGTCGCCTCGGACTTCGGCAACAACGGCGGGCTGATCGTCGGGCCGGAAGTGGCCGACTGGCGCGCCCGTCTGGACAGCCTTTCGGTCGAGACCGTCGTCAACGGCGAGAGCCTGGGGATCGGCGGTTCGCCCTCCCTGGCCGGGGGTGCGATGGAATCGGTGCGCTTCCTCCTGGAGCACTGCGCGCGCCGCGGACGGCCGCTGAAGAAGGGCATACTGATTTCCACCGGCGCCGTGACGGGCGTCCATCGGGTCTATGACGGCGACGAGGCCCTGTGCGCCTTCGACGGCGTGGGCGACATTCACTGCACGGTCGTCAGGGCCGAAGCGAAGCACTAATCATCGACGCCAACCCGGTCTCCGCCCCTGCGGACAGAACCGGGACGCGCAGAGGACAACAGGAACGGGTGTTGAATCATGACTGACGCTGCGAGCGCGCCGCCGCCGATCCAGATCAAGGCGCCGTCGCCGGGCAAGTACCGGTGGCTGATCATGTGGCTGCTGTTCGCGGCCATGGTGATCAACTATGTCGACCGCCAGATGATTGGCTTCCTGAAGCCGACCCTGTCGGTGGAGATGGGCTGGTCGGAAACCGACTATGCCGACATCGTCTTCTGGTTCCAGGCCACCTACGCCCTGTTCTATGCGATCTGGGGCCGGATCATGGACAAGATCGGGGCCCGCTGGGGTCTCGGCATCGCCTTCGGCATTTGGCAGGTCGGCCACATCCTGCACGCCGGGGCGCGCGACCTGTCGCACTTCATCATGGCCCGAATGGTTCTGGGCGCCGGTGAGGCGGGTGGCTTCCCCGGCGGCATCAAGGCGGTCACCGAGTGGTTCCCCAAGAAGGAACGCGCGCTAGCCACCGGTCTGTTCAATGCCGGCACCAACATCGGCGCCATCGTGACGCCCCTGATCGTGCCGGTCCTGGTCCTGGCCTTCGGCTGGCAGATGGCCTTCGTCGTCACCGGCCTGCTGGGTCTGATCTGGCTGCCGATCTGGCTGCTGGTCTATCGCCGTCCGCGCGAGCAGAAGCGTCTTTCCGCGACGGAATTGGCCTATATCGAACAGGATCCGGCCGACACCGACGAGAAGGTGGGCTGGGGTCAGCTGCTGAAGGTCAAGGAAACCTGGGCCTATGCGGCCGGCAAGTTCCTGATCGATCCGATCTGGTGGATGTTCCTGTTCTGGCTGCCGGACTTCCTGGGCAAGCGCTATGGACTGGATTTGAAGACCTTCGGCCCGCCGATCGTGGCCATCTATCTGCTCAGTGACGTCGGGTCCGTCGGCGGCGGCTGGCTGTCCTCGCGGATGATGCATATGGGGATAAGCCTGAACAAGGCGCGCAAGCTGACCATGCTGCTGTGCGCCCTGCTGGCGGTGCCGGTGATGTTCGCCTCCTTCGCCTCCAACCTGTGGATCGCCGTCCTGATCATCGGCGTGGCTACGGCGGCGCACCAGGGCTTCTCGGCCAATCTCTATGCGCTTCCGGGGGATGTCTTCCCGAGAAAGGCCGTGGGGTCGGTCGTCGGCATTGGCGGCATGCTGGGCGGCATCGGGGGGATGGTCTTCTCCAAATACGTCGGCCAAATTCTAGAGAAGATCGGCACCTACACCCCCATCTTTATCGTGGCGGGTTCGGTCTATCTGATCGCGCTTCTTGTGATCCATGTGATCATGCCGAAGTACGCCCCCGCAAAGGTCTGATGCGGGACGCATGAAAACGAACGGCCGGGTGAGAGATCATCCGGCCGTTCTGCTGTCTGGAGGACGACATGGACATCGAACGCAGAACCCTGCTGGGTCTGGCCGCCGTGGGGACGGGGATGACCCTGGCGGGGGCGACCTCGGCCCAGACCCTGGCCGACGGCGGCAAGGCCGGACCGGCCGACCCGACCGAGATCATCCGACTGTGGCCGAACGGCGCGCCGGGCGGGGAGGGGGTGAAGGTGGTCGGAACGGTCACCGAGCGCTCGACCGATCCCGCCTTCCACGACCGCTTCGCCCAGTACACGACCGATCCGATCCTGACGGTGTTCCGGCCCGAGCGGCCGAACGGTACGGCCCTGCTGCTGATCCCGGGCGGCGGCTATCGCTGGGCGGTGCTGGACAAGGAGGGCTACGACGTGGCCCGGGTCTTTGCGGCGACGGGGACCACCTGTTTCGTCCTGCGCTACCGCCTGCCCGACGACGGCTGGGCCGCCCATTCGGACGCGCCCCTGCAGGACGCCCAGCGGGCCATGCGAATCATCCGCCACCGCGCCGCCGACTTCGGCGTCGATCCGGCGAAGATCGGCCTGCTGGGCGCCTCGGCGGGCGGGCATCTCGGCGGTCTGGCGAGCGCGCGGACCGATGCGACCTATGCGAATGTGGATGCTGCGGATGCGGTGTCGTTCCGGCCCGATTTCAGCCTGTTGATGTATCCGGTGGCGACCATGCGCGATCCCCAGGTCCACGCCGGATCGCGCCGCCTGTTGCTGGGCGAGACGCCGACCGAGGCCCAGCTGGCGGCCTATTCGCTGGAGGAGATGGACTGGAAGGGAGCGGCGCCGGTCTGGCTGGTTCATGCGATGGATGACGCCTCCGTTCCGGTCGAGAACAGTCTGCAATTGCTGGCGCGTCTCAAGGCCGACGGGGTGAAGGCCGAAGCGCACCTGTTCCAGGAAGGGAGCCACGGCTTCGGCATCCGCCTGATTCAGGGACGCCCGGCGGCCGTCTGGCCGGAACTGGCGCGGGCCTGGGCGGGGCGGGCGGGTTTTGCGCTCTAGGGGCTGACCCTCTATATCGCGCGGCTCGCCGCACAGAGGTTCGCTTGCCCTTTCCGTTCGACATCAAGGCCACTGAAGGCCGCGCCAGAACCGGGGTGCTGAAGACCTCGCGCGGCGACATCCGCACGCCCGCCTTCATGCCGGTGGGCACGGCCGCGACGGTCAAGGCGATGACGGTGGATCAGGTCAAGCAGACCGGCGCCGACATCATCCTGGGCAACACCTATCACCTGATGCTGAGGCCCGGGCCGGAGCGGATGGAGCGGCTGGGCGGGCTGCACAGGTTCATGGGCTGGGACAAGCCGATCCTGACCGATAGCGGCGGGTTCCAGGTCATGTCACTGGCGGGCATTTCCAAGGTGAAGGAGGAGGCGGTGACCTTCTCCAGCCATATCGACGGGTCCAAGCACGTCCTGTCGCCGGAACGGTCCATCGAGATCCAGGCCGACCGGATCGGCGCCGACATCTCGATGCAGTTGGACCAGTGCGTCGCCTATCCGGCCGAGAAGGATGCGGCGAGCAAGGCGATGGAGCTCTCGATCCGCTGGGGCGCGCGGTCGAAGGCGGCGTTCGGCGAGCGGAAGCATCAGGCCCTGTTCGGCATCCAGCAGGGCTCGACCTTCGAGGATCTGCGCCGCCAGTCGTCGGAACAGCTGCGGGAAATCGGCTTCGACGGCTACGCCATCGGCGGTCTGGCCGTGGGCGAGGGGCATCAGGCCATGTGCGAGGTGCTGGATTATGCGCCCGAGATGCTGCCCGCCGACCGGCCGCGATACCTGATGGGCGTCGGCAAGCCGATCGATCTGGTCGAGGCGGTCTGGCGCGGCGTGGACATGTTCGACTGCGTCCTGCCGACCCGCGCGGGCCGTCACGGCCAGGCCTGGACCTGGGACGGGCCGATCAACCTGAAGAACGCCCCCCACGCCGAGGATCAGGACCCGCTCGATCCGACGATCGCCGGCCCGTCATCCACCTATTCGAAGGCCTATCTGCACCACCTGATCCGGGCCGACGAGATCCTCGGCAAGGTGCTGCTGAGCTGGCACAACATCGCCTTCTTCCAGGCCCTGACGGCGGCCATGCGGGCGGCGATCAGCGAAGGGCGGTTCGAGGCCTGGCGGCGCGATTTCCACGCGCGGCACGTGAGCAACTGAGGGCGCCATCCACCGTCATCCTCGGGCTTGACCCGAGGATCGGCATGTCCGGGTCTGTGCGTCAGGACGGACGCAACGCCGTGGAAACTCCCACCCTCGGGTCAAGCCCGAGGGTGACGGATCGTGTGTTACCGCTGCGACCGCCCCGTCGGCCGATACCAGGCGGGGGAGGCCGGCGGGGCGCAGTCCTGTTTCATGCCCAGGCCCTTCAGGAAGGCGCGGCGCAGGCGGCCGGCCTCGACGGCGTCCTGAACCTGTTTCGAGCGGGCCTGGGCGCCGGTCAGGGCGCGGACCCAGCTGCGGTAGGGGATGAAGTCGGTGGTCGCGTCGCGGATGGCGCGTAGGGCCTGTTCGGCGATTTCGTCCTGCATCCGTTCGCTGAGCGTGGAGCCGTCGGGACGGGCGGGCTCGTCGCGGTCCGGGCCGAGGGCCTCGTCCAGACGACGGACTTCGGCGCCGATGGTCGAGCAGCGGTTCAGATTGCGCCGGTCGTAGGGATTGGCCTGGGCCTGCAGCAGGACGGTCGGGATCTGGTCGCGACGCACGTTCAGATCGACCAGGGGCTGGGTCGCGGCGTCGCCGAAGCCGGCGCGAATCTGGCCGGCGGCCGAACAGCCGGTCAGGACGACGAGAAGCGGAAACGCGACAAGGAGCGGACGACGGATCATCCGCCCCTTGAAGCGCCTTCGGGGAGAGAAGGGAAGGGGCCCGGGGTCGTGCTCAGCCGATGCCGAGGACGGCGTCCCGGTCCTTTGACAGATAGGACAGGACGTCGGCGGGCTGGGTCTTGGGGTTCAGGGTGTGGGGATAGGCGTGGGCCGTGCGCGCCTTGCGGTCGAACCAGATCTTGTCGGTGACCTCCGGCGGGCGGGTCGCGGCCAGCCAGTCGATGGTGTCGGAGCCCTCGTGCGCGTTGCGCAGGATGGAGGCCAGGACCTTGCGGAACTTGGGCAGGGAGGTCTTGACCCCGTCGGTGTCGGCCCAGCCCGGATGGACGGCGTAGGTCTTGATGCCCTGATCCTTCCAGAGCTCGCGCCAGTGTTCGCCGAGGGTGATCTGGACCCGCTTGTGGGTCGAATAGGCCGCGAAGCCGTTGAAATACTTCTCCGGGGCGTTCAGGGCCCGGGTGTTCAGCGGCATGTTGTAGAGGCCGCCGGACACCACGTTGATGATGGCCGAGCGCGGCTTCAGCATGCCGCGCTCCCGAAGGGCCTCGGTCAGGATGTAGTGGCCCAGGATGTTGGTGGCGTAGGAGACCTCGTAGCCTTCTTCCGTCACGCCGTAGTCGCGCATCAAGAGGCCGACGTTGTTGACCAGGACGTCGAGGCGGACGTCGGCCAGTTCCGGCCGGGCGGGCAGGGCGGCGACGGCCTTCATCGAGGACAGGTCGCAGACCACGGGCACGACCTTGCCGCGCGTCTTGTCGGCCTGGGCCTTCAGGGCGTCGAGCGCGGCTATGTTGCGGCCGACGGCGAGGACGGTCGCCCCCTTGGTCACGGCGCGCAGCACCGTCGCCTTGCCGAGGCCCCCGGTCGCCCCGGTGACCAGCCAGGTCTGGCCCGAATAGTCGGCGCGCACCGGATTGAACGGAATGCCGCGGGCCACATAGCCGATGCGGGTGAAGGAGGGGGTGAAGCGGCCGTAGAAGTTGATCGACTTCATCAGGGCCTGCAGGGCGGGCGGTTCGGCCATGGTGATTTCCCCCTCGAAATGGGCATGACCGACGGTCTTCCCGGTCGCTTGCGTAAAGACACTAATCTCAATCGCGCGCTTGGCAAGCCACTTGCGTTTCTGGACTGAAAGGCGGACGGTCCGGAATAGCAAGTGACGGGGGAGGGGCATGGGCGATCCCATCCGGGTAATACAGTGGGCCACGGGCTCGATGGGCAAGGCCTGCCTGAGGGCGGTACTGGACGACGACCGGTTCCGCCTGGTCGGGCTGTTCGTCTATGGCGAGCGCAAGGCGGGCAGAGACGCCGGCGAGATCGCGCGGAGGCCGGAGACGGGGGTGATCGCCACGCGCGACATCGAGGAGATCCTCACCCTGGACGCTGACGTGGTGCTGCACTGTCCGATGCTGTCGGCCCCCTATGACGGGCACGACGCCGATGTGAAGCGGCTGTTGGAGAGCGGCAAGAACGTCATCTCGATCAACAACTACTTCGAGCCGCGCGCCCTGGGCGCCGACCCTGCGGCGGGGCTGGAGGCCAGCGCGATCAAGGGCGGGGCGACCCTGGCGGGGACCGGGGTCAATCCCGGCTGGGTGGCCGAGCGGATGGCGGCCAATGCGGTCGCCCTGTGCCTGGAACATCGCAACATCGCCACGCGCGAGATCATCGACTGCACCACCGTGCCCAATCCCGACTACGTCTTCGGCGCCCTCGGGTTCGGGGCGGACCCGTCGTCGATCGACCTGACGGACGGAGAACTGGCTCAGACCTTCAACGCCATGTTCGCCCAGGCGGCGGGCGGACTGGCCGCACGGATCGGCCTGGAACTGGACGGGTTCGAGCCCGACCATCAGCTCTATCCCGCCCGCAGCGACCTGACCGTGGCGGCGGGGGTGATCCCGGCCGGGACGGTCTCGGCGACGACCTGGCGGGTGCATGGGGTGAAGGACGGGGTTCGGCGCATCACCCATGAAGTCAACTGGATCATGGACCCGACCGAGCCCGTCTTCGCCGGCAAGCCGCACTGGGAGATCACGGTGGACGGCCTGCCCGGCCTGACGATCTCGATGGATCTGGTCGACACGGCGCCCGACGGCGTCCGCACCAAGCCGGAGCAGTTCGCTGTGGCGGCCATGGTGCGCGAGGCGATCCCGCGCGTGGTCGCGGCCGAGCCGGGCCTGCTGCGGCTGTGACCGACATCAAACTTGCCTGCTAACGCAAGCCATGTCACTTTCGATTAAAGACTAAAAAGACGACCAAGGGAGGATGTATGACCGCTGCTCGCGATCCCGAGCTGCAGGCCCTGCTCGACAAGAAGGCGATCGAGGAAGTGCTGCTGGGGTTCTTGCGCGGCTGCGATCGTGCGGACCCCGATCTGGTCGAGCGCGCCTACTGGCCCGACGGCTGGGAGGACCATGGCGGGACGTTCGACGGGCCGGCCTCGGAATGGGTGGCCTCGGTCAAGGCGCGTCTGGCCCATCCGATCCTGATGAACCACCTCGTGCACAATCTGATGATCGAGATGGCCGGGCCGACCCGGGCGACCTCGGAATGCTACATCCTGACCGCGACGCGGCCGACGGTGAACGGCGAGACCTTCGACGTCCGGACCCTGGCCCGCTGCGTGGACCAGTGGGAGAAGCGCGGCGACGAATGGCGCATCCTCAGGCGGACCATGTGCTGGGAATGGACCGAGGAACGCGAGATCAACGAGACCTGGGCTCGCGGCGCGATCACGACCGATCCCTCCATCCTGCGCCGGGGTCAGAAGAAGCCTGACGACATCATCTACACCGCCCGCGTCAGCGCGGCCTGAGGAGACAGACATGGACATCAAGGGGTGCGTCGCCATCGTGACCGGCGGCAATCGCGGCATCGGGGAGGCCTTCGTGCGGGTGCTGATCGCCGAGGGGGCGGCGAAGGTCTATGTCGGGTCGCGCGATCCGGCCTCGGCGGCCCATCTTGAGAGCGAGTTCCCGGGCAAGGCCGTGGCCGTCAGACTGGATGTGTCCAAGCCGGACCAGATCACGGCGGCGGCGGCCGCCTGTCCCGACGTGTCTGTGGTGGTCAACAACGCCGGCGCCTTCCATAACAAGCTGCTGATCGGCTCTGATGACATCTCGGCTGCGCGCGACGAGATGGAGGTCAACTATTTCGGGCCGCTGCAGATGGCCCGCGCCTTCGCCCCTGCCCTGAAGGCCAACGGCGGCGGGGCGATCCTGAACGTCCTGTCGGTCGGCGGCATCGTCGCCGTGCCCAACATGGGCGGATACAGCCCGTCGAAGTTCGCCATGCGCGCGGCTGGAACCTGTATCCGCGCCGAACTGGCGGAGCAGGGCACGACGGTGACCTCTCTGATCGTCGGCTCGGTCGACACGCGGATGGCGTCCCATGTGAAGGGCGCCAAGGAGAAGCCCGAGGACATCGCCCGTGCGGCCATGAAGGGCATCACCCGGGGCACCGACGAGATCGACACCGACATCTTCGCGGTCGAGAGCCGCGCCGCCCTGGCCCGCGATCCCAAGGGGATGGAACGCGGCATGGCCAAGATGCTGCACGTCACCAACCCATCCACCGGCCGCTAGACGCCGTAGCGAACAGAACACTCAGGGGGAGACCAAACCATGCCGCCCATTCTCGACATCCTGCAGATCCTGGCCATCAACTTCGGCCTCTGCGTCGCCTCCTTCGTCCTGTTGTGGGCGCTGGGGGTGGCGATCAAGGACGTGACCTTCGTCGACGCCTGGTGGGCTCTTGGCCTGGCCTCCATGGGGGTGGCGACCTTCTTCCAGGCCGAGGGTTCGCCGCAGCGGATGCAACTGATCCTGGTGCTGGTCTGCCTCTGGGGCCTGCGGCTGGGCTCCTACATGCTGTGGCGCTGGCGCGACCACGGGCCGGACCGTCGCTATGTGAAGATGCTGGACCGGGCTCAAGAGAAGGGCATGAGCTATCCCAAGGCCGCCTGGGTCATGGTGTTCCAGCTTCAGGCGCCGATCCTCTGGGTGGTCAGCCTGCCGGTGCAACTGGGCCAGATGTCCGCGACGCCGGTCGCCGTCGGGACCATCGGCTGGATCGGGGCGGCCCTGGTGGTTTTCGGCATCCTGTTCGAAAGCACGGCCGACTGGCAGATGGTGCGGTTCAAGAAGAACCCCGCCAATCAGGGCCAGGTCATGGACAAGGGTCTGTGGCGCTATACCCAGCACCCCAACTATTTCGGCGACCTGTGCGTCTGGTTCGGCCTGTGGCTGATCGCGGCCGAGACCGGCCTGTGGGGCGTGGCCTCGATCGTCGGCCCGCTGCTGCTGGTGCTGATGTTCGTCCGGTACAGCGGCGGCGTCTCCTATGAGAAGCGCCTGAAGCACACGCGTCCCGGCTATGCGGACTATATGGCCCGCACCAGCCCGATGATCCCCTGGCCGCCCAAGAAGGGCTGAGGCGGATGACGACCGCGACTCTGAACCCCCGGACCCCGTCCCCCGAGATACGGCCCCGAAAGCCCCGCATCTTGTCGACGCCGGGGGTGGCCATGCCCAACCCCCGGGCGGTCGGGCAGTTGCTGAACATCCACGCCGCGCGTGATCCCGACCAGCCCGCCCTGACCTTCGAAGGGGTGACCCTGACGCGCGGCGAACTGGCGTCGCGGGTCAATCGTCGAGCGCGAGTGCTGGCGAAGGCGGGGGTGGTGGAGGGAGACTTCGTCGCCATCGCCCTGCCGAATTCGGCCGCGTTTCTGGAGCTCGCCTATGCGGTCTGGCAACTGGGCGCCACCCCGGCGCCCCTGTCGCACAAGCTGCCGGCGGCCGAGCTGGACGGCATTCTGGACCTGCTCCAGCCCCGCATCCTCGTCATCGAGGATCCGGCCCGCGCCGGGCGCTGGCCCAGCCTCACGGAGGTCGAGACCTATGATCCCGAGGCGGACGACACGCCTCTTCCGGAGATCGCTTCGAAGCATTTGAAGGCCATCGCCAGCGGCGGCTCGACGGGTCGGCCGAAGGTGATCGTGGATATGGCCCCCGCCATCATGGATCCGGACGTGGCCCTGCTGGGCATGGAGCCCGGCGACACCATCCTGAACCCCGGCCCGCTCTATCACGCCGCGCCGTTCGGCATGACCTGCCTCGCCATGGGCTGGGGGCTTCATGTCGTCCTGATGCCGCGTTTCGACGCCGAAGAGACCTTGAAACTGATCGACCGGCATCAGGTCAGCTGGCTGTTCCAGGTCCCCACCATGATGCACCGCATCTGGGCCCTGCCGGAGGAGGTGAAGGCGCAATACGACGTCGGGTCCGTCGATGCCGTCATGCATATCGCCGCGGCCTGCCCGCCTTGGCTCAAGGAGAAGTGGATCGAGTGGCTGGGCCCGGAGACCATCTGGGAGGTCTATACCGGCACCGAGGCCTTGGGCGGCACCGGCATTCGCGGCGTCGAATGGCTGACCAAGCGCGGCTCTGTGGGCAAGGTCCTGCCCGGCTACGAGATGCTCATCCTCGACGAGGCGGGCGAGCCCGTGTCGCCGGGTCAGGTCGGGGAAATCTTCTTCCGGCCTCTGCGCGGGCAGGGCACCACCTACCGCTATCTCGGCGCTGAGGCCAAGGCCCAGGGCGAGTTCGAGACCCTGGGCGACATGGGCTATGTGGACGAGGACGGCTATCTGTTCCTGGCCGACCGGCGGGTGGACATGATCGTCTCGGGCGGCGCCAACGTCTATCCGGCCGAGGTCGAGGCGGCCATCGACGCCTTCCCCGGCGTCCAGTGCAGCGTGGTGGTGGGCCTGCCGCACGATGATCTGGGTCAGCGTGTTCACGCCATCATCGAGACGGCGGACGGTTCGCTGGACGAGGCGGCGCTCGGCGCCTTCCTGGCGGAGCGGATCGCCCGCTACAAGCAGCCCCGCACGATCGAGGTCACGACCGAACGGCTGCGCGACGATGCGGGCAAGGTGCGGCGCGGGGCCCTGAGGGCGGCGCGGCTGTGAGATGAGGCGACGGGGCGGACCCCGTCGCCGTCTCTCGTCCGATCAGGCCGATTTGGCCTCCGGTTTGGCGGGCGCATGGACCTGGGAGGTGTCGTAGTAGTCGCGCATGCCGCTGATCTTGCCGTTGCGGATCTCGAACACCTGAACAAAGGGGTTTTCGATGCGCTGGCCCGTCGAGCGGTCCACCAGAACCTCCAGCCCCTCCATGAACAGGGTGCCGCCGTTCTCGGCGGAATGTTTGACGGTCCATTCCTGCTGGTCGAACCCGGCTTCGTAGTTCGAGAGGAACTTCCGCATCTTCTCCTTGCCGACGGCCGGCTTCTTGGTCGGATGCCAGTAGTATTCGATGTCGTCGTTCAGACTGTCGATGAAGGCCTCGACGTCGCGCTTCTTCCACGCGTCCATCATGGCCTGAACGGCCTTCATATTCTCGCTCATGGCGTCTCTCCCGGCGTTGTCGTTGGACGAACGCTAGGTCGATAAGTCTGCCTATGCAAGCTTCGCCTGCGGCCTAGCTGATGGTGTGACCCTTGCCCGCCTTGATGAGGACGTTGGCCATCGTGAGCCGGCCCTTGCAGGCGCTGCAGGACATCTGGGTCTCGACCGGATTGCCGCACTTGTGGGTGATGACGACCTCGGGTCCGGCCTTGTCGCGCAGCCACCGATCGGCCCAGGCGAGGATCAGCAGGGCGTGGGGATAGAGGTCCATCCCCTTCTTGGTCATGCGGTATTCGTATCGGGGCGGCGTGATCTCATAGAGCCGTCGCTCGAAAATGCCGGACAGCTCCAGGGTGCGCAGACGGTCCGTCAGGATGTTGGAGGCAATGCCCAGCATGCTCTGCATCTCGTCGAACCGGTGGACGCCGAAATACTGGGTCGAGACGACCAGCCCGGTCCAGCGGTCCCCCAAAAGATCGACCAGCTCGATGGCCGGGCTGTCCTCGGTGGCGCGGCGGCGATGCATGCGCTGGACCGGCAGCCGCTCCCAACCCTGGCCGGGACCGGGGGTGAAGGTGCAGGAGTGGAGGGTCAGCGGATCGCCGCAATGTCCGCAGGTCGTTTCCGGCAGCATCGGCTTGCCGCAGTCGGTATGCACAAAGACCGTCGGCGCCCGACGACCCGACACGCCCCAGCGCACGCCCCAGGCCCACATGGCCAGGATGGAGTCGAACATGTCCGCCCCGCGAGGCGTCAGGTGATAGGCCATCCGCGCCCCGTCCTCACGGTGGGGCTTCTTCTTGAGGATGTTGTGCCGTTCCAGCGCCTGAAGGCGGCTGGACAGGGTGCTGCGCGCGCCGCCGAGACGTTCGTGGAATTCCTCGAATCGCGTGGCCCCGAGGAAGGCCTCCTGCAGCACCAGCAGGCTCCAGCGGTCGCCGAGCGCGTTCAGCGCCCGGTTCAGGGAGCTCTTTGGAACCAGTCGGGTTTTCGGCGCGCCGCGAGAAGCCATGACCTGTCTTACCGGCCTAAACGAACCGGGTTCAAGCCGGGGAAAGCTTATGCCGTTTGACGGTCAGGCCCGCGGCTTCGCGGTCGAAGGTGTCGGCGGTCACCCCTTCCTGGCGCAGTTCGACCTTCTGGATCTTGTTGGTGGGGGTCTTGGGCAGCTCGGCCTCGACCCGGATGAAGCGCGGGACCATGAAGTGGGTCATGCGCGGGATCAGCCATTCGACCAGGGCCCGGGCGTCGATCTCGGCGCCGGTAACGGGGGCGACGCAGACCATCACCTCCTGTTCGCCGCCGTGCATGTCGACGCCATAGGCCGCGGCCTCTCGCACGTCGGGATGGGCCAGGACCTCCAGCTCGATCTCCAGCGACGACATGTTCTCGCCGCGCCGTCGGATGGCGTCCTTCTTGCGATCGACGAAGTAGAAGCTGCCGGCTTCGTCGCGCCGCATCAGGTCGCCGGTGTGAAACCAGCCGTTGCGCCAGGCCTCGGCCGTCGCCTCGGGATTGCCCAGATAGCCGGGGGTCAGCACCCAGGGATGGTCCGACCGCAGGATCAGTTCGCCGATCTCGCCATGGGGCACCTCGTTGTCGTGGTCGTCGACGACGCGAGCCTCCATGCCTTCGCGCACCCGGCCGCAGCTGCGCAGGACCGTATCGTTGACCGCGCAGATCAGAGGGCCCGAGGCCTCCGTCATGTTGAAGCCGGACAGGTAGTCGAAGCCGAAGCGGCGGGCGAGTGGAGCTGTCTCCTCGGTGATCGGGGCCAGGGTCACCATGCGCAGGGGATTGTCGGCGTCGTTCGGCCGGACAGGCTCCTTGGTCAGGAAGGTGGTCAGGGCGCCGATCAGGCCGCTGCACACGGTCGATTCCGTCTCGCGCACCAGATCCCAGAACCTGCGGGTGTCGAAGGCGTCGAACAGTGCGACCGAACCGCCGCACTGGACCGCCGCCGTGATGGCCGCGATGCCGCCGACGTGGAACATCGGCAGGTTGACCAGCATCCGGTCCTCGGTCCGCATATAGCCGTAGGTGACGGCGGCGGTGGTCCATTCCTGGACGTAGGAGGTGATGACGGCCTTGGACGGCCCGGTGGTGCCGGAGGTGAAGATGATGACCGGGCAGTCCCACGGATCGCTGTCGACCCGTTGATAGGTCGAGGCGTCGGCGACGAGGGCCTCGGGCCCTTCCCAAGACACGGAGGGCAGGGCGGCGCCCTGGCCCGGGGCGCCGGTCAGGATGACGCGCTCGACCCCGCCCAGCGACAGGCCCTCCAGCCGCTCGACCAGTTCGGGATGGACGATGAACAGCGACGCCGTCGAGGTACGGATGGCGTGTTCCAGCAGCTTGCCGCGGAAGCTGGTGTTCAGGGGGGCGAGCGCCGCTCCGGCATAGTTGGCACCGAACCAGGCGCGCAGCAGGGCCGGGCCGTTGGGCGCCCAGGCGGCGACGATGTCGCCCTTCTTCACCCCGCGCGCCTGGAGGGCGGCGGCGGTCTCCATCGCGCGCAAGCGGGTCTCGGCCCAGGTCCAGGTCTCGCCGGTCTCGAAGCGGATGAAGACCTTGTCCGGCGTCTCGGCGGCGAAGCGGTCGATCAGCCGGGAGTTGACGCATTGGTCGGCGGTCGGCGGCGCCGGGTCGAACCACGGCACCTTCTGCTTGTCGGATGAGGCGGTCATTTCGGGCCTCCCTGCCAGGCGGCGGCTTCGTCGACGCTGGCGCGATAGGCGGGGAGAGTGCGGATCAGCAGGCCGATGGCCACGGCGAGGGTCACGCCGCTGACGATGCCGAGGGCCTGACCGATATGCTGGGAGCCGCCCAGCACCCGGTCGCTGAGCGCCGCCACGACGGTGGGGCCGAGGCCCAGGGAGATCAGATTGCCGATCAGGAAATAGATGGCGGTGACCTGGGCCCTTAGCTGGTTGGGCGACACGGCCTGCAGCGCCGTGGCCGGCAGGCTGTTCATCACGCCGGCGAAGAAGCTGAACACGGCCAGTCCACAGAGGGCCAGGGTCGCGTTCGGCATGAAGGGCGTGGCGACGGCGAAGGGCAGGGCCAGGATCAGGGCGATGACAGCCGCGTAGAGAGGCGCGTCCTTGCGGCCGCGCGCGGCCAGCGTGTCGGTCAGCCAGCCGCCGACCAGCACGCCCGGCGTGGCCCCGAACAGCAGGATGGCGCCGTAGGCGACGCCCACCTGCGACGGCTCCCAGCCGTACTGGCGGATGAAGGTCGCCGGGATCCAGGCGAGATAGGAGATGCCCGCCATGCCGAAGATCGAGAAGGCCAGGATCATGGTGTAGAAGGTGGCCTTGCGGCTCCACATGTATTTCAGGACCCCCGCCTCGGCCGCCGCCTTGGCCACGCCATGCCGCGGCGGTTCGCGCACGATCAGAAACAGCAGGGCGATCAGCAGTCCGGGCGCGCCGACGAGGGCGAAGGTCTGCTGCCAGGGCTCCAGATGCCCCATCAACGGCAGGTCGAGACTGCCCGAACGCGCGATCAGGTCGATCACGCCGCCGCCGATCATCAGGGCCAGCCCCGCGCCGATGTAGGGCCCCATCGAATAGACGGCCAGGGCGCGGGCGCGGCGTGCCGGCGGGAAATAGTCGGAGATCATCGAATAGGCGGCGGGCGACAGGGCCGCCTCGCCGATGCCGACGCCGATGCGGGCCGCGAACAGGGCCCAGAAGCTGTTGGCCAGTCCGCAGGCCACGGTCATGACGCTCCAGACCACGATGCCGAAGAAGATGATCATCCGCCGGCTGCCCCGATCCGCCAGCTTCGCGAGGGGCACGCCCATCAGGGTGTAGAACAGGGAGAAGGCCAGGCCCGCCAAAAGGCTGAACTGGGTGTCGGTGATGCCGAGATCCGCGCGGATCGGCTGGACCAGCAGGCTGAGAATCTGGCGGTCGATGAAGCTGGACGTATAGGCGATCATCAGGGCGGCGACCGCGAACCAGGCCCATCCGGACGAGGGCCAGATGCGCGGCGCAGGGGAGGTGTCGGGATGCATGCTCATCGCGGCCTCATCATCTTAAATCTCAGGATGAAAGTCACTGAAACATCAGGATTCACGGCGATCAGGGGCAGCCTCCGCATCGCGCCGGGGCGCTGCGGTTCCGACCCGTCCTCACCACCGACGCCAAAGAGCGATCGTTGCATCACGCGCCTCAACTCCCATCAGAAGCCCGGTTTTCCGGGTCTTTCTATGTGAACACCGATCAGTTTCAGCGCCCGGCTGTGCGGGGCGACTGTCGAACGTGTCCTGTCCGCCACCACTCAAGCACACAAGTTGGTCTGATTACAAAAGCTATTTGACAGTCTCAATATGCCAGTGACATGTTGCGCCCGAAGCACCTCGGCGAACGGGGGCTCATGGGAGGACTGAGGAATGACCGTCAAAGGCTCTGTTAGCGTATCCGCCCTCGTACTGGCCGGCGTGCTGGGCGCATCGCCCGCCCTGGCGCAGCAAACCGATCCTGGGGCGACCCAGGTCGAGGACATCATCGTCACCGCAACCAAACGGGAAGAGCGCCTGATCGACGTGCCCGTGGCCGTGACGGCCGTGGGTGGGGAACAGCTGGAAAATTCCGGCGTCACCGACATCCGCGAACTGACCGGTCTGGCCCCCAGCGTGCAGTTCCAGACTCCCGGCGGCGGGGCCGATTCCTCGATCCGCGTGCGCGGCATCGGGACCACCTCCACCAACCCCGGCCTTGAGTCGGCCGTGGGCGTCGTGATCGACGGCGTGGCCCGTGCCCGCACCGGCGTCGCCCTGTCTGAACTCGGCGACCTGGAGCGGATCGAGGTGCTGCGCGGACCCCAAGGCACCCTGTTCGGCCGCAACACCTCGGCCGGCCTCATCAACGTCGTGACCAAGACGCCGGACACCTCGGCCTTCGGTGTCCGGGCGGAGGCCACCTACGGCAACTACAATGACATCCGGGTGGCGGGATCGATCAACATCCCCCTGTCCGACACAGCGGCCCTGCGCGTCGAGGGCAGCAAGGAAACCCGCGACGGCTTTTATCCCGACGCCAACAGCGATGAGGAACTGGACAACCTGAACCGCGCCTTCGTGCGGGCCAAGCTGCTCTATCGGCCGTCGGACAGGATGCGCTGGATGTTCAGCGCCGACTACACCACGCGCGAGGAGAACTGCTGCGTCGCCGTCCTGGCTATCGCCGGCCCCACCTATAACCTGGTCAACAGTCTTTCAGCCGCGCGCGGCAATATCGGCTACACCTCGACCGATCCGTTCGATCGCGAGGCGTCCAAGACGCGCGGACGCCGCAACCAGGAAGACATCACCGACTACGGCTTCTCGGCCCAGGGCGATATCGACCTCGGCTGGGGTCAGCTGACGACCATCACGGCCTATCGCAGCTGGGAGGCCTGGCGGTCGCAGGACTTCGACCATTCGGGCGCAGACCTGGGCTTCTTCGCCCCCAACGGCCTGCATCAGGGGTTCGACGTCTTCACCCAGGAACTGCGTCTGGCCGGATCCAACGGCCGGCTCGACTGGCTGGTCGGCGCCTACTACTCCGATGAAAGGGTGCTGAATGATTCAGCCTATCGCATGGGGGCCGACTATCCGCTGATCTACGGCGGGGCCGCGACCTTCAAGCCCGCGACCCTTGCGGCCTTCACCCCCGGCGACGGCGCCCGCGGCATCGGCAAGCAGGACGGGCGCGACATGTCCGTCTTCACCCACAACATCTTCCATGTGACCGACAAGCTCAGCGTCACGGCCGGGCTGCGCTATACGAACAACCGCAAGGAGATCAATTTCTACGGCGAGAACTTCAACCCAGCGTGCGGCGTGGCCATCGCCGGGGCGGACGCCGCGGGGGTCACCCGCTTCTGCGCCGCCTTCTGGGACACCCGGTTCAACGTCGCGGGCGATTCCGACGAGCGGACCGAAACGGCCACGACCGGCACCCTGAACATCGGCTACAAGTTCAGCGAGCAGTTGAACTCCTACCTGTCCTACTCCCGGGGCTACAAGTCGGGTGGTTACAACTTCGACCGGGCAGGCTTCACCACTCCTGCGACGCCGAACGCGCGCGATCTGGCCTTCCAGGAAGAGACGGTCGACGCCTATGAGCTGGGTCTAAAGGGCGAGTTCTTCGACCGGTCCCTGCGGGTCAACTTCGCCGCCTTCCACCAGACCTTCTCGGGCTTCCAGTTGATCGAATACACGGGGATCAACTTCATCGTCCGCAGCCTCGATGAAGCCATCACCAAGGGCGCGGAGCTGGAGATCACCTGGAAGCCGATGGCCGGGGTGACCCTGACCAACGGTCTGACCTACACCGACGCCTACTATCCGGTGTCGGCGGGCAACAGCACCTATTCCGGCAAGGAGATGGAACAGTCGCCCGACTGGGTGAACGTCTCATCGGCGACCTGGGAGTTCCCGATCGGGTCGTCCCTTACCGGCGTGGCCTATATCGACGCCCGATATGCGTCAGAGTTCTTCTCGGGCGGCTTCGATCCGAACCGCATCCAGAAGGCCTTCACCACGGCCAATGCGCGGTTCTCGCTGCGCAGCGCCAACGGCGACTGGGCCGTGGACCTTTGGGGCCGCAACATCTTCGACCAGGACTACTACCGCCGCGTCATCCCCGCGACCTTCCAGGCGGGTTCCTACTCGGCCTTCCTGGGCGATCCGCGCACCTACGGGATCACCCTGCGCCGCAACTTCTGACTTCTCCGAGACCACCCGATCCGTTCCTGGATCCAGCCTGCCCCGTCGCGAAAGCGGCGGGGCTTTTCTTTGGGCTGTTTCCAGGTCGATTTGGGGGTCAGGGCCCCCGCGATAGCGGGCGTCGGTCTGGCGCTTAGGTTCATCACAGCGGGCACAGAGATTTCACAGCGATCACAACGGGGCTGGATCGGCCTCGTGGCGGTCGTCGTGCCTCGCTGTGCCCGCTGTGATGAACCCATTTCTCGCACTGAAGCCCGCTGGCGCGGGAAAAGCCCCGACCTCCAATACTCAAAGCGAGATCATTCAAAAGGAAGGGCCGCTCCCGACGGAAGCGGCCCTGCAGGAGCCGGGGATGAAAGGGCTACAGGCCGAGCTGGCGCCCAGCCAGGTCGCGCAGGATTTCCTCGGAGCCGCCGCCGATGACGAAGATGCGGGCCTCGCGATAGATGCGTTCGACCCGGTTGCCGCCGGTATAGGCGCGGCCGCCCAGCACCTGCAGGCTCTCACGGGCGCAGTGTTCGAGGGTGTTGGTCGCCTGGATCTTGAGCATGGCCAGGTCGGCGATGACGTTCTCGCCACGCTCGAACCGCCAGACCAGCATGTCGAGGAAGGCATAGGCCACCTTCAGCCGCTGGACCATGTCGACGATCTTGTGGCGCATGACCTGGTGGTCGACCAGACGCTTGCCGAAGGTGTGACGCTCGCGGGCGAAGGCGATGGCTTCGGCGACGCAGGTGCGGGTCATGGCCAGGGTGGCGGAGATGCCGCTGAACCGCTCGATGTTGAACTGGCTGGCCAGTCCGGCGAAGCCCCGGTTCTCCTCACCGATCAGGTTGGAGATCGGCACCTCGACATTGTCGAACTTCAGCCAGCCGTTGTTCTTGTTGTACCACTGCAGGCCGGGCAGGGGGCCGCGCGTGACGCCGGGCCGATCGGTCTCGATCAGCAGCATCGACAGCCCGCCCATGCCCGGGCCGCCGGTGCGGACGGCGGTCAGCAGATAGTCGGCCTTCATCGCGCCGGAGATCAGGGTCTTGCCGCCGTTGACGACGAAGACGTCGCCGCGCCGCTCGGCCGTGGTGGTGAAGTTGGAGACGTCGGAGCCGCCGCCGGGTTCCGTAACGGCGAAGGCGATCTTCTTCTGGCCGGCCAGGACAGGCCGCGCCACGCGGTCCAGCATCTCCGGCGCGCCGCCGCTGATGATGGGCGGCAGGGCGATCCAGGGCGTGGCGAGGTCGGCGAAAACGACGCCGGAGCCCAGGCGGAAGAACTCTTCGGCGAACAGGATGCGATCATACAGGCTGATGTTCTCGCCCGTGCCGCCCAGATCCTCGCGGAAGCCCATGCCCAGGATGCCGTCCTTCGCCGCCTGGACATAGAGGTCGTCAGGGAAGTCCGAAGCCGCGTCCCAATCATCCAGATGCGGGGCGACGTGGGTGTCGATGAAGGCCCGGAGCTTGGCGCGCCAGGCGTCGTGTTCGGGCGTCAGAAAGGGGCTGGGCGGCCTCAGGGCGTCGAAATCCAGTACGGTGGGGGTTCTGTCGGCCATGCGCGTTTCCCTTTTCACCCACCGTTTTCGGTGTGGCTTGCAAAGGGATACTAAAACCTCTCGCCAAGGGCTGCAATAATGGTATTCTAACGCAACTCACTATTTGCGTGTCATCACATCGAGGAGCCTGACATGGGTTTCGAACGCACGGGCGCCGACCGCGCCGCCTATTCCGAAGCCGCTGAAAAGCCGATCAAATATACGCTGGAGCCGAACGACCATCCCTATATGAACGGGGCCTGGACGCCGCAGCACGCAGAACACACGGCCGAGGACATGCCGGTGATCGGGACGATCCCGACCGACATCGACGGCGTCTATGTGCGCAATACCGAAAACCCGGTCCACAATCCCAAGGGCCGCTATCACCCGTTCGACGGCGACGGCATGATCCACTCGATCAGCTTCCGGGACGGCAAGGCCGCCTATCGCAACCGCTTCGTCCGCACCAAGGGCTTCCAGGCCGAGCAGGCGGCGGGGCGCGCGCTCTGGGCCGGGCTGGCCGAGCATCCGTCGCTGTCGGAGCAGCCGGGCTGGGGCGCCCATGGCGGGCTGAAGGATTCGTCCTCGACCGACGTCATCATCCACGCCGGCGCCATTCTCTCGACCTTCTACCAGTGCGGCGAAGGCTATCGCCTCGACCCCTATACGATGGAGCAGCTGCCCAGCGCCGACTGGTGCCCGCCCGAGGGCATTTCGGCCCACCCCAAGGTGGACGAGAAGACGGGCGAACTGCTGTTCTTCAACTATTCCAAGACCGCGCCCTTCATGCACTACGGCGTCGTCGGGCCGGACAACCGGCTGAAGCATTTCACGCCGATCCCCCTGCCGGGCGCGCGACTGCCGCACGACATGGCCTTCACGACGAACTGGTCGATCCTCAACGACTTCCCCCTGTTCTGGGAGGAGCATCTGCTGCCCAAGGGTTATCACGTGGCGCGCTTCCATCCGGAGATGAAGTCGCGCTTCGGGCTGATCCCCCGCTATGGCACGGCCGACCAGGTGCGCTGGTTCGAGGCCGAGCCGACCTATGTCCTGCACTTCCTCAACGCCTGGGAGGACGGCGACGAGGTGATCATGGACGGGTACTTCCAGGACAATCCGGTGCCGGAGACCAGCCCCGACGCCTGGCCCGCTTATGAGCGGATCATGACCTTCCTCGACCAGAACATGCTTCAACCAAAATTGCACCGCTGGCGCTTCAACCTGAAGACCGGCGAGACGATCGAGCAGCGGCTGGATGACCGGGTGCTGGAGTTCGGCATCATCAACAACCAGTTCGCCGGCGTGAAATACAAATACGCCTACAGCGCCGTGTCCAAGCCCGGCTGGTTCCTGTTCACCGGCGTGGTCAAGCACGACATGGACACGGGCGAGAGCCAGGCCATCGACTTCGGGCCGGAACGCTATGGCTCCGAACCCGGATTCGCGCCGCGCGTCGGGGCGACGGAGGAGGACGACGGTTATCTGATCACCTTCGTCACCGACATGATCGAGGACCGGTCCGAATGCGTCATCTATGATGCGCGGAAGCTCGCCGACGGACCTGTCGCCCGGATCATCCTGCCCGGCCGTATCTCCAGCGGCACCCACGCGACCTGGTCGCAGGGGTCCACCATCCGCGCGTCGCAAACCGCCAACGCCGCCTGAGGAGACGAACCATGACCTACATTCTGGGCGGCTGGCAGTCGGACTTCGGGCGCAACTGGGCGCGCGAGGGCAAGGAGATGTTCGACGGCTTCGGCGAGGCCGTGCACGGCGGGCTGGAGGCGACGGGCCTCGATCCCGAGGACATCGACGTCGGCCATGTGGGGAACTTCGTCGGCGACCTGTTCGCCGGTCAGGGTCTGCTGGGCGGCTTCTTCGCCCAGGCCGAGCCGCGCTTCGGCGACCTGCCGACCTCGCGGCATGAGGGCGCCTGCGCCTCGGGCAGTCTGGCGCTGCTGGCGGCCATGTCGGACATCCAGGCGGGTCATTACGGCACGGCTCTGGTGCTGGGCATCGAGCTGATGCGGAACGTGCCGGGCCAGACGGGGGCGGAATATCTGGGCGCGGCGGCCTGGACCGGTCATGAGTTCGGCGACGCCACCTATGTCTGGCCTCGCGCCTTCTCCAACCTGACGGACGAGTACGACGAGCGTTACGGCATCGATGAGGCGCATCTGCGCCGGATCGCCCAGATCAACTTCGACAACGCCAAGCGCAATCCGAACGCCCAGACGCGCAACTACACCTTCTCCAACGCCAGTTTCACCGCCGACGACGAGGCCAATCCGGTCATCGAGGGGCGGGTGCGCAAGACCGACTGCGGTCAGGTGACGGACGGGGCCGCGGCGGTCGTTCTGGCCTCGCCGGAACGGGCTGCGCAATACGCCCGGGCGCGGGGCATCCCACTGGAAAGCCTGCCGCGCATCAAGGGCTGGGGCCATCGCTCGGCGCCGATCCAGTACGCAACCAAGGTCGCCGACAGCAAGGACCAGCCCTACGTCTTCCCCCATGTGAAGAAGGCCATCGACGAGGCGCGTTCGCGGGCCGGCCTGGGCCTGTCGGACATCGACGCGGTCGAGACCCACGACTGTTTCTCCATGACCGAATACATGGCCATCGACCATCTGGGCCTGACGGCGCCGGGCGAGAGCTGGAAGGCGGTCGAGGCGGGCGACATCGAGATTGGCGGACGCCTGCCGATCAACCCCTCCGGCGGCCTGATCGGTCTAGGCCACCCCGTCGGCGCCACGGGCGTCCGGATGGCGCTGGACGCCTTCAAACAGACCACGGGCACGGCCGGCGACTATCAGGTCGAGGGGGCGAAGAACGTCCAGACCCTGAACATCGGCGGCTCGACGACGACGACGGTGAGTTTGCTGGTCGGGGTGTAGGGGCTCCCCAACCCCCATCTGTCACCCTCGGGCTTGAGCCGAGGGCCGGATGTTCAGGGTAAAAGAAGAAGACGCGGCGCATGGGCCATCGTGCGCCGCGTCTTCGTCTAGGCGGCGGACAATCCGATCCTCGGGTCGAGCCCGAGGATGACGGCGGTTTGGGATGCGGGGCGCTATCCGCGCGGCGACCGGATCGCCAGTCCCACCACGCCCATGGCCGCGATGGTTCCGTCGGGCAGGACGACCTTGACGTCCACCACGGCCTTGCGCGCATCGCTGTAGGTGACCCTGCCCTCGGCGGCGATCTGCGTGCAGTCGCCCGGCACGGCGTTCAGATAGCGCATGGTGATGTCGGTCGAGAGCAGGGTCTGGCCGGGCTTGAGGATGCTCATCACCGCCCCGCCGCCGGCCATGTCGACCATGGCGGCGGTCACCCCGCCGTGGACCAGACCGACGAAGTTGGAATGGCCCGGATCGATGTCGCAGACCACCTTCACATAGCCGTCGCCCGTCTCGGCCACGAGGCAGGAGAGACGGGTCAGGAAGCCGCCGACCGAAAGCCCCATGTCGCGCCAGCGCTCCAGCATCTGGAGACCGGTGTGGGTCGGGTCCAGCTGGAAGGCGACGGGGACGACGCCGCCCCGTGGCAGGTCTGCGCTCATGCGGCGGCGCTGGTCTTGCGGCGGGCGGTCACATCGGCGCGGGCGGCGAAGCGGTCCAAGGCGGCACGGTATTCCTGTTCCAGCTGATCGACCACGTCGGCGATGGGTTCGACGCCCCGCACCGACTCGATGCCCTGGCCGGCGGCCCAGATGTCCTTCCAGCGCTTCTGGCTGGAGCCGCCCGAATAATCGCGCACGGCCGGGCCGCCGAGATTGTCGGGATCGAGGCCCGCGGCGCGCAGGCTGGGCTTGAGCCAGGACGCGTCGGTGCCGGTGACGGCGGCGGACACCACCAGATCGTCGGGCCCGGCGTCCACGACCATCTGCTTGTATTCAGGCTGGGCCATGCTCTCGGTCGTCGCCAGGAAGCGGGTGCCCATGTAGACGAAGTCGGCTCCGGCCGCGACCGCGCCCGCGATCCCGGCGCCGTCACCGACGCCTCCGCCGACCGCGATATAGCCGTCGAAGAAGTTCCGCACCGCCGAGATGAAGGCGAAGGGCGACAGGTGGCCGGTATGGCCCCCGGCGCCCGCGCTGACGCAGGCCAGGCCGTCCACCCCCGCCGCTGCGGCCTTCTTCGCCAGGTTCATCGACACCACGTCGGCGAAGACCAGACCGCCATAGGCCTTGACCGTCTCCATCACGGGCTTGGGCGAGCCGAGGGCCGTGATGACCACCGGCGGCTTGTATTCCGCAACCAGACGCAGGTCCTCGGCCAGACGGGCGTTGGTCGAGTGGGTGATCAGATTGGCGATCCAGGGGGCGTCGCCGGGCTTCAGCGCGTCGGTGATCCGGCCCATCCAGCCGTCGAGTTCCTCGACGGTTCGGCAGTTGGTGGTCGGAAAGGCGCCGCCCACGCCGGCCTGGCAGGCGGCGATGACCATCTCCGGACCGGAAATCAGGAACATGGGCGCCGCGAAGACGGGCAGGCGGAGGGTGTCGAAGGGCGTGCTCATACGGACTCTGTCTTCTGGAAGCTCTGGCGGAGGTCGCGTTTCAGCACCTTGCCGACGGGATTTCGGGGGAGGGCGGCGATCGGCTCGAGCCGCTCGATCTGTTTGTAGACGGCGACCTGACGGTCGTTGACGAGGAAGGCGTTGATCTCTTCGAGCGTCGCCGACTGGTCAGGGCGGAAGACGACGAAGGCGGCGAGGCGTTCGCCGAGATTGGGGTCCGGCGCGCCGACGATGGCGGCCTCTGCCACGGCGGGATGGGCCATCAGGTGGTTCTCGATCTCTTCGGACGAGATGTTCATCCCGCCCCGGATGATGATGTCCTTCAGCCGGCCGACGAAGCGCAGATGCTGCAGCCGGTCGCCGGCGTATTCGAACAGGTCGCCCGTGCGAAACCAGCCGTCGGCGTCGAAGGCGCGGGCGTTGATCTCGGGCGCGCGCCAGTAGCCGGAGAAGATGGTGGCGCCCTTGACCCGCAGTTCGCCGGGACGGCCGCCCTCGGTGATCTCCTGTTCGGTGTCGGGATCGACCAGCCGGGTGAAGATGCGGTCGTGCAGCTTGCAGGCCCATGTGAAGCCCTCGCCCAGGCGGGGGAAGAGGCTGGCCCGGTCGCCCGCCTCGGGCAGGTCCTTGAGCGCCGAGGGGAAGGAGGCGCCTTCGTTGGAGCCGAAATAGTTGACGATCTGGACGCCGTGCTTCTCGTGGAAACCGCGCACCATCCATTCCGACAGGGGCGCCGAACCCGAGCCGATGGACTTCAGCCGGTCGAAGTCGATGCCGGCCAGCATGGCCTCGTTCTGGAGCAGCAGGTTCAGGACGGCCGGCGGGGCGACGGTGTAGTCGATCTTCTCTTCCCGCAGCTGCTTCAGCAGGACCTGAAGGTCGAACGGATGGTGCTGGATCAGGGCGCCGCCCAGCAGCAGCCAGCCGATCAGGGCGGTCGAGATGCCGCCCATATTGACCATCGGGAACGGGTTGAGCAGCCGCGCGCCGGGGGCCAGGTCGGCGGCGTCGATGACCCCGTCGCCCATGATGATCCATTCATTGTGGCTGCGCGGCACCCCCTTGGGCTGGGCCTCGGTGCCGGAGGTCCAGCAGATGGTGACGATGTCGTCGGCCGTGATCGCCGCCTTTTTCTGCGCCTTCTGGGCGGCCTTGTGCTGGTCGCGGGTGACGCCGTCCATCAGGGGTTCGAGGTCGAGCGCCCCCTCGGGGCAGGTCTCGCCGAGGACGAAGACGTGTTTCAGGCTGCGGCAGCGGCCCTTGAGCCCCGCGATCATCTCGCCATGCTTCTGCTTGCCGATCCGGTCCACGGTGATGGCGGCGACGGCGTCGGTCTTCTCGATGATGTAGGCCAGCTCGTGCTCGCGGTACTGGACCGGGGCCGGGCTGGAGATGACGCCCAGCCGCTGGCAGGCCAGATAGGCGATGGTCAGTTCGGCGATATTGGGCAGCTGGATCACCACCACGTCGTCCTTGCGGATGCCGTGGGCGACCAGGACGGCGGCCAGACGGCTGACGGCATGGCCGGTCTGGCGCCAGGTCAGACGCTCGGCCTCGCCGCCCGTGATCTCGGGCATGTTGGGGGGGTCGATCAGGGCCTCGGCGTCGGGGTGGGCCTTCAGATGCTTCTGGAACAGATCCTCGAGCGTCGTATCGCCCCACCAGCCCCTGGCCTTCATCTCGCGGATGCGCGACTGCGGAATGACGATCATCGGGCGATCTCCCTCTGGGCTACGGGCGGACTGTGCGGCTGGCCGGGGAGAACCAGATCACGGATGTCGGCGCGGACCACCTTGCCCACCGGGTTGCGCGGCAGGGCGGACAGGAGGTGGAGCCGCTTGGGCGTGCGGACGGGACCGATGGCGTCGCGAACGAAGGCGCGGAGGCCGACGTCGTCGGTGAAGCCCGGATCGACGGCCACCGCCGCCTCCAGCCGTTCGCCCCAGACCTCGTCCTCGACGGCGAAGGCGCAGGCCTCGCGCACGGCGGGGTGGCGGTTCAGCGCCGCCTCGACCTCGCCCGGATAGACATTGTAGCCGCCGGTGATGATGAGATCCTTCGACCGCCCGATCAGGGTCAGCAGGCCATCGGGCGACAGCCGTCCTATGTCGCCGGTCCTGAGCCATTCGCCATGGCGCGAGGCGGCGGTCAGGTCCGGCGCGTCGAGATAGTCGGTGCGGGCCAGATCGCCCGAGACGATCACCTCGCCCTCGCCGTGGTCGTGGACGACGCCGTTCGCGTCCAGCACCGCCACCCGTGTGCCGGGGAAGGTGCGGCCGACGGAGGCGCGCAGGGCCGGATCGGCCATTTCCGACGGCGAAAGCCCGGCGATGGCCATGGGCGCTTCAGTCTGGCCGAAGAGGGTGGATATGACCGGGCCGAAGCGGGCGATGGCCTCGGCGATCCTGTCCGGCGACATGGGGGCGGCCGAATAGGTGATGTGGCGCAGGGCCGGGAAGTCGTCGGGCCCGAACCCGGCCTCGGCCATCAGCAGGGCGATCAGGGTCGGGGGCATGAAGGCGACGGTGACCCGGCGTTTCAGCTCGGCCAGGATCGCCGCCCGGTCCGGCTCGGCCAGCAGGACGTGGGCACCGCCCGCCGCCAGCACCGGCAGGACATAGTGGGACGAGCCGTGGGTCAGGGGGGCGACGGCGAGATTTACGTCATCGGCGGTGAAGCCGTAGAAGCCGGCCATCGAGTCCAGGGCCGCCCGGCCGCTGGCCTGGCTCTGGACCACCCCCTTGGGCACGCCGGTGGAGCCGCCGGTGAACTTCAGGGCGAAGGGGGCGGCCGGATCGTCGTGGGCCGGCGGCAGGTCGGCAGCGGGCGGTAGGTCCGCCAGCCAGTCCTCGAGCGGCAAGGGCCGCGAGCAGGCGCCCGTCGCGGCCATGGAGGCGGCGTCATAGAGGGTGAGCACCGGCTTCGCCCTAGCCTGGAAGTCCGAGTTCAGTCGTGCGCCGTTGCGGGGATTGAGCGGTGTCCAGACGGCGCCGGCCCGCAGGATGGCCAGATAGGCGATGACGTGATCGGCGCTGTTGGCGGCGCACAGGCCGATGCGGTCGCCGGGCCGGACGCCGCGCCGGATCAGGTCGGCGGCGGCGGCCTCGACGCGCTCGATCAGGTCGGCGTGGGTGATCGTGGTCTCGCCGTCGATCAGGGCCGGGCGGTCGGCCTTGGCGACGCGGTTTTTGTAGAGGGCGTGGATAGGGTGGGTCATGCGGCCCGCTCCAGCACCGTGACCACGGTCGCCGCCTCTTCCACGCCGAGGAAGCCGCCGCCGTTCTCGGCCACGGCGATCCGGGCGTTTTCGACCTGACGGGCGCCGGCCTCGCTGCGCAGCTGGGTGGTCAGCTCATAGAGCTGGGCCAGGCCGGTGGCGCCGACCGGGTGGCCCTTGGCGACCAGACCACCCGACGGATTGACCGGGGTCCGGCCGCCGAGGGCGAAGTCGCCGATTGCGGCTCGGGCGCCGACGGTTCCAGGCTCGGCCAGGCCGAGGTTCTCGATCTGCTGAAGCTCGGCGTAGCTGGTGGCGTCATGCACCTCGACCACGTCGATGTCGGCGGGGGCGATCCCGGCCTGTTCGTAGGCGGCGAGGGCGGCGCGGCGGCCGATATGGTTGTCGAGGTCGGCCGGAGCGCGGTCGCCTGCACTGACGAGGGCGCAACCGCGCACGCGGACGGCGCGGCCTGCGGCGTCCAGTTTGACCATCCCGGCGGCCGAGCACAGGATCACGGCGGCGGCGCCGTCGCTGACCGGGGCGCACATCGCGCGGGTGAAGGGAAAGACGACAGGCTTGTCGGCCAGCACCTGATCAACCGTCATCGGGGTGCGGTACTGGCTGAGCGGATTGTCGCGGGCGGCGGTGTGGTTCTTGGCCGCCAGTCGGGCGAAGTCCGTCTGGGTCGTGCCGTGACGGGCCATGTGAGCCCGGGCCTGGGCGGCGTAGAGGTCCATGAACAGGCTGCGACCGGGGCCCGGATCCTCGCCGCCCATGGCCTCGATATAGGCGAGGACGCCCGCACGGTCGTGGATGTCGGTTCCGCCCGCGAAGGCGGCGGCGGCCTGTTCCGGCCGGTCGGGAAAGACCATCTTCTCGGCCCCGACGACAAGGGCGATGTCGCCGGCCCCGGCGCGCAGCCAGTGAATGGCCTGGAGCAGGGCGGTCGAGCCCGAGGCGCAGGCGTTCTCGACGTTGACGACCGGAATGCCGGTCAGGCCGAGGGGCCGCAGGGCGACCTGGCCGCGCACGGTGTTCTGGCCCTCGAGCATGGGCTGGCGGGTGTTGGAGAACCATGCGGCCTGGATGTCGGCGACGGTCGCCCCGGCGTCGCTCAGGGCCGCCGTCACGGCCTCGGCGGTCAGGGATTTGACGCTGTCAGCCGGACGCTTGCCGAAGGCGGTCATGGAGACGCCGGCGATAAAGACATCGGCCGTCACCGGACGGGCCGTCGTCGCTGGACGATGCGGAATCGCGAGGCGACGAAGGCCAGGTCGGCCAGACAGGCGTTGCCCGCCGGGTTCAGGCCGGTGACGTGATAGTCGCTGTAGGCGGCGGCGAAGTTGATCCACATCGCCCCGGTCAGGTTGATCGACAGGTTGGCGCCCGCCGCCTCATAGGCCGGGACAGCGCGGTCGATGAACTCCTCGTCGGTCGAATAGAGGTAGGAGGAGATCGAGCCCCGGGTCTTCGCCAGCCAGGTCGCCTCGGTCACCGCTTCATCGGACGCCTTGCGGACCAGATAGAGGACCGGGCCGAACCGTTCCTCGGCATAGAGTTCGTGATGGCCGTCCGCCTCCACCGCGATCACCAGAGGGGTCAGGGTGCGGGCGTCCGGGAACTGCGGGTGAGCGTAGGGTGCGGCTTCGCGCAGGACGCGGACGCCGGACTTGTCCTCGACCTCGGCGCGGGCGTCGCGCACGACCTTCAGACTGACCTCGCCCTGGATGGCGCCCATGATGCCCGCGGCCTGGGCCGGGTCGGCGGCGATGGCGTCGATCTGTTCGACGATGGCGGCGGACATGGGCTCGAACAGGTCGGGTGCGATGTAGATGACCTGCGGGCTGGTGCACATCTGGGCCGAGAACAGGCTGGACGAGCGGGCCACGGCGCGGGCCACGGCATCGAGGTCGGCGACACTGTCCATGACGACGGTGTTGACCCCGGCGGTCTCGGTGAACAGCAGCTTTCCCGTCACCGTGCGCTCCAGATGGCCGCCGTATCGGGGGCTGCCGGTGAAGTCGATGATCTGCACGTCCGGGTGATCCACCAGCTTCTGGGCGACGGGCTCGGCGAGGGTGTCCACCGCCAGGGTCACGAGATTGGGGTCAAAGCCGTGGTCGCTGAGGACCGCCCGGCAGGTCTCCACCACGATGGCCATGGGCAGGACGGCGATGGGGTGCGGCTTGACGATGACCGGATTGCCGGTCGCCAGGGAGGCGAATATGGCCGGATAGGCGTTCCAGGTCGGGAAGGAGGCGCAGCAGATGACCAGACCGACGCCGCGCGGGACGAGGGTGTAGGTCTTCTCCAGCGCCACGGCCTCGCCGCCGAAGTCGCGGTGATATTGGGCGGTCGGGACCACGTCGCGCATGGCCTTGGCGGCATAGGCCAGGGCCTCGACGCCGCGATCCAGGGCGTTGGGGCCCGAGCCGGAGAAGGCCTGGGTGTAGCTCTGTCCCGCCACATGCATGACGGCGTGGACCATCTCGAAATTGCGGTCGTAGAGGCGCTGGCTCATCTCCAGACACAGGGCCAGACGCAGTTCGGGATCGGCGGCGCGCCAGTCGCCCCAGGCGGCGAGGGCGGCGTCCACCAACACGTTCGGGTCGCTGACGGGATAGCGGACGCCGAGGGGCCGGCCGGTGAAGGGCGACACCTCCTCGCCCGCCTCCCCGACAACGCCGGGCTGGCCGAGATCGAACAGGGTATTCAGGCGGGCATCGAAGGCGGCCCGGCCCTGAACCGGCTTTTCGGCGCCGTGGATCTTGGTCGAGGGGCTGTCGCGATAGGGCGACCAGCTCTTGCGGGTCTGGACGGCCTCGATGGCGGCGTCGAGGGTCGCGGCGTGGCGGGCGACGACGTCGAGGCGGCTCTGGTCGAAGGCGGCGACGAACCCGTCCATCGTCAGCCCAGCCGTTCGACGATCATGGCGGCGCCTACGCCCTGGGCGCCCGCGGCGGCGACCAGGCCATAGCGGCCCTCGCAGGCGTCCAGGGCGTCGAGCAGGGAGGACAGCAGGATACCGCCCGAGGCGCCCATGGGGTGGCCCTTGGCCATGTGGCCGCCGCCGACATTGACCTTGTCCGGATCGACGTCGCGTTCACGCAGGAACTTCACGATCGTTACGGCGAAGGCCTCCATGAACTCGATCCGGTCCATGTCGGGCAGCGTCAGCCCGGCCGTGGCCAGGGCCTTGTCCATGGCCTCGAACCCGGCGGTCAAGGAGGCGGCGGGGTCGCCCCCGGCCTCGGCATAGGCGACGATCCGGGCGCGGGCGCCGTCGGCCTGACCCGTGACGAGGGCGAGCGAGGCGCCGTCGCACATGGGCGGGGCGTGGGCGACGGTGTGGCGGTGGTCGATGACCCGGCCGCCCAGGGCCTCCGCATACTGTTCGCCCAGGGGGGCGAAGGCGGCGGGCATGGCGGCCAGGCTCTCGGCCGTCGTCGAGGCCCGGGCGGGCTCTTCCCGGTCCAGTCCGTTAAGCGGGATGCGCGACTTGACCAGGGGCGTGCCCTCGGCGGCGGCCGCGCGCTGCTGAGACGTCAGGGCGGCAGCGTCCATCTCCTCGCGGGTAACGCCGATATCCTCGGCCAGACGGTCGGCGGCGACGACGACGGGAATGTAGCGGGTTCGGGTCGGGAAGTCGGCGTCTTCGTAATAGTCGGCCTTGTCGCCCATGAAGGGGACGCGCGACATCATCTCCACCCCCCCGGCCAGGGCCGTCTTTACGCCGCCCGCCTCGACCATGTTCGCCGCCTGGCCGATCGCGGTCAGGCTGGAGACGCAGTAGTTGTTCAGGCTGAAGGCGAAGGCGCCGTCGGGCAGACCCGCGTGCAGCTTGGACACCAAGGCGACATTGGCCCCCTGGGCGCCGACCTGACCCACGGCGCCGAGGATCAGGGCGTCGGCGCGATGGGCGGCGCCGTCGTTGCGGGCGTCGATGGCGTCGATCAGGCCCGAGACCAGCTCGTGCGGCTTCATGGAGGCCAGGCCGCCGTCGGGGCGGGCCTTGGCGCGCGGGGTGCGGACGGCGTCGAGGATATAGGCGGTCATGCGAACGGTCCGGTCAGGCGGCGGCGTTGATCTGGTCGCCGGGCGCCCAGGTTCCGTGGAAGCCGGCGGGCACGCGGGCGGGCAGGGGGATGCGGGCGACGGGGCCGGCCTCGAAATCCTGGGCGTTCAGGATCTGGACCTCGGACGCGCCGGTCGCCGCGTCGGTGGTGAAGACGATGACATAGCCGTCGTCCTCGGCCGTCGAGCCAATGCGCGGGGCGAACGCCGGCTCGGAGCCGCCCAGACCCTCGTCGAACTTCCACGTCTGGGCTGCGCCAGTTCCGAGGTCATATTTGAACAGGCCGTCGAACCGCTGCAGCTCCTGCGGCGCCATGGAGACGTGATAGGACCACTTCGACTTGCGGCCGGTGTAGTCCAGATTGACCACCGGGAACTCGCCGATGCGGTCGTCGAGGATGCGCTTCTTCACCTCGCCCGTGACCATGTTCATTCGCCATTCGACGGGCACGGCGTTGAGGGCCAGGACGTTGACCATGGCGGCATAGGGGCCATAGGCCGGGTTGGGCGGATAGCCGTTCGGCGTCATCATGCAGGCAGTCATGACCACCTCGTCGCCGTCCTCCCAGGCGTTGACGACATGGTAGATGTAGCAGGTCTCGGTCTCGAACCAGCGGACCTGATCGCCCCGGCCGCCTTTCGGCACGACGCCGAAGCGGGCGGGCTGGTCGGCCACCTTGATCTGCCACTGGCTGTTGCGCAGGCCGCCCTCGGTGAAGACCACCGGCAGGTCGTGCAGGATGATGTAGTTCTCGGTCAGACCCATGTCGTGCGGCAGGCGCGGCCCGGGCAGATCGACCTTCTGGAAGTTGGTCAGATTGTTGTTGGCGTCCACGACGCCGAAGGTCATCCACGGCTCGTAGAGCGAATAGTCGAAGAAGCAGAACTCGCCGGTCTTCGGGTCGACCTTGCCGTGGGCCGAGACGTGGCGGGGCAGGGCGCCGCCGAAGCTTTCGTCGCCGAGGGTTTCGAGCGTCCGGGCGTCCACGCGCACCGGCTTGCCGGAGATATACCACAGCGCCATCAGCGAGCCGTTGTGGAAGACCAGGTCGGTATTGGCCGTGTCCTTGTAGACGAGGTCGCCGCGACCGGATCCCGGCCGGGCGCGGGCCGAGGGCAGCATGACCCCGCCGGCGGTGATCATCTGGCCGGCCGCCTCGGCGCTGTAGTCGGCGGTGCGGACCCAGCGGTTGCGATACTCGGCCTTGCCGTTCTCGAAATAGACGGCGTGGACCATGCCGTCGCCGTCGAACCAGTGGTGCAGCCCCTCGGGTGCATGGGCGGGATTGGGACCGTTGCGGACGAAGGCGCCGTGCAGATCGCGGGGGATTTCGCCGATCACATCGAGCTGCAGCGCCGTCGTCTCGGTAGAAACAGGGGCGTAGAGGCCCTGCAGATAGGGGTTCATCTCATTCACCCCGATCAACGAGGCGTTGTCGATGCGGGAAGCGAGGGTCGCGTCGTCGGCCACGGGAATCTCCGATCCGTCCAGATGTAAAACCTACGGCGATAGGTTTCTTAACGCAAGTAAGGGTTCCTAATGCAAGTCACGAGACCGCCACGACCCGGGGCGGTTTGTCGGCGAGGAAGGCGTCGAACGAGGCGTTGCCGTTCGGCGGCAGGGTCCAGCCCTCCAGCGACAGCATCGGCCCCTGCGCGGCGATCAGGTCGTCGATCGCCAGGCGTTCGGGATGATCGAAGGCCACGCCAGGCCCCTCGATCCGGACCGCGCGACGGACCTTGCCGGCCCCGGCGACCAGGGTCTCCCCGTTCAGGGTGCAGCCCTCGGTCATCAGCCAGCTGACAACCGGCGCGACGTATTCCGGCGGCAGGGCCGCGCCGATCTCCTCGGAGACATAGCCCTCGGTCATCCCGGTCAGGGCGTAGGGCGCCACGGCGTTGCAGAAGACGTTTCGCGACGCGCCCTCCAGGGCGATCACCCGGGCCAGACCGATCAACGCGGCCTTGGACGAGGAATAGGCGGCCATGCCGTGCACCCCATAGAGCCCGGCCGCCGAGGTGGTGATCAGAATACGCCCCGAGCTCTGGTCCCGCATGTGGCGATAGATCGGCAGGGTAGCGCTGAGGGTGCCGAAATAGTTGATCTCGAACACGCTGCGGATGTCGGCCAGGGTCTGTTTGTGCAGGCTCTTCGCCTCGGGCGCCCCGGCGTTGTTGACCAGTCCGTCGATGCGGCCGAAGGCGGCGAGGGCGGCCTCCAGCAGCCGTTCGCCGGCGTCATCGGCCTCGACCCTCAGGGGGCAGGCGACGGCCTTGCCGCCCGATGCGACGATCTGTTCCACCACCGCCTCGGCCGAGGCCGGGCCGCCCGAGGCGCGGGGACGGGTGTTGACCACGACGGAGGCGCCGCGCGCCGCCAGATCAAGGGCGTAGGCCAGCCCCAGCCCGCGTCCCGCGCCGGTCACCACCACCACGCGGCCCTCAAGCGATCGATCGGTCATCTGCGCCTCCCACGGCGTCGCTTCATGCGACTTTCGTAAAAAGACTTGCAAAACTGGTCCATTGGCGCAAGCCTCACCGTGCATCGTCAAGTCCGGCCAACGGAAGACGCGCCAGGAACCCTGGGGAGGGAACAGAGAATGAAACGGATCCACGCCACAGCCGCGTCCGTCGCGGCGCTCATCTTCGCCGGCGGGCTCGCCACGCCGGCGCTCGCACAGCAGACGCCGGACGACGATCAGGCGGTGACGCTCGACGAGGTCATCGTCACCGCCCAGCGGCGCGAACAGAGCCTGCAGGAGGTGCCGGTCGCCATCACGGCCTTCGGCGCCGAGACCCTGGAGCGGACCGCCGCCACCGGTATCCAGGACGTGGTCGGCAAGGCGCCGGGCGTGACCCTGACCCAGTTCAACATCGGCGAGCCGCAGGTCTTCATCCGCGGCGTCGGCACGACCAGCGACTCGGCGGCCAGCGATCCGTCGATCGGTGTCTCGATCGACGAGGTCTCCATCGGCCGGGCCGGGGCCAGCGCCCTGGCCTTTCTCGACATCCAGCGGGTGGAGGTTCTGCGCGGTCCGCAGGGGACCCTGTATGGCCGCAACGCCTCGGGCGGAGCGCTGAACATCTACACCAACCGGCCGGTGCTGGAGAACACCACCGACCTGACGGCGCGGGCCGGCAGTTTCGGCGAATACGGCGTCGAGGGCGTGGTCAACCGCCAACTGGGCCCGGACGCCGCCGCCCGCCTCGCCTTCCGCTACAACACCAACGACGGCTATGCCGAGAACGTGCCCACCGGCGAGGGGCTGGAGGGCGGCACGTCCTGGGGCGCGCGCCTGTCGGTGCTGAACATGGCCGGGCCGTGGAAGGTGCAGGTCGGCGTCGATGTGTCCAAGGACGAGATGGACGGCCACGCCCGCATCCCTGTGACGACCGCCTCGACCGCCCCGGCCTTCGTCGCCCTGATCAACAGCCTGCGAGCCGGGCTGGACGTGCGCCAGAGCTTCTCCTCGCCCAGCAACTATCAGGACCGGTTCAACTTCGGCCTGACGGGCCGGGTCGAGCATGAGGGCGAGAAGTTCGACTTCGTCTCCCTGAGTTCCTACCGCAACAACGACTACAAGTGGCGCGACAACCTGGGCGGCCTGCCGTTCCCGGGCTTCCCGCTTCTGGTGGACGACCAGGCGTCGGAGCAGTCCGAACAGTTCAGCCAGGAGTTCCGCTTCGTCTCCAAGCCGGAATCGGCGGTCCAGTGGGTCGCGGGCGTCTATGCCTTCCGCGAGAATGTGGACCGGTCCGAACGCTTCATCGTGTCCGCCGCCCTGCCGATCGCGCCGCCGTCGTTCGGGGGCGACACCCTGTTCACCCAGCAGGCCGAGAACACCAGCTACGCCCTGTTCGGTCAGGCCAACATTCCGTTCGCCAGCATCTGGGAGCTGACCCTCGGCGCGCGCTGGACGCACGACGAACGCAAGATCACCCAGACGGCGGTGGACAACGACAACGGCGCCAATCCGCCGGTCGGCATCCCGTTGGGACCGACGGGTTCGCCCTACGCCACTGACGGCGCCAAGACCTTCGAGGAGCCGACCTGGAAAGTCGCCCTCTCGGTCGAGCCGATCGAGAACATCCGCCTCTACGCGAGCTACGACCGGGGCTACAAGGCCGGGTCCTTCGTCTCGACGGCCCAGAGCGCGGTTCAGGCCGCCACGCCGATCAAGTCCGAACTGCTCGACAACTACGAGATCGGCTTGAAGTCGACCGTGCTCGGCGGGCGGCTGAGGTTCAATGCCGCGGCCTTCCAGCTCGATTACAAGGATCTGCAGGTCTATGAGCTGCTGGGCCTGAACCTGGTGACCTCCAACGCCGAGGCCGAGGTCAAGGGCTATGAGATCGAGACGGCCCTGGCGGTGACGTCGAACATCACCTTCGGCGGCTCCTATACGAGCCTGGACGCCAAATACACGTCCAACGCCGTGTCGGGGGCTTCCATCCTGCCCTACAACGGCCTGACCCTGCCGCGCTCGCCCGACAGCCAGTACACCCTCTACATCGACAGCGAATGGGATGTGGCGGGCGGCGTCCTGGCCGCGCGCGCGGACTATCAGTGGCAGGACGACTTCTTCTTCGATCCATCCAACAACCCCGAGGTGCGATCCCCGGCCCACGGCCTGGCCAGCGCCTTCATCTCCTATGAAACGGCGGGCGGGCTGAAGCTGGCGGTCTACGGCAAGAACCTCGGCGACACCGAGTATCAGACCCACATCATCAAGAACGTGGGCATCGGCTTCAGCGTCTTCGGCGCGCCGCGGTCGTTCGGCGTGGCCCTGTCCAAGAGGTTCTAGGCGAAGCGGTTCTGACGAGGATCAGGCGGCGCCGGTTTCCACTGGCGTCGCCGCCTCGACCTCCCAGCGGATGTTGCGCGGGTCGAGGGCGCGGCCCGACCCCAGGTCGCAGACCACGGCCTTGATCGGTTCTCCGGTCTGGGTGTCGATCAGATGCAGGGGCGGACCGTCCGGGCAGAGCCAGCGCTCGCTCCAGCCGTGCATGGCCATGATGATCGGAAAGAGGTCCAGGCCCGCCTCGGTCAGCCGGTATTCGAACCGGGGCGGGGCCTTCTGGTAGAGGTCCTTTCTCAGCACCCCGTGCAGCACCATCCGGTTCAGCCGATCGGCCAGGATGTTGGTCGCGACGCCCAGCGCCTCGTGAATCTCGTCGAAGCGGCGCAGGCGGAAGAAGGCGGCGGCCAGGACGGCCCAACTCCAGTAGTCGCCCATGATGTCAGTGGACCGGTCGATGATCGGCCGGTCGGTTTCCACCGGGCTGGTGCGCCGGCGGCGACTGGTCGGGGGCGCGATCGGGGTCAGGCCCGCGTTCGCCTCCCAGCGCACATGATGGACATCGACGGGATGACCGCGCTCGTGATCGAAGATGGCCGGCACCACCCGCTCGCCGGTCTGGCGGTCGTAGAAGGCCAGGAAATACCGTTCCTGGAGCGGCGACCGCGCCCATTTGCGTTCCCACTGACCCTGCATGACGGCGACGCCGAACATGTCGAGCCCCATCTCTGTCAGGCGGTATTCCATGCGCGTGGCCGAGCCCGGCGCGCCGCGCTGTTCCAGCAGTCCCGCCGCAACCAGACGGTTCAGCCGGTCGGTCAGCACGCTGCGCGGAATGCCCAGCCGCTCGCGCCAGACCGAGAAGCGGCGCGCGCCGTAGAAGGCCTCGCGCAGGATCAACTGCGTCCAGGCGTCGCCCGTGATGGCGAAAGCCCGGGCGGTCGGGTTGCCCATGATGAGATCACGGGTGGAGGGGCCGGTGGCGGCGTCGTTTGTCGGGGATTCGGTCTTGGTGTTCACCGCCCCGTTTTATCGGTCTTTTGCCGCAAGGGGAAACGCGGCCGGAATCGCCAAGATAAATCCTGATTTGCAAGTCAGTCGGAGGGGGCTAGACGAGAGACCGGGAGCATAGGTCTCGATGAGGCCCCAACGGGTCGGGGAGCCAGGACATGACGGCAGCGGCGACAGGCGAGACAGGGACGAACTGGCGCGACGCGCCGTGTCGGCCCGTGCGGTTCGGCGATGTCGGGCTGGAGATCGAGGCCCGGCCCGACGGGGTGCGCATCCTGTCGGCCCAGGCGCCGCTGGAGCCTTTCGAGGCCAATCTGCTGAAGACCTTCTGGGACTGGGCGGACCGTGACCCCGACCGCGTCTGGATCGCGCGTCGGGCCCTGTTGCCCGACGGCGGGCGGGGCGACTGGGTTCCCCTGACCTATGGCCAGGGGCGGGCCGATGTCTCGGCCGTGGCGACCTGGCTTGGCAGGATCGGGGCGACGGCGGATCGGCCGGTGCTGGTCCTGTCGGAGAATTCTCCCGTCCACGCCGCCTGGATGTTCGGCGGGATCGCGGCGGGCGTTCCGGTCTGCTCGGTCAGCGTCAACTATTCGACCCTGGGCGCGACGGATGGGGAGGCCGGCTTCGAGCGGTTGCGGCATGTCGTCGACCTGATCCGGCCGGGCGTGATCTTCGCCGAACAGGGCGCGGCCTTCGCCGAGGCCATCCGCGCGGTCGCGCCGTCCGATGCGGTGGTGGTCAGCGGCGCGCCGTTGGAGATCGGGCCGGAGGTCGTCGATCTGGCCGAAGTGCTGGCCGATCCTGATGTCGAGGGCGTCGGTCGCGGCGTCGCCGGGCTCGATCCCACGGCCCCGGCCCGTTACCTGCTGACTTCCGGCTCGACCGGCCGACCCAAGGCGGTGGTCCATACCCAGGCCATGATGACGGGCAACACCGTCAGCGGCGCCCAGGCCATGGGCGACGTCTTCGCCTGGGGCGGGGTCATGCTGGACTGGCTGCCATGGAGCCATATCGCGGGCTCGAGCCTGCTGACCAACGTCACCCACATGGGTGGGACCCTGCATATCGACGACGGACGGCCGACGGCCCAGGCCTTCGGCGAGACCCTGAGGAACCTGCGCGAACTGCCGCTGAGGTTCTACGGCACCATGCCGCTGGGCTACTCCCTGCTGGCCGATGCGCTGGAAACGGATGAGGCGCTGCGTCGGGTCTTCTTCAGCGAGTTGCGCGCCATGCTGTTCGGCGGGGCTGGCCTGCCACAGGCCCTGCATGACCGGTTTCAGAAGCTGGCGGTGGAGACGATCGGCCAGAGGTTCGTCTTCGTCTCGGGCTATGGCTCAACCGAAACGGGCTCGGCGATCAGCTACACCTGGTGGGAGAGCGACAAGGTCGGGATCGGCCTGCCGGTCCCGGGCGCGAGCCTGAAACTGGTTCCGGCCGGTCAGGCCTATGAGGTCCGGGTCAAGGCGGCCAGCGTGACCCCCGGCTATTTCAACGACCCCGCCCGCGACGCCGAAGCCTTCGACGAGGAGGGGTATCTGCGGATGGGCGACCTGGCCGACTTCCACGATCCGGATCGGCCTCTGGAGGGCCTGTATTTCGCGGGCCGGACCGGCGAGCAGTTCAAGCTGGGCAACGGCGCCTTCGTGGCCGGCGGGCGGGTGAGGGGACAGGTGTTGGCCGCCTGTCCGGGCCTGTTCCGCGACGTGGTGGTGTGCGGCGACGGGCAGGACATGCTGGCCCTCATGGCCTGGCCTGACGATGCGGCCTGGGCGCGGCTGGGCGGCGATGGCGTCGCGGCGGCGGCGCGCGAGGGTCTGATCCGGCACAACGCGGCCCATCCCGGCCAGACCGAGCGGATTGCGCGACTGCTGTTCCTGTCCGAGCTCCCGAGCGTCGGGGGGCAGGAGGTGTCTGACAAGGGGTCGATCAATCGCGCGGCGGTGCTGAAACGGCGCGCGACTGATGTCGAACGGCTTTATGCGCGGGAACCCGGGGCGGACGTGCTGCGCGTTTAGCCCGCCAGTTGCCCGAACCAGCCGGCAATATGCTGGACGGCCTCGGCGACCGTGCGCCAGATGACAAAGAGATAGAGGCCGCAGGCTGCGCTGGCCAAGGCGCCCAGAATAATCGCGACGCCGTCACGCTGCATCATGCCGAGCGCGAACAGCACGAGCGCCACGCCCGGCAAGGCGTCGCCCAGCGGAATGGGAAGGGCCATGACGATCGAGAGAAGCACACACAGAAGCCCGATGATCGTGTCGGCGATCTCCCCGGTGAGCGGGGCCATCCTCGGCTTGGTGAGCTGTTCCATGCGTCGCAGGCCACGAAGCATGCTGAGACCCTGGGGCCGACGGCGAACGGCGCGTCTCACCCAGGGCGAGAAAACATAAACGCCGAAACCGAGGTTGAATCTCCGCGTCAGAATCCACCGGCGGAGCCAGGCGGGCGCGGCGAGAGGCGTGGACACGAGGGCTCGATAGGCGTCTCTCGGCACCGACGCCCTGAGCGCCCAGCGCGGCAGCCAGACGGTATCTCGCTGCAACGCGAGTTCCAGCGACAGCAAGGCGATCGGCACGGCGAAGACGGCCTTGCCGCCCGGGGGCCATGGCAGGAGGGCGAGAAGCGAAAGTACGAGGATCAAGGCCCCGAAACCCCGGTCGCCGAAGGCCTCGACCAACTCATCCAGCGTCAGCTTGGGAGACGCGCCGTAACCAAGCGACTCCAGCACCTCGGAGAAGGCCCGGGGACGGGGTTCGGGCGGCTCGATCAGGGACATGCGGAACGGGGGACCAGGGGGACCCATCTGGTCCGGCCGACACTTAGGATGCAGTGTGCCGCGACGCCAGAGTCAGTTCCTGACGTGCTCGGGTTTTCCCGCGCGTTTGGTGTGGGCGAGGTCTTCGAGTTGCTTTTCGGTCATGGTTTCGACCATCGACTTCGAGGCGCCCTTGAGCTTCGACCTGGGCGTATCGCCGCGCTTGGCGCTCAGGGCGGCGCCGGCGGCCTTCTGCTGGGCGGCGGATTTTGCGGGCATCGAGAGGCTCCTTCCGCCATGGGGAAGGTCTCAGCTGCCCAACAGTTCCCGGCCGATGAGGAAGCGGCGGATCTCGTTGGTGCCGGCGCCGATGTCATAGAGCTTGGCGTCGCGGACGAGGCGTTCGACGGGCCATTCTTTCGTGTAGCCGGCGCCGCCGAGGGCCTGAACGGCCTCGAGGCTGACCTTCACCGCGTTTTCGGACGCCAGCAGGATAGCGCCCGCGGCGTCGTAGCGAGTGGTCCTGCCTGCGTCGCAGGCCCGCGCCACCGCATAGACGTAGGTGCGGGCCGAGTTCAGGGCGACGTACATGTCGGCGACCTTGGCCTGCATCAGCTGGAAGGAGCCAATGGCCTTTCCGAACTGCTTGCGCTCGCGGACGTAGGGCAGGACGACGTCGAGCGCAGCCTGCATGATGCCCAGCGGGCCGCCCGACAGGACGGTGCGCTCGTAGTCGAGGCCGGACATCAGGACGCCGGCGCCGCCGCCGACGGGGCCCATGACGTTCTCCTCAGGGACTTCGCAGTCCTCGAACACCAGTTCGGCCGTGTCGGAGCCGCGCATGCCCATCTTGTCTAGCTTCCTGGAGACGCTGAAGCCCTTCATCCCCTTCTCGATCAGGAAGGTGGTGACGCCGCCGTTGCCCTCGCCGGTGCGGGCGTAAACGACCAGGGTGTCGGCGGTGGGGGAGTTGGTGATCCAGAATTTCGTGCCGTTCAGGACGTAGCGGTCGCCCTTCTTCTCGGCACGGGTGCGCATCGACATCACGTCAGAGCCGGAGCCGGCCTCGGACATGGCCAACGATCCCAGGTGCTCGCCGGAGATCAGCTTGGGCAGGTATTTCGCCTTCTGCTCGGCATTGCCCCAGCGGCGGATGTGGTTGACGCAGAGGTTGGAGTGGGAGCCGTAGGAGAGGCCGATCGAGGCGGAGGCGCGGGAAACCTCCTCCATGGCCACGACATGTTCGAGATAGCCCATGCCGAGGCCGCCGAATTCTTCCTCGACGGTGATCCCGTGCAGCCCCAGCTCGCCCATCTCGGGCCACAGGTCGCGGGCGAAGGTGTTGGTCTCGTCGATCTCGGCGGCGCGCGGCGCCAGACGGTCAGCGGCCCAGCGGGCGGTGGTCTCGCGGATCATGTCGGCGTTCTCGCCGAGGCTGAAATCCATGGATTGGGGGGCGAAGGGAATGCTCATGCCGCCGGGTTAGCACGAAGCCGACCCGGGCCGCGAGAGGGGCGCCGTCGCATCCACGGGCTTCAGCGGTCGTCGCTGAGACGCTGATAGATGTTGTAAGCCGAGACGCCGACGCAGATCGCGCCGATAGCCGCCAGAACGCCGGCGATGGCCAGGATGCTCGTCGTGTCGGTGTCGGCCATGGACGCCATGCGCAGGGCCGCCATCGACATGGCCAGAGACACCAGTCCGAAGCCCCCCATCACCAGATAGGCCCAGACCCGCCCCCAGCTGAAGCCCGAGGTCCCGGCGTCGATCGGCTCGGTCGGGACGTCCCGGTCGTTGACCGGGTCGAGACGACCCTGGTTCTCGAACGAGACGTTCGCCCCCTGACCGTCCGGCCAAACGAGCCGCGGTGTGGTCAGGGCCGCGCCTTCGGCCAGGACGCCGGTGGTCTGAAGCTCGCCCTGCGCGGCGGCCTCGTCGAGCACGCCGGGCGTCACAGGCTGGCTCGGGGCGACCGCCCCGGTGACTGGATCGGCGGCAAGGCTCGTGGATGTCGCGGGGACCGCCGTGACGGACAGCGCGCCCTGGATGACGTCCGCAGGGGACGGAGTCAGCGCCGTCACCGAAGGCGGCGAGACTTCGGCCGCAGGATCGGCCGGCTGTGCGACCGAAAGAACCGAGCCGGTTTGACCGACGTTCGCGGCGACCTCGAAGGCGACGGCGGGCGCCTCGGGCGCGAAGATGGGCACTTCGTCGGCGATCTCGGCCGCCGGGGCCTTGGACGCTGGAGCCTCGGGCGCGGGGCTCGGTTCCGTGCCGGAGACGGGCGCGACGAGGAGATCGGACAGGGTCACGGCCGAGGCCGGGTCCGCCTTGAACAGGGCCCGCTCGGCGGCCCGGCGGCGCAGGCCGGCGTCGCGCACCGGCGGCTCGGGCCAGGCGACCAGGGCCTCTGCGGCCTGGGTTTCGGCGCCCGAGTTGACCCGCGCGAGCACGTCCGAGGCGCGGAAGGCCTCGGTCCCGACCGAAAAGGCGAAGCTGGCCAGGGCGTCATACTGGTGCTGATTGACCGGACGGGTCAGCCCCTCGACCAAGGCGGTTTGAACCGGGATCAGATCGTATTGCAGCAGAAGTTCGGCCTCGGCTTCGCTGATGGTCGCCCCCTCGCGCGCCGAGGCCGTGTGGCCGTAGCCCACAATCCAGCACCCGTCGGAGCCGAGCTGGGCGCGCGGCCGGAAGCCCTCGAAGCTCTTGATCAGCAAGACGCCTTCGCGGGAGATCTTCATTCGCGGCATGACGGGTTCGGACACGGGAATTGACCCAATACGGCACAGGACGGCTTGCCTGAAGCGGGTTCACGCAAGGGGCGAGCCGATAACGGCCAATCAGAGCAGGACGATGGTCGCCAGGCCGAGGAAGATCAGGAAGCCGAAGAAATCGGTCGTCGCGGTGACGAAGACGGCGGACGAGACCGCCGGGTCGAACTTGAGCTTCGACAGGGTCAGAGGGGTCAGGACGCCGATCGAGGCCGCAACCAGCAGGTTCAGCACCATGGCGGCGGCGATCACCAGACCGATCCGCCAGTCCTCGCCCCGGAACCAGAAACCGGCCGCGAGACCGATGAGGGGGGCCAGGATCAGGCCGTTGGCGAGGCCGACCGCCATCTCTCGCCAGAAGGTTCGCGGGGCGTTGGAGCTGTTCAACTCACGCGTCGCCAGGGCCCGCACCGTCACGGTCAGGGCCTGGGTGCCGGCGTTGCCGCCGATGGCGGAGACGATCGGCATCAGGATGGCCAGGGCGACGATGTGCTGGATGGTGCCCTCGAACCAGCCGATGACGCTGGCGCCCAGGACGGCGGTGGCCAGGTTGATGGTCAGCCAGGGCACGCGACCGCGCACGATCTCCTGGACGGACGAGCCGCGATCCTCGTCGGCCACACCGGCCAGACGCAGGATGTCCTCGCGGTTCTCCTCCTGGATGATGTTGACGATGTCGTCGACGGTGATCTGGCCGACCAGCCGACCGCCCGCATCGACGACGGGCGCCGAGATCAGGTGGTATTTCTCGAAGATGTAGGCGACCTCTTCCTGGTCCTGGTCGACGGCGATCTCGTTGATCGGCTCCATCAGTTCGGCAAGGGGGGTGTTGCGCGGCGCGCGAAGAAGCTGGCTGATCGCCACCCCGCCGACCGGGCGGTTCACCGGATCGACCACATAGACGTCGAAGAAGAGCTCGGGCAGATCATCGCCCTGGGCCCGGACGTGGTCGATGGTGTCGCCGACGGTCCAGAACTGGGGCGCGGCCATGACCTCGCGCTGCATCAGGCGTCCGGCGGACTCCTCCTCATAGGACAGGGAGCTCTCGATGGCCGCTCGATCCGGGGCCGGCATGGCCGACAGCACCTTTTCTCGCTGGTCGTCCTCCATCTCCTCGACCACGGCGGCGGCGTCGTCGGAATCGAGTTCCTGCAGCGCCTCGGCCAGGGTTCCGGCGGGAACGCGCTCCAGCACCTCCTCGCGGATGCCGTCGTCCAGTTCGGGCAGGGTCTCGGCCAGCAGTTCCGGCGGCAGCCACAGCACCACGACGGCGCGATGCTCGGCCGTCAGGAAGCCCATCAGGTCGGCGACGTCGGCGGGGTGCAGGTCCTCCAGCAACGACCGCAGCCGCATGCCGTCGCCGTCGTCGGCGGCGTCCACGACCTTTTCGACGAAGGCGGCGGTGAGGACATAGTCCTCATCGAGCGCCTCGTGGTCCTCGACCTCGAACGCGATGGGAGTGACGTCAGGTTCGAGAGTGGCGGCTTTGTCGCTCACGCGGTCCTCCCTCTCGATGATGATCAGCCGGTAGCGCCGATTAATATCCCTGATTCGTCTGGAGCATTTTGGAAAATGCTCCAGATTCAAACCCGGTCGAAATCTGAGACCTGCCCGACCGGGTCGGTCAGGTCCGATTTCGACTTGGCGATGGTGCGGTCGAGAAGACTCGAACTTCCACGGGTTGCCCCACAGCGACCTCAACGCTGCGCGTCTACCAATTCCGCCACGACCGCTCGCATCGGAGCGGGGCTGATAGCGGAGGTCGTTCGCAGAGGCAACAGGCAATAGGTAACAGGCAACAGGCAACAGAAGTCAGGTTTTGCCGACCTTGGAGATCAGGCTGTGAAGCATGCGACCGAGTTCGTCTGTCTTGCTCAAAAGCGCCGTCTCTTCAGCATCGGTCAAAAGTTCGATCCGTGCGGCCAGTTCGATGTGAGTTTCCAGTTCCAGCAGCGAACCGCGCGCGATGCGCAGGAAGCTGACGTAGGCAGCACGTGTGCCTCGGCCATATCCTTCGGCGATATTGGCTGGGATGGAAACGGCGGCGCGCCTGGCCTGAGAGATCAGGCCGAAGACTTCTTCTCGCGGAAAATTCGAGTGGCCTGATACGTGTGCTGAGCAAGGGTCATGGCCTTTTGCCAGACAAGCAGGTCGCGATGGCTTCGGATTTCAGACATTCACTGTTGCCTGTTGCCTGTTGCCTGTTGCCTCGCCTCAGGCCGCCCCCGCCATGAAGTCATAAACGTCCGCCGGGCGCGTGACCGTGATCGCGATGCGGTCGTCGCGGATTTCGATCTGGCCGCGGGCGACAGGGTGGTTGTTGGCGAGGATCCAGACCTCGTCGTGTTCGGAGGCGTCCAGCGGGATCACGGCGCCGCGACCCATCTTCAACAGCTGCGCCATCGGCAGGACCGAGCGGCCCAGCACGACGGAAATCTCGACATTGACGGCGTTGATCTGGCTCACGGCATACTCTGGCGGTCGTCGCGGGCCGGGCGAAGGACTTGTGTGCGCGGCTCCGCAACCACATTGAAGGGATCATGCTTGCCGAGCCGTTAAGCCCTCCGAATTCTTCGCCCGGCTCCCCGTCCGATGCGAGGCGGATGCGCGAGGACGGCCGCCCGGTCGAATGGGCGGTGTCCGACGCCCCGGTGCCCTATGAGGCGGCGGTCGCGGCCATGGAGGCGCGGGTCGCGGCGATCGCGGCGGGAGAGGCGGCCGAGCTGGTCTGGCTGCTGGAGCATCCGCCCCTCTACACCGCCGGGGTCTCGGCCAGGGACGACGACCTGCTGGCGCCCGACCGGTTCCCCGTTCATCGGACAGGACGGGGAGGGCAGTTCACCTATCACGGGCCCGGCCAGCGGGTGGCCTATGTCATGCTGGACCTGAATGCGCGGGGCCGGGACGTGCGCGGACTGGTGCGGGGGCTGGAGCAATGGCTGATCGGCGCGCTGGACCGGTTCGGTGTTGAGGCGGGGGTCCGCGAGGGTCGCGTCGGGGTCTGGGTCGAACGCAAGGGGCCGGACGATCACGGCGGCCTGTGGACGCGCGAGGACAAGATCGCCGCGATCGGGGTCAAGGTCCGCAAATGGGTGACCTTCCACGGGATCAGCCTGAATGTGGAGCCGGACCTGGATCATTTCGGAGGCATCGTGCCCTGCGGCATCCGCGAGCACGGTGTGACCAGCCTGGTCGATCTGGGCGTGCCCGCGACGATGGACGAGGCCGACGACGCGCTAAAATCGGCCTTCGTACGGATTTTCGGGCCCGTGACGGTCGGCCGCGCTCCGGCCTGAAACCTGCCGCATTCGACGGCGTTGATGTCGCATCTGCATCAACGGCGGGCGGTTCGGACTTGGCAATCACGGCCGGGAAAGGTTTAACGCACGTCTCCCTTCTGCGACCGGTTATCTGGAGCTCCCTGTGATCCATCGTCTGCTCGCCGCCTCTACGGCTGTTCTCGCCCTCGCCGTGTCCGCCGGCGCCGTCGCGGCCCAGGATTTCCGCGCCCTGGCGCGCCAGGACCTGCAGGCGGCGCATGACGCGCTCAAGGCCAACCACCCGGCCGCGGTCATTTCGGGCCCGGCCAGCGCCCCGTTCCAGTCCTGGATCGACGCCGGTCTGGCGGATTCGCTCGAGAAGGCCGGGCGCGCCGGCAGCGGCGACAGCCATGCCTATCTGATGCGCTACTATGCGGGCGGTTTCCGCGACTCGAACATCGCAATGACGCCGAGCTTCGAGGGTCTGAGCCCCTTCTTCGCCACGAGCTGGCCCGGCTTCACCACCGGCTGGCGGGGCGGCAAATACGTCGTGACCTACGTCAAGGAGGGGGTCCGCGGCGCGCCGCCCCTGGGCGCCGCCCTGGTCGACTGCGGCGGCAAGACCGCCGAGGACCTGGCCAAGGAGAAGCTGGACCGCTGGGAGGCCGACCTGACCTCCGAAGCGGGTCGCGTCAACAGCGCTCCCTTCCTTCTGTGGAATCGCAACAACCCCTTCACCGCCGGCATGCCGCTGGCCTGCAACTTCAGCGTCAACAACCGGCGCGCCCGCGAATTCCGCCTGACGGCGCAGCCCGGCGTGATCGCGGATCTGGAAGCCGCCTATCGCGCCACCGTCTTCGTCGCCCCGGCCACCCCGCTGGGCGTGGAGACGGTCAACGGCCGTCCGTGGGTGCATGTCCACTCCTTCGCCGACAGCGCCGGCTGGGAGGCCTTCAACGCCCAGGTCGAGGCCCAGGCGGCCGCGCTGCGTGGCCCGCAGGGCTTCGTGCTGGACCTGCGCGGCGCGCGCGGCCAGTCCTACAGCTCGACCTCGCGCGGCTATGGCCTGGCCAACCGCATCTGGACGCCCGAGTTCACCGTCAGCCGCCAGCCGGCCGCAGGTGAAATCACCTATCGCGCAACCCCCGACAACCGCGCCTGGTACGCCGCCACCCTGGGCCGGATGGAGGCCGATCCGCGCTTCGTGCAGGAATCCATGCCGGTGATCGAGGAGACGCGCGCCATCATCGCCGCCTTCGACGCCGCCCTGGCCTCGGGCCAGACCACCTTCACCCTGGCCGGCCGTCCCGCCGTGCCGGACACGGGCGCAGCCAATCCGGTGACCGGACCGGTCGTGGTGCTGGTCGACGGCGGTTGCGCCGGCGGCTGCCTGGACACCCTCGACCTGTTGATCCGTCTGCCCAACGTGCGTCTGGTCGGTTCGCCGACGGCGACGGATTCGATCTTCATCGAGCCGACCGTGCAGCGCCTGCCGTCGAACTATTCGGACCTCAGCTACGGTCACAAGGCCTGGACGTCGCGCCAGCGCCCCTCGAACACCGCCTTCACCCCGGCCCAGGGGCTCGTCTATACGGGCAACCCGGCGGATGAAGCGGCTGTCCGGACCTGGGTCGGCACGCTGTTCTAGGAATCGACGGCCGTCAGGCTTTCGGGGGCGGTCGGGGTGGAACTCCCGGCCGCCCCTTCCTATTTCGGAGACATGACAGACACACGCGCCGCCCCCTTCCGCTCCGCCTCCGGCTATGACCTGACGCCGCCCGACGACGCCGAGCGCGCCGCTCTGGAGGCGGACCTGAACCCCGAGGAGAAGCGGGTTCTGCTGTCCCACGGCACGGAGGCGCCCTTCTGCGGTGTGTTGCTGGGCGAAAAGCGGCCGGGCGTCGTCTGTTGCCGGGAGTGCGGCCTGCCCCTGTTCCGGGCCGGCACCAAGTTCGAGAGCGGCACCGGCTGGCCCAGCTTCACCGAGCCGGTTGACCCCGACCACGTCGGCGAGATCCGCGACACCAGCTACGGCATGGTGCGGATCGAGACGGTCTGCGCCCGTTGCGGCGGACATCAGGGTCACGTCTTTCCCGATGGACCGCCGCCCACCGGTCTGCGCTACTGCATCAACTCGGTCGCCCTGACCTTCGTGCCCCAGGGCGAGGCCCTGCCCGATCCGTTGCGACGCGGAGACGGCCTCGCCTGAACCCCGCCGCAATCCCGGCCCAGTCTGAGGCCGCTGGAGGATTATCACGATGCTGACCGCCCTGATCGCCCTGTCCCTGCTGGCCGGATCCGACGACCCCGAAGGGGTGATCGCGACGGCGCCCGGCGGGGTTCAGTCGGTCGCGGCCGACGCCGTGGCCCCGGTCGTGGAGGCGCCGTCGGTGTCGCTCCAGGCCCTGTCGCCGCACGGCCTGACCACGGCCCAGCAGATCGACCGCTGGGTCGGCGAACGGGCCCCGAAAGAGCGGCCCTTCGGCGATTCGACGCGCGACCCCTTCGCGTTCCGCGATGACCGCAAGATCCATGGCGAGGTCACCGCCGGCATCGGCACGAACGACTATTCGTCCTACGGGGCCCGGGTTTCGATCCCGTTCGGCGAGACCGGCCGTGTCGATCTGAGCTATCGCCAGACCAAGAACGCCCCCTGGGGTTATGGCTACGGCTATGGCTATCCGGGCGTGTACGGTTACGGCGACCGCGCGTCGCCGTTCAGCGCCTATGACGATTTCTACGGGTCGCCGAGCCGCAGCAGCCAGTCGATGTCTCTGGGTCTCAGTTGGGACAAGGATCGCGACACGAGGCGCGCGCCGGGTTTCACCGCCGACGATTGAGGCGCGTCTCCGCCTCGTCAGGGGGGCGGCGCATGCGAACGGCCGGAACCGAAGATGGCGCGCCAGCCGGGGCCTGAAACTGAAAAAGGCCCGATCTCGCGATCGGGCCTTTCAGTTCAGATGGTGCCGCCGGGGGGAATCGAACCCACGACCTCAGCCTTACCAAGGATGCGCTCTACCACTGAGCTACGGCGGCCTGTTCTGAGGAAGCGGCCGTATAGCCAAACGCAAGGCGGGGGGAAAGCCCGAAAAGCAGCTTGGCGCGGAAAGAATTCCGGGGCTTGATGCGGACATGCCCGAAGGTCCTGAATTTTCCGCCCCCGTCGATCCCTCGCCGGAGGAGGCCGCGCCGGTCACCGCCGCGCCCGCCGTCGCGACGCCCGCTGTGGTCGGGCCGACGACGCCTGTGACGACCACGCCGTCGCGTTCGGCGGAGCAGACCGCGCGGGCGGCGCGGCTGGCCGGCGCCCTTCGTGACAATCTGCGCCGCCGCAAGGCGCCGAAACGGCCGCCCCCCAGCAGCGGCAACTGAAAGTCATCGTCCGGCGCGCCCGGGCCTCTTTCGCCCAACCCCTCGCGAGCGCTAGATAGCCGGCTCGCTGCGCGCCACGGACGGCGCGCCGCCTCAGGATCGACATGGACAGTATAGCGGTTCGGGGCAACGGCCCCCTCTACGGCGACATTTCCGTCAGCGGCGCCAAGAACTCGGCGATCAAGCTGATGGCCGCCACGATCCTGACGGATCAGCCGGTGCGGCTGACCAATATGCCGCGTCTGGCGGACACGAAATTCCTCGGCCAGTTGCTGCGCCAGTTCGGTGTGACGGTGACCGAGAGCGACGGCCCCGACGGCCAACAGACCCTGTTCGACGCGAAGGACATCACCTCCACCTTCGCCCCCTATGATCTCGTGCGCCAGATGCGGGCCTCGTTCAACGTCCTGGGGCCGCTGCTGGCGCGGACCGGCCACGCCAAGGTCTCCCTGCCCGGCGGCTGCACCATCGGCGCCAGGCCTGTCGATCTGCACCTCGACGCCCTGTCGCGCCTGGGCGCGGTGATCGAGCTGGAAGAGGGCTATGTGTCCGCCGTCGCGCCGAAGGGGCTGAAGGGCGCCGAGATCGAGTTTCCCTTCGTCTCCGTCGGGGCCACCGAACATACCCTGATGGCCGCTGTGCTGGCCGAGGGGACGACGGTTCTGCGCCGCGCCGCGCGGGAGCCCGAGATCGGCGATCTGGTCCGCTGCCTGACCGCCATGGGGGCGAAGATCGAGGGCGTGGACACCGACACCCTGACCATCACCGGCGTGACCTCGCTGAAGGGGACGGACTGGGCGGTGATCGCCGACCGGATCGAGATGGGCTCCTACGCCTGCGCCGCCGCCATGGCGGGGGGCGAGGTGCGGCTGACCAAGGCCGCGCCCGGGCTGATCGCCTCCCTGATGGACCCGATGGTCGAGGCGGGGGTCGAGGTGACGCCGACCGACGACGGCGTGATCGTCAAGCGCGACCCGGCCGTGCGGTTGAAGGCGGTCAATGTGGCGACCGAGGTCTATCCCGGCTTCGCCACCGACCTGCAGGCCCAGTTCATGGCCCTGATG
>NZ_JBQVNM010000010.1:0-67654 GCF_052436175.1 Brevundimonas sp. | reverse complement strand
GCGGGGTCCGCCCCGCTGCTATAGTCCGCGCCCATCGTCATCGGGTCGAGGTAGCGACCCCCAACCGGCTGCGCAACGCCTGATGTCCTCTCCCGTCCTCCGCATCGGCACCCGCCGCTCGAAACTGGCCCTGGCCCAGTCGGGCATGATGCAGCGCGCCATCGCCGCCGCCATGGGTCTGCCGGTCGAGGCGGTCGAACTGGTCGAGATCGTCACCACCGGCGACCGCGTTCAGGATCGACGGCTGCTGGAGATCGGCGGCAAGGCCCTGTTCACCAAGGAGATCGAGGAGGCCCTGCTGGACGGCCGCATCGACCTCGCCGTCCATTCGATGAAGGACGTCCCGGCCGAGCAGCCGCCCGGCCTGACCCTGGCCGCCATCCCGGAGCGCGAGGACGCCTCCGACGCCTTCATCTCCACCCATTATCCGTCCTTCGCCGACCTGCCCGCCGGCGCCCGGCTCGGCACCGCCAGCCTCCGGCGTCAGGCCCAGGCCCTGGCCCTGCGTCCCGACCTGAAGATCGAGATGCTGCGCGGCAATGTCGACACCCGGCTGAAGCGTCAGGCGGACGGGGATTTCGAGGCCATCCTCCTGGCCACGGCCGGGCTGAACCGGCTGGGCCTGTCCGAGGTCATCCGCGAGCGGCTGTCGCTCGACGACTTCCTGCCCGCCCCGGGACAGGGGGCCCTGGCCCTGCAGACCCGCGAGGGCGAGACGGATGCAGACTGGGTTCAGGCCCTGAACCACCCGCTGACCGCCCTGGCTGTCGCCGCCGAGCGGGGCGCCATGGTGGCGCTGGAGGGGTCGTGCCGCACGGCTGTCGGCGCCCACGCCCGGATCGACGACGGCGTCCTGACCCTGACCACCGAAATGCTGGCCCCCGACGGCTCGACCCGCTGGCGCCGCTCGGGCACCCTGGTCGAGGCCGGATCGTCCGGGGCAGAGGCCGCCGCCCGCATCCTCGGCGAACGTCTGGGCCAGGAGGTCCACGCCGCCGCCGGCGACCAACAGGTCGAGGTCTGAGCGCGCCGGTGAGCAGCGGGGCGAAAGTCTGGGTCACCCGCGCCCAGCCCGGCGCCGCGCGCACCGCCGCCCGCCTGCTCGACAGGGGGCTGGATCCGGTGATCGCGCCCCTGATCGCCATCCGCCCCCTGACGCCCGCCCTGCCGGACGCCTCCGGTTTCGACGGCCTGATCTTCACCAGCCGAAACGGCGTGGCGATGTTCGCGGACCTCGGCCCACCCCCGAACGCTTTCGACCTGCCGGTGTTCACGGTGGGAGGGGCGACGGCCGAGGCGGCAAGACAGGCTGGGTTCGCGCGGGTCCGTTCCGCCGATGGCGACGTGCATGCTCTGGCCCATTTGATCCGGGATGAGACGCCGGGCGCGCGCCTTCTGCATCCCGGGGCGCTCCAGCCCGCCGGCGATCTGGGCGGCGCGCTCGCGGGCATTTCGCAGGTCGTCAGCCTGCCCGTCTATGAGGCCGTGGCGTCGGACCTCCCGCCGCCCGCCGACTTCGACGTCGTCCTGATCCATTCGCCCCGCGCAGCCCGCGAACTGGCCGCGCGCCTGCCGGTCGATCGTGCCGCACGCCGTGTCGCCATCGCCCTCTCGGCCGCAGCCGCCGCCCCGCTGGCGGACCTGGGCTTCGCCGCCGTCGGCATCGCCGAAACGCCCGATGAAACCGCCCTGCTCGACGCCTTGCAGGCAACGCTTGGCAAGCCGCCCATCCGCGTATAAAGAGCCCTCCTCGCGCCGGACCAAGCGGTCCACGCGCCCGGGGCCGCTTTAGCTCAGCCGGTAGAGCACATCATTCGTAATGATGGGGTCAGGTGTTCGAGTCACCTAAGCGGCACCACCTTCTTCTCGCAGACTCAGACTTACGGGCGGGTCTCTAGCTGAGCCTGTCGGCCTTGCGCAGGCCCGGGAACATCCAGGCCCATAGGCCCGTGGCGACCAGGGCGCCGCAGCCGCCGAACACCGCCGCGCCGACGGCGCCCAGAATGCGGACCATCAGGCCGCAATAGGCCTCGCCCAGCTCGTTCGACGCGCCGATGAACAGCATAGAGACCGATGACACCCGGCCGCGCATGTGATCGGGCGTCGCGAGCTGGATCAGGGTCTGGCGGACATTGACGCTGATCATGTCGGCCGCCCCGCCGATGAACAGGGCGAAGCCGGACAGCCAGACCACGCGCGACAGGCCGAAGGTCAGGGTGGCCAGGCCGAAGGCCGCCACCGCCGCGAACATCCATCGCCCGCCGTTCCGGACGATCGGGAAACGGCTGAGATAGACGGCCATCAGCAGGGCCCCGACCCCGAACGAGGCGCGCAAAAGGCCGAAGCCGACGGCCCCGACATGCAGGATGTCGCGGGCGAAGATCGGCGTCAGCAGGGCCACCCCGGCCAGCAGGACGACGGCGAGATCGAGAGAGATGGCGCCCAGCACGATCTTGGTCTTCCAGACATAGGCCAGCCCCTCCTTGACCGCCGCCAGGGCCCGGGGCGGCGCCTCGGTCAGGATCGGCTTGCCCGAGGTGCGGATGAAGATGAAGGCGGCGGCGGCCAGGAGGAACATGCCCAGGGACACGGCATAGGCCAGGGGCACGTTGAAGCCGACGATCACCCCGCCGAGCGCAGGCCCGGCGATGGCGCCGGTCTGGAAGGCGATGGACTGGGCGGCGATGGCGGGCGGCAGGGCGCGGCGTCCCACCACCATCGGCAGGAAGGACTGGCTGGCCGGAGCGAGGAAGGCCCGCGCCGCGCCGAACACAGTGGCCGTGGCCAGAAGGCCCCACAATGGCGGCGACCCGTGGATCGCCATCAGGAGGAAACTCAGGGCGCAGGAGGCCTCGACCAGCACAGAGATCCACACGGTCTGCTTGCGGTCGCGCCGGTCCGCCATGGCCCCGGCCGGCAGGGTGAAGGCCAGCAAAGGCAGGAACTGGCAGAGGCCGACGAGGCCCAGATAGAGGCTGGCCTGCTCGATCGGGTGGTCGCGCCGGGCGATCTCATAGACCTGCCACAACAAGGCCGAGGACTGGATCTGGATGGCCAGAACGGCGACCACACGACCCACCCACAACAGGCGGAAGTCGCGAATGCCCCAGGGACTCTCCGGCTCCCCCTCGGGCGGGCGCGGCGGGACGGGCTTGGCGGTGTCGAGGGTCTCGGTCACGGCGGCTGGTCTTATCGGGGGTGCGACGTCCCGTCACGGTGAAAATGAGGTCGGCGGCTCATCGCATCCTGGACGGGGAGCACACTGTCAGGGCGCGCCGCGACGCTCCCAGTATCGGCTCGATGTGTCGGGTATCAGCGGTTCCCAGCACGCCAGAAGCTTCGACACGACCTGGTGGCCCCAGACCTGATAGGAATGACCGTCAACCGCCGTGTTCACGCCTTCCGAGAGGACGATCAAACGGGTTTCAAACCCGTCCTTCATCGTGGGCTCGATGGGGATGGTCCCTCCCCGGCTCACGACCGGGGCGGGGCGGGGCATGTCGCGGAACGCCGTGACGACCTCGTCCACCGCCGGGCATTCGCTGGCCGTCACATGGTCCGAGCCCCGCTCTGAGACCCGGCTGGCGGACCAGATTCGCGTCGGTTCCGATCCGCCGTCCGGCGTGTAGGGCCGGACGCTCTCCAGGGTAATCGTGTGCGGCAGGGTGTGATCCCGATCACCGTGCACCTCGATGGTGATATGATGAACATCTCGGTGGGATATGACCTGGCTGGCCGCCACGCCGCCGAGCACGGCCGAGATGGCGATCGCTCCAGCGATCTCCTGCTTGAAGCTCAAGGCGCACGCTCCATCCAGACGCCGGCCGGTCGCCGTCGCAAAACCCTACCTCACCCGCGCCTCGGCGTCTTCGGATAGGGCGTCCCGTCCCGGTGGAAATAGCGGTCGGCGCCCCGGGGCAGGACCATGTCGATGCCGGGATAGTCCGCGCCGTCGCCGCCGGGCGTCCGGGTTCCGACCTCCAGCAGGACCGCCTCGCCGTCGGAGCGGTTTTCGATCCTGTGGCCGTTGGGGACGCCGGCCTTGAACCCGGCGCAGTCCCCGGCTCGCAGCACCGTCTCGCCGTCTTCCTCGACCAGAACCACCTCGCCCTGGACCACCCAGACGAACTCATCCTCGGTCTCATGCCAGTGGCGCTGAGAGGACCAAACCCCGGCGGGCAGGCGCAGCAGGTTGACGCCGAACTGGTCCAGGCCGACCGCATCGCCCAGCCGCCACCGTCGGCGCGGCAGGCAGGGACCGGCGAATTCGTCGGGATAGCTCGTCCCGTGGCCCGTGGGGGCGGTGTCGATGTCGATCTTCGGCATGGCGGTCGGTTGCACCCCGTGGCTGAACGCCTAAAGCATAGGCCCATGACCGCCGACGCCGCCATATCCCCGATCGCCGTTATCGACCCCGTCGAGCTGACCCGCGACCTGATCCGCCGTCCCTCCGTCACCCCGGCGGACGCGGGGGCCATGGACACGCTCCAGCGCGTCCTGACCGATCTCGGTTTCACCTGCCGCCGCATGGCCTTCGAGGGGCCCGGCGGCGCGGGGGCCCATGCGCGGATCGAGAACCTTTACGCCCGGCGCGGGACGGCCTCGCCCAACCTCTGTTTCGCCGGCCATACCGACGTGGTGCCGACAGGCGCAGCCGAGGGCTGGTCCGCCGATCCCTTCGCCGCCGAGGTGAAGGACGGCGTCCTCTACGGCCGGGGCGCGGTGGACATGAAGGGGGGCATCGCCGCCTGGGTGGCCGCCGTCTCGCGCGTGCTGGCGGAAGGCGAGCGCAATGACGCCGAACTGGGGGGCTCGCTGTCCTTCCTCATCACCGGCGACGAGGAGGGCCCGGCCCTGCACGGCACCAAACGGGTGGTCGAGGCCCTGATGGCCGAGGGGGAGGTCATCGACGCCTGCGTCGTCGGCGAACCGTCGTCGCAGCAACAGCTCGGCGACATGATAAAAATCGGCCGGCGCGGCTCGCTCAACACCTGGATCACCGTCCACGGCAAACAGGGCCACGTCGCCTATCCCGACCGCGCCGCCAATCCGGCGCCGGTGCTTGTGCGCCTGCTGGCGGCGCTGGACGCCCATGTGCTGGACGACGGCTATGAGGCCTTCCAGCCGTCCAACATCGAGATCACCACCGTCGACATCGGCAACCCGGCCACCAACGTCATTCCGGCCGAGGCCCGTGCGCGGCTGAACATCCGCTTCAACCCCAGCCATACCGGCGACGGCCTGATCGCCTGGCTGAACGCCGAGGCGGGCCGGGTCCAGGCCGAGACGGGGCTGCAGATTTCCTTGGAGCACATGTGTTCGGGCGAGGCCTTCCTCACCGAACACGGCGCCTTCGTCACGGCGGTGCAGGACGCCGTGGAGGCTGAGCTCGGCCGCCGCCCCGAGGCCTCGACCACCGGCGGCACCTCCGACGCCCGCTTCATCCGCGCCCTGTGTCCGGTGCTGGAGCTGGGCCTCGTCGGCCAGACGATGCACCAGTTCGACGAACGGGTTCCGACCGCCGAGCTCGAGGCCCTGACCGGCGTCTATGCGCGGGTGATCCGGTCGGTCCTGTCGGCGACCTGACGGAGGTCAGAGAAACCGCGCGATCAGATCCAGCGCCAGGACCGCGCCGCCGAACATGGCCAGGAAGGCGATCAGGAAAAAGATCGCCTCGCGCCACGGCCCGCCGCGTCGCTTGAGTTTCGGCGCCGCCAGCTTCACCGGCAGATCCCGCATGGCCTTCGCCTCCCGACCCCACACGGTCGCAGGCGGAAGTTTCGTCCGTATGCGGTTTCTCGGCCCTGAACAGACAGGGTTTACGGCGTCAACGTCGTTCACCTTCCCCTTTTCCCCTGCCTGCCTCACAAGACCGCGATGACCGACCTCAGCCCTGACCCCTCCATTCACGTCGTCGGCGCCGGCCCGGCCGGGCTGATGGCGGCCGAGCGGCTGGCGCAGGCGGGGCGCAAGGTCGTGGTTCACGAGCGCATGCCGTCCGTGGCGCGCAAGTTCCTGATGGCCGGGCGGGGCGGGTTGAACCTGACCCATTCCGAGGACGCCGGAGCCTTCCTCGGCCGCTATGACGACCGCAGCGCCGCCGTCGCCCCCTGGCTGGAGGCCTTCACCGCCGCCGACCTGATCGAGTGGGCCGAGGGGCTGGGCCAGCCGGTCTTCACCGGCTCGTCCGGGCGGGTCTTCCCCAGGGCGATGAAGGCCTCGCCCCTGCTGCGGGCCTGGCTGGCCCGGCTGGCCGACCTCGGGGTCGAGATCCGCACCCGCTCGGTCTGGACAGGCTGGCGCGACGGCGAACTGGCCTTCGACACGCCCCACGGCGAGCGGCTCGAACGCCCCGCCGCCGTTGTGCTGGCGCTGGGCGGCGCCAGCTGGCCCCGGCTGGGGTCGCAGGGCGAGTGGACAGGATGGATCGAGGCGGCGGGCGCCACGGTCGCTCCCTTCCGACCGGCCAACGCCGGTTTCGATGTCGACTGGTCGCCGATCCTGATCGAGCGGTTCGCAGGCCAGCCGTTGAAGCCCGTCGCCCTGACATTTGGCGACACGACCGTGCGCGGCGAGATGATCCTGACTCGCTATGGCGTCGAGGGCGGCGCGGTCTACGCCCTGTCCCAGCCCTTGCGCGAAGCCATCACGACGGTCGGGTCCACGACCCTGACCGTCGACCTGCGGCCTGACCTGTCGCTGGAGGCCCTGAGCGAACGGCTGGCGAAGCCGCGCAAGGCCAAGGACAGCACGACCAACTGGCTGCGCAAGGCCGCCGGCCTGTCGCCCGCCGCCATCGGCCTGCTGCGCGAGATCCCCGGCGACCTGCCGACCGGCGCCGACAAGCTGGCCCGGCGCATCAAGGCCGTGCGGCTGAAGCTCACGGGCATGCAGGGGCTGGACCGGGCCATCTCCTCGGCCGGGGGCGTGACCTTCGACGCCGTGGACGAGCGGCTGATGCTGACAGCCCTGCCCGGCGTCTTCGTCGCGGGAGAGATGCTGGACTGGGAGGCACCGACCGGCGGCTATCTGCTGCAGGCGACGATGGCCTCGGGCGTCGTCGCCGCGAACGGCGTGCTGGACTGGCTCGCGACGAGCGCCTCGGCTAGGACCGGCGCATGACCGAGATTTCCGGCCTCTGCCCGCCCCGCTTCGCCGCCGTGAAGGACGCCTTCGCCGCCAACTTCACCGACGCGCCCGAGGGGCTGAACGAACAGGCGGCCCGGTTCTCGGCCGTCATCGGCGGCGAGACGGTCATCGACTTGATCGGCGGTCTGGCCGATCCGCGCGCCGGAGCCGCCTATGACGCCCGGACCCTGACGCCGGTCTTCTCGACCGGAAAAGCGGTGATGGCCCTGCTGATCGCCTCCTGCGTCGAGCGCGGCCTCTTGGACTACGACCAGCGCGTCGCCGACCTCTGGCCCGCCTATGGCGCCGCCGGCAAACAGGACGTCACCGTGGCCCAACTCATGAGCCATCAGGACGGCCTGCCCGGCTTCACCGGCGGGGTCGAGCCCGAGATCTGGTTCGATCGTCAGGGCGTGCTGGACCGGCTGGCGGCCCAGGCCCCGATGTGGCCGCCGGGCACGGCCAGCGGCTATCACCCCATCACCATCGGCTATCTGGCCGGCGAACTGTTCCGCCTCGCCGACGGCCGCAGTCTGGGGACGGCCTTGAAGGAAGACTTCCGTGACCGCTTCGGCCTCGACCTCTGGGTCGGCCTGCCCGAGAGCGAGCATGACCGGGTGGCGGTGCTGAAGAAGCCCTCGGCCGCCCCCGACCTCGGCGTTATCGACGACATCAAGCGCTCGGCCTTCCTCGACCGGGGCTCGGCGCCCGGCGGGCGAGGCTCCAGGGACTGGCGCGAGGCCGAGATCCCCTCGGCCAACCTGCACGGCACGGCCCTCGATCTGGCCCGGATCATGGGCATCGTCGCCAATGACGGGGTTCTGGACGGCCAGGCCATCCTTTCGCCCGACGTGGTCGATCAGGCGACCACCGAACGCATTCGGGGTCAGGACAAGGTGCTGCCCTTCGTCATCAGCTGGGCCGCCGGCTTCACCCGCAACGCCGGGCTGAACATCTTCGGGCCCAACCCGGACGCGGTGGGCCACTGCGGCTGGGGCGGAAGCTGCGCCTTCGCCGACGCCGACGCTCGCGTGTCCGCCGCCTACGTCATGACCCGCCAGTCATCCCACCTGCTGGGCGACCCGAGAGCCCAACGCCTGATCGACGCCCTCTATTCGGCGCTCTGAGACCCGGCCGCCGCCGGGGCGGTCAGCCCGCCGACGACGCCGGCGAGGATCGCGCATCCGGCGCAGACGAACATCACGGCCTGGAACGCGCGGTGAAAGGCGTCGATGCCCCCGGAATCTACCGCAGAACCGGCCATGACCCGCCCCAGAAGCTCCCGGGCATGGTCCGCGTCGAGGTCGATCGTAAGGGAAAAGACGGCTGACAGGAGCAGCCCCAGCAGAGCGACGGCCAGCAACCCCGCGACCCGCGCCACCGCATTGTTGACGCCCGAGGCTATGCCCGTGTGTCCCGGCTCCACCGCCCCCATGACCGCCGCGGTGAGTGGGCCGACGGCGAGCGTCATGCCGATCGCCATGACCGTCATGCCAGCCAGCGGTCCGGTCGCATAGCCGGCGTCTGGCGACATCAGGGCCAGCAGGATCAGGCCCGCTCCGGCGAGAACAGGCCCGAGGCCCAACGACAGCCTGGCCCCGAAGCGGTCCGCGATCCGCCCCGCCAGACCCGAGAACAGGCCCATGATGACGGCGAAGGGCAGCATCGCCGTCCCTGCTCCGGTCGCCGACCAGCCGTGCACGCGGATGAGTTCATAGGGCAGGAAGAACATCGCTCCGGCCAGCGCGAAGTAGAGCAGCAGCGTCAGAAGGTTGACCCCGCTGAACACGGACGACCGGAACAGGGTCAGCGGCATCATCGGATGCGTCTCCCGCGCCTCGGCCCACAGGAAGGCGCCGAGGACCAGCGCACCCCCGACCAGAGAGCCGATGATCCACGGGCTGGTCATGCCCAGATCGGGCGCCGCCGTCAGCCCCCAGGTGACGGCCCCGAGCCCAAGCACCGCGAGGATGGCGCCGAGGCCATCCAGCCCCCTGGCGTCGTCGTCACGGCTCTCCGGTACGACTCTCAGCGTGATGAACATGGCGATCGCGGCCAAGGGCAGGTTGATCCAGAAGATGGCGCGCCAGTCGGCGTGATCGGCCAGCCAGCCGCCGACCAGAGGCCCGATCATGCCGAACAGGGCCCCGGCCCCGGCCCAAGTCCCGAAGGCCTTGCCGCGCTCCTCAGGTGGAAAGGTCGCGCCGATCAGGGCCAGGGCTCCCGGCGTCAGCAGGGCCGCTCCGACACCCTGGATCGCTCGCGCCCCAATCAGCGTCTCGACCGTCGGCGACAGGCCGCACGCCGCCGAGGCCGCGGCGAAGACCGCGACGCCGATCAGAAAGACCCTGCGCCGCCCGAAGCGGTCGCCGGCGGCTCCACCGATCAGGACAAGGGCGCCCAGGGTCAGAAGATAGGCGTTCGACACCCATTGGGCGGCCGCGGGCCCTGCGCCGAGATCGCGCTGGATCGAGGGCAGGGCGACGCCCAGGGCCGATCCGTCGATGAAGGTCAAACTGGATCCCAGCACGGTCGCCGCGAGGATCCAGCGCTTGTGCGTCGCGGTCAGGGCGTCGGTCATGGTGGCGAAGCTAGACCGGTTACGGCGTGAGGCGAAGAGGATCGACGGCTAGATCGGCTCGGCGGCCGCGATGGCCTGACGCGCCGCGCGTGACCGGCGCCAGGCGCCCAGGGCGAAGACCCCGGCCCCGGCCCAGATGAAGGCGAAACTGATCCCCCTCAGCAGGGTGAAGTGTTCGCCCGACCAGACGCCCACGGCGAACTGCAGCGTGGGCGCCAGGAACTGGATGAAGCCAATGGTCGACAGGGGCAGCCGACGCGCCGCCGAGGAGAACAGCACCAGCGGCAACACCGTCGCCAGACCGCTGGACAGGGCCCAGATCAGGCCGCTCGTCGAGGCGAAGCCGACACCGCCCTGCCCATGGGTCTCCAGCCAGACCAGCAGGGCGAGACCAAGGGGCAGCAGGACCAGGCATTCCACGAACAGCCCCGTCGCCGCGTCTGCGGCCACCCGCTTGCGGATCACCCCATAGGCGCAGAAGCTGAACGCCAGGATGAGAGACAGAACCGGCAGATGACCCAGGGCGACCGTCTGCACCGCCACCCCCACCGCGGCCAGGACGATGGCCGCCACGCCCCACCGATCCATCCGCTCACGGAACAACACCGCGCCCACGGCGATGTTCATCAGGGGGTTGATGTAATAGCCGAGGCTCGCCTCCAGCGTCGCATGATGGGTCGTCGCCCAGACGTAGACGCCCCAGTTGATTGCGATCAGCAGGGCCGACAGGGCCAGCCAGCCCAGGGTGCGGACGTCGCCCAGCACCCTCCTCGCCGCGCTCCACTGGCCCAGAGCCAGCACCAGGGCTCCGGCCACGAAGACCGACCAGACGGCCCGGTGCGCCAGGATCTCGGGCGCGCCGAAACCCGCATGGGCCATGGCCATGAACAGCAGGGGCATCAGCCCCCAGAGGGAATAGCAGGCCACGGCCGTCAGGACGGCGCGGCCGTTCGGCGCGTCGGAGGGAGACATGGGCAGGTTCCTTTGGGCGTCGGCGGCTCAGGCCGACCGACGCCCGGAAGGGGATCAGACGGTGATCGAACGATAGCCGCTGGAGGACTTGATCGTGCCGGTCTCGTCCAGCAGCTGTGCGATCTGGACGGCGTTCAGGGCGGCGCCCTTGCGCAGGTTGTCCGACACCACCCAGAAGACCAGGCCGTTTTCGACCGTGTGGTCCTTGCGGATGCGCGAGACATAGACGGCATGCTCGCCGGCCGCGTCCACCGGCGTGATGTAGCCGTCGTGCTCGTGCTTATCGACCACCAGAACGCCCGGCGCCTCGCGCAGGATGGCGCGCGCCTCGTCCGGGCTGATGGGGCGATCGAACTCCACCGTCACGGCCTCCGAGTGACCGACGAAGACGGGCACGCGGACGCAGGTGACCGTCAGCTTGATCTCGGGGTCCATCATCTTGTGGACCTCGTTCCACATCTTGGCCTCCTCGTCGGTATAGCCGTCATCGTTGAAGGCGCCGATGAAGGGGATGACGTTGCAGGCGATCTGCTTGGGGAACTTCTTGGGCTTGGCGTCGCCGAGGCCATAGATGGCCTTGGTCTGGTTCCACAGCTCGTCCATGCCCTCCTTGCCCGCGCCGGAGACCGACTGATAGGTCGCGACCACGACGCGCTTGATCTTGGCGGCGTCGTGCAGGGGCTTGAGCGCCACGACCAGCTGGGCCGTCGAGCAGTTGGGGTTGGCGATGATATTCTTCTTATGCGCGTCCTTGACCGCGTCCGGGTTCACCTCGGGCACGATCAGCGGCACGTCCGGGTCCTTGCGGAAGGCCGAGGAGTTGTCGATGACGATGGGGCCCAGCTTGCCGATCTTCTCGGACCAGGCGCGCGACACGTCGCCGCCGGCCGACATCAGGACGATGTCGACGCTCGAGAAGTCGAAGCTCTCGATGTCTTCGCACTTGATGGTCTTGTCGCCCCAGGCGACCTCGACGCCCTTGGATTTTCGCGAGGCGATCGCATGCATCTTGTCGACGGGGAAGTTCAGTTCCTCGAGGATGGTCAGCATTTCCCGGCCGACATTGCCGGTGGCGCCCACGATGGCGACGCGATAGCCCATGATCATATTCCCTTCGGCCGCCGTCTTCGGCGGGGTGCAGGGGATTTAGCCCTTCGCAGCCGCGAAGCAATGGTTTTCGCGCAAACTCCGCCTCAAGTTCGCGCGCCTCAGGCATTTGTCTTGCTTATGGACGTCGCCCGCTTTTCCCGGGCGCGGTCGGGGGCTAATCCCCTCCCATGACCTCCCGCATCCGTTCCGCCTACGACATTCGCGTCGACGAGGGCGTGCTCAATCCCGATCCGGCCCAGGCGCCATTGATCGCGGAACTGGAGCGGCTGGAGGAGGATCTGACCAAGAAGGGGTTCTTCGGCGCCCAGCCCGAGGTGCGGGGCCTCTACATCTGGGGACCGCCGGGGCGGGGCAAGTCCATGTTGATGGACCTGTTCGTCGCCACGACGCCGGAGCCGCGCAAGGAACGCGCCCACTTCCACGCCTTCATGGCCCGGGTGCACGACCTGGTTCGCCAGTGGCGCGAGGGCGACAGAAAGCAGCGCCAAGCCGTCTTCGGGACGCACAAGGGCGACGATCCCATAGAACCGATCGCCGCCCTGATCGCCTCGGAGGCGCGGCTGCTGTGCTTCGACGAGCTTCAGGTCACCGATATCGCCGACGCCATGATCCTGGGTCGGCTGTTCGAGGCTCTGTTCGAGCGGAAGGTGGTGCTGGCCGTCACCTCCAACCGGGCGCCCGACGACCTGTACAAGAACGGGCTGAACCGGCAGCTGTTCGTCCCCTTTATCGACGAGATCAAGCAACGGTGCGTCGTCGTCGAGATCGACGGGGCGCGCGACTGGCGGCTGGACCGGCTGAAGGGGTCGCCTGTCTGGTTCGGGCCTACCCCGGCAGACCACGCCGCCTTCGAGGCCCTGTGGACCGACCTTCGCGGCGGCATGCATGAGGCCCCGACCCATCTGGAGGTTTTGGGCCGCGACGTGGTGGTCGAGCGCACCGCCGGCGGACTGGCCCGCGCGACCTTCGAGGAATTGTGCGCCCGCCCGCTCGGGCCGCAGGACTATCTGGCCATGGCCGGGCGGTTCCACACCCTGTTCATCGACGGGGTGAAGACCCTGGGGCCGGAGCGGCGTCAGGAGGCCCGCCGGTTCGTGACCCTGATCGACGCCCTCTATGAGGCTAAGACGCGACTGGTGGTTCAGGCCGACGCGGCGCCGGAGGCCCTCTATCCCACCGGCGACGGCGCCTTCGAGTTCGAGCGGACCGTGTCGCGGCTGCAAGAGATGTCCAGCGCCTCATGGCTGGAAGCCGCCGCCCACGACTGACGTCTCGACTTCGCCGTATTCGCCGATAGTGTCGGCGGCATGAAACCTGTCGTCCTCGCCGCCGCCGCCCTGCTCGCCTCCGCCGGATCCGTTCTGGCCCAGACCGCCCCGGCCGCCCCGCCCGCCGCCCCCGCACCCGCCGCGGCGCCCGAGCCTCGTCCCGTCCCCGGCCTGAGCGCCGCGACCCTGACCGCCTGGCTGGCGACTCAGGGCGCCACGGCCGAGCCGGTCAAGCAGGACGGCGACCGCCGCTACATGCGCGTCACCACCGACGGCCTGCCCTGGATCCTGTTCCTGCAATCGTGCGACGGCGACGTCTGCTCGGACCTCCAGTTCACCGCCGGCCTGGCCAACGCCCAGGTCACCCCGGCGAAGATCAACGACTGGAACCGAGACCGCCGCTTCATGAAGGCCGTCTACGAGCCCGGCGAGGCCGGTGGCCCGCCCTCGGCCCTGGCCCAGTTCGACGTGCTGGTCCCGTCCGGCGGCGCCGAGGAACTGACCGACCCCCTGGCCATCTGGCGCAGCCTCCTGCCCGAGTTCGTCCGCGTCATGACCACCGACCGCACCACCGCGACGCCGACCGTCGCCCCGGCCGCACCGGGCGGCTGAAGCCGCCATAGCTGAGACTGGATGTACCTCGGCCGAGGTGTCCCGCGTCAGCGGGCCTCCGGTGGTAAGGACGACCCGATGTCGTTCATCACAACGCACACGGCGAGCCACGACGAATACGACGAGGTCGCGACCAGTCCCGTTGTGGTCGCTGTGACATCCCTGTGCTCGTCGTGGTGAACCCAGGCGCAAGACCGAGGCCCGCCATCGCGGGGCGCGGACCGCCAAAACTCAACCTGGATCCCGGCAAAGAAAAAGGGCCGTGGAGATCTCCACGGCCCATCTCAACTCCGGTGTCAGAGGTCGCTGCTCAAGCCAGCGAGGGCTCGATGTCCTTGCAGGCCTGGATCAGACCCTGGACCGACTCCACCGACTTCTTGAACATGGCCTTCTCGTCGTCGTTGGTGGTGAACTCGACGATCTTCTCGACGCCGTTGGCGCCGATCAGGGCCGGAACGCCGACATAGAGGTCCGACAGGCCGTATTCGCCCGACAGCCAGACGGCGCAGGGCAGGACGCGCTTCTGATCCAGCAGATAGGACTTGGCCATGGCGATGGCGCTTTCGGCCGGAGCGTAGAAGGCCGAGCCGGTCTTCAGCAGGGCCACGATCTCGCCGCCGCCCTTGCGGGTGCGGGTCACGATGGCGTCCAGATCGGCCTGGGACAGGAAGCCCGCCGCGACGGCGTCAGGCAGGGACAGGCCGCCGACAGTCGAGTGGCGCACCATCGGCACCATGTCGTCGCCGTGACCGCCCAGGGTCCAGGCGTGGATGTCCTGAACCGAGACGCCGGTCTTTTCCGACAGGAAGTAGGCGAAGCGGGCCGAGTCCAGCACGCCGGCCATGCCGACAACCTTCTCCTTCGGCAGGCCCGAGAACTTCTGCAGGGCCCAGACCATGGCGTCGAGCGGGTGGGTGATGCAGATGACGTAGGCGTACGGGGCGTGGGCCTTGATGCCTTCGCCGACGGCCTTCATGACCTTGAGGTTGATGGAGACCAGGTCGTCGCGGCTCATGCCGTCCTTGCGCGGCACCCCGGCGGTGACGATGCAGACGTCGGCGCCGGCGATCGCGGCATAGTCGTTGGCGCCCTTCAGCGAGACCGACGACCCGAAGACCGAGGTGGCCTCGGCGATGTCCAACGCCTTGCCCTGGGGGGTGCCCTCGGCGATGTCGAACAGGATCACGTCGCCCAGGGCTTCGCGCGCGGCCACATGGGCCAGGGTGCCGCCGATCATGCCGGCGCCGATGAGGGCGATCTTTGCGCGAGCCATACGCATCTCCTTCTGGGCCTGACGCACGTTCGCGCGACTTGAGGCCGGGGGTTGAAGGCCGTCGCCGGGGAGCGGCTCGGGCCGTTTGCAGTTGCGAGAAGAAATCGTTGGGCGGCGGTCTAGACCTGCAAGTCCGCTGGAGCAAGCGCCCCGCTTTACGGCCTTGGTCGGGGCTGCGAAGGTGGGGACCAACCGGAGGCTGTCCCATGCGTATCCTGCCCGCCGTTCTCGCCCTTTCGACCCTCGGCGCGGCCGTCGCGCCGCCGGTCCTCGCCCAGACCCCGCCCGCCACCATCGGCCAGCAGTATGTGCCCGCCCCTTGGTGGATGCGCGATCCGGTCATCGCCTCGATCGGACAAGTGCGGGTCGAGATCACGGCCAACCGCGCCGGGTTCAACGCCAGCTTCCAGGCCATCGACCGCTCGGCCGCCGAGGCGTCGCGCAAGGCCGCCGATCAGGTTCGGGCGCTCAGCCAGACCCTGGCAGGCTACGGCGCGGACAAGGTGCGGGTCGAGACCACCCTGAACACCCGCCCCCTGTACGAACAGTACCGCGACGAGGCCGGGAACCTTCGCGACAACATCCGCCCCGACAAGATCCAGCGCTATCAGACCGAGGCCTCGGTGCGGCTGACCGTGCGCGACATCGCCGTGCTGGAGCGGGTCTATGCCACCGTGGTGGCGACCCAGCCGACCAGCATCAGCCCGGTCTGGTTCACTCTGGAGCCCGAAAACAGCTGGAAGGCCAATCTGGCCGCCGAGGCGATGAAGGACGCCCGTCGCCGGGCCGAGGCCGCCGCCGTGAACGCCGGAGCCCAGCTGGGCTCGGTGCGCGTCATCGACCCCACTGGCCGCGCCTGCCAGACCGATGTCCTGGCCGGCTGGCCCTCCTATTCTGCAGCGGGAGGGCAGCAGACAACTGTGGACGGGGAGGTGGTGACCGGATCGCGCATGGAGGCGATGATGGCCCCGCCCCCACCGCCGCCCGCACCTCCGCCGCCTCCGCCCGCACCGGGCCAGCCGCCGTCGGAAACCCAGATCGAGGCGGCGCGTCTGGCCCTGCAGCCGCCGCTTCAGGTCCTGACCGACAGCGCCTGCGTGGTCTATGGCCTGCGCTGAGGCGGCATGAGCGTGTTCGAGGTCGATTCCGCCTTCGAGGCCGGCTCCGTCGCCGTGGCAGACTGGCCCCTGTGCCATGTGAGGCTTCAGAACGACGGCCGGTTCCCCTGGTTGATCCTGATTCCACGCGCGGCGGGCGCCGTGGAGTTCGAGGATCTGTCGGCGGACGACCGCGCCCGGCTGATGGAGGAGGTCGTCGCGGCCGGGCGGGTCGACCGCGCCCTGGGCGTCCTCATGGGTCGCCCGGTGGACAAGCTGAACACCGCCGCCCTGGGCAATGTCACCGCCCAACTGCACGTCCATGTCGTGGGCCGCCGTCGTGACGACCCGCTCTGGCCCGATCCGGTCTGGGGCCGGCCGGGCGCCGCGCCGCATCAGCTGGAGACCCTGAACCGCCTGATCGAAACGGTGAAGCGAAGCCCGGTCTAGAGAGACGCAGGGGTAAGGGCGACGCTTCGCTCCCGACGCCCCTCGTCAAGCAGCCCGACCCAATGACCGGCCACGTCGAGCAGACGGAGCCGGGCGTCGTCCGCGAGGTCGATGCGCACCTCGGCGCCGTCGCGCGCCACCGTCCCGATCATGCCCGAGCGACGGGCGCCGCGCGCCGTGGTCCGGCTCCACGCCCCCTCGACGGCCTGCCCTTCGCCAGGATCGGTCAGGGCCAGTTCCATCACCGTCAGCCCCCGGTCGTCGATCACACGCCAGACCCCGTCGAGCGGGCCCATCAGGGCCTGGGCGGCGCGACGCCGGTCCTCGACGGCGACCTGATAGTCGCCGTCCGCATCGGGGCGGCCCGCCGCGCGGCGCGGGCGGCCGACCGCATCGCCCTCGGCCCGTTGCCGACCAAAGTCCGACGGCGGCTCATAGGGGGCGATCGCCGGGCGGCGATAGACGACCGGCGGGGGCGCGACGGCGGGCGAAGTCGTCGTCTGCGGGTCGGAAAGGCCGAGGATCGCGAGCGCGAACAACACCATACCCCCACCCTGGGGCGCCGGCCCGAGGCTTGCCTAGTGCCTCGACGCCACACCTGAAACCGGGACTGCGGCCAAGCTGGCCCGGGTTTTTCGCCGCAGTGCAGCGCGCCTGCGTTGACACCCCCGGCGCGCGGTCACTAAAGCCATGGCACGCAGTCCCGACGCCTGATTTTTCAGGGCTTTTGAGAACCATTCGCATGACTCAGCCCAAGCACGCCGCCCCGAAGGGAGGGATGAGCGATCGCACCGGCCGCTTCGTCGTCCAGCCCAACGGTCACAAGACGCCCCTGTCTCCGCACATGGAGGTCTGGCGCTGGCACATCACCATGGCGGCCTCCATCCTGTTCCGCGCGACGATCATCGCGGCGGGCGTGGGTTCGGTCTTCGTCCTGGGCTGGCTGGCGGCGCTTGGTTTCGGACCCGAGGCCTATGCGAACTTCACCGCCTTGGCCGCCTCGCCGCTCGGCCTGTTCGTCGGCTTCGGCCTGACGGTGGTGCTCTTCTCCCTGATCCTGAACGGCGGGCGTCACCTGCTCAACGACGCCCTGATCGGTCTGGACGTGAAGACCGCCAACCTGCTGTCCCAGATCGCCGTCTGGGGCCCGCTCGTCCTCGGCGTCCTGTTCTGGATCGCCCTGTTCGCCACCGGGAGGGTTTCGCTGTGAGCGGTCCCGCGAAATACAGAAACGACGTCAAGATCTCCGAGCGCCACGGCGCCGGGGAATGGGCCACAGAGAAGGTCGCCCTGCTGGCCTTGATGCCCCTGGGCGTCTGGGTCGCCTCCAGCGCCTTCACCCTGGCGGGCAAGGACTATGCGGCCGTGGCGGCCTGGGCCGCCGACAAGCTGAACGCCGGACTTCTGGTCCTGACGGTGCTGTTCTTCTTCGGCTTCTCCAGCCTGGCCTGGAAGGTCGTGATCGAGGACTACATCCACAAGCCGGGGACCAAGGGCGCGCTGATCGCTCTGCTGAACCTGGTCTGTTTCGTGCTGGCCGCGGCCGGCGTCTTCTTCATCGTGCGGCTGGCGCTGGGTTCCGCGCCGCTGCCGGCCGGGGTCTGATCCGCAATGGCTGCCTATGAGTTCGTCGATCACGCCTATGACGTCGTCGTCGTCGGCGCCGGAGGCTCCGGCCTTCGCGCCGCCCTCGGCGCGGCCCAGCAGGGGCTGAAGGTCGCCTGCGTCACCAAGGTCTTCCCGACCCGCTCCCACACCGTGGCGGCCCAGGGCGGCATCTCCGCCTCGCTCGGCAACATGGGCGAGGACAGCTGGCAGTGGCACATGTACGACACCGTCAAGGGGTCGGACTGGCTGGGCGACCAGGACGCCATCGAATACCTGGTCCGGAACGCGCCCAAGGCCGTCTACGAGCTTGAACACTGGGGCGTGCCCTTCTCGCGCACCGAGGAAGGCAAGATCTACCAGCGCGCCTTCGGCGGCATGACCCGCAACTTCGGCGAGGGCCCGGTGCAGCGCACATGCGCCGCCGCCGACCGCACCGGCCACGCCATCCTGCACACGCTCTACGGCCAGTCGGTGCGCCGCGAGGTGAAATTCTTCGTCGAATACTTCGGCCTCGACCTGATCATGCAGGACGGGGTCTGCACCGGCGTGACCGCCCTGCAACTCGACAACGGACAGCTGCACCGCTTCCGCGCCAAGATGGTCATCCTGGCCACCGGCGGTTACGGCCGCGCCTATTTCAGCGCCACCTCGGCCCACACCTGCACCGGCGACGGCAACGCCATGGTGCTGCGCGCCGGCCTGCCGCTGCAGGACATGGAGTTCGTCCAGTTCCACCCGACCGGCATCTATGGCGCCGGCTGCCTGATCACCGAGGGCGCGCGTGGCGAGGGCGGCTACCTGACCAACTCCGAGGGCGAACGCTTCATGGAGCGCTATGCGCCGACCGTGAAGGACCTGGCCCCGCGCGACATGGTCAGCCGCTCGATGACCATCGAAATCCGTGAAGGCCGGGGCGTGGGTCCGAAGAAGGACCACATCTTCCTCCACCTGGATCACCTCGATCCCAAGATCCTGCACCAGCGCCTGCCGGGCATTTCGGAATCGGCCAAGATCTTCGCCGGGGTGGACGTCACCAAGGCGCCGATCCCGGTTCTGCCGACCGTCCACTACAACATGGGCGGCATCCCGACCAACTATCACGGCGAGGTTCTGACCCTGCGCGACGGCAATCCCGACAGCGTGGTGCCCGGCCTGATGGCCGTGGGCGAGGCGGCCTGTGTGTCCGTGCACGGCGCCAACCGCCTGGGCTCAAACTCCCTGACCGACCTGGTGGTGTTCGGTCGCGCCGCCGGCCTGCGCGTCGGCGAGGTGGTGGACAAGACCTCGGCCGTGCCGGACGCCCCCGCCAGCGTCACGGACGCCCACATCGGCCGTCTGGATCGCTTCCGCCACGCCAACGGCTCGACCCCGACCTCGCACCTGCGCCTGGCCATGCAGCAGGCCATGCAGGCCGATGCGGCGGTGTTCCGCACCGGCGAGACCCTGCAACAGGGCGTGGACAAGCTGCGCGCCATCGACGCGCAAGGCTCGGACATCAAGACCACCGATCGCGGCCTGATCTGGAACACGGATCTGGTCGAGACGATGGAATACGACAACCTGATCGCCCAGGCCCTGGTGACCATCGAGGGCGGTCTGAACCGCACGGAATCGCGCGGCGCCCACGCCCGCGAGGACTTCCCCGACCGCGACGACGTGAACTGGATGAAGCACACCCTGGCGTGGAAACGTCCGGGCCAGAACGTCCAGATCGACTACCGCCCGGTGCACAACTACACCATGTCCGACGACGTCTCGTATATCGAGCCCAAGGCGCGGGTTTACTAAGATGGTCCAGCTCACCCTCCCCCGCGGTTCCAAGCCCAACAAGGGCAAGGTCCACAAGGCCCCGGCCGGCGCCAAGAACGTCAAGACCTACAAGGTCTATCGCTACGACCCCGAGGTCGACGCCGATCCGCGCTGGGACGTCTATGAGGTCTCGGCCGACGACCACGGCCCGATGCTGCTGGACGCCCTGATCCACATCAAGAACGAGATCGACCCGACCCTGGCCTTCCGCCGGTCGTGTCGCGAGGGCATCTGCGGCTCCTGCTCGATGAACATCGACGGGCGCAACACCCTGGCCTGCACCAAGGGCTGGGATGAATGCCAGTCCTCGAACATCACCGTCTCCCCCCTGCCCCACCAGCCGGTGGTCAAGGATCTGGTGACGGACCTGAGCCTGTTCTACGCCCAGTATGACTCGATCCAGCCCTACCTCCAGTCCGACGAGCCGGACCCGGAAAAGGAGCGTCTGCAGTCACCGGAAGACCGGCTGAAGCTGGACGGCCTGTATGAGTGCATCCTCTGCGCCTGCTGCTCGACCTCCTGCCCCAGCTACTGGTGGAACCAGACGGAATACCTGGGTCCGGCGGCCCTGCTGCAGTCCTACCGCTGGATCGCCGACAGCCGCGACGACGCCACGGACAAGCGCCTCGACGACCTCGAGGACCCGTTCAAGCTCTACCGCTGTCACACCATCATGAACTGCGCCCAGGTCTGCCCCAAGGGACTGAACCCGGCCGAGGCCATCGCCAAGACCAAGGCCCTGATGGTGTCGCCGAGCCGGAAGAAGCAGGCTGCCTGAACCGATGGCCGAGGTCCTGCTGTTCTCCTACGGGACGCTTCAGGACCCGGCCGTCCAGATGGCCAACTTCGGTCGCCGTCTCGAAGGGGCGGCCGATGTCCTGACCGGCTTTTCCATCGGCGAAATCGAGATCACCGATCCCGAGGTCATCGCCGAAAGCGGCCTGACCCATCACCTGATCCTGCACCCCACCGACGACCCGGCCGATGTCGTGCCGGGCGTGGTCTTCCGCATCACGGAACAGGAACTGGCTGCCGCAGACCGCTATGAGGCCGAGGACTACAGACGGGTTCTGGCCCCGCTGACCTCGGGCCTTGAAGCCTGGGTCTATATCGCCGCCTGACGGGGCGATTGGCTAGACGGCCAGCCTGAGCCCGCAGTGGGCGGCGAAGTGACGAAAGTCATCGTCGCTGGTGATGAGGGTGGCGTCTGCATCCAGACAGAATTGCGCGATGAGGGCGTCAGCCAATTTCGCCTTTCGACCGTTTCGACGCACCATTTGGCGGGTCAGGCCGGCGCGCGACCAGAAACCTTCGATAAGCTCGAGCCGGGGCAAATCATTGAGCACCGCCAAAAGCGCGGGCTGGGGATTAGGAAACGACAGCAGTTCGGCCTCCACCGGCGGCGGAAGATAGAGGCTGTCCTCATCCATCGCGGCCTCGAGCGCAGTCGTCTGAGGGGTGTCGAGGCCCTTGAACCAATCGATGAGCGTGCTGCTATCAACGGCGATCACTTACCGAGCCGTCCCAGTCATGATCCTTGTCCTCTCGCAAGTCAGCCAGGGTAGCGCCTCCCGCCTCGAGGTCCATCGTTCCTCGCAAGGCGCGAAGACGTGCATAGGCGTCGGCCCGCTTCATGCGCCGAAGGGCCTCCCGCAGGGTTTCGCTGACACCGAGTCCCGTCACACGCTGTCCGTCGTCCAACAGGTCGGCGGGAATGAAGGCCGTAATTTTTCGCATCTCTCCCATACGGCCAGTATGCCATACAACAGGTATGGCATCAACTTACGGCCTTGCCTCTGGCCGCCGCCTTGATAAGACGCCCTGATGGCGAAGATCACCTACATCGAACACGACGGCCGCGAGCATGCGGTCGAGGTCAAGACCGGCCTCAGCGTTATGGAAGGCGCGATCCGCAACAATGTGCCGGGCATCGACGCCGACTGCGGCGGGGCCTGCGCCTGCGCGACCTGCCATGTCTATGTCGATGAAGCCTTCGCCGCCGAGACGGGCCGGCCCTCGGCCATGGAGGAATCCATGCTGGATTTCGCCGACAATGTGCAGCCCAACAGCCGCCTGTCCTGCCAGATCCGGGTGTCCGACGACCTGGACGGCCTGATCGTGCGCCTGCCGGAAAGCCAGCACTGAGCCTCCGGGCCGACAGACGCAGCCGTAACGCCGTTTCGGGCGTTGGGTGATCCATGGCCCTGTTTTCCCGCTCCCCCCGCCCCGACGAACGCCGCACCGAGCCCCGGCGGCTGGTGGATTCGCGCGGACTGATCCTGTCGGACGGTCAGGAGACCCGGTGTCTGATCGTTGACGTCTCCGACAGCGGCCTGCGTATCCGGCTGGACCGGACCATGGGCCTGCCGCCGGTGATCGTGGTGGTGGACCTGACGGCGGGCACGGCCTGCGAAGCCCAGGTGGCCTGGAGCAAGGGTCAGGATCTGGGCCTGAAATGTTCGATCAAGGCCACGCCCCTGACCGGACTGGTGCCGGGGCGGCTCGCGGCGGCCAAGGACGCCTGGATGCGCCATCGCGCCCAATGAGCGACGGTCGCGCCGGATTCGGTCCGAACGTCCGTTAGACTGTCATCGCCGATATGCGGAGAGGCAGGCACATGGCTCCATCCGACAACAATCTCGCGGCCTCCATCGCCCTGACGCGATTCGGCCTGGGCGCGAGGCCCGGCGAGATCGACGCGGTCTCGCGCGACCCCCGGGCCTGGCTCGAGGGTCAGATCCGGCCCACCGGCGCGCCTCAGCCCGCCGGAGAGTTCCCCGACTCCAGCCAGCGGGTGCTGCAATTCGCGGCGTATCGCGACGCCGCTTCGAACGCGCGTCAGATACGCCGCCAGGACGCGCCTGCGACCCCGGCTGCGAGGGCTCCCGCCGCCATGGTCCCCGCCATGAACGCCGCCCCGGTAGAAAACCCGCAGGCCCAGGCCGCCTTCGACGCCCGGCGGATGGAGCGGCGCAATCTGGTGCAGGACACGGCCCAGGAATTCCTTGCCCGCGCCCAGCTCGGGGCGGGCACGCCCGACGGCTTCGCCGAGCGCTGGGCCCTGTTCTGGGCCAACGCCCTGACCGTGTCGGCGGTGAAGTTCCAGAGCGCCGTCTTCATCGGCCAGTATGAGCGCGAGGCGATCCGCCCGCATGTGTTCGGCCCGTTCGCCGACCTGCTCGTGGCGGCCGAACAACATCCGGCCATGCTGCTCTACCTGGACCAGGCCCAGTCGGTCGGGCCCAACAGCCTCGCGGGTCAGAGACGGTCGGCCGGGCTGAACGAAAACCTCGCCCGCGAGATCCTGGAGCTACATACCGTCGGCGCCGAGGGCGGCTACAGCCAGGCGGATGTCACCGAATTCGCCCGGGCCTTGACCGGCTGGTCGCTGGAGGGCCAGGCCGCAGGCCAGCCCCGGCGTCCGAACGCCCGGCGCGCGGCCCTGGTCGCCGACCAGCCCGGCCGAAACGGCTTCGCCTTCCGTCCCATCCTGCATGAGCCCGGCGAGCGCACGGTCATGGGCCGGCGTCACCCCGAGGGCGGAGAGGCCCAGGGCGAGGCCATCCTGCGCGACCTCGCGACCCGGCCGCAGACGGCGAAGCGGCTGGCCCACCGGATCGCCGTCCATTTCGTCGCCGACGATCCGCCGCCGGCCTTGGTGGCCACGCTGGAGAAGGCCTGGCTGTCGTCCAACGGCCGTCTCGACGTCGTCGCCCGCGCCCTGATCGCCGCCCCCGAGGCCTGGACACCTTCGCCCGCCAAGGTGAAGACCCCCTATGAGTTCATCGTCTCGACCCACCGGGCCCTGGGCACCACGCCGCAACGTCCGCAGGGTCTGCAGCAACCGCTGATCGCCATGGGCCAGCCGGCCTTCTCCGCGCCCTCGCCCGAGGGCTGGCCGGACACGGCTGCGGACTGGGCCGGGCCGGACGCCCTGGTCAAACGGCTGGAATGGGCCTCGACCGTCGCCGACGTGGCGCGGGGCCAGAGGGAGCCGGTACAGATCGCCGAGGCGGCGCTGGGCGCCCGCCTGACCGACCGCACCCGCACCGCCGTGTCGCGCGCCGAGAGCCGCCCCGAGGCCCTGACCCTCTTCCTCATGTCGCCGGAGTTCCAACGCCGATGACCGACCTCATCCACACGCCCCGCCTCGCCCTTGATCGCCGCCGCCTGCTGGCCGGACTCGGCGTCGGCGGGCTCAGCCTGACCTTCGCCGGACAGGCAGCGGCCCAGACCGCCGGCGGACGACCCAAGTTGGTCGTGGTCATCGCCCGCGGCGCCATGGACGGACTGTCCGTCACCGCCCCCTGGGCCGACCCCGACTACATCCGCCTGCGCGGCCCGCTCGCCATGAAGGCGCCGGGCGAGGCCGAGGGCGGGCTGAGGCTGGAACAGGGTTTCGCCCTGCATCCAGCCCTGGCCGGTCTCCACGGCCTCCATGGCCAGGGCCAGCTTCGTTTCGCGCCGGCCGTCGCCATCCCCACCCGCATCCGCTCCCATTTCGACGCCCAGGACATGCTGGAAAGCGGCGGCGAACGGCTGCATCAGTCCGACAGCGGCTGGCTGAACCGGGCGCTCGGGGCGGTCAATGGGCGCGGCCTGTCGATCGGCGCCCAGACGCCCCTGATCCTGCGCGGCCCGGCCGAGACGTCCAGTTGGGCGCCCGGGGGCCGAATCGGCGGCGACGACCGCCTCGCCTCCCTGCTGCAAGATCTCTACGTCGAGGACCGGATGCTGGCGACCAATCTGGCGCGCGGTCTCGAAACCGAGGCCCTGGCTCAGTCCATGGCGAGCGGAACCGACGGGTCGCCCCGCCGGGGCGATGCTGCGGGTCTCGGCTCGGCCGTCGCCAGACTGATGACCGGCGAGAGCGGGGCTGACGTGGTCGCCCTGTCGCTGGACGGCTGGGACACCCACGCCCGCCAGAACGCCCAGCTTCAGGCGCGCCTGACCCAGCTTGACCAGTTGGTCGGCGGCTTGCGTCAGGGTCTGGGCGGCGAATGGAGCCGCACCGTCGTGATCGTCGCCACCGAATTCGGCCGCACCGCGCGGGTCAACGGCACCCAGGGCACCGACCACGGCACGGCCTCGACCCTGATGCTGGCGGGCGGCGCGATCAAGCGCGGCGGCCCCATCGGCGACTGGCCGGGACTGTCTGACGCCGCCCTGTTCGAGAACCGCGACCTGGCCCCCACCCTGGACGTGCGGGCGGTGTTCAAGGGGGTGCTGCGCGACCATCTGGGCGTGGACCGCGCGGTGCTGGACGCCCAGGTCTTCCCCGACAGCGGCGCCGAGGCGCCGGCCGTGACCGGGCTGGTCTGATCATCAGTCGATCGCCGGCATGGTCCCGGCGTTGATGGCGATACGGCCGATCAGGCCCTTGACGATCAGGTCCAGCGGCTGGCCCTCGCGGTAGTCGGCGGCGGCGACGAAGTTGACCCGGTCCTCCGAGATCAGACTGTAGATCTTCTTCTGATCCTTCTCGGAGTTGCGCGGGTCATAGACGGCGATCGAGAAGCCGCCCTTGGTGTGCATCATCTTCATGGTCGGCACGTCGGTGTCCCCGTCGCCCAGGAAGATCATCCGCTCGAACGGTATCCGGCGATCCTCGTCGGCGGTGAACCGGTTGATCCGCTCGTGATCCCAGTGGTTCAGCACCCCCTTGTTGATGCGGAACAGATACTGGGTCTTGGTGGTGTAGTTGACGCCGACGGCAGGCCAGATCGCCACCCCGTGATCGTCATAGGCGAACTTGGACGCGAAGACGTGGTGGAAGGCGTCGCGGATGGGACAGCCGTCGATCATCTCTTCCAGACCGGCGGAGATGATGTAGTGCTCGATCTCCAGCCCGTATTTCGCGCCGATGGCGTCGATGCGCTCGAACCAGCCGGGGCCGGTCAGGTCTGACTTCAGGCCGTCGAACAGCTTCACCTCCTGTCCGTGCTCGGCCAGAAGCGCCTTGGTGATGGGCTGGTCGCTGTGCCGCGCCCGTTGCAGCATCAGCTGCATATACATCAGGATATTGTCGCCGTCCGCCGACTTGGTCAGCTTGTCCGCCTCGCCCCAGAAGTCGCCGATGTCCATGCCGACGGAGGGGATGAAGGTCACCTCCTGCATGTTCCCCCGCGCCAGGGTGCCGTCGAAATCGTAGATCAGGGCGGTCTTGAGGAGGGGGGTGTCGGCCATGTCGAAGGTCCGGTGAGCTGAGGCACTAGGCACTAGGCAACAGGCAACAGGGGCGCAACCCACGCATCGCCAGCCATTGGCCTCCTATTGCCTGTTGCCTGCTCCCTGTTGCCTGATGCCTATCGCCTCAACCGAGCGCCAGCTCGGGCGCACCGCCGACCGCCTCCGCCAGCGGCAGATGCAGAATGAAGGCCGCGCCCTTGCCGGGTTCACTCTCGACCTCGGCCCAGCCGCCGTGGAGTTCGACCAGGGCCTTGACCAGGGCCAGGCCGACGCCGGGGCCGCCGCGTTCGCGCCGCACGAAGCGGTCGAAGACGTGGGCCTGGAGGTGGTAGGGGATGCCGCGGCCGGTGTCCTCGACCCTCAGTCGGACCTCTGCGGCGCCGTATTCGGCCGACAGCCGCACCCGGCCCCCCTCGGACACCGCGCGTGCGGCGTTGTCGAGCAAGTGATCCAGAGCCTGACGAATGCGGCGGGCGTCGGCGCGAATGGACGAGGGGCCGTCGCCGTGTTCGACGCTCAGGGTCGCGCCGCGTCCCTCGATGCGGGCGCGCACGGCGTCGGCGGCGTCGCTCAACAGGGTGTCCACCCGCATCTCGCCGATGGACAGCTCCATCTCCCCCGCGTCGATCTGGGCCATGTCGAGCACGTCGTCGATGGAGCGGGCCAGCTGGTTGGCGGCCGAACGGATGGCGCCCGCGTGCTGGCGGCTGCGTTCCGGCAGGTCGCCGAGCGTCTCCAGCAGTTCCGAATAGCCGACGATGGTGGTCAGGGGGGTGCGCAGCTCATAGCTGACCGAACCGACGAACTCCCGCTTCAACGCCTGGCTTTCCTCCAGCGCCGCAGCCTTGGCCGCCAGGGCCTGTTCCAGTTCGCGCCGGGCCGTGACGTCGGAGAAGGCCACAAGGGTCGCGCCGTCCGGCAGGGGGCGGGTCTGCCAGGCGGCGATCCGGCCGTCGGCGGTCCGCCCTTCGCCCGAGATCGGCACACGGCTCTCCGGGTCGGGGTCGGCGACCCGCGCCTTCAGCCCGAGCCAGAGCGCCGGATCAGGCATGGTCTCACGCGCCAGGGCGGCCACGGCGTCGAAATCCCCGGCCTCGGTCAGACGCTCGGCGGACAGGCCCCAGAAGCTCTCGAAGGCGTCGTTGTGCAACCGCAGCCGCCCGTCCGACCCGAACACGGCCACGGCGTCGTTCAGCTTGTCGAGCGTCGCGGTCTGGACCTGGATCTGGGCGTTGTAGCGGCTGCGCAGCTGCAGCTCGTCGGTGATGTCCGAGAACAGCAGCAGGATGCCGCCGAGCGGATGGGGCTGGCGCACGACGCGCAACGTCCGGCCATCCGGCAGGGACCAGCTGTCGTCCGGCGCGGCCTCGGCGGCACCGTAGAAGTCGAGCTCGTTGGCCTTCCAGCCCGCGTAGTCGACGACCTCGGGCAGTTGTCGCTTCTGGCGCAGCCGATCCAGCAGCTCGGCGTGCGTCGGCCGCTCGTCCAGCCAGGCCGGATCGATGTTGAACAGCTGCTGGAAGGCGGTGTTGTGGAAGGCCAACCGCTTGGCCGGACCGAAGATGGCCACGGCGTCGGCCAGGTGATTCAGGGTCTCGTCATGGGCCTCGACGTGGCGACGCAGGGTGTCGCGCGTCTCCTCGGCGTCGGTCATGTCGACGGCGAAGGCCAGCACCACCCCGGCGGCGGCGAGGGGCTCGGCGACGATGCGCCAGGCGCGGCGGCGGTCGCCGCCCGTGGTCCAGCGGAAGCCCTCCTGACGCACGGCCAGGCGCCGCGCCTCGTTCAGGATCGAGTCCGCGCCGCGGTCGAAGCTCAGCGACTGGGTGCGGGCCTCGTCGAGGCTCTGGGCGCCGACCTCGGCCAGCCAGGCGCGGTTGGCCCAGACCAGACCCCCGGTGCGATCCACCACCCAGGTGGGCGCCGGAGAGGCATCGGTCAGCAGGCCCAGACCCACGTCCACCCCCGGCCCATGCTCCTGCCCCGGCGCCAGCCTCAGCCAGGCGGCGCCCAGCCCGGGCCGCCCCTCGATCGTCCAGACGCCCGAGGCCGTCTCCAGGGTTTCATCGAAGGGGGCGCCGGCGTCCACCAGGTCGCGCAGGGCTTCGGGGAAGGCGGCGCGCAGGATGGACAGCAGGGCCTGGCCATCGTCCAGCGAGGCGGCGTCGGTCGCCGGAGCGACGGCGGCCCGCGCCGCCTGCACCGCCGCCGGAGCGCCCAGCAGGGCCGAGATCGCCCCGTCCGGCGTCAGTCCGATGCGGACGTCGTCGAAGGCCGACAGGGCGCCGTCTCGCTCCGACAGGCCGGCGGCCTGGAGGGCGGCCCGACGTTCGGCCGCCGCCTCCTGCGCGGCGACGCGACGGCGCAGACGCCACGCCCAGGCGCTGATCGACAGGGCCAACCCCGCCGCCCCCGCCGCCGCCACAAATGCGATTTCGGCCTCCGCCATGCCTTCACCCGCCGATTCGTCGATTCACCATACCGGAGAAGTGGCGAGTGACGAGTGGCGAGTGGCGAGAACTGGGCTTTGAGGTCGCAGTCCGGCGGTCGACGCTTGTGGCCGGGCGAGGCGGTCCCCACAGTCGTCACTCGTCACTCTCGCCCAGAGCCCCGATGCCTCCCTCTCCCGACTGGACCGATCGCGCCGCGCCTTCGCTGGAGGATTTCGCCGCCCTGGCCGAGGCGGCCTTCGCCGCCCTGCCGGAGATGTTCCGTCAGGCGGCGGGCGAGGTGGTGTTCCGCATCGACGACTTTCCCGACGAGGAGACCCTGGCCCATTTCGGCATGGAGGATCCGTTCGAGCTGACCGGCCTCTATCAGGGCGTGGACATCGGCCGTCGCGATTCCATGGGCCCGGCCGCCGAGCCCTCGCGCATCTTCCTCTATCGCCGGCCCATCCTCGACGAATGGTGCGAGCGCGGCGACGTGGGCCTGGACGAACTGATCGCCCACGTCCTGATCCACGAGATCGGCCACCATTTCGGCCTCGACGACGACCAGATCCACGCCATCGAGGACGAGGCGGACTGATCGTCGGATCAGGTCACCGGAACGGCGGCTCGTCGAAGGCGCGCAGCTTGCGGGAATGCAGGGTGTTCCCCTCCTCGCGCAGCAGGTCCACGGCCTTGATGCCGATCTGGAGGTGCTCCGAGATCGAGCCCTCATAGAAGCGGTTGGCCTGGCCCGGCAGCTTGATCTCTCCGTGCAGGGGCTTGTCCGACACGCAGAGCAGGGTGCCGTAGGGGACGCGGAAGCGATAGCCCTGGGCGGCGATGGTGGCGCTCTCCATGTCGATGGCGACGGCGCGGCTCTGGTTGAACCTCAGGGCCGACTTGGAATAGCGCAGCTCCCAGTTCCGGTCGTCGGTGGTCACCACCGTGCCGGTGCGCAGGCGTCGCTTGACCTCCTCGCCCGGCGCGCCGGAGACGATCTTGGCCGCGTCATAGAGGGCGCGCTGGACCTCGGCGATCGAGGGGATGGGGATGTCCGGCGGCAGGACCGCGTCCAGCACATGGTCGTCGCGCAGATAGGCGTGGGCCAGAACGAAGTCGCCGATGGTCTGGGTCGGACGCAGGCCCCCGCAGTGGCCGATCATCATCCAGACGTGCGGCCGCATGACCGCCAGGTGGTCGCAGATGGTCTTGGCGTTCGACGGCCCGACCCCGATGTTGACCAGGGTGATGCCCGTCCGCCCCGGCGCCGTCAGGTGATAGGCCGGCATCTGGTGTTTCTTCCAGGCGGCGTCCATTGCGGCGGCCTCAGGGTCGGCGGTCTCGGATGAGATCGTCACCCCGCCGGCGCAGGACAGGGTCTCATAGGGACTGTCGGGATCCCGCACCTGTTCCAGGGCCCAGCGCACGAACTCGTCGACATAGCGATTGTAGTTGGTGAACAGGACGTAGGACTGGACGTCCTCGACCGGCGTGCCGGTGTAGTGACGCAGCCGGGCCAGGGAGAAGTCGGTGCGCAGGCCGTCGAACTGGGACAGGGGGAAGTCCTCGTCCGCATCCCACAGGCCGTCGGAGATCTCGTCGCCGATATGGGCCAGGTCCGTGGTCGGGAACCAGCGGGCGATGGCCGCCGTCATCGACCGGTCCAGCACCACGTCGGAGCCGTCCAGCACATAGGGGAAGGGGATTTCCTGCTCCGACGGCTCGACCTCGAAGGTCGCGCCATAGTCCTGTTCCAGCAGGGTCAGCTGTTCCATCAGATAGGGGCGGAACAGGTCGGGCCGGGTGACGGTGGTGGAATAGACCCCCTGTCGCGACAGCCGGGCATAGGCGCGGGTCTCGAGATTGGCGGGGCGGTCGCCGAACCAGCTGACCTTGAGCTGGGGGTAGGCGAAGAGTCCTCTGGCCCTGGCCTCGACATCGACGCGCTCGCCGGTGTCGATGAAGGTCTTCACTGCCTCACGCAGATTGGCGACCGATTGGGTGTAGAGGGTTTCGAGGCGGTCCAATGCCGCCGATGCGTTCATCTGTTCTGTCATGACCTCCCATATCGGAAGATCGTGACCTTGGCGAGACGGTGACGCTTCGGAACCGGGACAGCGCGGTCAATTACCTCCGCCGAGGGGCTTCAGGTCCGTCAGGGTCAGTTTGTCGCCGATGACCTCGAACTCCAGCAGGGCGACGCCGGCCTCGCCGCAGCACTGGGCGTCCGAGGCGTTCCACAGGGGGGTGATGGCCCGCATCCCGTCGTGGAAGTTCCAATTGGGGCGATGCCGCACCTCGCGCCCCTTCAGCAGGTCGCCGGCGCGGGATTGCCAGTCGGTATCGACCTGACGCCAGCCCCCGTCACGGAACAGCATCATGCGCATCATGTCACCCGCCCCCGTGCCACGCGAGACGCCGGGCAGGATCAGCAGCCACTCGCCGTCCCCCTCGAAGACCAGGAGCGGCGCCTCATAGGCCGAGCCCTCGGCCGTCCAGACCAGGGGCGTCAGGGCGCCGGAGCCGCGCCGTTCCAGGACCACCACGCCGCCGCCGACGCCGTCCTCCTCGGTGAAGCCGTCCTGGACCTGCCAGTAGAGGGTGAAGTCGTCGCCGCCCTTCAGGAAGCCGCCCGCCTCCACGCCGCAGCCCTGAAGCTCGATCTGCAGACAGTCCTTCTCGAGATCGTCGGACTGGACCCGCAGGGCGCGGGCGCGGCGGTCGGCGGCGATGCGGCGTTGCAGTCGTTCGAGGTGGTACTGATCGTCGCTGTCCGAGCGGCTGGCCAGCCAGTCGCTCTGCCCGGCCTCGACGTCGAGCGGCAGGGGCGACAAGCGCAGGGCCTCGCGATAGGCGGCGTCGATCGTCGTCGGAACCGGCGAGGCCGCCGGGGTCTGGCTGCAGGCGGGACCGGCCGCCAGAAGCGCCGTGGCCAGAAGCGCCTTCACAGCCGTCATCATCAACATCCGCATCGCGTCGCTCCCGGGATCAGAACACGATCATGGGCGACGGCGGCGGCTGCGGCCACTGACCATCCCTGACGGCGCGATCTAGCCCAGCTGACGGTGCAAGAAGCTCGCGACATCGTCCAGAACCGGCGCCTTCTTCCGGAACAGGGGCGAGAAGGTCGCGATCAGGTCGGCGTGGTCCAGTCCCGGATAGATCTTCAGCTCCGAGCGCCCGCCCGCCTCGCGCGTCAGCCGGCCGAGGATGACGGAGTCCTCGGCATGGACGACGGTGTCCTCGGACCCGTGCCCGAGCCACAGCGGCGGAGCGTCGGCGCGGACGAAGGTCACCGGCTGGGTCAGGGTCGGGTCCGGCGCGCGGCCGAAGGCGTTGATCGAGGCCGCCACGTCGAACGGCAGGAACTCGTAGGGCCCCGCCAGTCCCGCCGCCGCCTTGATGAGGCCAGGCCGGCCGGCCGCCTGCATATAGCGACGATCCAGCGCGATCATCAGGGCCAGATGGGCGCCCGCCGAATGGCCCGCGACCGCCAGACGGCCGGGATCGCCGCCGTAGTCGTCGGCGATCGCCGCCGCCCGGGCCGTCGCCTGGGCCGCGTCCTCGATGAAGGCCGGGAAGACGACCTGGGGCACCAGCCGGTAGTCGGGCAGGACCACCAGAAAACCGCGCGCCGCCAGGGCCTGGGCCGCCCAACCGTAGTCGGCCTTCGATCCGGAATCCCAGCCCCCGCCATAGAAGAAGACCACCACCGGCAGGCTGTGACGGGGCGCGTCAGGCGGACCGTAGACGTCCAGCCTCTGACGCGGGTCGTCGCCGTAGGGGATGTCCTGAGCCAGACGTCGCGCGCCGCGATCACGGGGGCCCAGGCGGTTCAGCAGGGCCAGCGGCGTGCAAGCCGCGAGCAGGGACGCGACCACGGGCGCTCCGATCAAGGGCGCCAATATGCCTCTGCGCGTCATGTCCGGTCCTGGGTTCATCGGCAATAAGTCCCCCGCCGATACGCGGTACGCAAGGGTGCGGATTGCGCGAACGAGACCGGCGCGCGGGTTTCAGCGTGCGCTCGCGATGAGCCGGCCGCAGTCGGCGTCCTCGGCCAGGCCCGGATCAACGAAGCTGAAGAGGGCCGCGATCGGCGCCACGACCGCCGCCAGCACGCCCGTCACGCCCGCCTGGGCCACCACCTGACCGGTGTCCACCCCGACGCTCGGCGCCGTCAGGGAGCCGCGCACATGGATGGGCGTCCAAAGGCGCAGGAGGCGGGGTTTCTTGGACTCGCCGTCGATGGTCAGGTTCAGAGTCTCCGCGCCGAGGTCGATGGAGCCCCTGCCCGTCGCCAGAACCACGTCGGTGTCGACGACGAAGGTGCGCGCCGTGGCCGTGCCGCCCGCCACCGTGAAATCGGCTACGCCGCAGCGGATTTCGCTGGTCGACTGGTCGCCGCTGAGCAGCTTCAGCAGGCCCGCCGAGGCGTTGACGCCCAGCAGCTCGGCGAAGGCGGCGCGCATCTGGCCCTGGGGCAGGACGACGCTCATGGACCCCTTCGACCCGGCGGCGAAGTCGTGGATGGAAGCGCCCGAACCCTCCAGCCTGGCCCGGCCCAGCACCCGGCCTGAAATAGGCTGGGTTCCGCCGCGCGCCGGGATGATCGATTCCAGCGGATAGCCGGACAGACGGAAATCGACGGCGCTGTAAGGGACATCGCGGTTGGCGTTGATCCGCGCCGTGCCGTTCAGTTCGCCGCGATTGAAGACGAAGGAGACGGGATCGAGGTTCAGGACGCCTTCTTCCAGCCTGGCGCCCAGATCGACCCGGCGCACGTCGAGGTCGTTGGCCTTCACCTCGGCCGCCTTGTAAGTCAGGGTCCCGTCCATGGTGCGCAGACGCTCGGCTTGCAGCGGCGCGTCGGGCAGCAGCTTGCCGGGCGGGCCCGGGCTGATCGTGGTGGTCTCCTGGCCCGAAGCCGCCGTCTGGGTGCGGGCGCCGAGAATGGCCATGAGGTCGTCCAGGTCGAGACGCCGTGACGCCAGTTGCGCATCCACGCGCAGACGGTCCTTCGCCTCCACCCTGAGATCGCCCGACAGGTCCGAAGCGCCGACCCGACCGCTGAAGTCGTTGAAGGTCCAGACGGACCGGTCGCGCTTCAGAGCGCCGGACAGCCGGTAGGGCGGTGTCGTCGGCAAGGCCAGACCGGTCAGCAGGTAGAGGTCGGCAAGGCTCTGGCCCTGCAGGCTCATCGTCGCGGTGAATCGGCCGAGATCGAAGGGCCGGGTGATCGCCCCATCGGCCGTCAGGCGCGACCCGGCGCCCTCCAGAACAGCATTGAAGCGATAGGGCCGGTTGCGGCGGATGTTGATGAACCGGCCGCCCTCGACCCGCAGAGTGAGAGGCGAACGGTTCAGACTGCCGTCCCCGGCCAGAACGAAACCGGCGTCGCCGCCCGAGGCGTCGCTTTCCCTTGCCGACACCGAAGCGTCCAGGGTCAGGCCGCGCCTCTGGTCATCATAGACGATATGGCCGTCGTCGATGACCAACTGCTGGATCACCGGCAGCTTCACCCCCTCCCCGTCATCAGGCTCGTCCGGATTCAGGGCCCAGCTCTGGCGGCCGTCCTTGTCCGAGATCAGCACCGCGCGCGGCCGGGTGAGGGCCAGCAGGGGCATCTCGATCTGGCCGGCCAGCAGCCTATGCAAACGCACCGAGGCGCGGAGGACGTCGACCTCGGCCGTATTCCGCTCACGCGCCCAGTCCGGCCCGCCGATGCTGAGCCCGCGCACAATTACGGAGGGGGTCCAGCTGAACGGCTTCACATCCAGATCGCCCGCCAGGACGATCTGCCGGTCATACTTGACCGAGGCCCAGCGGCCGATCGGCCCGCGCAGCCAGTTCCAGTCAAACAGCATCAGAAAAACCACAAGGGCGGCGACGACCAGGAGCACCGCGCCGCCGGCCCATGTCTCGACCGGGCCGGGATGTCGGAAGGCCAGATAGACCGGATCGCGCGTGGTCACATGGTCGCGGAGCACACCCGCCCGTCGCCGCGCACCGTCGCGCAGGCGGATCCAGCCCGGTGGGGTCGAGGCGGCATCTGTCAGGGGGCGTCTCCTTGGTCCGATGACAACGCTCCAAGTCAGAAATGGTTGGATTCCGCTCCTTCCGACCAGGACAAGGCGATCGTCCGTGGACGCATTATCATCCGTTTCCTGAGCGTTTTTCACGACTTCGTATTATGACAGTCACAGAAGCTTTACACGGCCGGATTCTGGCCCATTATTCCTCCGAACCCTGAGTGAATTCGGGAGATTTTGGAGGTTTCGCCTATGTCGTTCTCGCTCTCATCCGCCCTCGCCGCCGCCCTCGCGGTCGCCGCCGTGGCCGCCCCGGCTGTCGCCCAGCAGCGGGCGCCCGCGCCACAGGCGTTCGGCGCCCAGCTCTATCGCACCCTGTCGGTGGAGGCCCCACCGCCCGGCGCCGTCCGCATCGTCATGCCCTGCGAAACCGGCGCGGTGGCCCGCCGCAACTTCGAGCGTCGCTTCGGCCAGGCGCCGATCTTCGTCACCGCCGACGAGGCCCTGCAGGCCCGCGACCGCGGCGAAACCTGGTCGGCCCCGCGCTGCATGACCGACCGCGAGCACGCCCGCCTCAGCGACATCCTGAACTGAGCGCATCCGCCCTATGAGAAAGGCCCGGTCAGGCGACTGACCGGGCCTTTCCGTATCCCGTGGCTGCGCGCCTATTTCGGCGCGTCGAGATATTTGTCGAGCCAGCCGAACACCTCATTGTGCCACTGCACGCTGTTGGCGGGCTTCAGCACCCAGTGGTTCTCGTTGGGGAAGAAGACCAGTCGGCTGTCGATGCCGCGCCGCTGCAGGGCGGTGAAGGTCGAAAGGCCCTGGGCGGTGGGAATCCGGAAGTCGCGGTCGCCTTGCACCACCAGCATCGGCGTCTTCCAGTTCTGGACGTGGTTGGCCGGGTTGAAGGCCTGATAGCCCTCGGGCTTGTCCCAGGGCGTGCCGCCGTATTCCCACTCGGTGAACCACAGCTCCTCGGTCGAGTAGCCCATGCCGAAGGTGTCGAAGACGCCGTCGTGGTTGACCATGCACTTGAAGGCGTCCGGCCAGTTCCCGGCGATCCAGTTGATCATATAGCCGCCGTAGGAGGCGCCGAGGGCGCAGGCGTTCTGACCATCGAGGAAGGGATACTTCTCCTGGGCCGCCGCCCAGCCCTTCTGCAGGTCTTCCAGCGGACGGTCGCCCCAGTGCTGGGAGATGGAGTCGGTGAAGGCCTGGCCGTAGCCGGTCGAGCCGTGGAAATCGATCATGACCACCGCATAGCCGGCCCCAGCGTAGGTCTCGGGGTTCCAGCGGTAGGACCAGCTGTTGCCGAACGACCCTTGCGGCCCGCCGTGGATCAGGAAGGCGACGGGATACTTCTTCCCTTCCTCATAGCCGACCGGCTTGATGACATAGGCGTGGACCGTCTCGCCGTTCCAGCCGGCGAAGTTGAACTGTTCGGCCTCGCCGAAGGCCTTGTCGGCCAGTTGCGGGTTCACGTTCGTCAGGCGACGCGGCATCTCGCGACCGCGCCAGGTCTTGAACCACAGGTCCGAAGGGGTGGTCAGGCTGTCGGCGGCGAAGACGAAGCCCGAAGACGTCTGGGAAAAGGCCGAGACATGGCCGGGCCCGGTCAGCGGCAGGACGTCGCCGGAGGCCACGTTGATTTGGAACAGGCGGGTCTGGCCGACGTCTCCGGCGGTGGTCAGAAGGTTGCGCCCGTCCGCCGACCATTGCAGGCCGTCGGCCGAACGATCCCAGTTGGCGGCGATTTGACGCGTCTGGCCGGTCGCCACGTCCCGCAGGAAGATGGCGTATTTGTCGGCCTCGAAGCCCGGCCGGGCCATGGCGCGGTAGGCCAGGGTCTTTCCGTCCGGCGAGAAGACCGCACCGGTGTCCCAGGCGTCATTGTCGTCGGTCAGATTGGTCAGCTTGCCGGGTTCGGCGATGGAGACCTGATAGAGGTCGAAGTTGGTGCTCCAGGGCTCGCTGCGGCCCGCCTGACGCGCGGAAAAGACGATCCCGGCACTGTCCGGCGTGAAGGTGAACTCGCTCTCGTCGCCGAAGGGCTTGGAGGGTGTGTCGCCGTCGAAGCCTTTCGTGACCCAGACCGGCTCGCCGCCGGCGCCTGAACCTTGGGTATTTGGCACGACGAACAGATGGTTCTGGGTTCCATCGGCCCACTGATCCCAGTGGCGCACGAACATGCGGTCGTAGATCTGGGCGGTCGTCTTCTTGTCGGCCCGGGCCTTGGCGCGATCGACCGTGCAGGCGATGTCGTCGCAATCCGGATAGACGGCCAGGGACACCGCCACCTTCGAGGCGTCGGGGCTGAGCCTGTAGGCGTTGACGTCCAGCGGGAGGTTGGTCACCTGAACCGGCGCGGTGAAGTCGCCCGCCACAGACCAGACCTGGCTGGTCCCCGACTTGCCCGACAGATAGTAGAGCCGGCCGTCCGAGCCCCAGCGCGCCGTGTTGGCGCCGTCGTCAGAAATGGCCAGTCGCTGCGGCGCGGCGTCGCCGTCGAGATCGCGCACGAACAGGGCCGACTTGCGCGCATTGGCGGCGACATCGGTGGTCGTGACCGAATAGACCACCCGCCTGCCGTCCGGCGACACCTGGGGATCGCCCAGCCGGTTGGCCGAGATCATGTCGGTATAAGTGAAGGCGTTGGGCGTCGCCGGGGCGTGGGTCCCGGCCCAGGGGGCGTTGGCGGTGGGTTCGGCGGAGGCGGCGGCAGGGGCGGTTTGGGCGAAGGCGGGAAGACCCACGGCCATCGCCATCAGGGCGCAGCCGGCGAGCAGGGAACGGTGACGCATCTCGACAGTCCTCGTGAAGTTCATGGGCGACGGGGTAGCACCCGTCGTCGGCCGGCGAAAGTTGCGTGAGCCGTCGTCATTAGCTATCTTGATTAGCTAAGGAGCCGATCATGACCGTCTTCACCGTCCATCAGGCCAAGACCCAGCTGTCCAGGCTGATCGCCGCCGCCGAACGCGGAGCGGAGGTGGTGATCGCCCGGGGCGACAAGCCCGCCGTGCGGATCGTGCCGTTTGTCGCTGCAGAACCGTCGCCACCCGCTCGCCGGTTTGGCCGACTGAAAGGACAGGTTGCGATGGACGATCGCTTCTTCGAGCCCCTGCCGGAAGAGGAACTTCGCCTCTGGGAAGGTCGTGACGATTGAGCCTCCTGCTGGACACCCACGCCCTTCTCTGGCTGGCGCTTGGTGACGAGCGCCTGCCTGAACGCGTGCGCGGCCGACTCGAGGATCGCGCTTCACCGCTCTTCGTCAGCGCCGTGTCGGCGATGGAAATCACGACCAAGCATCGGATCGGCAGGCTGCCGGAGGCGGGGCCCCTGGCGCTGGACTTCACCGGGTCGGTCGATCAACTCGGATTGACCCCCTTGCCGATCACCCTGGCCGAGGCGGAGTTGGCCGGCCGGATGAGAAATGAGCATCGCGATCCGTTCGACCGTCTGCTTGTCGCCCAAGGACTGCTCAACGATCTGACCCTCGTTTCCCGCGACAGCGTCTTCGACGCCTTCGGCGTCTCCCGCCTCTGGTAAGCGGGCGCTTGCTCCCGGATCGCGATCCGGCGACAAGCGCAGGGCATGGATCCCGCGCCCGCCACCCTGCCGATTCGGAGTGAACCGCACATCGTCGATGTGTTGATCGCCGAGCGTGCGCCGCGTCTGACGCGGTCGGCGGCCTGGCCCCTCGTGCGGCCGCCGCTCTACGGCCTGCTGCACTATTCAGCCGCGCGGCGGATGGCGGACGCGGTGCGCGACCTGTCGGGCAGGCAGGGGTTCGACCATCTGTCGGATCTGCTGAAGCTGAAGGTCACGGTGGATCACGCCGAGCGGATACCGGCGACCGGCCGCTGCGTCGTCGTCTGCAATCATCCGACCGGCATCGCCGACGGCATCGCCATGTATGACGCGATAAACGACCGGCGCAGAGACGCGATATTCTTCGCCAACGCCGACGCCCTGCGGGTCTCGCCGCGCCTCGACGAAATCATCATCCCGGTCGAATGGGTGCTGGAGAAGCGCACACGGGAAAAGACGCGCCGGACGCTCGACGCCGCACGCGCCGCCTTTGAGGGCGAGCGCTGCCTGGTCATGTTTCCGGCCGGTCGGCTGGCGCGGGTCGAGAAGGGGTTGCTGACCGATCCCGACTGGGCCGCGACGGCCGCCTCCATGGCGCGGAAATACGGCGCGCCCGTCATCCCCATCCATATGACCGGCCCGACTTCCACGCTCTTCCACCTGTTCGACCGGGTGTCGCGCGAGCTGAGGGACATCACCCTGTTCCACGAGCTGCTGAACAAGGCCGGCAAGCCCTTCCACCTGATCGTCGGCAAACCGATCCCGCCCGAGGCGCTGCACGTGGATGCGGTCAAGGCGACGGCGACGCTGAAGACCTTCGTCGAGCGCACCCTGCCCGCCGATCCGGATGCGGTGTTCGGATGACCGAAGTCGTGATCCATCTGGCCGACGCCGAGGCGACGACGGCGCTGGGCGAACGTATCGCGCGCCTGCTGGCGCCCGGAGAGGCGGTGCTGCTCTACGGCCCTCTGGGCATGGGCAAGTCGACCCTGGCGCGGGGCCTGATCCGCGCCCTGACCTCGCCGGACGAGGACGTGCCCAGCCCCACCTTCACCCTCGTGCAATTCTACGAAAGCGATCCGCCCGTCGCTCATTTCGACCTCTATCGCCTGACCCGGCCGGAGGAGGCGTTCGAGATCGGGTTGGACGAGGCCCTGGACGAGGGCGTCGCCCTGATCGAATGGCCCGAACGGCTGGGCGACGATCCGGCCCGCTGGTTGGGCCCGAACCGGCTGACGGTCGCCCTTGTCGAGGACGGCGCTTCGCGCCGTGCGACCGTTTCAGGCGCAGGGGCGTGGCAAGCGAAACTCGAGACCCTGAATGACTGATCGCGAAACCGAACGCCTGGACTTCCTCGCCGCCGCCGGCCTCGCCGATGCGGTGCGCCATCCCCTGCCCGGCGACGCCTCGACGCGCCGGTACGAGCGGCTGACCCCGCCGTCCGGCCCGACCCTGATGCTGATGGACCAGGCCGCCTCGGCCGAGAGCCCGCCGGCCGATCCTTCCTGGACGCCGGAACAGCGGATCGCCAGCGGCTGGAACGCCACCGCCCGGCTGTCGGCCGGACGGATCGAGGCCTTCGCCGCCGTCGCCGAACACCTGAGGTCGGTCGGCCTGTCCGCCCCCGCCCTTCCCGCGCTCGACGCGCCGAAGGGGCTGGCGGTGCTGGAGGACTTCGGCGACGGCCTGTTCGCCCGCGTGATCGAACAGGGCCAGGACGAGGCCCCGCTGTATCTGGCCGCCGTCGAGGCCCTGGCCGAATTGCATGCCGCCCCGACGCCGGAGGTCCTGCAGGGCCCGGTCGGAGACTGGCCCCTGCTGACGTATGACGAGACGGCGCTTCAGGGCGGCGCCGATCTGTTCGTCGAGTGGCTGCCGAAGCTGAACGAACGACTGGTCTTCGATGCGGCCGCCGTCGCCGGATGGCGCGCGGCCTGGGCGCCGATCACCGCCGAGGGCGCGGCGAACGCGACCGTCATGGCCCACCGCGACTATCACGCCGAGAACCTGATCTGGATGCCGGAACGGGACGGGGTGAAACGTGTCGGCATGATCGACTTCCAGGACGCCGTCCGCGCCCACCCGTCCTGGGATCTGCATTCCCTGCTTCAGGACGCGCGGCGCGATGTCTCGCCGGAGATCGAGGCCCTGGCTATGGATCGCTATTTCGCCCTGCGTCCCGAGCACGATCGCGCGGACTTCATGCGGCTCTACGCCGGTCTCGCCGCCCTGAACGAGGCGCGAATTCTCGGCATCTTCGCCCGGCTGATCGCGCGTGACGGCAAGCCGCGCTACCGTCAGTTCATGCCGCGCATGTGGGGCCATCTGAACCGAAACCTGACCCGGCCCGGCCTCGAAGGCGTCGCGGCTTGGTTCGACCGGCATGTGCCCGTCGAGGCGCGCCAGTGACCGCCCCCAAAACCGCCATGGTCCTCGCCGCCGGGCTCGGCACGCGGATGCGCCCCCTGACCGACGACCGGCCCAAGGCCCTGGTCGAGGTCGGCGGTCGGGCCCTGATCGACCATGTGCTGGACCGGCTGAGCGAGGCGGGGGTCGAGCGAGCGGTGGTCAATGTCCACTGGTTCGCCGACCGACTGGAGGCCCATCTGGCGGCGCGCGGCCAGGTCTTGGGATTGGGACCGGAGATCGTCATTTCCGACGAACGGGCCGAACTGCTGGAGACGGGCGGCGGTCTGAAGAAGGCGCGGCCCCTGCTCGGCGACGACCCCGTGTTCGTCGCCAATATCGACAGCGTCTGGATCGACCGGGGGGACGCCCTGGGCGATTTGATCCGACTGTGGGATCCGGCACGTATGGACGCCTGCCTCCTTCTGGCCCGACGCGAGGGCTCCGTCGGTTTCGAGGGAGATGGCGACTTCTTCCTCGGCGGGGACGGCGCGCTCACGTTCCGGGGCGATGCCGCCAGTGCGCCCTACGCCTATATGGGCGTCCACATCACCCGGCCCGACTATGCCGACGGCGGACCGGACGGGCCTTTCTCTCTGGCCGGCCTCTGGCGCAAGACAGCGGCGGCCGGTCGGCTCTACGGTTGCGTTCTGGACGGCGACTGGATGCACGTCGGCGACCCCCAGGCCCGCGACGAGGCGGAAATCAGGCTGGCGGGCGGTTGAGCGCATTCCATCCATTTCCGGGTCCGGGCGGCGGGGACGACCCCCGCTGGTTCGCCATTCCCGCCCACAGGCCCTTTCTCGAGGATCTGGCTGCAGGGGTGCTGGACTGGCTGGGCGACCAGGCCCCGGAGACCCTGTCGGACGCGACCATCCTCCTGCCCAATCGTCGGGCCGCCCGCGCCTTCACCTCCGCCCTGTCGACGCTCAGCGGCGACCGTCCCGTCCTCCTGCCCCAGGTCCGGCCGCTCGGCGATCTGGAGGAGGACGAGCCGCCGTTCACCCCGGGCGAACTGGGTCTCGACCTGCCGCCCGCCATCGCCCCCCTGACGCGCCGGTTCGAGATGGCGCGGCTGATCGTCGAGCGGCATGATGGCGGACTGTCGCCGATGCGCGCGCTGGAGCTGGCCGACAGCCTCGGCGCCTTCCTCGATTCCTGCCACATCGAAGAGGTCGAGGACCGGGAGCGGATCGCCGATCTGGCCGAGGCGGACTTCGCCGAGCACTGGCAGGCTTCGGCGAAATTTCTCGGTCTCGTGGTCAGGGCCTGGCCCGAGCGGCTGGCCGAACTCGGCCTGATCGACGCTTCGGAACGGCGCACCAGACTGCTCCGACTGCTGGCCGGACGCTGGGACAGGCACCCGCCCCAGGGGCCGGTCATCGCCGCCGGGTCGACCGGCACGGTCAAGGCCGCGGCGGACGTCCTGAAGGCGGTGGCGACGGCGCCGCTGGGCTGCGTCGTCCTGCCGGGTCTCGATCTCGATCTGCGGCCGGACGCCTGGGACGCCATCGAGGAACAGCATCCCCAGAGCGCCCTGAAGCGCCTGCTGAAACGCGCGGGGATCGACCGCGCCGCCGTCCGGCCCTGGTTCCACCGCCAGGCAGAAGCCGCCGTCGAGGCGCGCGGCCGGGCCCGTCAGCGTCTGGTCAACGAGGCCCTGCGTCCGGCCGAGGCCACCGCGGACTGGCGCGCCGAGATCGCGCGCCTGCGCCGTGACTCGGCCGAGGCGGGCGTCGTCGCCGACCCCATCGCCTTGGGTCTCGACGGCCTGTCTGTCGTCACGACCCGAACCGAGGAGGAGGCAGCCGCGACCATCGCCCTGATGATGCGCGAGACGCTCGAAACGCCGGGACGAACCTGCGCCCTCGTCACCCCCGACCTCGCGCTCAGTCGTCGGGTCGCCGCTCGCCTGGAGCGGTGGGGTGTCGTCGCCGACTCCTCCTCCGGCGCGACGCTGGACCAGATGCCGGTCGGGGTGCTGGTCGATCTGGCCGCCCGCTTCATCGCCGATCCGCTGAAGCCCCAGACGGTGCTGGGCCTCATCAAACACGAACTGACGACCCTGGCCGAGGCCACGCCCCTGGCCGTGGCCGAACTGGAGAAAGCGGCCTTCCGGGGCCCGCGCTCGCGCGACTGGACCCGGATCGAGACCCGCCTGACCCGCGCCGCCGACCCGCGCCGGGACGGGCGACCACCCGCCGAAACAACCCTCGCCCGTCTCGCCGAGGCGAGCGCCCTTGCCGGTCGTCTTCAGACGCTCGCCGGGACCGCCACGCTCGGCGGCGCCATGCCGCTCGATCAGGCCGCCCGCACCCTGACCGCCCTCGTCGAGACCCTCGCCGGGGTCGAGGTCTGGGCCGGGCCGGACGGCGAGGCGGCGGCCTCCCTGCTGTCGCAGCTGATCGAGGGCGGGGCGTCGCTGGGCGACATCGGCGCCGACGACTTCGCCGAACTGGTCGCCTCCCTGCTACATGACACGACCGTCCGGACCGGCGGCGCGACCCATCCTTCCCTGCGCATTCTCGGCGCCATCGAGGCGCGTCTGGTCCGGGCCGACCGGATGATCCTGGCCGGGCTGGAAGAGGGCGTCTGGCCCCAGGGGGCGCCCATCGATCCCTTCCTGTCGAGGCCAATGCGGCAGAGCCTGGGCCTGCCCCCGCCCGAGCGCCGCGTCGGCCAGACGGCCCAGGATTTCGTCCAGGCCGCCTGTGCGCCCGAGGCCGTCCTGATCCATTCCGAGCGGCGGGGCGGCCAGCCCGCCGTCCGCTCCCGCTGGTTGTGGCGGCTGGAAATGCTGACGCGGGGCGCCGGCGTAGAGATCGACCGGCCGTCCGCAATCCTCGACGCCGCCCGCGCCCTCGACGCCCCCGTCGCCGGTCAGGGCGGTCTGGCGAAACGTCCGGAGCCCAGACCGCCCGTTGATCGGCGTCCGCGCAAACTGCCGGTCACCGGCGTCGAACGCTGGGTGCGCGATCCCTATGCCGTCTATGCCCGCTACGTCCTGAACCTGAAGCCGCTGGACCGCCCGGACCAGTCGGCAGAGGCCCTGCTGCGCGGTCAGGCGATCCACAGGGCGGTCGAGCGCCTGACCCTGACCTGGCCCGACGGCTTGCCCGAGGACTGCGGCGATCAGCTTGAAACCCTGCTGCACGAAGAGTTGCGCCACCACGGTTTCGAGGACGCCGCCATGGCGCGCGAGGGGCCGCTCGCCCGCAACAGCGCCCGCTGGCTCGCCGGGTTCGAGATGCGCCGCCGCGCGCGCGGCATCGAGATCCGGGTGGAGGAGGAGGTCGAGATGACCTTCGCCGCGCCCGCCGGCCCCTTCACCCTGACGGCCAAGGCCGACCGGATCGAACTGTCGTCCACGGGCGCGGCCGTTCTCGACTTCAAGACCGGGTCGATCCCTTCGGCGAAACAGGTGAAGACCGGCTTCGCCCCCCAGCTGACCCTGACCGGCGCCATCCTGGCCGAGGCGGGGCTGAAGACCGCCGGGCCGGTCGAGCCGGAAGACCTCACCTATGTCCGGGTCGTCGGCCGCAAGGTTCCGGGCGAGGCCAAGACCATCGCGGAAGGCGCCGAGGCGGCCGAGCTGTCGATGGCGGCCCTGGCCGGGCTGAAGGCGCGCGTCGCCCGGTTCGACAATGCGAGCACACCCTACCTGAGCTGGGTCGCGCCTCAGTTCATGGGGAATTTCGGCGGCAACTACGACCACCTGGCCCGCGTCTGGGAATGGCATGTCCAGGGCGATGCGGAGACGGCGGAATGAGCGCCGTCGATACCTCTGTCCGCATCCTGCCCGACCCCGCCCAGATTGCGGCGGCCAATCCGCGCCAGTCGGTCTTCGTCACCGCCAACGCCGGCTCGGGCAAGACCTCCACCCTGGTGGATCGTGTGGCCCGCCTGCTGCTGGAAGAGGTCGAGCCGGCGGAAATTCTCTGCGTCACCTACACCAAGGCCGCCGCCGCCGAGATGCAGGCGCGGCTATATGCGCGGCTGGGCGAATGGGCGGTCCTGAACAACGCGCAGCTGGAAAGCCAGCTCGCCGACCTCAACGGACGACCGGTCGCCTCATTGCCCGACGCCGAGCTTTCGCGCGCCCGCAAACTGTTCGCCAAGGCGCTCGACACGCCGGGCGGGCTGAAGATCCAGACCCTGCACGCCTTCTGCGAAAAGCTGTTGCGCCGCTTCCCGTTGGAGGCCGGGGTCACACCGGGCTTCACCGTGCTGGAGGATCAGGCCGCCGTCGCCCTGTCCCGCGCCGCGCGCGAGGATCTGGCCCGTGCAGCGCTGGCTGACACCGACGGCCGCATCGGCCGCGCCTACGCCCATTTCGCCGTCGAGCTGGACTTCAACGCCTTCGAGGGGCTGCTGGCCCGGATCGAGGCGGACCGGGTCAAGCTGATCGACTACACCCGCCGGATCGCCGAGGGCGTCTCGCCCGGCCCCCACGACCTGGTCGGCGCCGATCCCGACCGCGACGTAGCCGCGATCCAGTCGGATTTCATGCGCTTCCTCGACCGCAAGGCATGGCTGGAGATCGCCGACCTGATGGCGACCGGCTCCGTCACGGATCAGGGCTGCGCCGACCGCATGTACGCCGCCGACTGGACCTTCCCGGAGGTGGCGTCTGTCTTCCTGACCTCGGGCGCCCCGCGCAAATCCATGGCCACCAAACAGGCCCCGCCCGAGGCCCGTGAGTGGCTGACGGCCCTTCAGGACAAGGTCGTCGCGACCCTCGGCCAGTTGAGGAAGGCCCGCGTCGCCGAGGACACCGTCCACGTCCTGACCCTGGCCCAGGCCCACGGCGCCCTCTACGACCAGGCCAAGGCCCGGCGCGGCGCCCTCGACTTCGGCGATCTGGTCGCCCGCACGGTCGAACTGCTGACCGTCCGCGCGAATGCGGCCTGGGTCCTCTACAAGCTGGACGGCGGGGTCGAGCATGTCCTGATCGACGAGGCGCAGGACACGGCCCCGGAACAGTGGGACATCATTCGCGCCCTGACCGAGGGCTTCTTCTCCGGCGCGGGCTCTAAACGATACGGCGCGGGCAAGGTCGAGCGCACCGTCTTCGCCGTCGGCGACGAGAAACAGTCGATCTACTCCTTCCAGGGCGCCCGGCCAGAGCGGCTGAACCGCGAGGCCCAGAGCTATGACATGCTCGTCAAAGGCGCCGGTTTCGCCTTCGAGGGCGTTGAACTGGCGACCTCCTTCCGGTCCACCCCCGAGGTTCTGAAGTTCGTCGATGCGGTGTTCGAGGGGCCGGAGCGGACCCGCGCCCTGGTGGGCGAACAGCTCGGCGCGATCCCGACCCATGTCGCCAAACGCGTCGGGGATCAGGGCTGTATCGACATCTGGCCCCTCTATGAGGACGAGAAGCCGCCCGAGCGTGACGCCTGGGATGAGCCGGTCGACCAGGAGCCGGCCCAGAGCGCGCGCAAGCGGATGGCCGCCGACCTCGCCCGCGAGATCAAACGCCAGGTCGAGACCGGGGTCACGGTGCAGGACCGCAAGTCCCGCGCGCTGCGCCCCTGCGGCTATGGCGATTTCCTCATCCTCGTCCGCCGCCGCGACGCGACCTTCGAGGAGATCATCCGCGCCCTGAAGGCCAATGGCGTCCCCGTGGCCGGCGCCGACCGGCTGAAGCTGTCGAGCCATATCGCGTTCGACGACCTGATCGCCGTCGCCCGCTTCGCCCTCTATCCCGACGACGATCTCAGCCTCGCCGGGGTTCTCCGCAGCCCCTTCTGCGACGTGGACGAGGACAGCCTGTTCGAACTGGCCGGCGCGCAGCCGAAGCGCGGCAGGCTGTGGCGCGAACTGCGCGACCGGGCCGGCGAACGGCCGCAATGGGCCCGCGCCCGCGACCTGCTGGACTTCGCCATCGAGGCGCGGGGTCGCGATCCCTTCGCCTTCTTCGCCGGCCTGCTGAACCGGCTGGACGACACCGGCCGGTCCGGGCGCGCCCGCATCCTGTCGCGTCTGGGGCGCGAGGCGGAGGAGGCGATCGACGAGACCCTGAACCAGGTGCTGGCCGCCGAACAGCGCGGTGGCCTCGATCTGGAGACGGCCCTGTCGATGCTGGAGGGCGCCGACGTCGAGGTGAAGCGCGAGCTGGAGGGGGCGCGCGGCGAGGTCCGCGTCATGACCGTCCACGGCTCCAAGGGGCTGGAGGCGCCTGTGGTGATCCTGCCCGACACCACGGCGCGGGCGAAAGCCCAGGGGCCGACCCTGATGCCGGTCGAACGGGAGGACGGCGAGGCCTGGCTGATGGCGCCGGGCTCGGAGAAGGAGGACTGCGAGGCCTCCGCCGAGGCCCGCGCCGCGCGACAGCAACGGGTGGACGACGAGACCCTGCGGCTTCTCTATGTCGCCCTGACGCGCGCCCGCGATCGGATCATGGTGCTGGGGCGCGGCTCGGGCCGGTCGAAGCAGGGTTATGAGGACGGCAGCTGGTGGGCGGTTCTGACCGAAACCTTCGAGCGGCTGGATGGACAGGTCCGCGACATCGGCGACGGCCGCCGTCGATACGGTTACGACCCGGTCGTGGAGCGCGGACCACCAGGTCCGCTCGTGTCGCCAGGTGCGGACCTGGAGGTCCGCGCGCCTTGGGCCCGTACCGCCCCCCCGGTCGATCCGTCCGCACGCTACGTCTCCCCGTCCCAGATGGAGGGCGCCAAACGCATCGCCGCGCCGTCGCCGCTGGCGGTCACGACGACTGGAGAAGGCGCCCCGCTGGGCCGCTTCCGGCGCGGCGACCTGATCCACCTGCTGCTCGAACGCCTGCCCGAGATGCCGGTCGCCGACCGCCGCGACGCCGCCGCTCGCCTGCTGGGGAAGGAACGCGACCTGTCGGACGATCAGAGGGCCGAGATGATCGCCGCCGCTTTCCGCGTGCTCGACGACGCCCGCTTCGCCGCCGTCTTCGGCCCCGGCTCACGCGCCGAGATCGCACTGACCGGCGGGGCCGCGGCCCTGCGCCCCGGCGTGGTCATCAATGGCCGCATCGACCGGCTGGTGGTGACGCCCGAGCGGGTTCTGGTCGTCGACTACAAGACCAACCGCCCCGCCCCCGACCGCATCGAGAACGCCGACCCCGCCTACGTCGCCCAGATGGCGACCTATGCGGCGGTGCTGGCGAGGCTGTATCCCGACCGCCCGGTCGAGGCGGCCCTGGTCTGGACGGACGGGCCGAAGCTGATGCCGGTGCCGCAGGGACTGATGGACGAGGCGCTGGCGGGGTTGAGGTGATTGAAGCGGGAACGAAGATGCTGGATTGCTACCAGCCCTTTGCTTCCGTCGCCTTATTGAGGCGTCCTGCAAGAACGACAGCCTCGGCCAACAAATCTAGTTGTTCGATCATGCCTGCATGGATCAGCGCGCCGTGAAGAGTTGCCGCCATCATCCACATAGGTTGCGACTGTTTGGTCAGCATCCGAAAGTGATCATGCGGAGTCTCGTCGCCCACAAAATCAACCCCGGGTAGAAGTGATATGCCTGTGACGTGAGCCGACACGCCTGAGAGCTGGCGATGGATGCTGTAGAGGGCTGGCACCTGTCCCTTAGCTGCCAAGTCCTTCCAGTCCAGTTTCGCGGCCTTCACTCCGTCCGGCAAGCTAGCGAGGATACTTCGCAGGATCGCTTCCGCCTCGCGTACTAGGTCAGTGTCATTGTTGTCGCGGTGCTGCTTGATTTGGCCCGCCAAGGTCTGAGCCGCGTCCTGTTTCATTAAAAGCACGAAGCCATCGCGAAGGTGATGGTTCGCTGCAATACAGATCGACGTCTCGACCCCAGACCGCAACATGATGTCGCTTTCGACGGCGAGACCGGCCTCGAAGAGGACAGTGTAGCCACGATGGTTGCCCCAAAGCCGCCTGAAGAGCATCACACTGAACATCTTGGGATCGGTGTTCCATCCCTCAACTGCTGCCGAAGCCGTCCATAACCGAGACGCGAGCGAGGAGATGTCGGCGTATAGGGCTTTGTCTTCAGGTGTCATAACCGTTCCTCAAAGCTCGAACTGTGTGGATATCTAGAACGTCCGCCAAGCTCATCACAGTTCCGGTGCGCCTTCCGTTGATTTCCCCGGGAATCGCCCCACATCTCGACCGACATGACACCGGGCGCGCCGACGCGGCCCTCTGGAGAGACATAATGGCCACCGTGAAGATCACCGACGAAAGCTTCGACGCCGACGTCCTGCAGTCCGGCAAGCCCGTGCTGGTCGATTTCTGGGCCGAATGGTGCGGGCCCTGCAAACAGATCGGCCCGGCGCTGGAGCAGCTGTCGGACGAACTGGCCGGTCAGGTGACCATCGCCAAGCTGAACATCGACGACAGCCCCATGACCCCGTCCAAGCTGGGCGTGAAGGGCATCCCGACTATGATGCTGTTCCGCGACGGCCAGCTGACCTCGCTGAAGGTCGGCGCCATGCCCAAGGGCAAGATCGCCGAATGGCTGGCCGAGGCCGGCATCACCGCCGCCGCTTAAGCCCGTCTCTCAGTCCGGCCAGGTCTCGGCGCTCGCGCCGAGCACCTCGCCGGCGAGATAGAGCGAGCCGCAGATCACCACCCGGCCGGCGCCGAAGGCCAAGGCCCGGTCCAGCGCCTCCGCGACCGATCCGGCCGCCATGGCCCCCAGACCGCGACCGCGCGCCACCGCCGCCAGGGCTTCGGGTTCGGCCGCCGCGCCCTCGAAGCCGACGGTGAAGACCTGGGCGCCGGTGTCCTTCAGCGCCTCGAAGAAGCCGCCCGCGTCCTTGTTGGCCAGCATGCCGACGATCAGGGCCAGGGGGCGCGGCGCCACACGCTGCCGGTCCTCCAGCGTCCGGGCCAGGGCCCGCCCGGCATGGGGATTGTGCCCCCCGTCAAGCCAGAGCTCCGCGTCTGCCTGTCTCGCCGCCTCGCCATAGGGACCGGCCGTCAGCCTCTGCATCCGCGCGGGCCAGCGGGCGGATTTCAGCCCTTCGGCGATGGCGTCTTCGGGCAGATCCAGCTCCAGCGCCACGGCCACAGCCAGCCCGGCATTGTCGATCTGATGCGCACCGAACAGGGCCGGCGCCGGCAGGTCGAGGAACCGCTCCAGATCCTGGAACACCATGCCGCCCCGCTCGGCCCAGGCGTCGAAGTCGGTTCCCATGACGGTCAGGGGCGCCGTGGCCCGGCCCGCCGAGGCATGGATGGCGGCCATGGCGGGTTCCGACTGGCGCGCCACGATGCCCCGCGCGCCGGGTTTCAGGATCCCCGCCTTCTCCCCCGCGATGGTCGCCAGATCGGTGCCGAGGAACTCGGCATGGTCCAGATCGACCGGAGTGATGACGCTGAGCAGGGGCCGCTCGATCACATTGGTCGCGTCGAGCGTGCCGCCGAGGCCGACCTCGATGATCGCCAGGTCGGCGGGCGTTTCGGCCATGGCGACGAAGGCGGCGGCCGTGGTGCTTTCGAACACGGTCGTCTCAACCCCGCGCACCGCCTCGATCCGGTCGAGGATGATCCCGAGCGCCCGATCCGAAATCAGTTCGCCCGCCAGCCGGATCCGCTCGTTGAACCGCACCAGATGGGGCGAGGAATAGGCGTGGACCCTGAGGCCCGCCGCCTCGGCCATGGCCCGGATGAAGGCGGCGGTCGACCCCTTGCCGTTGGTGCCCGCGACATGAACCACCGGCGGCAGGCGATGCTGCGGCTCGCCCAGCACGGCGCACAGGGTCCGCATCCGGTCCAGCGACAGGTCGATCTTCTGGGGGTGGCGCGCTCTCAGGCGTTCCGAGATCGGGTCCACGGCCTCAGGCCGCCCGTTTTCCGCCCATCAGCATGCCGAGGATCAGGCCCAGTTCGCGCGGCAGGTCGGCGCGCGACACGACCCGGTCCACCATCCCCTTGGCCTGCAGATATTCGGCGCGCTGGAAGCCCTCGGGCAGTTTCTCGCGGATAGTGCTCTCGATGACGCGCGCTCCGGCGAAACCGATCAGGGCGCCCGGCTCGGCCAGATGGACGTCGCCCAGCATGGCGTAGCTGGCCGTGACCCCGCCGGTCGTCGGATCGGTCAGGACCACGACATAGGGCAGTTTCGCCGCCTTGAGCTCCTGCACGACCAGGGTCGAACGGGCCATCTGCATCAGGCTGAGGGCGCCCTCCTGCATGCGTGCGCCGCCGGCGGCCGTGAAACAGACCAGGGGCACGCCGCGCTTCACCGCCTCGCGGCCGGCGCAGATGAAGGCCTCGCCCGCCGCCGTGCCCAGCGATCCGCCCATGAAGCTGAAGTCCTGGACGATGACCACGGCGGGAACCCCGCCGACGTCGCCGCAGCCGATGGCCATGGTGTCCTTGCGGCCGGCCGCCTTGCGCGCGGCGCTGAGGCGATCCTTGTAGGGCTTGCCGTCCGAGAACTTCAGCGGGTCCTCGGGCACGTCGGGCGTGTCGATGGAGATATAGCGGCCCTTGTCGAAGGTCGACTTCAGACGCTGCTCGGCGTTGATCCGCATGTGGCGGCCCGACGGGGTCACCCACAGGGCGGCCTCGAGGTCGGGGCGATAGAGCATCTCGCCCGAATCCGGGTCCTTGACCCAGAGGTTGTCCGGGGTGTCGCTGCGGCGGCTGACGATCTTGCGCACGCCGGGGGCGATACGGCTGAGCCAGCCGACGCGCTTTTCGCCCGCGTTCTTGTCGTTGGTCTTCTCGGGAGTGTTCTTGTCAGCCATGGCCGCTCTCTAGACCTTTTCGACCAGACGCGCACCCCGGACGGCGTCGCCCAGGGCCTTCACCTTTTCGAGCACGCCGGAGACCGGATCGGTCCCTTCGGCCAGGGCGGCCGCGACCTCGTCCACCAGCACCGAACCGGCGACCACGGCGTCGGCGACGCGGGCGATGGCGGCGGCGCGCTCGGGCGTCTTGACCCCGAAACCGACCGCGACGGGCAGGCCCGAGGCGGCGCGGACCCGCTCGACGGCAGGGGCGACGTCGGCCGCCACCGCCTCCTTGACCCCGGTCACCCCGGCCACGGAGACGTAGTAAACGAAGCCCGAGGTGCGTCGGGCGACGATCTTCAGCCGCGCATCGTCGGAGGTGGGCGTGGCTAGGCGGATCAGCGACACCTGTTCAGCGTCCAGGGCGTCGGTCAGGGGATCGGCCTCTTCCGGCGGGCAGTCGACGATGATGACCCCGTCCACCCCGGCCGCCGCCGCGTCGCGGGCGAAGGCCTCATGGCCATGGGTCTCGATCGGGTTGAGATAGCCCATCAGGATCAGTGGGGTGTCGGCGTCGCCTTCGCGGAAGGCGCGGGCCAGATCCAGCGTCCCCTTCAGCGTCAACCCGGCCTGCAATCCACGCAGGGCCGCACGCTGGATCGGCGGCCCCTCGGCCATCGGATCGGAGAAGGGAAAGCCCAGTTCGATGATGTCGGCGCCGGCGGCGGGCAGGCCGCGGAGGATCTCCAGCGCCTGATCGCGCGTGGGATCGCCGGCCATGACATAGGCCACGAACCCGGCCCGACCCTCGGCCTTGAGCGCGGCGAAACGGGCGTCGATACGGGCGGTGGTCATTGCGGAGCTCCGCCGATGGAGGGCGAACGACAGGCGTCGCCGGGGGTGGGAACGAGGGCCAGATAGGCCTTGCCGTCGGCGGCGCCGGGCAGGGCCTGAAGGACCAGCCCGTGGCAACCGCCGCCCGGGCGACGACGGACGAAGACGATCCGGCTTTCGTCGCCGTCTGCGTCCAGCCAGCCCTGGGTCTTCAGATCCTTGACATAACTCGAGGCCAGCGCGGCCATCCGCTCGGCCGGAGCGGTCACGCAGAAGGCCAGTTCCGGGTCGGGCAGCAGACCGCCGCAGTCCAGGGCGACCTCGACGCCTTCGGGCGTCTGCAGGCCCAAGGTGCGGGCCGACGCCACCTCGGGCGCGGTGCGCACGGGCTCTTCCGCATTCTGGGCGAAGACCGGAGTGGCCGCCATCAGGCCGGCGGCGGCCAGAAGGGCGAGCCGCCTCACAGTTCGACGCCCAGATGCCGGGCCACGGCGAAGATGTCCTTGTCGCCCCGGCCGCACATGTTCAGCACCACGTCGCCGCCCTTGCCGACCTCGGCGGCGATCTCGCCGACGCGGGCCAGGGCGTGGCTGGGCTCCAGCGCCGGGATGATACCCTCCAGCTTCGAGCACAGCTGGAAGGCCTCCAGGGCCTCGGTGTCGGTCGCGGCGCGATACTCGGCCCGGCCGATGTCGTTCAGCCAGGCGTGCTCCGGCCCGATGCCCGGATAGTCGAGCCCGGCGGAGATGGAGTGGCCCTCGAGGATCTGGCCGTCCTCGTCCTGGAGCAGATAGGTGCGGTTGCCGTGCAGGACCCCGGGGCGTCCGCCCTGGATCGAGGCCGCATGATCCGGGCCGTCCAGCCCGCGTCCGGCCGCCTCGACCCCGATCAGCCGCACCCCGGCGTCGTCGATGAAGGGATGGAACAGGCCGATGGCGTTGGAGCCCCCGCCGATGGCGGCGACGCAGGCGTCGGGCAGCTTGCCCTTCCTGGCCAGCATCTGGGCCCGGGTCTCCTTGCCGATCACGCTCTGGAAATCGCGCACCATGGCCGGATAGGGATGCGGCCCCGCCGCCGTGCCGATCAGATAATAGGTGTCCGCGACATTGGTGACCCAGTCGCGCATCGCCTCGTTCATGGCGTCTTTCAGCGTGCCGCGCCCGGAGGTCACCGGCACCACCTCGGCGCCCAGCAGCTTCATGCGGAGGACGTTGGGCGGCTGACGCTCCACATCGGTCGCCCCCTTGTGGACGACGCACTGCAGGCCGAAGCGGGCGCAGACGGTCGCCGTCGCCACCCCATGCTGGCCGGCCCCGGTCTCGGCGATGATCCGCTTCTTGCCCATGCGCATGGCCAGAAGGATCTGGCCCATGCAGTTGTTCACCTTGTGGGCGCCCGTGTGGTTCAGCTCGTCGCGCTTGAACCAGATGTCGGCCTGGCCGAAATGCGCCGTCAGCCGCTCGGCCAGATACAGGGGGCTGGGCCGGCCGACATAATCGGTCAGGAAGCCGTCCAGCTCCGCCTGATAGGAGGGGTCGGCCTTGGCCGCCTCATAGGCCTGGTTCAGCTCCAGCACGAGCGGCATCAGGGTCTCGGCGACGAACCGGCCGCCATACGGACCGAAGCGGCCGGCCTCGTCGGGCTGGGCGTAGGCGTTGGTCAAAGACGGCGCAGGATGGATGGCGTTCACGGGCGAGGCTTTCAGTCGGCGGGGTCCGGGGCGTCCAGTCACCAGACCGGGGCGTCCGAATTACGTCCGGCGCACGGCCTGGATGAAGGCCGCGATCCGGCCGGCGTCCTTAACACCCGGGGCGGTTTCCACGCCAGAGGAGACATCGACCATCGGCGCCCCGGTCGCCTGCACGGCGTCCGCCACATTCTCCGGGTTCAGCCCGCCGGCGAGGAACCAGGGCTTGTTGAAAGCGCGCCCGGCCAGCAGCGACCAGTCGAAGGCCAGACCGTGCCCGCCGGTCCGGTCCGCCCCCCTGGGCGGGCGGGCGTCGAGCAGAAGGTGGTCGGCGGCGGCCTCGATTTCGTCCAGACCGTCCAGATCGGCGGCGGAACCGACGCCGACGGCGCGGATCACGGGCAGAGCATAATCATTTCGGGCATCAAGGATTTCGGCGACCGTCTCGCGCCCATGCAACTGGATCAGATCGGGCTGGATGTCATGGACCAGCCGATCCATGTCCAGGCGCGGCGTGTCGGCGAACAGCAGCACGGTCTTCGCCCGACCGCGCGCCTGATCGACCAGCCGCCGGGCCACGTTCGGCGCGACGAAGCGCGGGCTGGCGGGCAGCATGACGAAGCCGACGTAGTCTGCGCCGGCGGTGAGGGCGGCCTCCAGCGTTTCCGGCGTCGACAGGCCGCAGATCTTGACGCGGGTCACAGGTCCGCCACCTCGACGCCTTTCAGCCGAGCCGCCCGGCCCAAGTCGTGATCGAGGGTCGCGAGGCCATAGCCATGCCGAAGAACCACCGCCAGATGTAGGGCGTCCGGCGTTCGCAGCCGAGCTCCATCCCGCAGCAGTGTTCGGGACCGAATGATGTCCAGTTCGTCGAGACGACAGGCCGTCTGGCCAGCCAGCCAGCCGTCGAAAACATCCTCAGCCTCCGCCCTGTCGTCGTTACTCAGCGCGCCAGATCGCGTCCGCACGCCGAGGGCGGAACTGAACTCAGCCTCAGCCCAACTACTGACGACCAGGTCCCGGCGTCCGGTCAGGAAGACCGCGACCCGGTCGGAATGATCGTCTTCGACAAAGGCCGAGACCAGAATACTCGTGTCCAGATAGACGGCCACCTAGTCCTCGTCGCGCATCTGCCGAACGAGGTCGACGGCGTTCATGGGCGCGGCGGGCTTGACGCGCACGCTGCGCAACCATTCGATATCGACGACACCTGGGGCAGGTCTGGTTTCGGAAATGGCTTCAAGCCGCGCGATAGGTTTGCCGCGTCGGGTGATCGTCACGGCCTCGCCCGCCAGCATGCGATCCAGCAGCTTCGGAAGATTGTTCCTGGCTTCGGCGACAGAGTAGTGGGTCATGAACATCAAGATAGCCATCTGGCGCACAGATGTCCATCAGACGCGGTACAGGTCCGCATCCGGATCGGGCCGCCCCCGGAGGGCCCCGGCCACGATCTGGCTGGCGATGACGGAATAGGTGATGCCGTTGCCGCCGACGCCCATGACGGCGTGGATGCGGCCGTCCGGGTCGACCGGGCCGATCTGGGGCAGGCCGGTCACGCTTTCTCCGAAGGCGGCGGCCCAGGCGTAGTCCGCCTCGAACTCGACCCCCGGCAACAGGGTCTCGAGCTTCTCGACGAGCGCCCGGCATTTGCGCTTCAGCTTGTCGGGGTCTTCATGCGCGGTGGCCGAGGCCTCGTCCTCGCCGCCGACGATCAGTCGGCCGTCCCGGCCCATCCGCATATAAAGATAGGGATCGGACGCCTCCCACACGAGCATGTCCTTGAGCCAGGACGGGCAGGGCGTACGCGACTTCGAGGCGACGGCCCAGCTCGAGGCCACAGAGGCGCCGGGCGTCGGCACGCCCTTGGGGAATTCGTAGCCGCAGCAGAAGACCACCCGCTCCGCCCGGACCGGCACGCCGGCGTCCGTGACCAGGGTCACGCCGTCCGGATCGACCAGGGCCTCCTCGACCTCGACCGGCGACCAGATCTTCGCCCCGTTCTTCTCGGCCCGACGCAGGAGACCCGCCGCCATCTGCGCCGGATCGCCGCTCAGGGAGCCCGTCGAGAGGATGGCCCCCGTGCGATCGACGCCGAACTGGTCGCGCAGATCCGCGGCCTTGAGCCAACGACTGTCCAGCCCGATCGCCGCCCGCGCCACGGTTTCGGCCTCCAGGGCGCGGCGGCCATAGGCGTCACCGGCCAGATAGAGGCTGCGTTTGCGCGCCAGACCACAGCGGATGCCCTCGTCGGTCACGATCTTCTCCAAAGCCTGGACCGCGTCGAACGAGCGGAGCCAGGCGCGTCTGGCCTTCGCCGTCCCGATCCGCTCGGCCAGTTCGGTCAAGGGCAGGTCGATCTCCCACTGCAACATCGCCGTGGACGCCAGGGTCGAGCCCATCAGCGGCCGGCGGCGATCCAGCACGGCGACCGAATGATCCCGGCTCAGTTCATGGGCCATGAAGGCGCCGGAAATCCCTGCCCCGACCACGGCGACATCGACGGACAAGGCCTGGGTCAGGGGCTTGATCGGCACGCCGAGCCCTGCGCTGTCGGCCCAGAGAGAGCGACCCGTGCGGAGGTCGCGTTTGATGGTGGCGCTGGTGGTCAAGGCGGTCGTCCCCGGGCGGGTCAACGCCCGCTCGGGCACACAACGCCGACGCGCGCCCTTGGGTCCGTCCCAACCCAAGATAAGGGTCAGGTGAAGATCAGGTCGATCTCTGCGGGCGTCATCAACCGCCACTGACCGGGCGCGAGATCGTCTGGCAGGCTCAGACCGCCCATCCGCTCGCGGTGCAGGGCCTCGACGTGGTTGCCCACGGCGGCGAACATCCGCCGCACCATGTGATAGCGGCCCTCGGTCACCGTCAGCCGGGCTTCGGTGGGCGACAGGACCTCCAGAACGGCGGGCGCCAGCGGCTTGTCCTCGCCCTCCAGCACCATGCCCCCCGCCGCGAACAACGCCTCTTCCGACCCGTTCAGAGGCCGGGCCAGGGTCGCGCGATAGACCTTGGCCACATGGCGTTTCGGGCTGATGATCCGGTGCAGCAGGTCGCCGTCGTCGGTCAGCAACAGGAGGCCGCTCGTCTGCTTGTCCAGCCGCCCGACGGTCGAGATGGCCGGGTCGCGACGCTTCCACCGGTCTGGCAGGAGGTCATAGACCAGGGCGCCGTCCTCCTTCCTCGAACAGGTCATGCCCAGGGGCTTGTTCAGCAGCATGACCATGCCGGCCACGGGATCGAGCGGTTCGCCGTCGATCTCCATCCGCGTCGGCAGGTCGGGCGTCACCGGGATGCGCCTGGACACATCCGTCAGATCGATCCCGTCCAGCACGATGCCGCCGACCTTGCCCAGCCGCGCGATCTCGGACCGAGAGCCGTAGCCCATGGAGCCGAGCAGCTTGTCGATGCGACTGGTCGGCGTCTTCACTTCACCGCCTCGAACAGCTTGTAGCCGCCGCCGTCGCCCACCGGCGTCACCCGCTTGAAGGCGGCGTTCAGCTCGGCCTCATAGGGCAGGTGCCGGTTGGCGACGAGCCACAGCACCCCGCCCTTTTTCAGCAGGCCGGCCGCCTTGCGCACGAAGGCCTGGCCCAGTCGCCGGTCCTCGGCGCCGCCGTCGTGGAAGGGCGGGTTCATGACCACGAAATCCAGATCGCCCATGTCTTCCAGCGTCCGTGCGTCGGCCCAGTCGAAGGTCGCGCGCCCGTCCTCGACATTGCGCTTCGCCGCCTCCACCGCCCGGCGGTCCAGATCGACCAGCTTGAGCGAGGTCACCGCTGTCGAGCGCAGGACGACCGTCGCCAGAGCGCCATAGCCGCAGCCCAGATCGGCGCCCGCCCCCTTCAGCGGCGGGAGCACCTCGGCCAGCAGGGCCGATCCCCCGTCGATCCGGTCCCAGGCGAAGACGCCGGGCTGGGACCAGGCCTCGAGCCCCGGCACGATCTGCGGCGCGCCCGCCTCGATCGCCTCCTCAATGCCTGTCATCGCTTCCGGCCGGATCACCACGCAGCGGCGGTGATGGGCCTTGGCGTCCTCGGCGATCTCGACGCCGAAGGCCAGAAGCTCCTTCTTCAGCCGCGACCCGCCCTTGTCCTTCAGCGCCATGGTCGTCAGCCGCCCGCCGGGCTTCAGCGCCCGCAGCGTCAGGGCCAGCGTATAGCGCCGCTCCAGCACACCGGGCGGGGCGTAGATCATGGCGGCGTCCAAGGAACCCGGCGCGAAACTCTCCAGCGGCGTCGAGCCGGGGATCAGGGGCGAGGTCTGGATCGCCGCACCCTCTCCGCTCGTGGCGGGGGGATCGAAGACCAGAGGCGGGCGGCCATAAAGAACAGTCGTCATCGCGGCCCTGTAGCCGATTGCGCGCGCGTCGCCTATCTATCGGCCATGACCGTTTCCGTCCCCACGCCTCCCATTCTCGATCAGGCCGGGGTTGATCCCGACGAGGCCATGTCGATCCTGAAAGGCGCCCTCGCTGGCGCCGACGACGGCGAGCTGTTCCTCGAACGCGCCGAGAGCGAGAGCCTGGTCTTCGACGACGGCCGCTTGAAGTCCGCCGCTTATGACGCCACCGAGGGCTTCGGCCTGCGGGTCGTGGCGGGAGAGACGGCCGGATACGCCCATTCCAACGAGATTTCCGCCGCCGCCATCCGCCGCGCGGCCGAGACGGCCTCCCTGGCCAAGCGCGGCCATGCGGCCGTGGTCGCCGACGCTCCGCGCGCCACCAACCAGAAGCTCTATGGCGAGATCGACCCGCTCGCCTCGCCGACCTTCTCGGACAAGATCGACTTGCTGGCCGAGATGGACGCCTTCGCTCGCGCCCGCGATCCGCGTGTGGTCCAGGTCTCGGCCTCCATCATCGGCGAGCGGCGCACGGTGGAGATCCTGCGCGCCGACGGCCGCAACCTGCGGGATGTGCGGCCCCTCGTCCGGCTGAACGTCTCGGTCACGGTCGAGCGCGACGGCAAACGCGAGAGCGCCTCATCCGGCGCCGGCGGCCGGGCGGGCTTCGAGACCTGGATCGCACCGGACCGCTGGCAAGGCCAGATCGACGAGGCCCTGCGTCAGGCCCTGATCAACCTCGACGCGGTCGATTGCCCGGCGGGCGAGATGGACGTGGTGCTCGGCGCCGGCTGGCCCGGCGTCCTGCTGCACGAGGCCATCGGCCACGGCTTCGAGGGCGACTTCCACCGCAAGGGCTCCTCGGTCTTCACCGGCATGATGGGCAAGCGGGTGGCCGCCCCCGGCGTGACGGTGGTGGACGACGGCTCCATCGCCGGACGGCGCGGCTCCCTGTCGATCGACGACGAGGGCACGCCGACCTCGCTCAACGTCCTGATCTAGGACGGCATCATGGTCGGGCTGATGCACGACCGGCTGTCGGCGCGTCAGATGGGCGTGGCCGCGACCGGCAACGGCCGCCGCCAGTCCTTCGCCCATATGCCGATGCCGCGCATGACCAACACCTTCATGGAGGGCGGCAAGGATTCGAAGGACGACATGATCGCCTCGACCAGGCGCGGCCTCTATGCCGCCAACTTCGGCGGCGGCCAGGTGGACATCACCAACGGCAAGTTCGTCTTCCAGTGCACCGAGGCCTATCTGATCGAGGACGGCAAGATCACCGCCCCGGTGCGCGGCGCGACCCTGATCGGCGACGGGGCGACGGCCCTGACCCATATCCAGATGATCGGCGACGACTTCGCATTCGATCCCGGCGTCGGGGTCTGCGGCAAGGCGGGACAGGGGGTGCCGGTCGGCATCGGCCAGCCGAGCCTCAAGATCGGCGGCCTGACGGTGGGCGGAACGGCGGTCTGACCGGAACCGGCGACGACGCGCCGGGTTTGACAGCGGGGGCCGCCGCGATGGCGGATTTGGGAGAGCGTGATGCCGGATCGTCTGACTGAGGCCTGGCGCCGGAGGCCGCGACTGATCGTGGGCGGCGTGATCGGCGCCGTCGCCCTGGTGACCCTCGGCGCCTTCGCCCTGAACGGCGGGCGGGGGTCTGTACCTCGCACCACGGGACCGGCCCTGGACATCGCCGTCGTGGCGCCCGTGGAGCCGGACATCCAGCCCGGCGAAGTCATGGAGGTCGGCGCCTTGGTCGACGGGTTCGACGCCGACGCCATTCCCAAACCCGTGCCGGCCGATGAGGCTGACTATGCGGGCGAGGACTATTATCTGGACCAGCCCGCCTATACGGACGACGCCCCGCCGCCGCGTGTGCGGCGATACGCCAGCGACGCCTATGGCGGCGATCCATACCCCCGCGACCGCTACTCCAGCGACGGGCCGCCGCCCGACGAGTGGCGCACCTACGAGGGACGGGGCGATCGGATGGGCCTCGGCTTCGACGGCCCTCGGCCCGAGAGCGGGGCCGAACGTGAAGCGCGCCGTCCCCAGCGCGAACCCGCGCGCCGCTACAGTTCGCGGCCGACCGGCGATCCGGACGCCGCCTTCTACTGATCGCGGATCAGGGCTCCGGCTTCCAGACCGGCCCGACGACATCCAGCCCGCCGGCCACCAACTGGTCCAGAACCCCGCCCGGCTCGGCCAGAATACGCAGGGGTGCCACGGCCAGGGTGACGCCCGGCTGGGTCAGGGCGGTTCGCGTCGCCTCCGCCCACTGGGTTCGCAGCACCGGGGCGATGTCCGGATCGCCGGACGGCCAGCACAGGTTGGTGGCCTGATCCAGCGGGCTGGCCAGCACCTCGGGAACCTTCAGCGACCGCCAGGCGTCCAGTCGCGCCGCCGCCCCCTCTGGTCCGGCCTCCGCCGCCGCCACGGCCGCCTCGATGCAGGGAACATAGGTTGCAGGCGGCGCGGTGATCAGGTTGTCGATCAGGTCGTCGCCGCGCACCGTGCCGACCGGCCCGCCTTCCACCCGCGCCTGACGCGCCGCGCGTCGGACGGCGTCGTTGGCGCCGCGGCCGCGCCGGTCCATCCCGCCCTTCTCCACCAGGTCGAAGCCGAGCCCGACCAGGCTCTGGGTCCGCCAGTTGTCGTTGCGCTCGTCGGCCATCACCCGCTCCAGCCGCGCCTGAAGCTCCGGCGGCAGGACGTCGGCGGTGGTCTGGCCCTTCGGCAGACGGGCGATGGTGCGGATGCGCCAGAGCAGGCGCAGGATGTCGCTGAATGAGGCCTGGGCCTCCATCGGATAGAGGATCCGTTGCGACCGGGCCGTCGCCGCCTCCAGCGCCTCGGGCCGCCAGGCGTAGTCGCGCGGCACGCCCGAGATGGCCCCGACGAGGATGACGGTCGACCCGCCCTGCTCCACCGTCCACATCGGCGCCCCGGCGCGGCGGGCGGTGACCACCACCTCCTCGACGGTGTCCACGGCCTCGTCCTGGGCCTGGGCCGGACCGGCGGAAAGCAACCCTGACGCGGCGGCGAGCGACAGGGCGGCGCAAAGGGCGACGAGGGCGGTGGGGCGACGGGTCATGCCGAAATCATGGCGATTATATTACGGAAAATACACGTGAATTTCCTGTAATCCTGTCTCCGATTTAATCCACCTGTCCAGCTTGTAACTGGAACGAAACGTCGCAGGCGGCGACACCGTCATCACCAAAGAGGGGAACCCCAAGGCGATGACCAAGACCATTCTTCTGGCCACCACGGCCCTGCTGTTCACGGCCGGCGCCGCCGTCGCCCAGACCGCTCCGACCCCGACGCCCGCCCCCACCCCGGCCCAGGCCGCGCCCGTGGCCGAGGCCGACCAGCAGGGCGTGCTGGTCTTCCAGCCCGACTTCTTCGCCACCTATCGTCCGGCCACGGCCCTGGACATGGTCAACCGCCTGCCCGGCTTCTCCATCGAGGACGGCTCCGGCGCCCGGGGCTTCGAGGGGGCGGTCGGCAACATCCTGATCAACGGGGCCCGTCCGGCGTCCAAGAACGACACGGGCTCCAACGTCCTGGCGCGAACCACCGTCGGTCAGGTCGAGCGCATCGAACTGGTGCGCGGCGGCGCCCCCGGCATCGACATGCAGGGCTATTCGGTGGTGGCCAACGTCATCCTGAAGACGACCTCAAGCCGCCAGTCGATCGTCCAGCACGACAGCATCTTTTTCGACGGCGGCCGCGACATCTTCGGCGGCAGCTACCGCTTCACGGCCCAGGAGGGCGACCGTAGCTGGGGCGTCACCCTGTCCGACGGCATGGGGATGAGCGACTCCAACGGCTCCGGCCCCAGCATCCGCCGCGACGCCGCCGGAAACATCATTCGCGAAGAGCGGTTCGAGAACGACGGCTGGGGCGGCGGCCAGGCCGGGCGCGTCAACTACGCCGGCCCCCTGTTCGGCGGCAAGATCGACGCCACGGCCCGCCTGGGCAGCAACGACTACCAGAACTGGCAGACCCTGGAATCCCCGACCGCCCTGCGCCGCAGCGACTATGCCGAGGACGGAATCTATGGCGAGGCCGGCCTGACCTGGACCCGGGCCCTGAACCCGCGCTGGACGCTGGAAACCCGGCTGATGCACGTGTTCGGCCAGTTCGACCGCACCTCCCTGTCCAACGCCCGGATCAATGGGGTGACCGACCCGGAATCGAAGTTCGAGTCCAGCGGCGACAACTCCGAATCCATCGTCCGGGCCCTGTTGCGCAACGAGCGGTCGCCGTCCCTGACGGTCGAGTTCGGCGGCGAGCTGGCCTACAACATGCTGGACGTCACCCAAGCCTACAGCGTCGGCGGCGTCGCCGTGCCCCTGCCCAGCGCCTCGGTCAAGGTCGAGGAGACGCGGGGCGAAGCCTTCACCAAGGCCACCTGGCGCGCACGCCCCAATCTGACGGTGGAGGGCGGCCTGAGGCTGGAAGCCTCGACCATCAGCCAGTCTGGCGACGCCAATCTGGAGAAGAGCTTCTTCTTCGCCAAGCCGCGCCTGCTGATGACCTGGACGCCCATGCCGTCCAACCAGCTGCGGTTCCGCTTCGAGCGCGAACTGGGCCAGCTCGACTTCGGCGACTTCGCCGCCTCGGCCGAGCTCAGCGAGGAGAACGTGTTCGGCGGCAATGTCGATCTGGAGCCGGAACAGCGCTGGATCTCGGAAGTGACCTATGAGCGCCGCTTCCTCGGCGACGGCATCCTGTCGGTCGGCTATCGGCATGACGAGATCATCGACGTCATCGACCGCCTGCCTCTGCCGGGCGGCCTGTCGGCGACGGGCAATATCGGCGACGGCACGCTGGATCAGCTGGCGGTCAACCTGACCCTGCCGCTGAGCAAGATCGGCTTCTCGGGCGGCAAGTTCGGCTTCCGCAACGAATGGAACTCGGCCCGCGTCACCGACCCGACCACGCTGGAGGAGCGTCGCATCTCCGGCGTCCGCGCCAGCCAGGCCGTGGTCAGCCTCAGCCAGGACATCACCAGCTGGAAGACCAACTGGAGCATCGCCTGGCTGCCGCGTCTGGGCCAGGGCAGCTACGACCCGGACCAGACCTTCATCTGGCGCGGCTCGGACTATTTCGAACTGGCGGCCGAGTACAAGCCGACCGCGACCCTGTCGATCCGGGCCCAGCTGAACCTGTGGGACGACTTCACCACCCGCCGCACGGTCTACGCCAACCGCACGACCCGCCCGGTGGCCTATACCGAAGAGCGGTTCATCGACCCGCGCACCTTCTTCCAGATCCGTCTGCGCAAGACCTTCTGACTACACCCACCGCAAACTGAAAAGCCCCGGCGGATTGCTCCGCCGGGGCTCTTTTTGTCCGGGGTGCCGTCGGGATCAGTGGACCCCGGCCATGCCCTTCTTCAGCAGGGGCGAAAGCACCAGCAGGAAGAGGCCGACGCCGACGCCCGTCCAGCCGATGGTCCCGAAGATCGAGCCGTAGGTCTGCAGGGCCAGGGCCGGGTTGGTGACCACGCCCGCGACCGTGTCGGTCGCCGTCGCCGCTGCGATCCAGCCGGCCACGATGTGGGCCACCGAGCTGGACAGGAACCAGACGCCCATCATCAGACCGACCACCCGCGCCACCGACAGCTTGGTGATCATCGACAGGCCGACCGGCGACAGGCAGAGCTCGCCGACCGTGTGCAGGAAGTAGGTCAGGAACAGGAACAGCAGCGGCACGCGGAAGTCCGCATTGGCCGCATTGCCCGAGGCCCAGGCCAGCAGCAGGAAGCCGGCGCCGACGAAGGCCAGGGCCGCGGCGAACTTGACCGGGGTCGACGGCTCCTTGCCACGCTTGCCCAGCCAGACCCACAGGGCGGCCATGATCGGACCGCCGATGACGATGATGCCCGGGTTGAACATCTGGGTGTAGCCGGCGTTGAACCACGACGGCATCTGGGTCGACTGGTCGGCGAACAGGGTCAGCGACGACCCGGCCTGTTCGAACAGGGCCCAGAACAGCACCGAGAAGAAGATCAGCAGCTGGGCGATCAGCATGCGCGACCGCTCGGCGCCCTTGAGGCGGAAGACGGTGTAGCCGACCACCAGCAGGAAGGTCAGGCCGGCGACCGGCAGCAGGATGGCCTGGATCAGCTCATGGCGCTGCATCAGGAGCCAGACCGGGAAGACGGCGACCAGGCCCGCGATCCAGAAGAAGGGCACCAGGGGCACGCCCAGGATGGAACGCCCCTCGGTCGGGACCGGCGGCGCGCCGCGACCCTCGAGCCACGATTGGCCCAGCACGAAGGTCAGCAGGCCCGCCAGCATGCCGAAGCCCGCCAGACCGAAGCCATAGGCCCAGCCGTAGGTGAAGCCGAGGTAGGAACAGGCCGCCGTCGCCAGGAAGGAGCCCAGATTGATGCCGACGTAGAAGATGGTGAAGCCGCCGTCGCGCCGCGGGTCGTTTTCCTCATAAAGGGCGCCCACGACGGTCGAGATATTGGCCTTCAGGAAGCCCACGCCGACGATGATCAGCGACAGGGCCAGGAACAGCAGGGGCTCGCCGACCTTCAGGTCCCGCGTCTTCTCCAGCTTATAGCCGCCGTCGGGGATGGAGGCCGGGAAGGCGCCCGCAGGCGTTCCGACCGCCGTGACGCCCGTGGCGGCGATGACCACCTCGGTGCGCTCGGCGCCGTTGACCGCGAAGATCTTGCGGTTCTGGTCGCGGCCCTCGACCTGCAGCTCATAGGTCGTGCCCGCGACGGTCAGGCGTTCCTTGCCGCCCGTGCCCTCGAAGGCCATGGTGAAGTGACCAAGAACCAGCAGCACGGCGCCGATGATCACGGCCTTGCGCGACCCCAGATAGCGGTCGGCGATCATGCCGCCGAGCACCGGCATCAGATAGACCATGGCCGCATAGGCCGCGTAGATGCCCTGGGCTTCGGCCGGGCCGAACAGGAAGTGCTGGGTCAGATACAGAACCAGCAGGGCCCTCATGCCGTAGTAGGAGAAGCGCTCCCACATCTCGGTGAAGAACAGGATCACCAGCCCTCGCGGGTGTCCCAGGAACGTCTTGCGAGGCGTAAGCGCCCCCCCATCCGTCGCGGTCAAATGCCATACTCCATATAACTCGGCGCCCCTCCGGCGCGATTGCGGCCATAAGGACCACGGCCGGTCCGCGCGAACAAGTGTTAAGGATATGAGACGCTCGCCAAGGTCGGAGGAGGACGGCCGAACTGGCGTGATCCCTGCACGCCCGAAAGGAGAATTCCTTCTCCGTCCCGGTTCGGGAAACCGCCATGACCGTCCGCCCCTTCACCGCCGCCGACCGCGAGGCCGTCAACGCCCTGCACCGTGCCGTCTGGTGGCCGGAACGGTCCGAGGCCGGCTGGGCCTGGCTGGACACCAATCCGGCCCGTCAGGATATCGGCGCGCCGTCAGGCTGGGTGGCGGTGGATGGGACAGACCGACCCGTCGCCTTCGTCGGCAACCTGATCCAGCGCTTCTGGCATGGCGAAGACCGACTCCATGGGGGGACCGGCTTCTCCATCATCGTGCCCCACGCCGCACGCGGCCGCAGCCGCAACCTTATCCAGGCGGTGATGCGCCAGCCGCACGTCTTCACGACCTACACCTTCAACGCCAATCCGATGGCGGCGCGCCTCTATCCGCGTCAGGGGCTGGCCTCATGGCCGCCGCGCACCCATGGGCTGAAGCTGTCGTGGATCGTGGATCCGCTGGAATGTCTGCAGGGGCGGCTGTTGCGCGCCTTGCTGCATCGCGCCCCGCGCCTCGCCGATCCGCATCGCGAGCATTTCATGAACCGGCGTCTGAAGCGTCGCCGCTCCGAAGCCGCGCGGCTCGCCTCGCCCCCCGCCCTTCCCGGCGCGGTGGAGGGTCTGACGGATCTGACGGACGACTCCGACTACGAGATCTTCTGGCGCACCCTGAGATCGGAGGGCCGGCTGATCGCGGATCGCAGTCCGGAGATGCTGCGCTGGCGCCTGGCCGACCCGGATCGCACCGACCCGCCGGTTCTGCTGGCCTTCCGCCGCGACGGGGCGATCACCGGCTACGCCATGGCGCTTCCGGCCAAGGGCAATCCGGTCGAGCCGGCGACCCTCGAGATCATCGACCTGATCGCCTTGCAGGACGAACCCCACGCCATCCCGGCCCTGATGCAGGCCCTGGTCCAGACGGCGCAAAACCTGGGTGCGGCAAAGCTGAGGCTTCAGGTCGTCAACGAGGAGTTGCTGCGCCGGCTGGGGATCTGGGCGCGCCGGGCGCATCAGGAGGGCGGGTGGGGTCATTGCCACGCCGCCTTCCGCCCCGGCGCCCCGTCCAGCCTGAACTGGCAGCCGACGCCGTTCGACGGCGACTACGGCGTTTGCCAGCGCCCGATCCCGTTCGGGCCGGCCGACCGACCGGCGCCCGCTCGCACAGACGCAGGGATCGCGCTTCAGGTCTGAGCGATCAGGCCCTGGGGCGGGCCTTCAGCTCGTCACGGATCTCGGCCAGCAGCGCCTCGGTCGCCGTCGGCGCCGCCGGTTCGGCGGGCGCCTCGGCCTGTTGCCGACGCAGGCTGTTGATGCCCTTGACCAGCAGGAAGATGACGAAGGCCACGATCACGAACTGGATCACGACGTTCAGGAAGGCGCCGTACTGGATCGAGACCTTCTCGATCGCCTCGGTGGCCGGGTTCTCGGGCTTGAGCACCCATTCCAGCTTGGAGAAGTCGATCCCACCCGTCAGCAGGCCGATCGGCGGCATGACGACCTGATCCACCAGGCTGGTGACGATCTTGCCGAAGGCCGCGCCGACGATGACCCCGACGGCCAGATCGACGACATTGCCCTTGACCGCGAAATCGCGGAATTCTGAAAACACGCTCATGCGACCCACTCATTCAGGGAAGTGGCCGGCGACCGTTTCCCGTTGAACGGGCATATGAATCGAGTTGCTGAGGGGCCTCAACCCCAAATCCGGCAAGACCGGGAGGGAAAACGTCTCAGGCGTCGCCCGAGGCGTTCAGCCGCTCGCGCAGCTCCTTGCCGCTCTTGAAGAAGGGCACGGACTTGGCGGGCACGTCCACGGCCTCTCCGGTCCGGGGATTTCGGCCCGCGCGCGCCGGGCGCGACCGCACCGAAAAGGCGCCGAAACCGCGTAGTTCCACGCGTCCGCCCTCGCCGAGCGCCGCCGTCATCCGGCCCAGCACGACATTGACGACGCGCTCGACCTCGATATGGGTCAGATGGGTGTTCTCGGCGGCCAGTCGTTCGATCAGTTCGGACTTGATCATGCACCGCCCCCGGTTCTGTGCGGCTGTCGAACGTGTTCGACGGTCGCTGGCCTGTCCTGCCCTACCCTAGCGCCGTCACGGCGCGTGAAAAAGCCCCGAAAGCCGAATCAAATCAGCAACAGGAGGTGAATCCGGGGATTCACCCAGCAAAAAGGCGGCCGGATCGCTCCGGCCGCCTGATCGCAGTCACGAAAGAGAGGAAGGATTACTCCTTGCCAGCCTTCTCGCGCAGGGCCGCGCCCAGGATGTCGCCGAGCGAGGCGCCCGAGTC
>NZ_JBQVNM010000009.1:0-69385 GCF_052436175.1 Brevundimonas sp. | reverse complement strand
GCGCGAAGGCTCGGACCGGCCGATCGACGAGACCTCCCTGTTCCGCATCGCCAGCATGACCAAGCCGATCACCTCCCTGGCCTTCATGATGCTGGTCGAGGAAGGCCGGGTCGCCGTCGATACGCCGGTCGCCGACGTCCTGCCCGAGTTCCGCGACACCGGAGTCTACGAGGCGGGCGGCGCCGGCGTGCCCTTCCAGACTCGCCCGGTCGCCTCGCCGATGCGCATGCTGGACCTGCTGCGTCACACCTCGGGCCTGACCTACGGCTTCCAGTATCGCAGCAACGTCGACGCCGCCTATCGCGTCACCGCCTCCAACGCCGGTCCGGTCGAGAACTGGTACGGCGCCGCAGACCTGGACGCCTTCGTCGCCGACCTGGCGGCACAGCCGTTGGAGTTTTCGCCCGGCGAGGCCTGGAACTACTCGGTCTCCACCGACGTCCTCGGCGCCGTCGTCCAACGCGTCTCGGGCATGCCGCTCGACCAATTCTTCTCGGATCGCATCTTCATGCCGCTGGGTATGAAGGACACCGGTTTCTTCGTCCCCGCGGAAAAGGCCGACCGCCTGCCCGACTGCTATGCCTTTGCCGGCCCGGATCTGGGCCGCGTCCTCTACGACCGCGGCGCGGAAAGCCTGTGGCTGCGCAAGCCCAATCTGATCTCCGGCGGCGGCGGTTTGGTGTCCACGGCCCTCGACTATCATCGCTTCTGCCGCATGCTGGCTCGCGGCGGCGAGCTGGACGGCGTTCGCATCATCGGCCGCAAGACGGTCGAACTGATGACGATGAACCATCTGCCGAGCCGGTCCGACCTGTCGACCCTGTCCCGCTCCCTGTTCAGCGAAACCCAGAACGGCGGCGTCGGCTTCGGCCTCGGCTTCGCCGTCACCCAGGACGTGGCCCGGGCGATGATCCCGGGCTCGGTCGGCGAATACTACTGGGGCGGGATGTTCACGACGTCCTTCTTCATTGACCCGGTCGAGAAGCTGCACGTGATCTTCATGACCCAGCTCAGTCCGTCCCTGCTCTACCCGATACGTCGCGAGCTCAAGACCCTGATCTACTCCACGCTGACATAGGCTTCGAGGCGGACCTCCACGATGTCGGATGTGAGCCCGAAGCCGACGCCGCGCCTGCGACTTTCCCGAAGGCGTCTATGAGTGTCTCAAAGGGACCTTTGGGCGTCCGCGATTTCCTTCGCTGTGGTGACCATATGGTGACCCAACGAATGGGCCGGTGTTGGATTGGCCCGAATCCATCACACGCCCCAAGGGCTTGTCGCGGCGGATAGGGCTTTTTCGACTACCTCTACTGGGACATCGAGTTGGAGCCGTAACGCCGCCCTGCGCCCTTCAGGCGCCGGTCGCTGTCGATGTGAGAAAAAGGACGATGGTGGGTGATGTAGGGTTCGAACCTACGACCCGCTGATTAAGAGTCAGCTGCTCTACCAACTGAGCTAATCACCCGTACCATGTCGTCCGGCGGCAACCTCGCAAGGACCGTGCCGCGTTCGCCCGTTCCAATCCGGGACCGGCGAAGGAAGGGGCGTGTAACGGCTCGCGCACCGCGATGCAAGCCTGTCCTTTCAAACCCGCCGTTCTGCGCGCTAAGGTCGCGGCCGGAATCAGAGGGGTTCCGTCTTCAGGTTCCATTTTGGGGGTGGCGTTCATGGCGTTCTGGCAACGGCGCAAGTCGATCGATGCGATGATCGGCAATCACGGCGGCGAGCGGCTGAAGGCGACGCTGAGCTGGCCGCACCTGCTGGCGCTCGGCGTCGGCGCCATCGTCGGCACCGGCATCCTGACCCTGATCGGCGTCGGCGCGGGGCTCGCGGGTCCGGCGGTCCTGATCTCCTTCGGACTGGCCGGTCTGGTCTGCGCCTGTGCGGCCCTGGCCTATGCCGAGCTGTCGACCATGATGCCGGCGGCGGGCAGCGCCTATACCTATTCCTATGCGGTGCTGGGCGAACTGATCGCCTGGGTCGTGGGCTGGAGCCTGATCCTCGAATATTCGCTGGTGGTCTCCGCCGTGGCCGTCGGCTGGTCCGGCTATGCGGTCGGCTTCCTGAACGGGCTCGACATCGGCGGCATGAGCCTGGCCCTGCCCCAGGCCCTGACCGCCGGGCCGCACGCGGGCGGGATCATAAACCTGCCGGCCGTCTTCATCATTGGCGTGGTCACCGGCCTTCTGCTGCTGGGCACCAAGGAGAGCGCCACCCTCAACGCCGTCCTGGTGGTCATCAAGGTCCTGGCCCTGATCGTCTTCGTGGCCATCGCCCTGCCCGCCTTCAAGGCCGAGCACTTCACACCTTTCATGCCCGAGGGCTTCGGCGCCCCCTTCGTCAAGACCGGCGTCATGGCGGCGGCGGCCATCATCTTCTTCGCCTTCTACGGCTTCGACGCCATTTCCACGGCGGCCGAGGAGACCAAGAAGCCCGAGCGCGATCTGGCCATCGGCATCGTCGGCTCCATGCTGATCTGCACGGCCCTCTATATGGTGGTGGCCGCTGCCGCGATCGGCGCCCTGCCGGTTTCGCAGTTCGCCGCCAGCCCCGAGCCCCTGGCCCATATCCTGCGCGAGATGGGACAGGGCACGGCCGCCCAGTGGATCGCCGCCTCGGCCGTCATCGCCCTGCCGACCGTGCTTCTGGCCTTCCTGTTCGGCCAGAGCCGCATCTTCCTCGGCATGGCCCGCGACGGCCTCTTGCCCGTGCGGCTGGCGAAGATCTCGACGCGCGGCGTCCCGGCCCTGGTGACCGTCTTCACCGCCATCGTGGTGGCCATCCTCGCGGGCCTGCTGCCGCTGGACGAACTGGCGTCCCTGGCCAACGCCGGCACCCTGGCCGCCTTCTGCGCCGTGGGCGTCTGTCTGGTGGTGCTGCGGCTGCGCGAACCGGGCCGCGTGCGCAAGTTCAAGGCCCCGCTCTGGCCGGTCGTCTCGGCCATCTGCGTCATCGGCTGCATCGTCTTCTTCCTCAGCCTGAAGCCGATCACCCAGTGGGGCTTCCTGATCTGGAACGCCGTCGGTCTGGTGATCTATTTCGTCTGGTCGTCGCGCAATGCGGTGCTGGGCAAGGCTGAAAAGGCCGACTGATGTCGAGGCGCGACCTCTCGGGCGCGGTCGACTTCACGGTCCTGGATCGCATGACCGGCGGCGACGACGCCGTCGCCGAAGAGGTGCTGGACCTGTTCACCCAGCAGGCCTCCATGTGGTCGGCCCTGCTCGATCATCGCATCGAGGGCTGGCGCGACGCCGTCCATACCATCCGGGGCGCGGCGGCGGGCATCGGCGCGGGTGAGTTGGCCTCGATCTGTCAGGAGACCGAGACCACGCCTCAGGCCCTGGCCCCGGCGGCGCTGGAACGGGTCCACACGGCGCTGGACATCGCCCTCGCCGACGTCGCCGCCTGGCGGCACGAACTGATGCTCAGGTCGCTGAAGGGTTGACTCCCCATCCCGTCACCCTCGGGCTTGACCCGAGGGTCGGACGATCCGCCGCTTGTGCGACTGGATCAACGCACGGCCCGCGACGTCGCTCGATCCTGGGGTCAAGCCCAAGGATGACGGGAAATGGATTCCGGGTCAGCCGCGCGTCCGGTCGTAGGCCGCGAACTCATGGGCGATGCACCGGTCGATCAGGGTGCGCCAGACCGGCTCGGCGATGTCGGCCGACAGGCCCGCAGGCGCAGCGGCGGCCAGAACCTTGGCGACCACGTCCTCGATCCGGGCCTGATCGTGGACGGCGTCCCGGCCCGGCTTGATGCGGGCGGCGGCGTCCATATAGCGCTGACGCTCGGCCAGCAGGGTCACCAGCGCCCGGTCCAGCGCATCCACCCCCTGACGGACTTCGACCATGGAGGTGCAGGCCTCGGGCGCCGTGCGCGGGTCGACCAAAATCACGGAAGATGGCACGTTATCCGACAAAGGCGCGCTCCAGCACATAGTCGCCGGGCTCGGCGTTCGAGCCCTCCTTCAGACCATAGGTCTCCAGCAGTTCGCCGGCCTGTTTGATCATGTCCATCGAGCCACACAGCATCACCCGATCGGTGTTGGGCGAGAAGCCGATCGGCAGTTGCAGATCGGCGAAGACGTCGCCCGACCGGATCCGGTCGGTGATCCGCCCCGGGGTCTCGAACCGCTCGCGCGTCACGGTCGGATAATAGGTCAGCTGGGCCCTCGCCTCGTCCCCGATCAGCGGGTCGTCGTGGATCTCGTGGCTGAAGAAGTCGCGATAGGCCAGGTCGGCGACGTTCCGCACCGTGTGGCAGACGATCACCTGTCTGAAGCGCGAATAGGTGTCCGGATCGCGCGCCACCGACAACCAGGGCGCCAAGCCCGTGCCGGTCCCGATCAACCACAGCCGCTCGCCGCCGGTCAGGGCGTCCAGCACCAGGGTGCCGGTCGGCTTCTTGCCCATCAGGACGTGGTCGCCGACCTGGATCTTCTGCAGCCGCGACGTCAGGGGACCGTCGGGCACCTTGATGGAGAAGAACTCCAGCTCCTCGTCCCAGTGCGGGCTGGCGATGGAATAGGCGCGCAGCACGGGCTTGCCGCCGTCCGGATCCGGCAGACCGATCATCACGAACTCGCCGGAGCGGAAGCGGAAATCCTCGGGCCGGGCGACGCGGAAGCTGAACAGCTGGTCGGTCCAGTGCCTGACCCAGGTCACCTCCAGCGAATGGAAAGGCGAGGGCTTGGCGGCGACTTGTGGGGAGGCGTCGGTCATCGCCCCGCCTAATAAGGACCGCGGCCCGATTGCGAAAGGGCTCAGCCCGTCGCAGCCGCCTATTGCGCCGTCGCCACCGATGGCGCCCGCCGGGCGTGGGTCTTCTGCTCGAAGGCGTAGCCGAGCGACAGGATGCGGGCGTCGTCCCACTTGCCGCCGATGAAGCTGATCCCAACCGGCATGCCGCGATCAAAGCCCATGGGCACAGTCAGGTGCGGATAGCCGGCCACGGCGGCGATGGTCGAGGTCGAGCCCTGGGCCTTGTCGTCGTCGTCGCGGTCGTTGGTCCAGGCCCGTGAGGTGGTCGGGGCGATCAGGGCGACGACGCTGTTCTCGGTCATCAGCCGGTCGATGCCCTCGGGCCCGGCCAGACGAAACGACTGGGCGCGGGCCTCGATATACTCGGGCGTCGTAAGATCGCCCTTGGCCTCGGCCATCTCGAACAGCTCCTGACCGAACAGCACCGTCTCCTCGGGCGTGGCGGCGTTGAAGGCGATGACGTCGGCCAGGGTGCGGGTCTTCACCTGCTCAGGGTCGGTCGAGGCCAGATAGGCGTCCAGATCGGCCTTCAGCTCATACATCAGCACCTGGAACGACTGGCGACCGATGGTCGGCAGGTCCGGCCCTTCGGTGATGTCCACCAGCACCGCCCCGGCCTCGCGCAGCTTCGTCAGGTTCTCCTCGAACACCGCCATGGTCTCGTCGGAATAGCCCCCGGCGAACCGCATCACCCCGATCCGCGCGCCGTTCAGCGACCCGGCGTCCAGGGCCGCGCGATAGTCGACCTTGCGCGCATCCGCCTCGGCCGTCGCCGCGTCGGCCGGGTCCGATCCGGCGATCGCCGTCAGAACCATGGCCGCGTCCTCCACCGTCGTGGCGATGGGTCCGGCGGTGTCCTGGGAATGCGAAATCGGCACGATGTGGGTGCGCGAGACCAGACCCACAGTCGGCTTGAACCCGACCACGCCATTGGCCGAGGCCGGGCAGGTGATCGAGCCGTTGGTCTCGGTCCCGATCGCCACGGGCGCCAGTCCGACGGCCACCGCCACGGCGCTGCCCGAGGACGAACCACAGGCGGTCCGCGCCGGATCATAGGGATTGGGCGTCAGCCCCCCGACCGCGCTCCAGCCGCTGATCGAGTTCGATGACCGGATATTGGCCCACTCCGACAGGTTGGTCTTGCCGAGAATCCGGAAGCCCGCGTCCCTCAGCCGCGTCACCAGCGGCGCGTCACGGCCCGGCGCATTGCCGGCCAGGGTCAGAGAGCCCGCCGTCGTCGGCATGTCCCGGGTCTCGATATTGTCCTTGAGCAGGATCGGCATGCCGTCGCCCGGCGCCGTTTCGGTCCAGCGCAGCACCGCATGGCTGCTGGCATTGTCCCGGGCGCAGGCGGCGGCCAGTGCAGCCTCGGCGGGACAGGGGGTGGACCTGGGCGCGGCCATGACGGCGGCCAGCCTGTCGTCCGACGCGCGGGCCGAGGCGCCAAGCGGCAGGGCCAGCAGACAGGCCGTCATCAGACTGGTCGCCATCAGGACGCGCGAAAGGGCGTGGTGGTTCATCGGTTCGTTCCCCCGGCGCCCCGCGCCCTGAATTCAGTGGGCCCGACCTTCGTCGGACGAGGCAGAGTGAAGGCGCGCCGGGCCGAATGGCAAGGCTGGAACCGCCCTACGCCCCCTCGATCAGCCGCCGCGCCAGGGGCGCCGTCGCCGCCCGACCGGCTAGGCCGCCGTTCGACGCCACGATCACCGCCCGCCCCTCCGCCGGTTTCGCCACGGCGATGACATGCCACAGGGTGTTTGAGCCCTCGTGGGCGATCATCCCGTTCGGCGGGGCGATCCAGCCCAGGGCGTATCCGTCGCCGGGCAAGGCCGTTGTCAGCCGCTTAAGGCTGTCGGCCGACAGCCAGCCGTCCGGCCCGCCGCCCATCATCGCCTGCAGGAACCGGCCATAGTCGGCCATCGTCATATGGACCCGCCCGGCCGGGCCCAGCATGGGCGGGTTGTCCGACCAGGCCTCGGCCGGATCGACCGGAGTCTGTGTCCCGCCCCAAACCCGATGCCCCCAGACGTTGGCCCCGCCCTCCGCATTTGTCAGCGGCGCCCCGAACCCGGCCGAGGTCTGGCCCAGCGGCGCGAACACCTCAGCCTGGACGACGTCCTCCCAGCTCTGGCCCGTGATCCGTTCGATGGCCGCCCCGACCAGCACATAGTTGAGGTTGCCATAGACATACTGACCCACGGTCCCCGTCGGCGCCCGCGTCAGGACGACCGCCGTCGCCGCCCGCTGTGCCCCCACCGGCCGGGGATCGGCATGGGCCACCATCGGCAGGGGCAGGCCGTCGGCGTCCGCCAGCCCGGCCTTGTGCCGCATCAGATCCTCGACCGTCACCGCCGCAAAGGCTGCGTTCACCGGCACGTCCGGAAACGCCTCGGCCAGGGGCATGTCCCACCGCGCCCGCCCCTGTTCCACCAGCCGCGCCCAGACCGCCGAGGTCATGGCCTTGGTGTTGGAGCCCAGGTGCCAGCGGTCGTGCGGTCCGGCCTGATCCTCGCCGCCGGACTTGCGCACCCCGCGCACGCCCGACCACTCCACGCCTGCTCGCGTCACGACCGCAGCAGCCATGGCCGGAGGGGCCCCGGTCACGGCGGCGGCGGCGTCCAGCATCGCCTCTCGCGGATCGGCGCCCTGGGTGCTGGCTTGCGCCCGCGCCAACCCGGGCAGGACAACGCCCGCTCCGACAGCGGCCATCATGGTTCGGCGGTTCATAACGGTCATGCGGCGCTCCAGAGGATCGGCAACCTAGCCCGCCCAGGCGGCCCGATCAGCTGACAAGTCGGTCATGCGACTTGCCGCCGTCGCCGCCCCGTGCTGCTGTCGATCCATGGGCAAGAACAAAGACTACGAACGCGACCTCGAGAAGCTTCAGATCGAGATCGTCAACACCCAGGCCTGGGCCATCGAGAAAGGGCTCAAGGTCCTGATCGTCTTCGAGGGCCGCGACAGCGCCGGCAAGGACGGGGCCATCAAGCGGCTGACAGAGTTCATGTCGCCGCGTCAGACCCGCGTCGTCGCCCTGCCCAAACCGACCGAGCGCGAGACCAGCCAGTGGTATTTCCAGCGCTACGTCCCCCACCTCCCGGCGGCGGGCGAGACGGTGATCTTCAACCGTTCATGGTACAACCGGGGCGGGGTAGAGCGCGTCATGGGCTTCTGCACCCCCGAACAGCATGAGCAGTTCCTCAAGGATGCCCCCCGGTTCGAGCGGATGCTGACCGACAGCGGCATCGTGCTGATCAAGCTGTGGCTCGACATCTCCAAGGGCGAACAGGCCAAACGGCTGGCCGAGCGGATGGAAGACCCGCTCAAGAAGTTCAAGGTCTCCTCCCTCGACGCGGAGGCACAAGGGAGATGGGACGCCTATTCCGCCGCCCGCGACCGCATGCTGGACGAAACCGACAGCGGCCCCGCCCCCTGGACCGTCGTCGCCACCGACGACAAGAAGACCGCCCGCCTGAACATCATCCGCCACATCCTCACCACCCTGAACCGCCCCGGCCAGACCGCCGACAAGCCGGACAAGGACGTGCTGTTCCCGGCGACGAAGGCGAAGGGCAGGCTGGCGGACTAGACAATTTCCTTCTCCCCTTGTGGGTTAAGGTGGCGCGGGGAGCGCGACGGATGTGGGGTATGTCTAACCAGACGAAACGCCTCCGTTCAAACATGACCATGGCCGAAACGGCCATGTGGAAGCTGCTTCGCGCTCGCCGCTTCGAGGGCCACAAGTTTCGCCGCCAGACCCGCATAGGCCCATGGATCGCTGACTTCTGCTGCTATGAGTTGCGGCTGGTCATCGAACTGGACGGTGGAGTGCATCGACTGCGCGAGGAGGAAGACCGCGCCCGTGACGACGACCTGAGCCGACGGGGCTTCACCGTGCTTCGGTTCGGCAACGAGACGGTTCTGGGCAATCCCAATGTCGTGTTCGACGCCATCCGCCGGCATATGGACCAGCCGCCCCCTCATCCGTCAGGCTCCGCCTGACACCTTCTCCCACAAGGGGAGAAGGAAAACAGCGCCCCTCCCCCTCTTCAGCGCCCCCGTCTATAACCCTCCCATGTCCTCCGCCCCGCTTCCCGACGCCGCGCGCCAGAACTGGGTCGACGCCCATGCGCCGGAGGGGTTGAAGCCCTGGCTGAAGCTGGGCCGGTTCGACCGTCCCATCGGCATCTGGCTGCTGCTCCTGCCCGGCTGGCAGGGGATTGTACTGGCGCTGGCGGCATACCGGACGGCGCCGGGTCTCTATCATCTGTGGCTGTTCGTCGCCTTCGCCCTCGGCGCCTGCCTGATGCGGGCGGCGGGCTGCGCCTTCAACGACATCGTCGATCGCGACATCGACGCCCAGGTCTCGCGCACGGCGTCACGGCCGATCCCCTCGGGCCGCATCAGCGTCAAACAGGCCTTCGCCTTCATCGTCGCCTGTTCCCTGATCAGCCTGCTGATCCTGCTGACCCTGAACCTGACAGCGGTGCTTCTGGGCGTCGCCTCTCTCGGGTTGGTCGCCGCCTACCCCTTCATGAAGCGCATCACCTGGTGGCCCCAGGCCTGGCTCGGCATGACCTTCAACTGGGGCGCCCTGATGGGGTTTGCGGCGGCGGCGCCGATTCTCGCGGGTGCGCTTTTCCCTCCGGCAGTCGGGCATGAGCCGAGCCTTCTGGCGCACATGATGGCGGGGTTCGGCGACTACGCGACGCCCGACGAATACTTCATCAGCCTCTATGTCGAGGGCCGGACCATCGCCCTCCTCCTCTGGCTCGGCGGCGTCTTCTGGACCCTCGGCTACGACACGATTTACGCCCTTCAGGATATCGAGGACGACGCCATGGTCGGGGTCAAATCCTCTGCGCGGCGTCTGGGCGCCTCGGCCGGTCGCGGCGTGCTGATCTTCTACATCGTCGCGGCCCTGCTGGCCCTGCTGGCCGGGCTCGCCGCCGGTCTCGGCCCCCTCTTCTACCTCGGGCTCGCCGCCTACGCCGCCCACCTGTTCTGGCAGGTCCGCAAGCTTCGCCTTGATGACGCCGCGCTTGCCCTGAAACTGTTCAAGTCGAACCGCGAGGCGGGCCTGATCCTTCTGGCCGGCATCGCGTTAGGTTCGATCCACTTCTGACGGAGACCGCATGACCTCCCCCCATGCCGCTGCCAAGTCCCTGATCCTTATCGCCGCCGTCGCCGCGGCCCTCGCGTCCTGCAACCGCAAGGCCGAGGAGGAGGCCGCCGCCCCCGTCGCCATCCCTGCGGCCCCCACGGCCGGGGCCACCGCCGCCTCCCCCCTCGCCTATGACTCCAAGAACGCCTTCGCCAGCGTCAAACTGACCCTGCCCGAGGCCCTGAAGACCCAGCCCGAGCTGCACAAATCCCTCTATGACAACTCGGTCGCCGACCTGAAGACCTTCGTCGAGGGCGCCCAGGCTGATCGCACCGAGTTCGGCGGCGACGGCGGCATGCCCCCCTATGAAAAGGTCGTCCAATACGAAGGCGCGGTCGACACCGGCAAACTGTTCGGCCTGCTGGGGAACGCCTATGAGTACACTGGCGGCGCCCACGGCAATCCCGGGTATCTGGCGGTCCTGTGGGACAAGGCGCTGAAGCGGCGCATCGACGTCAACGCCCTGCTGAAACCCGGCGCCGACCGGGCCGCCCTGGACCGGATGCTGTGCGCCGCCCTGAACGTCGAGAAGCGCAAGCGCGACCCGCAGGCGGTCCTCCTGACCCTGAACGGCGCGGACTGGAAGTGCCCGCACCTGTCCGAGACGGTCGTCGGCCTCGCCGCCTCGACCACGCCCGGCAAGGCGGGCGGCCTGACGGTCCTGATCGGCCCCTATGTCGCCGGCCCCTATGCCGAGGGCGGCTATGAGATCGACCTGCCGCAATCCGCCCTGCGCCCGCTCCTGAACCCCGCCTACGCCGACGAGTTCGCCGGGGCGCCGGTGAAGCGGGCGGACTGACGCGCTTTCCTTCTCCCCTTGTGGGAGAAGGTGGCCCGGAGGGCCGGATGAGGGGGTGGTTCAGCAGTCCCTCATCTCCAAGTCTAGAGTCGGCGTCCAGCGCCCCCTCATCCGTCAGGCTCCGCCTGCCACCTTCTCCCACGAGGGGAGAAGGAAAACCTCACTTCAGAAACTCATCCACCAGCCCGGCGAAGACCTCCGGCTGGTCGGCCATGATGAAGTGGCGGCTGCCGTCCACGCGGATCAGCTTCACCCCCGGCAGGGCCGCGTATTCCCGCGCCCACAACGCATCGGCCATGGCGGCAGGCGCGCCCCCGTCCGCGTCGGCCGCATAGAGGGCCGTCACCGGAACCCTCATGGCCGCCAGACCGGGTCGGGCGTCGGTGGTCATGACGTCGCGGATCGCCGCCGCCATCGCCTGCCGGTCCGAGGCCATGGTCCACGCCACCATGGCCGCGCGGGTCGCGGGTGACTTGCTCATTCCCTCGGCGGTGGCGACCTGTCCGGCGCGGAAGCTGGCATCGTCGGCGTTCAGGATCTGCGCCGCCGCCTGGGCCGCGAACGGCCGGGCGCTCTCGACCGTCGCCTGGGGTCCGAACAGGGCCGAAAAGAACGGCAGGTTGTCCACCGCCATGACCCGGCCGACCGTCTCCGGATGTCGCTGGGCCAGCAGCAGGGCCGACAGCCCGCCCATGGAATGACCGATCACGGCTGGAGACTTCAGGCCGGCGTCCTTCACATAGGCGGCCAGGGCCTCGACCTCGGGATCGACGAAGGCGCCCTCGCCATGGCTCCAGGGCTCGCCCGCGAACCCGGCCAACTGGACCAGATGCACCCGGTGCGTGGCCTTCAGACGGTCGGCCGTCGCTCGCCACACCTCGCGCGACGATCCGAAGCCGGGGATCAGGACGACGTCGGGCCCGGCCCCGCCCACCTCGACCGACAGCCGGTCATTGCGAACGGCGACGGCGGGCGTCTCCGCGAGGGCGGTCGAGACGCCGACGACGAACGACGGCAGGCAGACGGCCAGGCCGAACAGGATGGCGCGCAGGCGGGGTCGCGCCCTGAAGAAGGCGTTGAACATGGAGGTCTCCAGTCTATGTGAAGGGTCGCCGGCCTCAGCCGTGCGGGTTTTCGAAGATGTCTTCCACCGGCCGCGCGAACAGCACGGCGATGCGGTAGGCGAGGTCCAGCGAGGGGTCGTGCTTTTCCGTCTCCAGGGCGTTGACCGCCTGACGCGACACCCCCAGGGCCTGACCCAGCTGTTCCTGGGTCCAGCCGCGCTCGGTGCGCAGAAGCTTCAGCCGGTTCTTCATGCGTTGGTCGCCTTGATGAAGGGCGACGTCACGCCATAGAAGGCCCAGAACAGCGGATAGATCAGCCAGGCCGGGATATGCGGGGCGCCGGCAAAGGTCTCGCCGAAGCCCCAGAACACCGCCGCCGCCATGGCCAGCCCGGCCGCGAGGATGAACTGCTTGGCCGTCAGGGCGCGCACGAACTCGTCGCTCTCGCGCATCAGGCTCAGGGTCGCCCAGATCTGGCCGATCACGGGCGCCGAGACGGCGGCGGCCAGCACCCACCCCGCCGGACTGTTCAGGATCGGCTCGAACGCCCCCGTGAACATCGACAGACAGATGGCGACATAGGGGACCATGAAGGCCCAGGTGCGGATCACATAGCGCCGATGCGCCGGGGTCCCGTTTTTCCAGATCGACAACATGATAGGTTCTCCTGACGTCGTGTAATGACAACCTGACATCGATGTTATGTCATGTCAACCTGACATTTCGTCAGGATGGCCTGACGTATGGCGACTGGCCGTTCAAGTCGCTATCCTGCCGCCATGCCCGCCGCCCCGCGCATCGCTCCCTCCGACCTGTTCAGTCCCGCCGACTGGGCGCCCTTCCAGTCTCGCCCGGCCTGGGCGGGGCCGCTTCTGGTCGCTCACTGCTGGGCGGTGATCATTCTGGCCGTGGTCGCCGGCGTGGTCTGGCCCCTGCTGATCCCAATCTGCGTCATGATCGTCGGCACACGACAGCTCGGCCTCGCCATCCTCATGCACGAGGCGGCGCATGGTGGATTGTCGCGCAACGCCCGCCTGAACGACTTTCTGGGCCACTGGCTTTGCGCCGTGCCGGTCGGTGCGTCCCTGACCGCCTACCGCCCATACCACCTGAAACACCACCGCTTCGTCCAGCAGCCGGAAGACCCCGACCTGATGCTGTCGGCGCCCTTCCCGGTCAGCCCGGCCTCCCTGCGCCGCAAGATGATCCGCGACCTGACCGGCCAGACCTTCTTCAAGCAGCGCGTCCTCCTGCCGCTGGCCATGCGGCGTCAGGCCGGCACGACAGAGGCCGTCGCCGATACCCATGACTACGAGGCCGTCGTCACAGGCCGCTCCATCCTGCCCTTCCTGATGTTCAACCTCGGCCTGCTGATCCTCTGCACGGCCGCCGGCGTCTGGTGGGCCTTCCTTGTGCTGTGGCTTCTTCCGATGGCGACCTGGTTCCCCCTGGTCACCCGCCTCAGGAACATCGCCGAACACGCCTGCGTCGAGGGCTCGGCGACCGACCCGTTCCGCGCCGCCCGCACCACCCGCACCGGATGGCTGGAGCGCGCCTTCATCGCCCCCTACTGGGTCAACTTCCACGCCGAACACCACCTGTTCATGCACGTCCCCTGCTGGAACCTGCCCCGCCTGCACCGCGCCGTGCGCGCCCGGCCGCAGGGGGCAGAAATGGAGGTGGCGGACGGCTATCTGACGGTGCTGCGAGAGGCGTCGCGAGGCCGGACGCCGGCGCCGACGGCATGAAGACCAATCGTCTAAACCGGTCCGCCATGGCGAACGGATATTAACGGCGACGCTTAAACCGGCCTTCAACTTCGGAGGCATATGACATCGCCATGAGCTACCCCGTCGCCGTTCCCGACCGCCGCCTTCTGGCCCGACGCGCCTGCACGCGATCGTGCGTGGTCTATTTCGGGCGCGACGACGGCGTTCCGGCGACCCTGCATCAGCTCGACGGGCTCGGTGCCCGTCTGCGGTTGCGGGGGCGTCGCCCACACACCCCCGGGCGCGTTCGCATCGTTCTGGACGACGGCGTCGAGCTGTTCGGGACCGTCAGCTGGCGTATCGGCGACTTCATTGGAGTGAGCCGCACATCCGGCGGCGCGACGGACGCGAACACGGTCGAGGAATTCCAGGCGGCCTGACCAGAGTCTCCCGGCCTTGGACGCGGGCGTTGGCTTTCGCCCCCGGCCGTCGCTCCGGTTCCGCCGCCCTTGCCCTCCCGCCCGCACCGGTGTCCAAGCGGGCGTGACCCTCCCCGACCCCCGCGCCTTCATCCTCGCCAACACCCGGCTCCAGGTCGTGCCTCACGCTCCGGAGATCTCCCTGTGGCTGGCCGACGAGATCACCCCGATCTGGAAGATGACGGAGGAGGAGCTGGGCGAGCTGGGCCTGCCGCCGCCCTTCTGGGCCTTCGCCTGGGCGGGTGGTCAGGCGCTGAGCCGCTGGCTGCTCGATAATCCGCAGGAGGTCGCGGGCAAGCGAGTGCTGGACTTCGCCTCGGGCTCGGGCCTGGTCGGGATCGCGGCGATGAAGGCGGGCGCGGCCCATGTCCTCTGCGCCGACATCGACCCCTTCTGCGGCGCGGCGGCGGCGGTGAATGCGGCGGCGAACGGCGTCACGCTCGACTTCACCGACGCCAACCTGCTGGACGCCCCGCCGCCCCCGGTCGACGTCATCTGCGCCGGCGACGTCTGCTATGAGAAGCCGATGACCGAGCGGGTCCTGGCCTGGCTGGCCGCCGCCCGCGCCAACGGAGCCCGCGTCCTGATCGGCGACCCCCACCGCACCTATTTCCCACGCGAGGGCCTGAACTTCCTCGCCGAATACCAGGTCGAGACCACGCGCGAGCTCGAGGACTTCGCCGTCAAACGCTCCAGCGTCTGGGCCATGCCCTGAATGGCCCCGCTTGGAGATGACCGTGTGCGGCCCCATCTTCCTGTCATGAGACCGGTCCTCGCCTCGCTTCTGGCCGCCCTCGCCGCCGTTCCGGCCGTGGCCGACGCCCAGACCTCGACCGCCCCCTGGCGGCCGACCGATCCGACGCGCCCCGCCTGGTCCCCGCGTAACCTCTCGACCGGCGACGCCCACAGGCTGGAGATGGAGCGGTTGCGCGGCGTCGCCGACGCCAACCGCGATCTGGCCCGCAGCCAGTCGCTCCAGGCCCGGCAGTCTCTCGAGACCCTGCGCGCGCGCCAGGCGCCCGTCCCGCCCACGCCGCCTGTTCGCGCCAGGGTTCCGCCCGACCCGACGCCGCCACCCCCCGCCGACACGCGCCAGATCGACGCCTGGCTCGACCGGCGTCCGAACTGAACCCGGCTTCCCCTCCCGTCGTTCAACCTCTAGTTTGATCGTCCAGTTTGAGGAGGCGTGGCAGATGCGTTGGCAGGGCGGGCGTGACGACGGCGGCAATGTCGAGGACCGGCGCGGCATGGGCGGCGGAGCCGTCGCCGGCGGCGGCATCGGCGTCGCGATCCTGGGCCTGATCGGCTATTTCGTCTTCGGCATCGACCCCGCGACCACCACCCAGATCGCCAGCCAGTTCGGCGGCGCCGGTCAGTCCGAACAGCAGCAGGGGGTCGAGGGCACGCCCCGCGACGAGGCCGGCCGGTTCGTCTCGGTCGTCGGCACCAACATCAACGACGTCTGGACCTCGAAACTGCGCGGCTACCAGCGCCCGACCGTGGTCATCTACGATCAGGGGACGCCCACCGGCTGCGGCTTCGGCCAGTCGGCCATGGGGCCCTTCTACTGCCCGTCGGACCAGACCGTCTATCTGGACCTCGGCTTCTGGCAGGAGCTGGAGAACCTCGGCGGCTCCAGCGCCGACTTCGCCAAGGCCTATGTCATCGCCCACGAGTTCGGCCACCATATCCAGACCCTGACCGGCGCCTCTCAACAGGTGCAGCAGGCCCAGCAGCGCGCCCGCAGCCAGGGCGAGGCCAACCAGTATTCGGTCGCGCTGGAGCTCCAGGCCGACTGCTACGCCGGGGTCTGGGCCGCCAACGCGGCGGCCGCCTCGGGCGGTCAGGTGGCGCTGGAAGCGGGCGATCTGCAGGCCGGTCTCCAGTCCGCCAACGCCATCGGCGACGACACCCTGCAACGCCGCTCGGGCCGCCGCGTCTCGCCCGAGGGCTTCACCCACGGCTCCTCGGCCCAGCGGATGGAATGGCTCCAGCGCGGCTATCAATCCGGCGACCCGGCCGTCTGCGATACCTTTTCCCAACTCTGACGGCGGCCTGAACCCTTGTTGCAGCGCACGCGCGCGGGCATGGTCCCGCGCGTGACCGACGCCGCCGTCCAGACCACTGCCGAAAGCACCGCCGCTGCTCGCGCGATCGCGGGCGCGCGCCGGATCGTGGTCAAGATCGGCTCGTCGCTCGTCGTCGATGCGAAGACACGCGCGCCCTCGGCCGACTGGCTCGAGGCCCTGGCCGCCGACATCGCCGCCCTGCGCGCGGGCGGGCGTGAGGTCGCGGTGGTGTCTTCCGGGGCCGTGGCCCTCGGTCGCGGTCGCCTGAAGCTGGCGAAGAACGCGCGTCTGGACGAAAAGCAAGCAGCCGCCGCCGTGGGCCAGTCCCTGTTGATGCGCGGCTGGGAGGCGGCGTTTCAGCCCCACGGCCTGACCCCCGCCCAGGTCCTGCTGACCCGCGACGACACCGAACGCCGCCGCCGCTGGCTGAACGCCCGCGCGACGCTGGAGGCCCTGCTGACCCTCGGCGCCGTGCCCGTCATCAATGAGAACGACACGGTCGCGACCGAAGAGCTGCGCTACGGCGACAACGACCGGCTCGCGGCCCGCGCGGCCCAGCTGATCCGCGCCGACCTGCTGATCCTGCTGTCCGATGTGGACGGCCTCTACACCGCCGATCCGCGCCGCGACCCGACCGCCGAACATCTGCCCCTGATCGAGGCCCTGACACCGGAGATCATGGCCCTGGGCGGCGGCGCGAACGCCGAGGCCGATGTCGGCACCGGCGGCATGGCGACCAAGCTGATGGCCGCCCGCATCGCCCGCTCGGCCGGTTGCGCCACCCTGATCGTCTCGGGCCTGCAGCCCCATCCGCTCGAGGCGGTGCGGGACGGCGCCCGCGCCACCCTGTTCACCGCCCCGGCCACGCCGCTCGCTGCCTACAAGCAGTGGATCGCGGGCAGTCTGGAGCCCACAGGCGCCCTGGTCATCGACGACGGGGCCGCCGCCGCCCTGGTCAAGGGCCGCAGCCTCCTGCCCTCCGGCGTCGCCCGGATCGAAGGCCGCTTCGACAAGGGCGACAGCGTCCGCCTCCAGACCTTGGACGGCGCCGTCCTCGGCGTCGGCCTCGCCGCCTACGCCGCCGACGAAATGGCCCGCATCCAGGGCCGCCATTCCACCGAGATCGAGGCCCTGGTCGGCTACAAGGGCGCGGGCGTGGCCGTCCACCGCGACGACCTGGTGCTGGAGGCGCCCTGATGGCCGACACGCTCGAACCCGTGACCGACGTCGCCGCCCTCATGGCCGACATGGGTCGCCGCGCCCGCGCCGCCGCCCAACCCCTCGCCGCCTGCACGGCCGACCAGCGCTCCGCCGCCCTAACCGCCATCGCCGCCGTCCTGCGCGCCGACGCGGCGACCATCCTGTCCGCCAACGCCCGCGACATCGACCGCGCCCGCCATAACGGCGTCACAGAGGCCCTGATCGACCGCCTGGCCCTGACCCCTGCCCGGATCGAGGCCATGGCCTCGGCGGTCGATGAGGTGGCCGGCTTCCCCGATCCGCTCGGGGTCGAGACGGCCCGCTGGACCCGACCCAATGGTCTGGACTTCGCCCGAGTCCGCACGCCGCTCGGCGTCCTGGCCATCATCTATGAGAGCCGGCCCAACGTCACCGCCGACGCCGCCGCCCTGTGCCTGCGCTCGGGCAATGTGGCCCTCCTGCGTTGCGGCTCGGACTGTCTGGACAGTTCGCGCGCCATCCATGCGACGGTCGTGCGCGGCCTGACCGAGACCGGCCTGCCCGCCGATGCGGTCCAGCTGGTCCCCACGCCCGACCGGGCCGCCGTCGGCGCCCTGCTGACCGGTCTGGACGGCGCCATCGACCTGTTGATCCCGCGCGGCGGCAAGAGCCTCGTCGCCCGCGTTCAGGCCGAGGCCCGCGTGCCGGTGCTCAGCCATCTGGAGGGGCTGAACCACACCTATCTCCACGCCGCCGCCGATCTCGACATGGCGCGCGACATCGTCGTCAACGCCAAGCTGCGCCGCGTCTCCGTCTGCGGCTCGACCGAGACCCTGCTGGTGGATGCGGCCGCCGCCGGTCGCCTGCTCCCTGCCGTGGCCGAGGCCCTGATCGCAGGCGGCTGCGAACTGCGTGGCGACGAACGGGCCATGAGCCTCGTCCCCGCCATGACCGAGGCGACCGAGGCCGACTGGACCACCGAATACCTCGCTCCCATCCTGTCGGTCAGGGTCGTGGACGGTCTGGACGACGCCGTCGCCCACATCCGCCGCTACGGCTCGGGCCACACCGAAGCCATCGTCACGGATGACGCCCAGGCCGCCGCTGACTTTCTCAATGCGGTGGACAGCGCCATCGTCATCTGGAATGCCTCGACCCAGTTCGCCGACGGCGGAGAGTTCGGCTTCGGCGGCGAGATCGGCATCTCCACCGCCCGCCTCCACGCCCGCGGCCCCGTCGGCGCCGAACAGCTGACCAGCTACAAATACGTGGTGCGCGGTACGGGGCAGATCAGGCCCTGACACGGGCCGCTGGAGCGGGCAGCGGGAATCGAACCCGCACGAAAAGCTTGGGAAGCTTTCAGGCTACCACTACATCATGCCCGCGGAAGCGAGGCGCAAACTAGCGAATACGGCTGCCGGCTCAAGAGCCAATCCGGCGACCGCCTCGGATCAATAGGCGAAGTCGCGGTACATCCGGCTGACGTCGCCCTGCCATTCGCCGTGATAGAGGTCCAGCAGGCGTTCGGCGGGGGTGACCCCGCTGTCGGCGATGTCTTCCAGCTCCGACAGATAGCCGCGCTCGTCGACCATGCCGCCGCTGAACATGGCCCGGTTCTTCAGCCCCTCGCGGGCGATGGCGACCATGTCCACGGCGATGTCGCGCACCGACCGGCCCGCCACCTCGGCCTTCAGGCCCAGGCGGGTCACGTCGCGGCGCAGGCGCTCGTGGTCCTGAATGTCCCAGTCCTTGCACAGGTCCCAGGCGGCGGCCAGCGACGGGGCGTCGTAGAAGATGCCCGCCCACAGGGCCGGCAGGGCGCAGATCCGGCTCCACGGCCCGCCGTCCGAGCCGCGCATCTCCAGATACTGTTTCAGCCGCACCTCGGGGAAGAGGGTGGTCAGGTGATCCGCCCAGTCCTTCTTCGTCGGCAACTCGCCCGGAAGGGCCGGCAGCTTGCCCGCCATGAAGTCGCGGAACGACTGGCCCGAGGCGTCGACATACTTCCCGTCGCGCTTGGCGAAATACATCGGCGTGTCCAGCGCATAGTTCGCATAGGCCTCGAAGCCGAAGCCGTCGCGGAACACGAAGTCCAGCATGCCGGTGCGGTCCGGATCGGTGTCGGTCCAGACATTGGCCCGCGCCGACAGAAAGCCGTTGGGCCGTCCCTCCGTGAACGGCGAACAGGCGAACAGGGCCGTGCCGATCGGCTGCAGCGCCAGAGAGGTGCGGAACTTGGCCACCATGTCGGCCTCGGACGAGAAGTCGAGGTTGGCCTGGATGGTGCAGGTGCGCAGCATCATGTCGAGGCCGAGATTGCCCTTCTTCGGCATATAGGCGCGCATGATGTCGTAACGGCCCTTGGGCATGACCGGCACGTCCTCGCGGGTCCACAGGGGGTCGAAGCCGGCGCCGAGGAAGCCGAGGTTCAGCTGGTCCGCGACCTGTTTGACCTCCATCAGGTGCTGGCCGGTCTCGGAACAGATGTCGTGGATGGTGCGCAGGGGCGCGCCCGACAGCTCGAACTGGCCGCCCGGCTCCAACGACACGGATGCCGTGAAGCCCTCGGCGTTTTTCCGCTCCAGCCCGATCAGGAAGCCGCCCTCCTCGACCGGCGACCAGCCGAACCGTTGCAGACCGGTCAGCATGGCGTGGATGCCGTTCGGCCCCTCATATCCGGGGCGACGCAGGGTCGAGCGATCGAAGCCGAACTTCTCGTGCTCGGCGCCGATGCGCCATTCGCTCTTGGGCTTGGCGCCCTTCGACATCGCCTCGACCAGCTGGTCGAACGAAAGCGGTTCCTGATCGGCCATGCGGCGAGCCCCTCCCGACGCAACCGTGCGTCGGCCTGTCGGGGCTAGATGGGCGGGATTGGGGCCGGGCTCAAGGGGGGCCGCGAGCTTTGCCGAACCCGTCCTCGACACCGGGCTTCACCAGTTGACCGTGACGCCCGCCCTTAGGGTCCGCGGCGGGGCATAGCCCTCGACCCCGTCGCCGGTGACGGAAACCGGCACGTCTGCGTCCGCCAGATTGTCTCCGGCCAGATAGAGGCTGACGCCCTCCCTCAGCCGCCATTCGGCCCGCCCGTCCACGGTCACGGCGGCGTCCAGCACCCGGCTGTTCAGATCGTCTTCGAACCGGGCGCTCTCGTAGCGCGCCTGTCCAGACAGGGTGAGCCGTTCCGTCGCCCGCCAGTCCGCCCCTGCAGTGGCGCTCCAACGGGGCGCCTGGGCGGTGCGCAGGCCGGTCAGCTGCGGCGCGGATGATCCTCCGTCCACCTCGGCCCGGGTCCAGGACACCGCCCCCGCCAAGGTCAGCCGGTCCAGCCGGTGTTCGGCGCTCAGCTCCACCCCCGTCGCCGCGATGGTCCCTGCGTTCATCCTCTGGCGCAGCACGCCGCCGGCCGGCACGAAGCCCGCGCGGGGAAAGGTCCCGGGACCGACGCCGATGGTGACATTGACGATGGCGTCCTCGATCCGGTTGGCGAAGACCGTGGCGCGGAATGTGGCCCCGCCGACCGCCCGGCTCAGCCCTGCCTCAAGACCCTGAAGCTTTTCCGGCTCCAGACCGGCATTGGCCTCGGTCAGGTCGTTGCCGACACGGAACGGGCGATGCAGTTCGTTCAGGGTCGCCGGCCGGAAACCCGAATAGGCCGCCGTCCGCAGGGCCCATCCGCCCCCGAGATCGCGCCGCACGCCCAGCCGCGCGCTGGTCACCTCCCCCGACCGGTCCGGCTCGACCTCGTCCAGCGTCGCCGCCCCGGTGGCCAGATCGGTTTCCAGCCGCCGCCCGTCCGAATTCTCCCACCGGTCCAGCCGCAGGCCGCCGGCGACCAGCCACGGCCCCGCCTCCCACGCCCCCTCGGAGTATGCCCCGACCACCGAGGTCTCGCCGCCCGCGATCCGGCCGCGGGTGAAGGCGCCGGCCATGTAGCGGAACCGCTCCTGCGTCTCGCCGCGATTGAACCGGGCGTCAGCGCCCAGCTCCCACTCCAGCCGCCCGCCGCCGAAGTCGATCCCCGACCGTCGCAGCGCCAGATTGCCGCCCCAGCCGACGGCGGGGGTCGCATACTGGTCGTTGGCCGGCGTCGTGCTCATCCGGTCGGCCGCCACCGCGACGGAGGTGTTGGAGAAATCGCTCTCCCGCCGCCAGACCTGGGCCCGCCAGCCGGTCCGGCCCTCCCCCGGCGACCGCGCCGCCGTGGCCGTCAGGGCGTGGCCGCTGGCCGAGGAGCGGGCGCCGGCCAACCCGGATCCGCGATCCTCGTCGTAGGCCGAGGCGCGCAACGAGACCGCCACATCGCCGTCCAGCGCCACGTCCGCCCGCAAGGCCGCGCTGGTGGTCAGCAGGTCCAGCGGCGTGTCCGCCGCCCCCGCCGCCGCCCCGCGCACGGGCGTGTATCCGTCCGACTGTTCCCGCAGCAGGGACCCGGTCACGGCGACCCGCCCCTGCTCCAGCCCCGCAGCCGCCGCCAGCCTTCGCCCGCCGTCCTCGCCGCCCGACAGATCCAGCACCCCGCCTTCGCCGGAGCGTTCGCGCAGCGCCACGACCCCGGTCAACGCCCCCGCGCCATAGGGTCCGCTCCCGGCGCCGCGCACCACGTCCAGCCCCGACAGGCTCTCCGGCGCGACCTGGGACCAGATCACCCAGCCGCCGAAGGGGTCGTTCAGCGGCGCCCCGTCCAGCGTCACCAGCGCCCGTCCGGCGCCGGACGGCGCCACAGCCCGCAGCGACAGCCCTTGCGTCGTCGGATTGGCCGACAGGCTGGTCGTGCGCCGGAACAGGGAGACGGCGGGAACCGACCGCAGCGCCTCGTCCAGTCTCTGCGCCCCGTGCAATGCCTCCCGGTCCAGCCGGATCACCGCGAAGGCGGCGTCCCCGGCGGCGGGCGGCAGGCGCGCGGCGGTCACCACGACCTCGGGCAACAGGGCGGGAGGGCTGGCGGGCGCGTCCTGGATCAAGGGGTCGGTTCCTGCGGGGCGGCGTGATGGGGAGGCCCTAGCAACGCCTGAACCGCCACAACAGACCCGTGCCCATCGGCCGCAGGGCTGGCGTTCGGTCGCCAACTGCTGTTTCCTACCCGGATGGAGAGTTTTTCCGGCCCCGACGCGACCACCTCTGACGACGGCCCGCCCCCGCCCTCCCCGCGCGCCCGCAGCGCCGAGGCCCGCCGCGACGCCATCCTGACCGCCGCTGCCACGGCCTTCGTCGAGCACGGCTATGGCGCTACCTCGGTCGACGACATCGCCGAGCGGCTGGGCGTCTCCAAACCCACCCTCTACTACCATGTCGGCGGCAAGCAGGAGCTACTGGGCGCCAGCTTCACCCTGGCCCTGGACGCCTATTCCGATGCGGTTGAGGACGAGGCGGTCAGCGGCGTGACCGGCCGCGAGCGTCTGCATCAAGTCGTTCAGAAATATGTGGAAATCACCACTACCGTGCATGGCCGATGCCTGCACCGGGTGCCCGATGTCGAGCTGACGCCCGAGGTCCGCGACCGGCTCCGCGCCGTCAAGCGCAAGGTCGACGCCCGCATCCGCGACCTGTTGCGCGAGGGGGTCCGCGACGGCTCCCTGCGCAGCGCCGACATCCGCATGTCCACCTTCGCCATCTCCGGCGCCATGAACTCCATCGCCCAGTGGTACGCCCCCTCCGGCAAGCTCAGCCCCGAAGAGATCGCGGAGCGATTGTGGGACAGTTTCGCCGAAGGTCTGAGACCCCGCTGACCCCCGCGCCTTGACCCTGTACCCGCATTCCGCCATTCCACTTTCTACTCGCCGGTAGGATTTCCATGCAGCAGATTCTCGAACAACTGGAACAGCGCCGCGCCGCGGCCCGGCTCGGCGGCGGCGAGGCCCGCATCGCGGCCCAGCACGCCAAGGGCAAGCTGACCGCCCGCGAACGCATCGAGGTCCTGCTGGACGAGGGCTCCTTCGAGGAGACCGACATGTTCGTGGAGCACCGCTCGCATGAGTTCGGCATGGAGAAGCAGCGCATTCCCGGCGACGGCGTGGTCACCGGCCGGGGCACGATCGGCGGCCGTCTGGTCTATGTCTTCTCCAAGGATTTCACCGTCTTCGGCGGCTCCCTGTCGGGCGCCCATGCGGCCAAGATCGTCAAGCTGCAGAAGATGGCCCTGACCAACGGCGCCCCGATCATCGGCCTGTTCGACGCCGGCGGCGCGCGCATTCAGGAGGGGGTCGAGGCGCTCGGCGGCTACGCCGACATCTTCCTCCAGAACACGCTGGCCTCGGGCGTCATCCCCCAGATCAGCGTCATCATGGGCCCCTGCGCCGGCGGCGACGTCTATTCCCCGGCCATCACCGACTTCATCTTCATGGTGAAGGACACCTCCTACATGTACGTCACCGGCCCGGACGTGGTGAAGACGGTGACCAACGAGGTCGTCAGCCACGAGGATCTGGGCGGCGCCCGCGTCCATGCCGGCAAGTCGGGCGTCGCCGACGGCGCCTTCGAGAACGACATCGAGGCCCTGAGTGAGGTCCGCCGCCTGATCGGCTTCCTGCCCCTGTCCAACCGCGAGAAGCCGCCGGTCCGCGATTCCTACGACGACCCGGAGCGGGACGAGGCCAGCCTCGACACCCTGATCCCGGCCAATCCGAACCAGCCCTATGACATGAAGGAGCTGATCCTGAAGACGGTCGACGAGGCCGACTTCTTCGAGATCGGCGCGGACTTCGCCAAGAACATCATCTGCGGCTTCGGCCGTCTGGACGGCCAGCCGGTCGGCATCGTCGCCAACCAGCCCCAGGTCCTGGCCGGGGTGCTGGACATCGACAGCTCACGCAAGTCGGCCCGCTTCGTCCGCTTCTGCGACGCCTTCGGCATTCCGATCGTGACCCTGGTCGACGTCCCCGGCTTCATGCCCGGCACGAAACAGGAGTACGGCGCCCTCATCAAACACGGGGCCAAGCTGCTGTTCGCATACGCCGAGGCGACCGTGCCGAAACTGACCCTGATCACGCGAAAGGCCTATGGCGGCGCCTATGACGTGATGTCGTCCAAACACCTGCGCGGCGACGTCAACTATGCCTGGCCCACCGCCGAGATCGCCGTCATGGGCGCCAAGGGGGCCGTCGAGATCATCTTCCGCAAGGAGGCCGGCGACCCCGAGGCCCTCGCGGCGCGCGAGGCCGAATACAAGGCCCGCTTCGCCAACCCCTTCGTCGCCGCCAACCTCGGCTTCATCGACGACGTCATCATGCCCCACGGCACCCGGCGGCGGCTGATCAAGGCCCTGCGGACGCTGAAGAACAAGGTCCAGGACAATCCCTGGAAGAAGCACGACAACATTCCGCTGTGATGAAAGCGCTGGATCTACCCAACGGCATTTCACTCTCGCCCGACGGTGACGTGGCGTTCTCCGGCAAGTCCGGCAGAACCCTGCTGCTTGGCCTGCTACTTCGCGCCAAATTCGCCCGCCCGCTGGAACGGCATGCCGTTCTGAACGGATGGATGACCCGTCTCGCGAAGGACCTGTCGGCAGACTGGCCGTCTCAGGACGCCCAAGATGGGAAATGGGATGCCGATTTCAGAGACGAAGTCGCCGCCTGCATCCTGCAGAACGCCAAAGAGGGCAGCTTGCCTTGGTGGACGATGACTGAAGACGAACGCATCGACTTCATCCGCGACGTCGCCTTCGCTCCACACTCCGTGTCAAAATTCGATGCCGAAGAGGTCGTGCTCGCGGTTCAGGACGAGGTCCTGCGCGCCGAGCGCCTCGTTACTGCGGTCGCCAAGGCGACAGGGAAATGACCATGTTCTCCAAAATCCTCATCGCCAACCGGGGCGAGATCGCCGTTCGGATCATCAAGACCTGTCGCCGGATGGGCCTCAAGACGGTACTGGTCCACTCCGACGCCGACACCGGGTCGCTGGCGTACGAGATGGCCGACGAGACCGTCCACATCGGCCCCTCGCCCGCCGCCCAGTCCTATCTGCTGCAGGACAGGATCGTCGACGCCGTGCGCCAGACCGGCGCCGAGGCAGTCCACCCCGGCTTCGGCTTCCTGTCGGAAAACCCTGTCTTCGCGCGGCGGCTGGAGGCCGAGGGCATCACCTTCATCGGTCCGAACCCCCACGCCATCGAGGCCATGGGCGACAAGATCACCTCCAAGAAGTTCGCCGCCGAGGCCGGCGTCTCCACCGTGCCCGGCTACATGGGCCTGATCGACACGCCCGAACACGCCGTCCAGATCGCCAACGAGATCGGCTATCCGGTGATGATCAAGGCCAGCGCCGGCGGCGGCGGCAAGGGCATCCGCGTCGCCCATTCGGACGACGACATGGCCGAGGGGTTCGCGGCGGTGAAGGCCGAGGCGCTCACCGCGTTTGGAGACGACCGCGTCTTCCTCGAGAAGTTCATCGTCAATCCGCGCCATATCGAGATCCAGGTGCTGGGCGACAAGCACGGCAATATCGTCAGCCTGTTCGACCGCGAATGCTCGATCCAGCGCCGCAACCAGAAGGTCATCGAAGAGGCGCCCTCCCCCCTGCTCGACGAGGCCACGCGCAAGAAGATGGGCGACCAGGCCGTCGCCCTGGCCCGCGCCGTAAACTACGATTCCGCCGGCACGGTGGAGTTCGTCGCCGGTCAGGACCGCAGCTTCTACTTCCTGGAAATGAACACCCGGCTGCAGGTGGAACACCCGGTGACAGAGCTGATCACCGGCGTCGATCTGGTCGAACAGATGATCCGTTCGGCCGCCGGCGAGACCATGGGCTTCGGTCAGGACGACCTGAAGATCAACGGCTGGGCCATCGAGAGCCGCATCTACGCCGAAGACCCCTATCGCGGCTTCTTGCCCTCGATCGGCCGTCTGGTCCGTTACGAACAACCGGATGAAGGCGAGCACGAGGGGACGACGGCGCCCTATGTCGTCCGCAACGACACCGGCGTCCGCGAGGGCGACGAGATCTCCATGTTCTACGACCCCATGATCGCCAAGCTCTGCACCTGGGGCGAGACGCGGATCGCCGCCGTGGACGGCATGGCCCGGGCGCTGGAGGACACCCACCTGTCGGGGCTCGGCCACAACGTCCCCTACCTCGCCGCCGTCATGGATCAGGAGCGGTTCCGCTCGGGCGCCCTGTCCACCTCCTACATCAAGGACGAATTCCCCGACGGCTTCCACGGCGTCCCCGCCGGGCCGCTGCAACGCGACGTGCTGGTGGCCTCGGCCGTCGCCATGCACGAGATCCTCTCCGAACAGTCGGGCGACCCGTCCGACCGCACCGACTGGATCGTGCTGATCGACCGCGAGCCGGTCGGGGTCAGCCTGTCCTATGACGATGACGAGGCGTTGACGCTGGAGCTGACGGGCGAGGCCAATGAAGAGCGCAGGGTCATGCGTCTGTCCGAGATCGACTGGCGGCCGGGCCTCGCCCAGTTCCGCGCGGTCCTTGACGGCGACGCCTTCACCGCCGAGGTCCGCCGCGTCGCCGACGGCTTCGACATCCGGTCGCGCGCCACGCGCGCCCGCGTTCGCGTCTTCACCCCCCGCCTCGCCGAACTGTTCGCCCGTCTGCCCGAGAAAGAGGCCGCCGACACCTCCAAGCTGATCCTCTCTCCCATGCCCGGCCTCGTCGTCGCCATCGCCGTCACCCCCGGCCAGGAGGTCAAGGAAGGCGAGACCGTCGCCATCATCGAGGCCATGAAGATGCAGAACATCCTCAAGGCCGAACGCGACGCCGTGGTGAAGTCGGTGGGGGCCAAGGCGGGGGATCCCGTCGCGGCGGACGACGTGCTGGTGGAGTTCGAGTGATGGGGCGGTCGCACCCGCCTCTCCTCCCCTCCGTCACCCTCGGGCTTGACCCGAGGGCCGGCGGTGGGTTCGGCGTTCCGCCAACCGTCCTCGCACAGTCGGCGGACCATCCGCTCCTCGGGTCAAGCCCGAGGATGACGGGTTTGGGTGTGGAAGCGAAAGCATGACCTTCCCCCTCCCCACCCCCCTCGAATGGCGCGACTCCGCCCAGAAAGCTCTCAAGGATCGCCCGCTCGAATCCCTGATCCACCTCGACGCGGATCACCTGACCGTCCGCCCCCTCTATGGCGATGCGACGGGCATCCAGCCCATCTTCGCCCCCCGCCCGTCGGACGCCGACGGCCGCGCCTGGGATCTGCGCACCCTGGTCGAGGGCGAGGACGCCGAGGCCGTCAACGCCGCTGTCCTGACCGACCTCGAGGGCGGCGCCGCCTCCGTCCTGATCTCCGGCGCCGTCGCGACAGACACCGCCGCCCTGGCCCGCGCCCTCGACGGGGTGGCGCTGGAGCTCGCCGCCGTCGCCCTCGACGCCGGTCTCGAAGGCCCGGCCGCCGCTGACGCCCTGTCCGCCGTCGCCAAGGGGTCGCCCCGCGCCAGACTGGCCTTCCACCTCGATCCGGTCTCCGCCTTCGCCGAGGCCGGCGGCGCGGATCGTCCGTTGACGGATCATCTGGCCGAGGCCGCCGCCTGCGCCGCCGGCCACGCCGCCACCTATCCCGACGCCGGCCTCTTCCTCGCCTCCGGCCGCGTGGTCCATGAGGCGGGCGGAAGCGCCGCACAAGAGCTGGGCTTCGCCGCCGCCTCGGCCATCACTTATGTGGACGCCGCCATCGACGCGGGCCTCTCCGTCGAGCGCGCCCTGTCCGGCGTCGTTCTCGGCGTCTCGGTCGATCAGACCTATTTCGACGCCCTCGCCAAGGTCCGCGCCCTGCGGCTGATCTGGAAGACCCTCTCGGGCGCCTATGGCCATGAGACCCCCGCCGTCATCGAGGCCCGGTCGTCGCGGCGGATGCTGGCGGCGCGCGATCCCTGGCCCAACCTGCTGCGTCTGACGGCCGCCGGGTTCGCCGGAGCGGTCGGCGGCGCCGACGTCGTGGTGCTGGACGGCTTCACCCGCGCCTCGGGCCGACCCGACGCCTTCGCCCGGCGACAGGCCCGCAACGCCCAGATCGTCCTGATGGAGGAGGCCCACCTCGGCCGCGTCGACGATCCCGCCGCCGGGTCCTGGTTCCTCGACAGCCGCACCCACGACCTCGCCAGGGCCGGGTGGGACGAGGCCCAGCGCATCGCCCGCGAAGGCGGCCTGATCGCCTCCCTCGAAGGCGGCGCCGTCCAGTCGCGCATCGCCGCCGCCCGCACCGCCTGGCTCGCCGCCTTCGCCGACGGCCGGGACCAGATCATCGGCGTGACGAAATACGTCGATCCTGACGTCAGGCCCGCGCCCGTGGAGCCCTCGTCCAAAGCCCCCGTGCCAAGGCCCGCCATCGCTATCGCCCCCCTCACGCCCGTCCGCGCCGCCGCATCCTTCGAGGAGGCCGCCGCATGAGCCGCCCCGACTTCACCAGGGTCGCCCTCGACCTGACCCCCACCGGCGCCGGCCCCGCTCGCGCGCCCTGGACCACGCCCGAGGAGATCACCGTCGCCCCGGCCTATGGCGCCGCCGACATCGAGGGCCTCGACCACATCCACGGCCTGCCCGGCTTCGCCCCCTTCGTGCGCGGCCCCTATCCGACCATGTATGCGGGCAATCCCTGGACCATCCGCCAGTACGCCGGCTTCTCCACCGCCGAGGAATCCAACGCCTTCTACCGCCGCAACCTCGCCGCCGGGCAGAAGGGCCTCTCGATCGCCTTCGACCTCGCCACCCACCGGGGCTATGACTCGGACCACCCGAGGGTGAAGGGCGACGTCGGCATGGCGGGGGTGGCGATCGATTCCATCCTCGACATGCGCACCCTGTTCGACGGCATCCCGCTGGACCAGATGTCGGTGTCGATGACCATGAACGGCGCCGTCCTGCCGATCCTGGCCCTCTATGTCGTCGCGGCCGAGGAGCAGGGCGTTCCCCACGCCAGACTGACCGGCACCATTCAGAACGACATCCTCAAGGAGTTCATGGTCCGCAACACCTACATCTACCCCCCGGCGCCCTCGATGCGGATCATCGCCGATATCTTCGCATGGACGGCGAAGGAGACGCCGAAGTTCAACTCCATCTCCATCTCCGGCTACCACATGCAAGAGGCCGGGGCCTCGGCCGATATCGAGCTGGCCTACACCCTCAGCGACGGCATCGAATACCTGAGGGCCGGCAAGGCGGCGGGCATGTCGATCGACGCCTTCGCCCCGCGCCTCAGCTTCTTCTGGGCCATCGGCATGAACTACTTCATGGAGGTGGCCAAGATGCGGGCGGGGCGCCTGCTGTGGGCCGAGGCCGTGCGGCGCGAGGGCGGGACCGACCCCAAATCCCTCTCCTTGCGCACCCACTGCCAGACCTCCGGCTGGTCCCTGGCGGCCCAGGACGTGTTCAACAACGTGCCCCGCACCATGGTCGAGGCCATGGCGGCGGCGGGGGGCCAGACCCAGAGCCTGCACACCAACGCCCTGGACGAGGCGCTCGCCCTGCCGACCGACTTCTCGGCCCGGATCGCGCGCAACACCCAGATCCTGCTGCAGCAGGAGACCGGCCTGACCCGCGTCATCGACCCCTGGGGCGGCTCCTACTATGTCGAGCGCCTGACCCACGAACTGGCCGAGAAGGCCCGCGCCCACATGGCGGAAATTGAGGGCCTGGGCGGCATGGCCAAGGCCATCGAGGCCGGCATTCCCAAGCTGCGTATCGAGGCCTCCGCCGCGAAAACCCAGGCCCGCATCGACACGGGCCAGCAGACCGTCGTGGGCGTCAACGCCTATCTGAACGACACGCCCGACGACATCCCGATGCTGAAGGTCGACAACGCCGCCGTCCTGGCCACCCAGATCGACAAGCTGAAACGCCTGCGGTCTGAACGCGACGAGGCCGCCGTCACCGCCGCCCTCGACGCCCTGACCGAGGGCGCGCGGGGCGCGGCGAACCTGCTGGAGCTCGCCGTCCGCGCCGCCCGGGCCCACGCCACCGTGGGCGAGATCTCCGACGCCCTGGAGGCCGCCTTCGGTCGCCATGTCGCCTCGGTCCAGACCGTCTCGGGCGTCTATGCGAAGGAGGCCGGCCGCGATCCCCGCTTCGCCCGCGCCCGCGACATGGTCGCGACCTTTGTCGAGAACGACGGCGGCCCGCCGCGCATCCTGATCGCCAAGCTGGGCCAGGACGGCCACGACCGGGGCCAGAAGGTCGTCGCCACCGGATACGGCGACCTGGGCTTCGACGTCACCGCCGGCGCCCTGTTCCAGACCCCGGCCGAGGCCGCCCGCGACGCGGTGGCCTCAAACGTCCACGCCGTCGGCGCCTCCTCCCTGGCCGCCGGACACCTGACCCTGGTGCCCGAGCTCAAGGCCGAGCTGGAGCGGCTGGGCCGCCCCGACATCATGATCGTGGTCGGCGGCGTCATCCCCCCCGGCGACGTCCAGCCCCTGATCGAGATGGGCGCCGCCGCCGTCTATCCCCCCGGCTCGGCCATCGCCGACACGGCCGTGGACCTGATCGAAAAACTGAACCAGCGCCTCGGCTACGCCCAGCCCGCCCCCGCAAAGGAACCGGCATGATCGGCAACCTGAACCACGTCGGCGTCGCCACCCCCTCCATCGCTGACAGCATCCGCCTCTACCGCGACGTCCTCGGCGCCACCCGCATCGGCGAGCCCTTCGACCTGCCCGCCCAGGGGGTGAAGGTCTGTTTCATCGACACCCCCACGGCCCAGATCGAACTGATCGAGCCCTATGACGACACGTCCCCCATCACCGGCTTCCTCGCCAAAAACCCCAGGGGCGGCCAGCACCACGTCTGTTTCGAGGTCGAGGACATCCACGCCGCCGTCGCCGACATGCGCGCCAAGGGCGTCACCATCCTCGGCACAGGCGAACCCCGCATCGGGGCGCACGGGACGCCGGTGGTGTTTCTGCATCCCAAGGCGATGGGCGGCGTCCTGATCGAACTGATGGAGCGGCTGAAGGACCACTAGGCTTCCCTTCTCCCCTTGTGGGAGAAGGTGCCCCGGAGGGGCGGATGAGGGGTCACCCAGACCTCGAAAGTCGGCGATCTTTCGACCCAAACTCCAGCCGCCGGCATGACCCCTCATCCGTCAGGCTTCGCCTGCCACCTTCTCCCACAAGGGGAGAAGGACGCCTGATCAAGGCCACCCCTCCGCCACGCCCTCCGGCAGCCCATGCTGTTCCCGCCACGCCGTCCGGTTCAGCCGCACCAGGGCCCAGGTCATCGCCCGCACCGACCCCATCTTCCCCTCGGCGTCCCAGATCGCCCCGGCCCAGTCCTGATCCCGGTTCCGCGCCCGGTCGTCCGCCGCCACCTCGGGGCCCAGATGCGCGGCGCGCCAGTGCAGGATGAAGGGCAGGTGCCACAGGTCGAAATCCTCCGGCCGCTTCCCCACCATCCCCGCCGCCAGGGCCGTCGCCAGCTCCTGCGCCTCGGTCAGACGCGCCTCGAACGCCTCATACTGCCCCGCCGCGAACGCCGACCATCCCTCCGCCGGCTCGACCGGCCCGAACGCCGCCTCCGGCCGCCGCCACCCCTCCGCCTCCCGCCGCTTCCACAGGGCCGGCACCCCCACATCATATCGCCGCGCCACCGACCGCGCCGTCTCCCCGCCCTCCCACGCCTTCCGCACCTCGGCCCAGACGGCGTCAGGGCGAATTTTGCGGCGAAAGCGAACGGGTTCCTCGGTCATGGACTCGGAGGATAGGGCGTTGGTGCGTCAGGGGCGGACGTGGCTCACACCACAGCCCCCTCTCCCGTCGGGAGAGGGATGCCGCCAAGCGATATGTCCCCCGCCCGTTGAACTCTAACCAGCCGCGATCCCGCAGCATCTGAAGCTGTTGCCTGATCTTCGGGCGGACGTTGTTGTTGCCGGGATAGAGAGCCGAGAGCGCCGCCTCGTGGGCATAGACGTCGTCGAGGTTGAACTCGGGCCGCCCGATCGCCTCGACCGCGTTCATGACGGCGAGCAGCCAGCCGCGCGCGGTCTGTTTCGTGTCGCGCAGGAACAGGGTGGATCGCCACTGGTCCAGCACCGTCGCCTTGGGCACATGCAGGCCGGTGCGGATCAGGGAGATGCGCCCGGCCAAGGGCACTTGGCCGATCAGGATGTTGCAGCCCTGCCAGCCGGCGCGGCGGGCGGTCATCGACAGCGGCTTCCTCGGCTCGATGATCGCCTCGGTGAAGAAGTGGGCGGGCACGACGATCAGGTCGGTGACGCGGGTACGCGCCTGATCATAGCCCATGACCATCAGACTGGGGTTGTTCCGCGCCTTCAGCCGCAAGGTCTTTGCGCCGTAGGAGCCGTCCATGACCCGGCGTTTGGCGGGGCTCGGCGTTCAGATGGCCGCGTTAAGGAGCAATCCCGATAAGGACCATCGGAACGGCAGGAGTGCTTCGTCCTTGGCGGAGCAGATTGAACAGGTCTCGCTCGTAGTAAGGCACGCCGCTCGACATCTGGCGCTCCATAGACTTCATAGGCACGATTTCGATGCCGACATCAATGTCGCCGTTAGTGAAGAAGCTCATGTGTTTCACGAAGAGATCATGCGCAACAAACGAGTACTTTCCGAGTTGAAACTCTATCGCAACACGGTCCTTAATAAAATCAGTCTGGTTGTATGTATATATTGCCTCGTGACCATTGGCCTCGATGAACGACTTCTGCTCAGGCGGCGATAAAGAAGCCAGCTTCGCTAGTAGGCTCGGATTCTCGCACACCCAGTTTGGTGTCTGGTGCGAATGCCAGCCTAGTGGCTGGAGCAAGGCTTTAGCGGCCTCGTTGATCGCGGTCGGCGAATAGAGAAGGCCTTTCCCCTGCTTACGCTTCTCTTGAGACTCCTTCGTTTTGCACGCTTCGGCATCGATGCCCTCGATAGCGTGAACGACTTCTGACCAGAGTTGCCTCTTGTGATACTGGATGAATTCGAAGCCGTTTAGGTGAGAATGCTGGGCTACAATCTGCACTCAGTGTCCTCCGCGCGGCAGAGATGGATCGTAGACCGGCTTATTCATAGGGCGTGTGCGTAACCGTCCCGCCCGGAGTTCGGACAGGCGCTGGACGGCAACATCGACGTATTCTTGGGTGATGTCGCAGCCGACGCCCTGGCGTCCATGCATGACCGCAGCAACAATTGAAGAGCCCACGCCCATGTACGGATCAAATACGCGATCGCCGGGGCGAGTCATCGACAATACCAGCCGTTCGATGAGTTCGACGGGAAACTGGCAGGGGTGGATTGTCTTCTCAACATGGTTGGACTTGACGTTGGGAATTATCCAAACGTCGCCCGGATTCTTGCCAAGCGGGTTGCCCGACAGCTCCCCGGCCCTTGGTCCTTTGAAGTGACGTTTTCCAGGATACTTGGACGGCACCCGGATCGGGTCAACGTTGAAGACATAGTCGTCGGACTTAGTGAACCACAGGATCGTCTCGTGTCGGCCAGAAAGCCGCTTGGTGCAGTGGAGTCCGTGTTCAAAGTGCCAGACGATGCGGTTCCGCAGCTTCAACCCATGGCTCGAAAACACAGGGTAAAGGACCAGATCGAGCGGAAACACCTCGCCGTTTTGCACGTGGTTTCCGACTTGCCAGCATATCGAACCCTTTGGAGCGAGCAGCCTTACGCACTCGGAAATCACTTGAGCCTGCTGCTGCACGTAAGCCTCAAGGGGGCTCCGGCGCTCATAGGCCTTGCCGATGTTGTAGGGCGGTGAGGTGACGATCAGGTCGCAACTCTCATCGGCCATCGGACGCATGAAGGCGAGGTTGTCCTCACAAGCGACGCGGCTGATGGATTGGTCGTCGAAGCGATGCGGAAATGCGAGCGCGGTTGACATGGCAGCAGACTCCCGGAACATATCGCGAACGAAAAGCGTGCGAGTCGTTACCTGTCAACTGGATCGAATGATTCGATCCGCTGAGAAAGGATTGTCGCCATGGCGTCATACTACGTGAACAACAAAGCCCAGCCCAACGGTGACCATGAGGTTCACGTCGCCACATGCACCTGGTTTCCATCGGACCGAAAGTATCTCGGCGAGTTTGCCTCGTGCGGCCCGGCGGTGACCGAGGCGAAGAAGACCTACTCGAAAGCCAACGGGTGCGCCTACTGCTGCTCGGCCTGCCATACCAGCTAGGACCTACCGCCCCTTCCTGAACTGCTCCGCCTTCTCTGCATTGGCCGCCGCGCGCCAGCGCTTGGGCGCGGCCGTATCGACCGCCTCCCCCTCCGCCGTCAGGACCTCGTTGGCGAATTCCAAGTCCATCAGCTTCATGCGCTTGATCTCGTCGCGCAGGCGGGCGGCGGTTTCGAACTCGAGGTTGGAGGCGGCCTCGCGCATCCTGGCCTCCATGTCCTTGAGGGCGGCCTGGAAGTTGGAGCCGGTGAAGGGTTTGGCCTCGTCCTTCACGCCCGGCGCGGTCAGTTTGTCCATGGCGCGGGACTCATAGGGGCTGTCGAGGATGTCCTTGATCTCGCGCTTGACGCTCTCGGGCGTGATGCCGTGCAGGGTGTTGTATTCGATCTGTTTCTCGCGCCGGCGGTCGGTCTCGGCGATGGCGCGCTCCATCGAGCCGGTCATGCGGTCGGCATAGAGGATGACGCGGCCGTCGACGTTGCGGGCGGCGCGGCCGATGGTCTGGATCAATGAGGTCTCGGAGCGGAGGAAGCCCTCCTTGTCCGCGTCGAGGATGGCGACCAGGCCGCACTCGGGGATGTCCAGCCCCTCGCGCAGCAGGTTGATGCCGATCAGGCAGTCGAAGGTTCCCAGCCGCAGGTCGCGCAGGATCTCGATCCGCTCGAGCGTATCGACGTCGGAGTGCATGTAGCGGACGCGGACGCCCTGTTCGTGCATGTATTCGGTCAGGTCCTCGGCCATCTTCTTGGTTAGGGTGGTGACCAGGGAGCGGTAGCCGGCGGCGGTGGTGGCCTTGACCTCGTCGATGACGTCGTCGACCTGGTTGCGGGTCTGGCCCGAGACCGGGCGGATCTCGACCGGCGGGTCGATCAGGCCGGTGGGGCGGATGACCTGTTCGACGAAGACGCCGCCGGTCTGGTCCAGCTCCCACTTGCCGGGGGTGGCCGAGACGTGGACCGTCTGGGGCCGCATGGCGTCCCATTCGTCGAACTTCAGCGGGCGGTTGTCGATGCAGGACGGCAGGCGGAAGCCGTATTCGGCCAGGGTCGACTTGCGCGCATAGTCGCCCCGGAACATGCCGTTGATCTGGCCGATGGTGACGTGGCTCTCGTCCACGAACAGCAGGGCGTTGTCGGGAATGTACTCGAAGAAGGTCGGCGGCGGCTCGCCGGGCGCGCGGCCGGTCAGCCAGCGGGAATAGTTCTCGATCCCGGCGCAGGAGCCGGTGGCCTCCATCATCTCCAGATCGAAGCGCACCCGCTGTTCGAGGCGCTGGGCCTCCAGCAGCTTGCCGTTCTCGACCATCCAGTCGAGCGTCTCCTTCAGCTCGGCCTTGATGCCGGTCATGGCCTGGTTCAGCGAGGGGCGCGGGGTGACATAGTGGCTGGCGGCGTAGACGGTGACCTCCTCCAGATCGGCGGTCTTCTTGCCGGTCAGGGGGTCGAACTCGGCGATGGCCTCGATCTCGTCGCCGAACAGGCTGACGCGCCAGGCCCGGTCCTCCATGTGGACGGGGAAGATCTCGATGGTGTCGCCGCGCTTGCGGAACATGCCGCGCTCGAAGGCCGCGTCGTTGCGCTTGTACTGCAGGGCGATCAGATCGGCCCGCAGCTTGGACTCGTCGATCGTGGCCCCGACCTTCAGGTCGAAGGTCATGGCGGTATAGGTCTCCACCGACCCGATGCCATAGATGCAGCTGACCGAGGCCACGACGATGACGTCGTCCCGCTCCAGGATCGCCCGCGTCGCCGAGTGGCGCATGCGGTCGATCTGCTCGTTTATACTTGAGTCTTTTTCAATATATGTGTCTGTTCTTGGAACATATGCTTCAGGCTGGTAGTAATCGTAGTAGCTTACAAAGTATTCAACGGCGTTGTCGGGGAAGAAGGACTTGAACTCGGAATAGAGCTGGGCGGCCAGGGTCTTGTTATGGGCCAGGATCAGGGCCGGGCGCTGGGTTTCCTCGATCACCTTGGCCATGGTGAAGGTCTTGCCCGAGCCGGTGACGCCGAGCAGGACCTGATCGCGGTCGCCGGCCTCGGCCTGGGCCACCAGTTCGGCGATGGCGGCGGGCTGGTCGCCGGCGGGGGTGTATTTGGTTTCGAGGCGGAAGCGACCGCCCTTCTTCTTGCCGTCGTGGCTGGGGCGGTGCGGGACCCAGTCGTCGGGCTTGCCCGGGGCCTCGGCCGGCGTCAGGCGCGGGCCTGTGACCGGGGCGAACATCGGCATCTTGCCCGTGTCGTGGATGAAGGCGGCGGCGGCCTCCCTCACGCCCGGGTTCGGGGTGTGGACCGGCTTCTTGACGGCGGGAGCGGAACCCTTGGGGGTCGAGGAACGGTTCATGAACGGAATGTAGGTCGAGGCGGCAGGGGACGCCAGTCAACGCGCCGGGCCGACGACAGGATGCTGACAAAAGCGCAAGGCAGGGTCGGCCGCGACGAAAGCGGATAGGGTCGGCGGATGAAACGAATCTGGGTCGTGATCGGGGTGATGCTGCTGGCGGGCTGCGGGCGGTTGATACCGGATGCGTCCAGGTCCCCGTATAGGGAGCCGACGCAGACGGGGCCGAGGCCCTATCAGCCGGCGCAGACACCGATGGGCAGCGGGCTGGTGGATCGGCCCGTGGACGGTTCGACGCGCGACCGGATCACGCGGACGGCGGCGGACCCGCAGCAGTGCGTCGCCGAGCTTCAGTCGGCGCGGATCAACTATGTGCCCTCGGCGGACCGGGTGAACAGCGAGACCTGTTTCTTGCAGAACGCGGGCGTCATCGGGCCCGACATGGGCACGATCGCGCGACTGACGCCGGCGGAGCCCACCGCGACCTGCGAACTGGCCCTGGCCCTGAGCGTCTGGCGACGGCAGGTGGTCGAGCCGGCGGCGCGGGAGGTGCTGGGCGCCGACGTGATCCAGATCGACCACATGGGGACCTACGCCTGTCGGCCGGTGAACAACCGGGCGGGGGCGCGGCCCAGCGCCCATTCGCGGGCGGCGGCGTTCGATTTCGCGGGCGTCAGACTCCGCGACGGGCGGCGGATCACGGTGCTGGCCGACTGGAACGACGGCGGGGCGGAGGGCGAGTTCCTGAAGCGGATCCGGGACGAGGGATGCCGGGTGTTCGGCACGGTGCTCTCGCCCGAGTATAACGCCGAGCACCGCGACCACCTGCATCTGGAGCCGGGCCAAGCCTTCTGTCGTTAGGAGGGCCTTCTGTCGGTGAGGCGGTCGGGGAGGACGCGAACGCCCTCCCCGCCTGGCTTCATCGCACCGAGGAGATGCGGTTGCCCATGCCGATGCGGTTCAGGTCGGAGACCGAACGGCTCAGGGTCTGGCAGGCGCCCCGGAAGTTGGCGTCGACGCAGACCTGGGCCCGGCCGCGCACGATGCGGATCGAGCGGACATTGTCGTTGAAGCCCGGATACCAGGCCAGGTTGGGCGCGGCGCCCCGCACGCGCAGCGACCGACCGCCATAGTTGGCGCTGGTGTAGAGGATGGCCTCATAGTTGCCGCCGGTCGGAGGCTGGACGCCGCCGCCATTTCCCGGGCCGCCCGGACCGCCCGGACCGCCGGGGTTCCAGCCGCCGCCGCCCGGCCCCCCGGCGTTGCAACGCAGGTAGCCGTTGTCATTGTAGATGTCGCGGCCCCGGCAGCTGTTGACGTCCAGGCTCGAAGAGACCGGCCGACCCTGACGATTGGTGCACTGGGCGGTCAGGATATTGCCCCGCATGGAGGCGCCGCGACAGGACTGCTGATAGCTGCCCGCCGGGATCGTCGGCCGGGGCGGAATCGGGGGCTGCGGGCCACCGCCGCCGCCCGCGCCGCAGCGCAGGTAGCCGTTGTCGTTGAAGATGTCCCGCCCGCGACAGCCGTTGGTATCGATCGAGGAGAAGACCGGGGCGCCGCGGTTGTTCGTGCATTGGGCGCTGAGAATATTGCCGTTCATGTTCGCGCCGCGACAGGTCTGCTGATAGCTGCCCGACGGAAGCTGTCCGCCCGGTCGCGGGGGGCTGGAGCGTTCCTGGGCGACGGCGACGGCCGAAACCGTGGCAGCGAGCGCCAGGGCGCCGGTCAGGATGAAGGTGCGAAAACGAGACATCGTGGAACCGCCTCTCGATTGACGCCGCCGGTCGCGGCCGGCCCGACCCTACGCCGCGCCCATGACGGCACAACCCCATCGGGGGCGCAGGGTTGCAAGTCGCCCTCCGGACTGACCCTGTCCGAATTCCGCCGGACCGCGACGCCGGGATGGGGTGGAATGGGCGCAAGGAGATCGCCATGACCCCGTTCCACGCCCTGCATCAATCCGGCCTGCTGATCCTGCCCAATGTCTGGGATGGAGGAAGCGCGGCCATCGTGCGCGAGGCCGGCGCCCGGGCCCTGGCGACGACGAGCGCGGGCGTGGCCTGGGCCCTTGGCTGGCCGGACGGGGACGTCCTGCCGGTGGATCGGCTGGTGCAGGCGGCGGCCGACATCGTGCGGGCGGCGCGCGGCCTGCCGGTCAGCATCGACATGGAAGGCGGCTATTCCGACGATCCGGCCGAGATCGCGGCCCTGGCGACGCGGCTGGTCGAGGCGGGGGCGCAGGGGATCAATATCGAGGACGGCGGCGGAACACCTGAGGCGCTGGGCACCAAGATCGCGGCGATCCGGGCGGCCGTCGGCGACGCCCTGTTCATCAACGCCCGCTGCGACGTCTGGCTGAGAGGGCTGGCCCCGGACGCGCCCGTGGCGGAGGCCGCGCGTCGGGCCGGGCTCTACGCCGACGCGGGGGCCGACGGGTTCTTCGCTCCAGGCCTGACCGACACCGACGACATCGCGCATATGGTCGCCGCGACGCCCCTGCCCCTGAACCTGATGGCGCGGCCGACCTTGCCGGACGCCACAACTCTGGAGGCCCTTGGCGTGCGTCGGTTGAGCGCCGGGTCCGGCTTGGCGCAGGCCACGCTCGGCCGGGCGGCGGCCGTGACGAGAGCCTTCCTGACGGACGGCCGCTCGACGCCCCTGTCGGACGAGGCCCTCGACTACGGGAAGATGAACGGCTGGATGAGCTGAGCGAAACCCGTCCGAAAACCGCGAGACGAGGACGGGCGATCGCGGCATTCTGGGGCCATGGCCGCCGCCCCGCCCGACCGACTGATCCTAGATCGCATCGACAGCCCGATCGGGCCGCTGGATCTGGCGTTTGATGCGCAGGGGCGGCTGCGGGGGCTGGGCTTCGACAGCGAGGTCGCAGGCGGGCTGACGCGGGCGATGCGGCGTGAGTATCCGTCGGCGGCGCTGGAACGGGGGGCGGCGCCGAAGGCGGTCGTGGCGGCGGCGCGCGACTACTTCGACGGCGACCGGACGGCGCTGGAGCGGATCGGCTGGTCGCTGGACGGGGCGCGGTCGTCAGGCGGATTCCAGGCCCGGGTCTGGCGGGCCCTGACCGAAGTGCCGCCCGGGCGGACGATCTAATATGGCGAGATGGCGCGACGGGTCGGCGAGGCGGATGGGCTCCACGCCAGCGCGGCCCAAGCGGCGGGCGCGGCGCTGAACCGCAACCCGATCGCCCTGGTGCTGGCCTGCCACCGGGTCGTGGGCGCCGACGGCTCCATGACCGGCTTCGGCGGCGGGCTGGAGCGCAAGACCTGGCTGCTGCGCCACGAAGGCGCCCTGCTGATCTAGCTCCAGCCCGACCCGGCTTGAGGATCAGCGGCGCACGCGGGCGCGGGTTTCCAGATCGGCTAGGCGGCGGTCCAGATAGGCGCGATCGTCGGCCGAGGCGTTGAAGCGCGCATAGGCGGCGGCGAGGCGGGTCAGGTCCTCATGCTCGACGCGCAACTGGGCCTGGGCCGTGGCGCCCAGGCCGCTGGACGGCAGAGCGCGGGCGATGGCGTCAAGGCGCGCCTCGGGCGTGCGGGTCGCGGAGCCGCCGCCATTGCCATAGCCGGTGTCGCCGATGCGGGCGTCCAGAGCATCCAGACGGGTCTCGATGTCCTGACGCTCACGGGCGGTCAGACCATCGATGAAGTATTCAGCCTCGGTCCGGCTCAGGGCCGCGTAGTCGGCGCGCAGGCGGGTGGCGTCGGTGCGGGTCAGTGTGCGGGCGCGGACGGCGGCGTCGATGCGCGCCTCGAACTCCGCGCGGCCGGCCGCGACGGACTGGTAGCCGCCGAGGTCATCGCCATAGCCGCCATCCTCCAGAGCCGTGGTCAGGGCCTCGTACCGGGCGGTCAGGTCCTGGCGTTCCTGGGTGGTGAAGCGGCCGTCCTGGCCATAGCGGGCCTCGAGCTGGACCAGGGCGTCATAGTCGGAGCGGATGCGGTCCGCCGAATACTGCTGGAGAGCGCCCGAACGCACCTGGGCCGTCAGGCGGGTGTTGAAGGTCGCCTGTTGCGCGGCCAAGGCGCGACGACCGCGGCTCCATTCGGCGTCGACGGTCCCCGTGGTCTGGCCGCCGAGCAGGTTCTGCAGGATCTGGCCGAAGACCTCCTGGCCCGAGGGCTGGGTCTGGCCATAGGGCTGCTGGGTTTGCCCGTAGGGCGTCTGGGCCTGGGTCATCCCCCCGACCGCGAGGACGAGGGCGCCGGCCGCAACGGCGGTGAAGGTCTTGATCGATGTCATGGGGTGTCTCCGTGGATTCCGCCGCGTGTGGCTAATCCTGTCGACCGGGTAACGCCGTGCGACGGCCGAGGTTGCGGGGGCGGCTGCGATCGACGCCATCGGATTTCGGAATTGAAACCCATCGGGCCGGCTTGCGTCGGCGGTGAAACACTCGGGCGCCGCTCCCGACACAAACGCCGTTGAAACATCCCCGTCGTCAATCGATCAGGGGGATACTGATTTGGACCGCGAGCCGCTGCACCTGTTCATCGCCACGCCCTGTTACGGGGGGATGGTCTATCAGCGCTACATGCAGTCGATCTGCGCCCTGCTCCTGGCGGCCCAGAACGACGGATCGAGGGTGTCGGTGCAGTTGCTGGGGAACGATTCCCTCATCACGCGGGCGCGCAACACCCTGGTGTCGATGTTCCTCGACAGCGACGCGACCCATCTGATGTTCATCGACGCCGACATCGGCTTCTCGCCCGAGGAGGTCGTGCGGCTCATCCGTCACGACAAACCGGTGACGGCCGGCTCCTATCCGCTGAAGATCTTCCATTCCGGGCCGGAGGTCGCCGATCATGTGCTGTCCGGCGAGCCCTTGGCCACCGCGACCCTGCGCTATGTCGGGACGCCCCTGCACGCGGGTGAAGGCGACAATGGGTTCGCCACGGCGGAATATGCGGGCACCGGCTTCATGCTGATCCGTCGTGACGCCCTGGAGCGGATGATCGAGGCCTATCCCGAGACCCGGTTCAGCGCCGCCCATGACCGCAGCGAACCCAGCGAAAGCCCGAACCTCTACGCCCTGTTCGACTGCATGATCGACCCGGAGACGCGCGAGTATCTGAGCGAGGACTACACCTTCTGCCGCCGCTGGCGCGACATCGGCGGCGAGGTCTGGCTGGACCTGCAGAGCCGTCTGCAACACACAGGCCCCTGGGAGTTCGCCGGGGACCGCAGCGCCAGGACGGTCTGATCTTGAAGGCTCGACCGGCCCCATCCACCTCCAACGGTGGTCGTCAGACTGCGCGATGCCTGGGGCGTGGAAGCCTGCCGACGCCGGAGCGTCAGCGGTTAGGCCCGGTATAACGGGGCGGCGACCAGGCGCAGATAGGAAAACCTCCGTCATGGGGCGATAGGCTGAAACGCCGCGCATACGACTCTGACGTCGGCTTCATATAGCCTCGGATGCGTTCCGCCTGGTTGGCCTGGGCGTAGACCTGGATGCCGCAGATCGTGAACGGCTCCGTGAAGCGAGAACCGGCCGTGTCGCTGACCTGTATGCCCCAGCTCAGCCGTGTGCCGTCGTAACTGGGCTGGTAGGGGTCGTACTCGTCGTTGAAGTGGGCGACCACCGCGTAATAGCACACGCCGCTGGACACGCACCGGCCCAGGCGGCGCGGCGCGGGCGGCGTTACGGATGCGGGCGGAGCGACGGCCGCGGCGACGGAGGGGGCCGGAGCCGGCGCAGGAGTCTGCGGTGCCGAGGCACGCTGGGCAGCCTGTCGAGGCCAATGGACGTTGGCGTCCACCCAGCGCGTCATGCCGGCGGCTCTCTGGGCGGAGCTCAGGCCCATGTGGTACCGGAACCAGAGCGACTCTTCCGCGGAGAGGAGGCTGAAATCCGCCGTTTGACCCAGGCGAGCGTCAAGGCTCGTCCAAATCCTATCGGCGGACCAACCCGCCATGGCGGAGGGAACGGGCGGGGGCGCATAGACCGAGGGGTCCACGGGATAGACCTTGAGCGAAACGGAATAGGCGCCGCCCGCGCCCCCTCCGTCCACCCGGATAAACCGATCCCAGCTGAACAGGCTGGAGCCGACGAACCGCTCGTCCCTGCCACCGGCGTTGTCAAGGTTCTGGACGGCGCCGCTGCACGACGAATCGACCGAGGCCCGGACGTCGAAGGCGGTCGAGCGGACGACGACGTCGTGGATGGCGCCGCGCGGCGACTTGAACCGAAAGCAATCCGCCTCCGTCCGGCCGGTCGCAGCCATGCGGGCCTCGACAGTCTGGCCGGAGCCGATCTCGGTCGGGGTCTGAACCCAAGCCCGGGCGACCGAGGCCGAGCCGAGCACGGCTAGGGCGGACAGGACCAAAGCGAGCTTCATGACACGGACTCCGACCGACGTCACAGCATCGCTCGCGCGCGTGCAACGTCCAAGCCCCGGGAGCGGCGGCGTCAGGTCCCGTCAGACCCCGGCCGTCAGTCCGCCAGCTTCGGCCGGCCCTCGCTGATCTCCTGCGCCTCCCACTCCTCGATCTTGCGGGCCGTGTATTCGGGCGACTTGGTGAAGCGGGCGAGGACGCCGTAGATCACCGGCACGACGTACAGGGTCAGCAGGGTCGAGAACATCGCCCCGGCGAAGATCACCACGCCGATGGTCTGGCGGCTGCCGGCGCCCGCCCCCTGCCACAGGACCAGAGGCAGGGCGCCGAAGGCGGTGGCGATGGACGTCATGATGATCGGGCGAAGACGGAGCGTCGAACTTTCGATGATGGCCTCGGTGATGGACCGGCCCTGATCCCGCAACTGGTTGGCGAACTCCACGATCAGAATGCCGTTCTTGGCCGCCACACCGATCAGGATGATGAGGCCGATCTGGGAGTAGAGGTTGAGGCTTGACCCCGCCATGGTCAGACCGAACAGGCCGCCGGCGGCCGCGAGCGGGACCGTCAGCATGATGACGGCGGGCGTGATCCAGCTCTCGAACTGGGCGGCGAGGACAAGGAAGACGAGCAGGAGCGCCAGGCCGAAGGCCGCGACCACGGCGCCGCCGGCCTCCTGCTGGTCGCGGGCGGCGCCGCCCCAGCGCAGGGCCACGACGCCCTGCTGCTGCTGGGCCGCGACGTCGGTCAGGAACTTGACCCCGTCGTCCAGGGTGTAGCCGGGATTGAGATCGGCCGAGAGACTGATCGACCGCTGGCGGTCGAGGCGACGGCGGTCGGGGGTGTCGCCGGAGGTCTGGGTGGTGACGACAGAGGACAGGGGCACGAGCTGGCCCGAGCCGGTGGCGACATAGAGGCTTTCCAGGTCGTCCACCGTGCGGCGTTCGTCGCGGTCGGTCTGGAGGATGACGTCGTATTCCTGGCCGCCCTTGATGTAGGTGGTGGCGCGACGGGAGCCGAACATGGTCTCGAGCGTGCGGCCGATGGCCTGGGACGAGACGCCGAGGCCGGCGGCCTTCTCCGGGTCCACATCGACCAGCAGACGCGGCGAGGTCGGCTCATAGTTCAGGCGCGGGCGCGAGAAGCCGGGATTTTCCAGCGAAGCCGCCAGAACCGGCTGGAGCCAGTTGTAGATGTCGGCGTATTCGGCGCCGGTGACGATCATCTCGACCGAGTTCGATCCGCCGCCGCCGCCGCCGCCGCGCTGGAAGGCGCCGGGGACCGAGGCGTTGACCTGGGCGTCGGTCTGGTTGCGCAGCTTGCCGTTGATCTCCTGGGCGATCTCGTCGGCGGTGCGATCCCGCTTGGACCAGTCGGCCAGGATCATGTTGGCGTTGCCGGAGTTGAAGCTGCCGCCGCCGAAGCCAGGCGAGGAGACGAGGTAGGAATCGGCCTCGCCGCTGTCGCGATACTCCTGAAGGATGGGCTCCAGCCCCAGCATGATCTTCTTCGTGTAGTCGAAGCCGGCGCCCTCGGGCCCGGCGACGCGGATCTGCACCCGGCCGCGATCCTCGCCCGGGACCAGTTCATTGGGTAGGGACAGAAACATGCCGGCGGCGCCGCCCGCGACCACGACGATCAGGCCGATGACGCCGAACAGGGCCACGCGGCGACCCAACAGGGCCGAGAGCGAGTTTCCGTAGGAAGACTTGAGCTTGTCCATCGCCCAGTCGACCCGGCGATTGAGCCAGCCGCCGTGCAGGGCCGGCTTGAGGATCTTGGACGCCATCATCGGCGAAAGGGTCAGGGCCAGGAAGGCCGAGAAGGCCACGGCGGCGGCGATGGCGGCGGCCAGCTCGACGAACAGGCGGCCGACGTATCCGGGCAGGAACAGCAGGGGCGCGAAGACCGACAGCAGGACGATGGTGGTGGCCACGACGGCGAAGAAGACCTGACGCGCGCCCCGCTCGGCGGCCACCAGGGGCGGTTCGCCATGGTCGAGGCGACGCTGGATGTTCTCGACCACCACGATGGCGTCATCCACCACCAGACCGATGGCCAGGACGAGGGCCAGCAGGGTCAGGAGGTTCAGCGAGAAGCCCAGAGGGGCCAGGACGATGAAGGTGGCCAGCAGGCAGATCGGCGCCACGATCGACGGGATCAGGGCGGCCCTAAGACTGCCCAGGAAGATGAAGTTGACCAAGGCCACCAGGGCCATGGAAATGCCGATGGTGATCCAGACCTCGTCGATGGCGTGGGAGGTGAAGACCGAGTTGTCCGACCCGACCTCCAGCGTCACGCCGGGCGGCAGGCTGGACTGGACGTCCTTCACCAGTTGGGTCACGCCTTCGGAGATGGCGAGGTCGTTGGACTGGGCCTGACGGGTGACGGCCAGACCGACCTGATCCAGACCGTTGCCGCGGAACAGGCGGCGGTCCTCCGCGGGCGCCTCCTCGACCCGGGCGATGTCGCCGAGGCGGGTGACATAGCCGGTGCGGCCCTGGATGGCGCCGGACGCCCCACTGGGCAGGGCGGCGGCGGTGGCCGCGCCGGTGGTCTGGGTCGCCGTGGTGGTGGTGGCCGCGCCGCGCGTGCCGATCGGCAGCTGGCGGAAGTCCTCGGGCCGGGAATAGGTGCGGGCGACGCGGACGGTGTAATCCTTTTGGCCCGATTCCAGCTGGCCGGCGGGCAGTTCGACGTTCTGGGTCGTCAGGGCGGTCTCGACGTCGGTGACCGTCAGGCCGCGCGAGGCCATGGCGGCGGCGTCCAGCCAGATCCGCATCGCATACTGTTGCTCGCCGAAGATGTTGACCTGGGCGACACCGGGGACCGTGGCGAGGCGGTCGACCAGATAGCGGTCGGCGTAGTCGGTCAGCTCCAGCCGGTTCATCGAGGTGGACCGCAGGAACAGGATGATGATCGGAGAGCTGTCGGAATCGGCCTTGGCCACCTCCGGCGGGTCGGCCTGGTCCGGCAGACGACCGACGACGCGGTTGACCCGGTCGCGCACGTCGTTGGCGGCGTCGTCGATGTTGCGGTCCAGCGAGAACTCGATGTTGACGCTCGAGCGGCCGTCGCGACTGGTCGAGGTGATGCGCTCGACGCCCTGGATGCCGGCGATCTGTTGCTCCACCGGCTCGGTGATGCGGCTCTCGATGACCTCGGCCGAGGCGCCGGCATAGGTGGTATTGACCGAGACCACCGGCGGATCGACGTCCGGCAGTTCGCGGACCGGCAAGAAGAAGAAGGCCGCCGCCCCGATGACGCACAGCACGATGGCCGCCACCGCCGCAAAGACCGGGCGGCGGACGGAAAGGTCTGAAATCATCATCGGGCGGGCGTTCCGGCCTTGCCGGCGCCGCCCTGACGCTGGCCATTGCCCGTCGTGACCGGGGCGTTGGGCTGGATCCGGTTCAGGCCCGAGGCGACGATGCGGTCCCCGGCGGCGACGCCGGACAGGATCTCGACGAAGCCGCCCTCGACCGCGCCGGCCTGGACCTCGACGCGCTGGGCCGTCTCGCCGCGATCGCCGCGCACGATGCGGTAGACATAGGCCGTCTGGCCCTCGTACTGGACGGCGGCCTCGGGGGCGGCGGTCGAGGTGCGCTGGCCCTGGGCCACCGCGACCCGCAGCATCATGCCGGGCAGGATGCGACCGCCGGGGTTGGGGAACTCCGCCCGGGCGGTGACGGCGCGGGTGGTTTCATTGATGCGGCTGTCGATCAGGGCGATGCGGCCAGAAAAGGCCTCGTTGCGATAGGCGTCGGCCGTCGCCGTCAGGGGCAGGCCAGGGCGCAGCACGCCGAGATAGCGCTCCGGCACCGGGAAATCGACGCGGATGACGCTGGTGTCGTCCAGGGTGGCGATGACGCCGCCGGGGCTGACCAGGGTGCCGGGGGTGACGGTGGTCAGGCCGATGATCCCGGCGAATGGCGCGCGGATGACCCGGTCGCCCAGACGCGCGCGGGCTGCGGCGAGAGCGGCGCGCGCCGAGGCCAGGTCGGTCTCGGCCTGTTCGGCGGTGACGCGCGGGGCGATGCCGCGATCGGCCAGGGTCTTGTAGCGGTCATACTGGCGCTGGGCCTGATCGACCTGGGCCTGGGCCTCGATGATGCCGGCGTCTTCTTCCCGGGCCTGAAGCTGCACCAGAGGCGTTCCGGCGGCGACGCGCTGGCCGTCGGTGAACATCACCCGGGTGATGAGTTCGGAGGTCGAGGAGGTGATGTTGACCGAACGCTGGCCCCGGGCGACGCCCAGGACGCGGATCTGGTCGGAGAAGTCGCGGGTGGAGACGGTCGCCACGGCCACGGCCTGACCCCGTCCGCCCCGACCGCCGCCGGGTCCGCCCTTCTTCTCGGCGCCGTCGCCGGCGAAGGCCAGCTTGAAGACGACGGCGATGACCATCAGACCGAGCAGAACGCCCGCCGCGATCAGGAAGAAGTGGCGTTTGATCACGAACAGCACGCTCCGGCGTAGAGGAAACCGCGCATCCGTCGTTCCAATCCCGGGGGACCGAACCGGAGGCGGCGAGGCTTGAACGCCGGACCTCCTACATTCCGTCGCGGCATCCGCCAAGAATGAGACGCAGGATAATTGGACCGCCGCCGGTTGCAGATACGCAGAAGGCGTCGGAAGGATGCGTGGCGCCCCGCGTCAGAGCGTCACGCCGTTCTCCAGCCTCAGGCGGCGCCGTCCATGAGGGCGTGGAAGCGGTCGAACAGATACAGACTGTCCGTCGGCCCGGGCGAGGCCTCCGGGTGATGCTGGACGCTGAACACCGGGCGGTCCTTCAGCTGGATGCCGCAATTGGTGCCGTCGAACAGGCTGACGTGGGTCTCCTGCACGGCGTCCGGCAGGCTGTCGCGATCGACGGTGAAGCCATGGTTCATCGAGACGATCTCGACCTTGCCCGTGGTCAGATCCTTGACCGGATGGTTCGCGCCGTGGTGGCCCTGATCCATCTTCACCGTGGCGGCGCCGAGGGCGAGGGCCAGCATCTGGTGGCCGAGGCAGATGCCGAAGACCGGCTTGCCGCTGTCGACCAGCTTTTTGATCTCCGGCACGGCGTATTCCCCGGTCGCGGCCGGGTCGCCCGGACCGTTGGACAGGACGACGCCGTCTGGGTTGCGGGCCAGCACCTCCTCCGCCGTCGTGGTGGCGGGCACGACGGTGATCTTCGCGCCGGTCGAGGCCAGGGCGCGCAGTATGTTGCGCTTCACCCCGTAGTCGATGACGACGACGGTCTTGCGGCCCTCGGTCTTCGGATGACCTTCCGGCCATTCCCACAGACCCTCGTCCCACTCGAACGCCTGCAGCGTCGAGGCGGGTTTGGCGAGGTCGAGACCGACCAGCCCGGTCCACTCCCGCGCCCGGGCGACCAGGGCCTCGAGGTCAAACCGGCCGTCGGGATCGTGGGCGATGACGGCGTGGGGCGCGCCCTTGTCGCGGATGATCTGGGTCAGGGCGCGGGTGTCCACCCCGGCGAGGCCAACCACGCCGCGCGATTTCATCCAGCCGTCGAAGCTGTTCTGGCTGCGCCAATTGGCCGGATCGGTGGGGACGTCGCGGAAGATCGCGCCGCGCGCCGATGTGTCGGAGCCGCCGCCCATCTGTTCGATGTCTTCCACATTCACACCGACATTGCCGACGTGGGGGAAGGTGAAGGCCAGGATCTGGCTCATGTAGGAGGGGTCGGTCAGGATTTCCTGATAGCCGGTCATGGCGGTGTTGAAGACCACCTCGCCCAAGGCCGAACCGTGGGCGCCGACGCCGATTCCCTGCAGGATCGTGCCGTCCGCGAGCGCCAGGACGCCGGTGCAACCGGGGAGAAGCTGAGTGGTCATGGCGGCCTCCTTAGCACCGAATCCCGACGGGCAAACGGCGGCGTCACTAAAGAGTGCGGGAGGTCGGGTCAACGGATGATGTCGGCCCGCCCGCCGGTCCGGCGCACCCACAACCACCCGACGCTCGTCACGCCGAACAGGACGATGGCCGGGACGACCGATCCGGGCGAGGCGGCGATCACGGTGCCGACCGAGAAGACCAGTCCCACCCCCGCCAGCAGACGCCAGGCGGACGACCGGGTCGCGCGGAACAGGCTGATGCAGCACAGGGCGTAGAGGCAGATGGTCAGGACGGTGCAGGCCCCCATCAGCAGGCCGAACTGCCCGGCCAGGGTTGGCTGAATCGTGGCCACGACCAGCAGGGCCATGATCGCGCCGTTGATCAGCGGGTTGCTCAACGGCAGCCGCCCCGGCGTGGCGGCCGACCCAAAGACGCGCGGAAGATAGCCCGCCTCGCCCGCGCTGCGGGCCGTCTCACCGCCCAGCATGGTCCAGCCGGCGATGGTCCCCAGGGCCTTGATGACGGCGCAGGCGGCCACGATCCCGGCGATGGAGGCGCCGAAGACCCGCGCGGCCAGATCGGCGAAGGGGCTGGTCGAGGCGGCCAGTTCGCCCGCCGGGATGACACCGAAGACGGCGACGGAGGCGCAGACATAGACCACGAGGGCCAGGGCCACGCCGCCGACGCTGGCCCGGCCCACGTCCCGCGCCGGATTTCTGACCAGCCGCGACAGGGCCGCAGCGCTCTCCAGCCCGAGAAAGCTCCAGAAGACGATGACCAGAGAGGCCGGGATGGTCTGGACCAGAGGCTGGCCCTCGGGGCTCCAGGAGGCGTTGAAGGTCGCGGGCGAAAAGGCCAGGGCGCCGGCGACGATGGCGAACAGGATGGGCAGCAGACCAATGACCAGGGTCGCCGCCCCCAGTCGCGCCGCCGTCCGCGCGCCCGACGCATAGGCCGCCGTGGTGACGCCGATCAGCACGAGATTGGACAGGGCGCCGAACAGGGGCTCTTTCAGGACGGGAAAGAAGAAGGCCAGATAGCCGGTCCCCGCCAGGGCCACCGCCACATTGCCGGTCAGGCAGACGGCCCAGTAGGCGATGGCGGTCTGGTAGCCCATGAACCGGCCCAGCCCGCGCCGGGTGAAGTCCGACAGGCCGTCGGCGTCCGGCTGATGCTGCCCCAGACCGGCGAAGACCGCCGCCAGCACCATGGCCCCGGCCCCGCAGATCAGCCACCCGATCAGGCTGGACGACCCGACGGCCGCGAGACTGACCGGCGCCAGATAGACGCCCGACCCAATCATGTTCCCGGCCACCACCAGGGCGGCCAGCCCCCAGCCCAGCTTGCGGGCAGTGGGAACGGGAATGACTTCGGTCTGGCTCATGGCGTCAGACTATCCGGGGATTCGCGCGCCGTCCCAGGCGAAGACGCCGCCGCTGTCGGCCGGGGTCAGGCCGTCGAGCACGGCCAGCAGGCGTTCGGCGGAATATTCGGCCGTGAACAGCTTGTCCGGCTTCACCCCCTTCTGGAACGGGGCGCTGAGGTCTGTGGCGACCGTGCCGGGGTGCAGGCCCGCGACCACCACCTGCGGATGGCTGCGGGCCAGTTCGACGGCGAGGTTTCGAAGGATCATGTTCAGCGCCGCCTTGGACGCCCGGTAGCTGTGCCAGCCGCCCAGCCGGTTGTCCAAAATCGACCCGACCCGGGCCGACAGGGCGGCGAAGACGGCGGGCCGGTCACGCGGCAGCAGAGGCAGGAAATGCCTGGCGACGAGCGCCGGGCCGACTGTGTTGATCCGGTAGTCGCGCAGCAGATGCTCCGCCGTCATCGCCCGATAGCTGCGCTCGGGGTCATGGCCGGAATGGAGGACGCCGGTGGCCACGAAGACGAGGGTCGGCGCCGGCCCCTCGGCGACCCGGGCGGCGGCGGCGGCGATGGAGGCCTCGTGCTCCAGATCCAGACCCGTGCCGGAGCGCGACAGGGCGTGGACGACGGCGAACCGATTGGAGGCCCGCAGGGCCGTCGCGACGGCCGCGCCGATCCCGCCCGAGGCGCCGATGATGATCGCCGATGTCGTCACGCTGGGACCTTCTCTTTGTGTCGATTGCGAACGCAGGGGTGAGTAGTGCTAGTGAGCGAGGGGTGAGCGCGATCCTCGGCCCGACACTCACCTCATGCTCACTAGCACTACTCACCAAGCGGCAAGCAACGACGACGGACACCCATGCCGATCACGACCATCGGCCTCGATGCCGACGACACCCTCTGGCACAACGAAACCATCTTCCGCCTGACCCACGCGCGGTTCGTCGATTTGCTGGACGACCACGGCGATCTGGAAACGATTGAGGCTCGGCTGGCCGAGGTCGAGCGCCGTAACCTCAGGCTCTACGGCTATGGCGTGAAGGGCTTCACCCTGTCGATGATCGAGACGGCGATGGAGCTGTGCGACGGCGGCGCCCCGCCCGAGGTGGTGCGCGAGATCCTGGCCGCCGGGCGCGAGATGCTGGCTCACCCGGTCGAGACCCTGGCGGGCGTGGACGAGGTCATCGCCGAACTGTCGGAAAGATACCGGCTGGTCCTTATCACCAAGGGCGACCTGCTGGATCAGGAACGCAAACTGGCCGCCTCGGGCCTGGGCGACCTGTTCGCGGCGGTCGAGATCGTCTCGGAGAAGGATCGCAGCACCTATGAGCGGGTCTTCGCCCGCCACGGCACCGGGGCGGCCGAGGCGGTGATGGCCGGCAACTCGATGAAGTCCGACGTCCTGCCCGCCCTCGAGGCCGGCGCCTTCGGGGTTCACATCCCCTACCACGTCACCTGGGCCCACGAAGTGGCCGACGCGCCGGAGGGGCACCCCCGCTATGTCTCCCTGAGCCGGATCGGGGAGTTGCCGGACTGGATCGCGGCGGTGGGGGGGTAGGGCGCGAACCTTCCTTTCTCCCGGCGGGAGAAGGTGGCTCGCGCAGCGAGACGGATGAGGGGTTGGCGGCCCAGTCGGCGCCAGCCGTCGCACGGCGATGAGGCTTATGCCCACTCCAACGCCAGCCCCTCACCCTTTCGCGCAAGAACGCGCGCTGGCGCCCGCGTGCGCTCAAGCCCTCTCCCGCCGGGAGAGGGACGCAAATCAGAGATTCCACCTTGCTCCCCCGCCCCCCCTTCTCTAGACGGGCCGCTTAACCGACAACCCGACGGAACGGCCGCGATTCTCGCGCCGGGCCTTCGCGCGCATAGAGGATCGCCGCGCCCGTGCATGAAGACGTCATCAGCCACGACGAACGCGACGCCATGGTGCGCGCGGCCCTGGCCGAGCACGGCGACAGCGGGATCACGCCGCGCCACACCCTGTTCTATTTTCATGGGGACGGCGACCACGACGACCTGAACGAGGTGGCGCGCCGGGCAGGCTTCGTAACCAGCGGGTCGGACGACATGACCGTTCTGGAGACGACGACGGCGGTGGACGAGACCTCCTTCGCCCCCATCTCCGCCATGATGCAATCCTGGGCCGCCGCCTTCCAGCTGGACTATGACGGCTGGGAATGCGCGGTCGTGACGAACTAGAAGAACAAGAGGCTCTCCCATGCCCAAACGTACAGACTTGAAATCCATACTGATTATCGGCGCAGGGCCGATCGTCATCGGGCAAGCTTGCGAGTTCGATTACTCTGGGGTGCAGGCGTGCAAGGCGCTGAAGGCCGAGGGGTACCGGGTCATCCTGGTCAACTCCAACCCCGCCACCATCATGACCGACCCGGAGGTGGCCGACGCCACCTATATCGAGCCGATCACGCCGGAATTCGTCGAGCGGATCATCGCCAAGGAGCGGCCCGACGCCCTGCTGCCGACCATGGGCGGGCAGACGGCGTTGAACACGGCCCTGGCGCTGGATGCGTCGGGGGCGTTGGCTAAATACGGCGTGGAGATGATCGGGGCCAAGGCCGAGGTCATCGACAAGGCCGAGGACCGGCAGAAATTCCGCGACGCCATGGACAAGCTGGGTCTGGAAAGCCCCCGCTCCAAGGCCGCTCATTCGATGGAAGAGGCGCTGGAGGGGCTGGAGTTCGTCGGCCTGCCCGCCGTGATCCGGCCGTCGTTCACGCTTGCCGGCACCGGCGGCGGCATCGCCTACAACCGCGAGGAGTTCGAGGAGATCGTCCTGCGCGGTCTGGACCTGTCGCCGACGACCGAGGTGCTGATCGAGGAATCGGTGCTGGGTTGGAAGGAGTATGAGCTGGAGGTGGTCCGCGACAAGGCGGACAACTGCATCATTATCTGCTCCATCGAGAACGTGGACCCGATGGGGGTGCATACGGGCGACTCGATCACCGTCGCCCCCGCCCTGACGCTGACCGACAAGGAATATCAGCGCATGCGCACGGGCTCGATCAATGTCCTGCGCGAGATCGGGGTCGAGACGGGCGGATCGAACGTTCAGTGGGCTATCAATCCGAAGGACGGCCGCATGGTCGTGATCGAGATGAACCCGCGCGTGTCGCGGTCCTCGGCCCTGGCGTCCAAGGCCACCGGTTTCCCCATCGCCAAGGTCGCCGCGCGGCTGGCCGTCGGCTACACCCTGGACGAGCTGCAGAACGACATCACCCAGGTGACGCCGGCCTCGTTCGAGCCGTCGATCGACTATGTCGTCACCAAGATCCCGCGCTTCGCCTTCGAGAAATATCCGGGGTCGGAGCCCCTGCTGGGCACCTCGATGAAGTCGGTGGGCGAGGTCATGGCCATCGGCCGGACCTTCCAGGAATCGATGCAGAAGGCCCTGCGCGGTCTGGAGACCGGCCTCAGCGGCTTCGACGAGATCGAGATCGACGGCGTGATCGGCGCCGAGGACGACGCCGCCATCCGCGCCGCGGTGGTGCGAGCCTTGGGCATCCCCACCCCCGACCGCATCCGCGTCATCGCCCAGGCCTTCCGCCACGGCCTGACGGTCGAGGAGGTCAACGCCGCCTGTTCCTACGAGCCTTGGTTCCTGCGCCAGATCGCCGACATCGTGCGCGAGGAGGGCCATATCCGGGTCAAGGGTCTGCCGGGCGCTGAAAAGCCCTTCCCCCTTGATGGGGGAAGGGTTGGGATGGGGGTGACAGCGGTCGGAGCAGACTTCGCCGGCGGTGACACGACGTCCGGCGCCGTCACCCCCAACCCCGGCCCTTCCCCCATCAAGGGGGAAGGGAGCTCTAACGTCGATGTTGGCGACGCCCGTGAATTCCGTCGCCTGAAGGGCATGGGCTTCTCCGACGCCCGCCTCGCCCAGCTGACGGGCAAGACGGAGAAAGAAGTCCGCACCCTGCGCCGGTCGCTCAACGTCCGTCCGGTGTTCAAGCGGATCGACACCTGCGCCGCAGAGTTCGCCTCGGCCACCGCCTATATGTATTCGACCTATGAGACCGGCGCCCTGGGCCAGGTTCCGGCCTGCGAGGCGGAGCCGTCGAACCGAAAGAAGGCGATAATTCTGGGCGGCGGGCCGAACCGGATCGGGCAAGGAATTGAGTTCGATTACTGCTGCTGCCACGCGGCCTTCGCCTTCGCGGACATCGGCGTCGAAAGCATCATGGTCAACTGCAATCCGGAGACGGTCTCGACCGACTACGACACCTCCGACCGCCTGTATTTCGAACCGCTGACGGCCGAGGACGTGCTGGAGCTGATCGAGGTCGAGCGGTCCAGGGGCGACCTGATCGGCTGCGTCGTCCAGTTCGGCGGCCAGACGCCGCTGAAGCTGGCCCATGCGCTGCAGGCCGACAATGTGCCGGTGCTGGGCACGACGGTGGACTCCATCGACCTGGCCGAGGACCGCGAGCGGTTCCAGCAGATGCTGAACGACATCGGCCTGAAACAGCCCCCGAACGGTCTGGCCCGCAGCGCCGAGGAAGCCGCCGCCAAGGCCGAGGAGGTCGGCTATCCGGTCGTCCTGCGCCCCTCCTATGTGCTGGGCGGGCGCGGCATGATGATCGTCCACGACCGCGAGGGACTGGACCGCTACGTCGGCGAGGCCATGCGGGTGTCGGGCGACGATCCGGTCCTGATCGACCACTATCTGAACCGCGCCACCGAGGTGGACGTGGACGCCCTGTGCGATGACGAGACGGTCTTCGTCGCCGGGGTGCTCGAACATATCGAGGAGGCCGGGGTCCATTCGGGCGACAGCGCCTGTTCGATGCCGCCGTGGTCGTTGTCGGCCGAGACCGTCGCCGAGCTGAAGCGTCAGACCGAGGCCATGGCCCGGGCGCTGAAGGTCCGTGGCTTGATGAACGTCCAGTTCGCCATCGAGGAGCCGCACTCGGACACGCCGCGCATCTTCGTGCTGGAGGTCAATCCACGCGCCAGCCGCACCGCGCCCTTCGTGGCCAAGACCATCGGCCAGCCCATCGCCTCGATCGCCGCCAAGGTCATGGCGGGCGTGCCGCTGAAGTCCTTCGGCCTGGCCGACAAACCCTATGACCATATCGCGGTGAAGGAGGCGGTCTTCCCCTTCGCCCGCTTCGCCGGGGTGGACACCATCCTGGGGCCGGAAATGCGGTCGACCGGCGAGGTCATGGGTCTGGACTGGAAACGCGACGGCGAGGCCGACATGGGCCCCGCCTTCGCCCGCGCCTTCGCCAAGAGCCAGATCGGCGGCGGCACCACCCTGCCCGGGGGCGGCACGGCCTTCGTCTCGGTCAAGGAGGACGACAAGCCCTTCGTGGTCGAGGCGGTCCGCCTGCTGATCGCCGAGGGCTTCACCGTCATCGCCACGGGCGGCACGCGCGACTATCTGGCCGGGCGCGGCCTCGAGGTGGGTCTGGTCAAGAAGGTGCTGGAGGGTCGCCCCAACATCGTCGACGCGATGAAGAACGGCGAGGTCCAGCTGGTCTTCAACACCACCGAGGGCAAGCAGTCGCTGCAGGACAGTTTCAGCCTGCGCCGCACCGCCCTGATGATGAAGATCCCCTACTACACCACCGCCGCCGGCGCGGAGGCCGCCGCCCGCGCCATCGTCGCCCTCAAGGCCGGCGACCTGGATGTGCGGCCGATCCAGGACTACGCCTGACGGTCTAAGGCGTCGTCGTCCCCCGGTCTGGCCAGGCCTCGACCGGGGGGAAATGGCCAAGATGGTTTACGCGGGGAACTCCCTCTAGCGCGGGCGCATTGGCTCTGTCAGGTTTCACGGACCGACGATCGCTGTCGGTGTGGCCGGGGTGGGAGAACAGCCATGAACGCGTACCGTAAGGATTTCAGACTGCGTATCAGCGTCGCCGCGCTCGGGGCGGCGCTTCTGTCGGCCGGCCCTGTCTTGGCCCAGTCGACGCCGCCGGAGCTCCGGGATCTGGTCGGGGCGCGCGGCTCCAGCGGAGAGAGCGCCCTTCAGCAACGCGGCTATGTCAACGCCGGGGGCGCCGTGGGTGACGATCGGTCCTGGACCTACTGGTGGAATGGACGACAGAACGCCTGCATCAGCGTGGCGACCCGCAACGGCCGCTACGACTCCATCGTCAGCACCCCGGCCGCCGATTGCGGCCGTGACGGAAACAGCGGCGGCGGCGGGTATCGCCCGCCCGAGTTCGGCTATGGCGACTCCTACGACCGCAGCGGATACCGCGAGCATCTGGCCCTGATCTGCTACGGAGCGGGACGCCGCCAGGAGGCCCGGCCCGATACCGGCTACCAGTGGGACTCGGACAAGAACCGGTATGTGCCGCGCTCGGGCTACACCTGGAACGAGCAGGACTACAACACCTCGGTCACCATCGAGATCGACGGGAATCAGGGGCGCATCCGTCCGGCCAGCAACATGGTGCCGCCCCTCCACAGCGGAGCCCAGGACGGTTGGTACGACCTCAACAACCTGTCGGTCTCGCGCGATTTCGTCCGGGCCGAGTTCCGGTTCAGCGGCCTGAACAAGCCCAAGCTGACCATCGATCGCCGCGCCGGCCATATCCAGATCGAGGGCCTGACGCCCTTCGACGGCGAGTGTCACGCCATGGACAGCGACCGGCGGTTCTGAGCCCGCACGCCTCACGCCCACACCGTTCAGGGGTGGGCGTGATCCCGGTTCAGGACAAGGCCAGGACGCGGGTGTAGGTCTGGGGGGTGTCGATGGTCCGCACCCATTTGACGGAGGCCACCCGCCATCTCCGATCGGCGGCCTTCATCACCTGGAACGTGCCCGCGATATGCTTGGCCCCATAGGTCACGTAGCTGTGCGGGCGGCGTTCGGCCAGGAGCCGTTCCGCCAGGATCCGGCTGCGGTAGTCCAGAATCAGCGGATCAAGGTCATCGTGCGCCTGGGGATCATTGGCGCGGGTCATGACCATGGTCATGACCCCCCGGCAGACCACGCCTGCAAGTTCGCGCTGACCCGCCGTGCCGTTCTTCAGGAAGGCGATGGCCTGTTCGACTCCGTCCGTCGAGGCGTCGTCCGTCTTGCGATGGGCCATGGCTTCGGCAAAGGCCGGATCGGAGGCCATGAGCCGATCGTACTCGGCCTTCAGGTCCGCCGTGGAAACGTCGGCCACGATGTGTGAGGCGGGGTGGGCCACCGCGTCCTGCACCACGACCTGCAGATAGTCGTTCTGAAATTGAAGTCCGCAGATGTCGCCCAGCTCGCGATAGGCGTCGGTCAGATCCTTGCCATCGGTCACGACTGTCTGGAACCAGCGGCTGGACTCAGGGTCCGCGTCACGGACCCCCTCGTAGAACAGGACCGAGCCTTGGGAGAGAGCCTGTTCGAGATCGAACACCACGCTGCGGTAGAACTGGTCGGTCGCGACATGCTGCATGCCCTGGATCACGACGGTCCTTTCGCCATTGGTCAGGGTGACCTGAGGCGCCAGGGCCGGGCGAAACTGCGTGTAGAAGGCGATGAAATAGACGGGCGCTGCAACGATCACCGAGATCAGGAAGGTCAGGACGACCGCCGTCTTCAGCCACGCCGCGCCAAGACCGCCCCGCTTGCGAATCCAGCGCCAGACCCAGGCCAGCGGAAAGGCCAGCCCCGCAGCCAGGACGACGATGGCGGGAAGCAGGAAGACCCAGGCCTGCAGGATGACGGGCACGGCCAGCAGAAAGGCCGCTCCACCCACGAACCAGGCGACGGCGGCGATCCGGATCGGCCACGTTCCCCTCGACACGTCCATCATCGCCCCCATCGATCCGCCGGATCTTCGATCCACGCCCGTAGAATGCGGGAAGTCCGGCAGAGGTCAATCGCGAGGTCGGGCGAGATTGCCCCATCTCCCGACGCGAACGCCGCTGGTCGAAGGCTCCGCGAGGAAAGCGGCATCGCCGGACTTGCGGCCCCGGCAAAAGTCGCCACCCTGCACCGGGCGCCGCCGCCATGGCAGGCGCGGCGCAAGACGGAGGCGAACGATGGATTTCCTGAAGATCCTGCGCAGCTTCGAGGAGTTCATCGTCGAGGCCACGAGCTGGCTGGTCTTCCTGCCGCTGACGATGTGGCGGATCGTCCGCCATCCGCTGAAGACGATGGAGTATTCCGACCGCGAACAGTCGGACAGCGAGGAGAACCGCTACGACGACGCCATCAGCCCGCCGCTGATGCTGCTGGCCACCCTGGTGCTGGCCAATGTCATCGCTTCGGCCCTGCACATCACGCCGCCCCATGACGGCTCGGACGCCGTGCGGGTCATTTCCGCGTCACAGCAGAACCTGATCCTGTTCCGCTCGCTGGTGTTCAGCCTGGCGCCTCTGGTCATGGCCCTGACCCTGTTGCGTCATCAGGGCAAGAAGTTGAGCCGTGGCAGCCTGAGGACGCCCTTCTACGCCCAGTGCTATCTCGCCACGCCCATCGCCGCCGTCATGTCCGCCGGCGGCGTCATCACCCAGCGCCCCGACATGAACAACGCCATCGGCGTGGCCGTCATGCTGGCCGGGCTGGCGTGGTTCGTCGGCTGTGAAACGGCCTGGTTCCGGGCCAAGCTGTCCCTGAGCTGGAGACAGGCCGGCCTGCTGACGACCTGGGCTGTGTTACGGATCGCGGTCTATGTCATGGCTCTGTTTCTGGTTCTGGCCCTGATCTAGGCCCCAACTGCGGTTCGGCGGCGGCGTCTGGCTGATCGGCGAGCGTCCCGACGACGACCGCAGGAACGATCCGCCCGACCGCTCCGTTGTCCCTCTGTCCCCAGCAGAAGGAATGACGACATGGCGAGCCACACCCTGGCCGGAAAGAAGATCGCGGTCCTGGCCACCGACGGGTTCGAACAGGTCGAGCTGACGAAGCCCGTGGAGGCCCTGCGCGCCGCGGGAGCCGAGGTCGAGATCGTGTCGCCCAAGGCCGGAGAGATTCAGGGCTTCGAGCATCATGACAAGGGCGAGACCGTCAGGGTCGACCGCACCCTGGAGACGGCCAACGCCGCCAACTACGCCGGGCTGGTCCTGCCGGGCGGGGTGATCAATCCCGACGCCCTGAGGATCGAGGCCAAGGCCATCGCCTTCATCAAGCGCTTCACCGATGCGGGCAAGCCGGTGGCGGCCATCTGCCACGGTCCCTGGACCCTGATCAACGCCGGGGCGGTGGACGGTCGCCGCATGACTTCATGGCCCTCGCTCCAGGCCGACCTAGAGAACGCCGGAGCCGAATGGGTCGATGAGGAGGTCGTGGTCGACAATGGCCTGGTGACCTCGCGCAATCCCGACGACCTGCCGGCCTTCTGTGCGAAGATGATCGAGGAGTTCGCCGAGGGGCGGCACGCGGCCTGACCGGCCGAAGGCGGCCCGGCCATGATCGTCCGCCCTTGTGCCCCCGCCCTCGACCGCTAAGGTCGCTTCGGGACAAGGGGGATAGTCATGAAACGGATCATTCTGGCGACGGTCGCGGCGGCGGCGCTGTGGGGCGGGACGGCTTCGGCCCAGACGTCCGGGCCGGGCGGCGACGCGGCGCTGAAGGCGGCGGTGCAGGCCGACTATGACGCCAATCTGGGCGCCCTGTTCGACTGGTTCCATCGCAATCCGGAGCTGTCGGGGCGCGAGGTCCAGACCTCGGCGCGGATGGCGCAGGAGCTGACGGCGCTCGGCTATGACGTGACCACCGGCGTCGGCGGAACCGGGGTGGTGGCGGTGCTGAGGAACGGCGTCGGGCCGACCGTCATGATCCGGGCCGACATGGACGGCCTGCCCCTTCAGGAGCGCTCCGGCCTCGCCAACGCCTCCACGGCGCGCCAAATCGACGCCGACGGGACCGAGAAGCCCGTCATGCACGCCTGCGGCCACGACGTGCACATCACCGCTCTGGTCGGAACGGCGCGTCAGATGGCGGCGAGGAAGGCCAACTGGTCCGGCACCCTGGTCCTGATCGCCCAGCCGGCCGAGGAGCGGATCTTCGGCGCCCGGATGATGATCGAGGACGGCCTCTATACCCGCTTCCCCAAGCCAGACTACGCCCTGGCCTTTCACGTCTCGGCCGATCTGGCGACAGGCAAGATCGAGGCCCCCCTGGGGATAACGGCCTCCAGCTCGGACAGCGTGGACATCGCGGTAAAGGGGGTGGGCACCCACGGGGCCTATCCGCATCTGGGGGTCGACCCAGTGCTGGTGGCGTCCCAGATCGTGGTGTCGCTGCAGACCCTGCGCAGCCGCGAGGTCAATCCGCTGGAGGGGGCCGTGGTGACGGTCGGCTCGATCCACGGCGGGATCAAGCACAACATCATCTCCGAACAGGTGGACCTGCAGCTCACGGTGCGGTCCGACAGCCCCGAGGTGCGAACCCAGCTGCTGGACGGAATCGACCGGATCGCGAAGAACACCGCCCTGGCGCTGGGCGTGCCGGAGGATCGCCTGCCGGTGGTGACGCGATCGAAGACCGAGACCACCCCGCCCACCATCAACGACGCGCCCACGGCCCAGAGGGTCCGCGATCTGTTCGCCTCGGCCTTCGGGGCGGAGGTGCTTCACGATGGGGAGCGCACCGGCATGGGGGCGGAGGACTTCGCCTATTTCGTCACGCCCGAGAGCGGGGTGAAGGGGGTCTATTTCAGCGTCGGCGGCACGCCCGAGGCCGAACTGGAAGGGGCGGCGGGCCACCACTCGCCCCTGTTCAAGATCACGCCGGAACCCTCGGTGACCCTGGGCGTCGAGGCCAGCGTGATCGCGGCGGAGGGGTTGATGCCGAAGGTGGCGGGTTGAGCCTGCCCTCCCCCTTTCGTCATCCTCGGTCCTCCGATCAAGTCGGAGGATGACGGACCCGAGGATCGGGCGCCGGGGCGTGGCGACAGGCGAACGGAGACGCCGGCGGCTCATCAGGCCCTGGTGAGCGGCGGAACCTCCGGCCCTCGGGTCAAGCCCGAGGGTGACGGATCATTGGGGAGCGGGCTCCGTCTCGCCCTCGGCCGCATCGACGATCCGCACCGCCGCCATGTCGGCGGTGACATTGCCGAGGGTGCGGAAGATGTCGGGGATCACCTCGACCGCCAGCAGCAGGGGCAGGACGCCGACCGGCACGCCCATGGCCAGGCAGATGGGGCCGACGGAGGCGAAGAAGCTGACCTGACCCGGCAGGCCGACTGAGGCGATGGAGACGGCGATGGCGGTCAGACCGCCGGCGATCAGGACCGGCAGGCCCAGTTCGACGCCGTGCAACTGGGCGACATAGAGGCAGACGGCGAGGTTGGCGACCGGGCTGGTCATCCGGAACACCGCCACGGCCAGGGGCAGAACCAGACCGGCGCGGGCCTGGGGCACCCCCAGGGCGTCGCGGGCCCGCTCGATCATCCCCGGCAGGCTTGCGATAGACGACTGGGTCGAGACGGCCACGGCCAGGGCCGGGCCCGAGGCGGCGAGGAAGCGGCCGAGGCCGATGCGGCCCCAGACCACGGCGATCAGCAGCGTCAGCAGGATCAGGCCGATCTGGCTGAGGCAGACGATGGCGATGTAGTGACCCAGGGCGCCCGCCGCGCTGAAGCCGCCGTGGAGACCGACCCCGAGGGCCAGGGCGAAGACGCCGAACGGCGCGGCCAGCAGCACCCAGTGGACCATGACGATCATCGCCTCGGCCGTCGCGCCGAACAGGGCGACCAGAGGACGACGGGTCTCGGGCTGGAGCCGGGTGGCGGCGAAACCGAAGGCCAGGGCGAAGACCACCACGGCCAGCACCCCGTCCTCGGCGGCGGCGCGGACGATGTTGTTGGGCATCAGACTGTTGAGGAAGGCCGAGAAGCCGTCGGTGCGCGCCGCCTCGCTGACGGTCGCGACCTGATCGGCCGGCAGGGCCGTCAGCAGGGCGCGCCCGGCCACGGGGTCGATGGGCCAGAGGTTGAGCAGACCGAGGCCGGCAAGGATGGCGTAGACGGTGGCGAAGACGATCAGGACGCCGAACACCATGAGCGCCCGCGCCGCCAGCCGCCCGGTCGAGGCCGCGTCGGCGATGGCGGCCACCCCGGTGACCAGCAGGGCGAAGATCAGGGGAATGACGGTGATGCGCAGGGCGTTGAGCCAGGTCTGGCCCAGCTTCTCCAGCACCGACAGGACGGGAATCCAGGGTCCATGCGGTTCGGCGGACCCACCTGCGGCAAGCCCCCCGACGACGAGGCCCGCGATCAGGGCGAACAGGACCAGGGCGCTGAGCGAGGTCAGGGCGGTACGGAGACGGGAGAGAGCCATGGCGAAAGCCTAGCATTACCCGCGGGGCGGCGGCGAACCCGATTTCTGGCCGACGAGGCGCCGTTTCTGCAAGGCCCGGGAGAAGACCTGAAGACAGATCGTCGCGGCGTCGGCCTGCGTCGTTGAACCGAAACGGCTGCGGGCCATTTCTGTCGGGTAACGGAGACTGAAGACCATGGCCCTGTCGCGTATCGCCACCGTCGTCGGAGGATTACTGCTGTCGAAGGGCGGGCGCCGGTTCGCCGGTCGTCACGCGGGCAAGCTGGCGCTCGCGACCCTGGCCTGGGAACTGTATCAGCAGCATCGCGGACGCGGCGCGCCGAGCGCGAATACGGCCGCCGGCGCCGCATCCGGGACCGGGAAAGCCGCGCCCCATCCGCGCCGGCGCTGGAGCGGACGCCGCGCCTGATTTGGCGCCGATCCCGCCGGCATTTCGATCCGGCTTGCCGTCCCTTGCGTAAAGAGGCCTTAGTGGCGGGGTCGCCGCCACGGGGTTTCGCATGATCGTCGTCCATCACCTGAACAACTCCCGCTCGCAACGCGTGCTGTGGCTGCTGGAGGAACTGGGCGTCCCCTATGAGGTGAAGCGCTATGAGCGCAACGCCCACAACATGCTGGCGCCGCCCGAGCTGAGGGCGATCCATCCGCTCGGCAAGTCGCCGGTGATCGAGGACACCGAAAACGGCGCCCTGGTCGCCGAAACCGGGGCCATCATCGAATATCTGATGGAGACCCATCCGGGGTCGCCGTTGAAGCCCGCGCCCGGAACCGAGGCGGCCCGCCGCTGGACCTACTGGCTGCACTACGCCGAGGGGTCGGCCATGACGCCGTTGCTGCTCAAGTTGGTGTTCGGCCAATTGCCCAACCGCGCGCCGGGTCTCATCAAGCCGATCGTCAAGGGCGTCTCGACCAAGGCCCAGGCCAGTTTCATCGACCCCCAGATCGCCGCCCATACGGCCTATTGGGAGGGCGAACTGTCGAGGACGGCCTGGTTCGCGGGCGACGCCTTCACCGCCGCCGACATCATGATGAGCTTCCCCATCGAGGCCTGCGCGGCGCGGGCGCCCTTCGGGCCGGACAAGCCGCATGTGAAGGCCTTCCTAGAGACCATCCACGCCCGCCCCGCCTATCAGCGCGCGTTGGAGCGGGGCGGACCCTACGCCTACGCATAACGGCAACCGGCGTGAGGCCGGCGCGTTAAGGGGTGCATGCCCTTCAAGACCGCCCCCCTGACCCTGGGACTTATGTCCGCCGTCGCCTTCGTCATCGCCTTCATCTCTGCAGGCGTGTTCCTGTTGTCGGCCGCCTTCGCCCTGATCGGATCGGCGGCGCTGGGCGTCCTGATCTATGTGACGGCCAAGCGGGCCATGATGCGGCGGGTTGCGCGGCGGCGGGCGCAGGACCGGCTCACCACCGGCTGATCGGCGACATCAGGGACGACCTTGAGTTTTCGAGGCAGGCGCCCTAGTCTCTTTGGCCGGTCGCGCGCGCCCAGCGACCCACGCCGACCCTACCTCCCAGTCCTTACCGGATTTCCGGGCGAAACAAGAAATTTCTGATACCTATGGAAAAAGTGCCCATGACGGGCGAGGGCTATCGCGTCCTCGACGATCAGTTGAAGCAGTTGAAGTCGGTTGAGCGTCCAAGCGTCATCGCCGCCATTTCCGAGGCCCGTGAACACGGCGACCTGTCGGAGAACGCCGAGTATCACGCCGCCAAGGAACGCCAGGGCTGGATCGAGGGCCAGATCGCCGAGATCGAGGACAAGATCAGCCGCGCCCAGGTCATCGACGTGTCGAAACTGTCCGGCGACCAGGTCAAGTTCGGCGCCACCGTCACCGTGGTCGACGAGGACACCGAGGACGAGGGCAAGTATCAGATCGTCGGCGAACACGAGGCGGACGTGAAGCAGGGCAAGATCTCCATCTCGTCCCCCATCGCCCGCGCCCTGATTTCCAAGTCGGTCGGCGACTCGGTCGAGGTCAACACCCCCGGCGGGGTGAAGGCCTATGAAATCCTCAAGGTCGAGTGGATCTAGACCGACCCAGGAACGGTCCTCTGAGGATCCAGGTCGTCTCCGACGGCCGTGCGGGCATAGAGAATCAGGCGCTGGGCCTTGCCGAGGCCGTCCAACGCCTGACCCCCGCCGAGATCGCGATCAAGCGCGTGCGCTGGCGGCCTGTGTTCGACCGTCTGCCCAGCGCCTTAAAGGCCCTTTGGATGCTTGATCCGGCAGCCGACGATCCCTTCCCTGCTGAAGGCGAGGTCTGGCCCGATCTGTGGATCGCGACGGGCCGGGCCAGCCTGCCGCTGTCGCTCAGGGCGCGACGACTGTCCGGGGGGCGGACCTGCGTGGTCCAGACTCAGGATCCCCGACTGAACCCCAACCGGTTCGATATGGTGGTGGCCCCGGCTCATGACGGCCTGTCGGGCGACAATGTCTTCGAAATCACAGGCTCGCCGCATCGCATCACGCCGGAAGTCCTGGCCGGAGGGGCGACCGCCTTCGCCGAGCGGCTCGGGGCCCTGCCGCGCCCGCGCGTCGCGGTCATGATCGGGGGGCGATCGGCGGCCTTCGACCTGACGGCCGACCACGCCGCAGCCCTCGCCGAGCGGATCGCGACGGCCATCGCCTCCACGCGCGGGTCGCTCATGCTGACCTTCTCGCGGCGCACGCCGGAGGCGGCCAAGGCGGCGATGAAGACGCGGCTGGCCGCCCTGCCCGGCCTGATCTGGGACGGGTCGGGCGACAACCCCCTGTTCGCCTTCCTGCACTATGCCGACCATGTGCTGGTCACCGAGGACAGCGCCAACATGGCGACCGAGGCGGCGGCGACCGGCAAGCCGGTTCACATTCTGCCGATGGTCCCGCTCAAGCCGCCCGGCAAATTCGCGCGGCTCCACGCCGACTTGCAAAGCCTGAGCGCCGCCCGGTCGTTCGACGGGACGCTGGAGACCTGGACCTATGCGCCTCTGAACGAGACCGAGCGGGCGGCCAAGGCCGTGCTGGAGGCCATGGCGGCGCGAGGTCGCTAGTCACCACCTCCGCATCCGCCGTCCGACGAGTCGCAACTGCCGCCGCCGTCGAGGGATGTCGCCCCGCCGTCCGCTGGACTGTCCGAGCGGCCGCCGGCTGTTCGGAAACGCCTTGCCGAGAGCGCAAATCCGAGCCCTGCGCCCATCGCCACACCGGCCGCCACCCCCACAGCTATGTTGTCGATGGCGGCGCCGATCGCCGTTCCCACGCCCGCGCCAATGGCGACGCCCAAGCCGATCAATCTGGATTGCGCCATGGCCGTCTCCGCCGCTCGCGCCAGCTTAACACGGGGCGAAACCAACCGATACGCGACCTAGGTCACGCGAAGACGGTCAGCTCCGGCGGCGCATATTGAACCGGCTCGCCCTGACGGCGGCGCAGGGCGTAGTCGACGGCGGTCTTCACCGCACGCTCGTCCGTCGGCTTGGACAGAACGCCCAGGGTTCCGGCCACGCCGCCCCTGACCATGCCGGGGTTGGCGGTCATGTAGAGGACGGTGACGTTCTCGTGCTGGGCCAGATCCCGCCCCAGATCGATCCCGGTCGGACCGTCGGACAGGTGGATGTCCACGAGCGCCAGATCGACCTCGGTCTCGCGCACGATGTCGCGGGCGGTCGCGGCCTCGGCTGCGGTACCGACCACCTCGTGGCCCAGGTCTTCCAGCACGAACCGAAGTTCCATGGCGACAAGAGCTTCGTCTTCAATGATGAGGATGCGGGCGGTCATGGGCGTAGCGGGGTCAGTCTCAGGCGGTGTCCGATTTCCTGTCCGGACGGGGTTAAGCAATTTTCGGGCCGTCGGCCCCCTGACGATCGCGCGCCGCCTTTCGGCGGGAGAGGGCGGTCGCAGGAAGGTCGGCGGTCATCTCCAAACCCCCTTCATGCCAGACTCGTTCCAGCCGGCCGCCCAATTGACCCTCGACCGACAGGGTCGCGAGCGAAGACCCGAAGCCGGATCGGGACGGCGGACCGGTCACGGAGGGGCCGCCTTCCTCGCGCCAGCTGAGGATGAAGCGATCCCCCGCCAGACAGGTGGTCAGCCGGACACGGCCCCCGGGCACGGACAGGGCGCCGTACTTGGCGGCGTTGGTGGCCAGTTCGTGGAACAGGAGGGCGACCGAGGTGGCCGCCTGATCGTCGAACAGGGCGTCGTCGCCCGAGACGATCACCCGCGCCTCGCCCTCGGCCGTGGCATAGGGACGGAACAGGGCCGACAGGAAGGCGTGCAGGGTCATGTCGCCCAGCAGGGGGCGCGACACCTCCGTGTGCGGCCGCACGAACTCATGGGCGCGGGCCAGGGCCCCGATACGGTCGCGCACCGATGCGGCGAACCCCTTGGCCTCGGGGTGTTCGCGCGCCGACAGGGCGATCAGGGCCGAGACCACGGCGAAGATGTTCTTGATGCGGTGGCTGAGCTCCTGGCTCAGCAGGGCCTGACCCTGTTCGATCCGCTTCAGGTCGTCGATGTCGGTGCAGGTGCCGAACCAGCGGACGATCTCCCCGGCCTCGTTCCGGAGCGGCACGGCCCGGCCCAGGGTCCAGCGCTAGACGCCGTCGTGGCGGCGCAGACGATATACGATCTCGTAGAGGTCGCCCGTGGCCAGCGAATGGCGCCAGACCTCCCAGGCGCGCGGCTGGTCCTCCGGGTGGAAGATGGCGTTCCAGCCCTCGCCGTCGGTCGACCCCTCCGGCACCCCGGTGAACTCGTACCAGCGGGCGTTGTAGTAGTCGTGGAAGCCGTCCGGCAGGGTGGACCAGACCATCTGCGGCATGGAGTCGGCGATGGCGCGGAACTTTGCTTCGCTCTCGGCCAGGGCGGCGGCGACGGCGGCCAGGTCGGCGTCGAGCTGCTTGCGCTCTGTGATGTCCACCGCCACCCCGGGGAAGCGCTCGGGCGCGCCGTCGCGGTCGAAATAGACCTGACCCCGGGCCAGAACCCAGCGACGCTCGCGACCCGGCGCGACGACCCGGTATTCGCACAGGAAGACCCCGTCGCCCTCCATGGCGCGGGCGATGTCGGCGGCCACCCGGTCGCGATCACGCGGGTCGATGGCGTCGGTGAAGACCTGGATCGGGGCGCCCGCCGCCGCCCGGTCGGGATCGACCCCGAACATGGCCGCGAACCGTTCGTCGGTGACGACCCGGTCGGCCGGAATGTCCCAGTCCCATCCCCCGACATAGGAGGAGGCCAGCAGGGCGCGGCGCGCCGTGTCCTCGCTGAGGCTGCGCTGGTCGAGGGCGCGGCCGAGTTCCAGCTGGGTCATCACCTGGGCGGCCAGGACGGTCAGGGTGCGGGTCTGGAGCTCGCTCAGCCCCTCGGGTCGCGGCCGATAGTCGATGACGCAGAGAGAGCCGATCGGCAGGCCCTCGGCCGTGACCAGGGGGGCGCCGGCGTAGAAGCGGATATGGGGCGCGCCCGTGACCAGGGCGTTGTCGGCGAAGCGCGGATCGAGCGTGGCGTCCGGCACCACCATGACCTCATGCTCGCGCATCGCATGATCGCAGAAGGAGACGCTACGCGGGGTGCAGTCCACGTCCAGCCCGACCCGGGCCTTGAACCACTGGATGTCCTGATCGACGAGACTGATCAGGGCCGTCGGCGCCTCGCAGATGCGGGCCGCCAGATCCACCAGGTCGTCGAACCTGTCCTCGGCCGCGGTGTGCAGAACTCCATAGGCCCGAAGCGCCGACAGACGGTCTTGCTCGGTCCAGGCGTCGGAAGGGGGAGGAGAAGTCAAACGGGTCACCAGCGCCGCGGCAGGCGGCGTTTCGCGTTTCGGGTCTCAAAGAACGCGCGTCAAGCGCTGCCGTTGCATGGCGGGCATTTGGAGGGGCGTCGGCGTCACGACGTCGGACGACCGACCTCCTCGACCTCCATCGTCACGACCCCGGCGGGCGCGGGGGCAGAGGGCGATGGGGCGGGCTTGGGCGCCTCGTAGTCGCGCAGGCGGGCGTTGATCGCGGCGATGTCCTCGGCCGTCGGCTGGCGACGGCCGCCCAGGCTGATGACGCCCACGACGCGGGTCTGGCCGTTGATCTCGACGGTCTTGAGCTCGCCGGTGGCGGCGGCGCCCGGAGCGACCGTCAGAGCCTTCCCGTCGACCTCCTGGCTGGCCATCATCACCCTGGGGCGAGAGAAGCGCGCTTCGTCGATGACCGGCTCGGCGCCCGCATAGGCCTGGCGGAAGGCCGCGGTCTCGCCGTAGACGCCCTTCCAGCGATAGAAGATGTGCGCCCCGATCTGGGTGATCTTGGCCAGGGTCGGCGACCACCAGGGATGGACGTAGTCGGCGTGATAGTGGGTGGCGGTGCCCACCTGTGTGGCTACATGGCCGGCCAGGGCGCGAGCCGCGACCTTCGACGCCCGGTCCCAGGCCCAGCCGACCGGCGCCTGGGCCATGGAGCCGTCGCAGGTGAAGCTGAACTGGCAGCCGGTGACCCGCTCGGCGCCCTGGAACACCACGCCGCAGACGCTGGCCGGATAGTTGGGGTCGCGCACGCGGTTCAGGATGACCTGGGCCACGGCGGCCTGGCCCTCGTCGCTCTCCAGCGCGGCCTCATAGTAGATGGCCTGGGTCAGGCAGCGCTGGGCGCGGGCGCGGGCTGCGGGCGGCGCGTTCAGCACGAACGGCAGGGCCGGGCGCAGGGCGCCGGTCGCGACGGGGGTGGCGGCGTTCAGCTTCTGCGCCTCGAGGCCGCTGGCCCCGAAGTCCAGGGACGGCTTGCCGCCCAGGCTCAGGGTCTCCCAACCCGGCGTCAGACCCATCAGGGCCGCCTGGCGGAAGCGCGGATCGTGGCGCAGGGCCTCGGCGCGCTGGGCCGGGTCCATCTGGGCCAGCAGGGCGGCCAGACCCTGCGGTCCGAAATCGCCTTGGGTGGCCTGGGCGATCAGCTCCGCGGCGCGGTCCTGATC
>NZ_JBQVNM010000008.1:0-71602 GCF_052436175.1 Brevundimonas sp. | reverse complement strand
GCTCGGGCAGCATCGGGCCGCAGGCCGCGACCGTGGCGGCGGCGCAGGCGGCGAAAAGGAGTCGGGACTTGAAACGCATCAGTCAGCCTTAGGGGGCGGGGGCGCAGAGGGGCAATCACAAGCGCGCGAAGCGGAGGATCGGTTGCCGATGCTGAAGCCCGAATGGTCAATGGCCCGCTAACCGCGTCTGATTCCGGGCCGTTAATGTCGGAACGCTAGAAGGACCGTGCTCTCTGAAACGGCCTGGTGGCGGAGGGGCGACGCGATGGGCCCGAAAGCCCATAGACCCTCCGTTCAACTCGGAGGCCAGGCCTCCATTCCTTTTTCATGTCGCTTCGCGACGCGCTATGTTCGCGACGCGGTCGCTCACGACTTGAGCGCGAGGCCATAGGCTGAGCCACTCGCCACTCGCCACTCATCACTCGCCACTGACCGGTTGACGATCCAGACCCGAATCTTTATAGCCACCGCTCCGCCGCAGCCTCGCTTGCGGCTCTTTTATTTTGATTTGCCTCAGGACGCCCGACCATGAAGGTCCGTAGCTCGCTCAAGTCGCTGAAAACCCGCCACCGCGACTGCAAGGTCGTGCGCCGCAAGGGCGTGGTCTTCGTGATCAACAAGACCGACCCGCGCTTCAAGGCGAAGCAGGGCTAAGCCCTTTTGAGCTGACGCGAGCGACGCGGTCGCTCGCGGTTGAGCTCAGACGATCCACAGGCTGCGGGCGTTGTCCGCGGCCTTTTTCGTGTTCGTGGTTGAGACGCGCGCCTGCGTATGGTTAGCGTCCGGCCCAAACCAAACCACCGAATGCGCTCAAGCAGCGAGACGCCGCGCGTCGAGCGTTAGCGCGTTCCGAAGGAACAAGAATTATGCCTGATGACGCCGCCTTCGACGCCTCGCCCGACGTCCTGAACGCCACGGCCCAGGGCCGGCTGCGCACCATCATCGAACGTCTGGAGCGCCTCGAAGAGGACAAGCAGGCCGTCATGACCGACATGAAGGAGGTCTTCGCCGAGGCCAAGGGCGAGGGCTATGACGTCAAGGTGCTGCGCAAGGTCATCCGCATCCGCAAGCAGGACAAGGCCAAGCGTCAGGAGGAAGAGGCGATCCTCGACCTCTATCTGTCGGCTCTCGGCGAAGTCTGACCCTGAAGCGCAGCGCTCCGATCGGGTCGGGCAAGGGGATCAAGCGGTCCCCTGCCAGTCCGTTCGAGGCCGAGCGCAAGGCGAACCAGCGCGCCGCTCTCAACGCCCTGAAACGCGCCCGCCGCTCGGCAGAGCAGGCGGGCGTTTCTTTGTCCGAATGGGAAGGGGAGTTCCTCGACTCGGTCAGCGAGCGGGTGAAGACCCACGGCCGCGCCTTCGGCGACCCGGAGCTCGGCGCGCCCGGTCAGGCCCTGTCCGCCATGCAGGGCCGCAAACTGAAAGAGATCACCAAGAAGGCCAAGGGCGAGGCGCCGAAGCCCCGCTGGGGCCGGAAGCCGTCCGGAGACTGACGTCCGGCCCGCGAGGGGTCAAAACAGGATCTTGCGCAGGCTGATGCGGATGATCCGGCCCTGGGGGTCCAGGTAGTCGGGCTGGTAGTTCAGCGGCAGGTCGCCCACGGAACGCACATCGACGCGGCTGTCGAACAGGTTCTCGACGCCGAGGTTGATGCGGGCGCCCTTCAGGATCGGGAATTTCGCGACCCAGCTGGTGCGCGAGTTGAGGTCGGCGAAGACGTTCAGGTTGACCGTGGTCTGGTCGCCGAAGCTGATGTCCTGGGCGTCGGTGGCGCCGTTGATGCGGGTGCCGTCGCGCCAGGTGGCGTTCATGAAGCCGCCGAAGCCGTTGCGGAAGACCCCGGCCTGGAGCTCGACCTGCTGACGCGAGACGCCCCGGGCGCTGGTCGAGCCGCCGTTGAGCTGGTCGATGATCGGCAGACCCTCGCGGATCACGATCTCATCCTGAAGCCGGTAGGTATGATAGATCGACAGGTTGAAGCGGCCCTGGCCGGGCTGCATCTGAGGGCCGCGATTGCGACCGCCGCCCCCCCCGCCGCCGGGGCCTCCGCCCATGCGGAACTGCCCGCCGCCGCCGCCGCCTCCGGGAGGCGGTCCGCCCATCATCATCCCGCCGGGACCGCCGGGACGACCCCCGCCCGCCGCCTGGGCGTTCGGCTTGCCCCAGGGCATGGAGAAGTTGAAGCCGGTGCGGACGTCCTGACGTTCGGACCGCTCATAGTTCAGCGGACGGGCGTCGATGGCGGTCAGATTGCCGAAGGCGTCGCGCGTGAACCGCTCGGGCAGGGCGGCTTCCAGATCGGGGGTGATGGTGGGGAAGGAGACGATGTCGTCATCCGTCCGGCTCCAGGTGTAGTTGGAGCTGAGCTGGAGATCCCACTTGCTGGTCGGGCGCAGGTTGAAGCCGAGTTTGACCACCTCCCGGTTGTCGGAGTTCAGGCCGAGGTTGCCGCCGGTGACACGGGTGATGTTGACCGTCTGGCCAGTGACGAAGTCGTAGACGGCGACGTTGGGCGTGGTGACGACCGGATCGTTCAGCTGCGACACCGTCGGCGCGCCCTGCTCGTTGGTGTAGTTGGCCGAGAGCGACAGCATCTCGATCGGCGACCAGTTGACCCCGGCGCCGAAGGTGGTCAGGCCGCCGAAGTCGGACAGTTCGTCATAGCCGGCGTTGAGGTTGACCGAGAGGTCGCCCAGAGCCTTGAGCACCTCGCGGTTGCGGCTGGCGATGGGCAGGGAGAGGCTGGCGGTGGCGTAGCCCCGGTCGCGCGACAGGGAGCCCTCGTTGAACACGCCGGAGCGGACGCTTTCGGAGTCCAGGGTGCGGGTGTCCGCCCCCGCCTTGAACGTCGCCTGGAGGGCGCCGGCCGGGCCCTCCCACGGGCGGCCGCTGAAGATGACCTCGGCCGTGCCGCCGCTGGACACCGACTTCGAGGTGTCCTGAAGCGCCGTCAGCCGGTCCAGGGGGATGTCGCCGAACGGGTTGGCCCCGGCGTTGATATCGGACTGCCAGCCCGAGGCGTTGAAGCCCCGGCCGGTGGTGGAGTCGCTCTCGGTGCGGTCGTAGGAGCCGTTGAAGGTCCAGCGCCAGTCGCCGAGGAAGCCGTTGAGCATCACGCCGAGATTCGCCGTCAGGGTGTCGCTGTCGCGCGTCATCACGTCCGGCGCCTCGACGTAGCGATACAGCAGGGCGTCGTTGGTCAGGGGCGAGAAGGGGTTGGCGCCGGGGACCGTCAGGGTGAGGCCGGGCAGACCCAGCAGGCTCTGGCTGGAGCTGTCCTCGAGGCTGAGGCTGAGGGTGCCCTGGGTGGTCGAGTTCAGGTCGCGCGCCAGGGAGCCGCGAACCTGCGAGCTTTCGGTGCGGGGCAGGAGGGTGCGGTAATCGCCCAAGTTGCCCGTGCGGGTCTGGTTCGCGCCGGCCGCCAGATCGGCGAGGGTCAGGCTGGTGTCGTTGGCCGGCAGGGCCACGGCCGTGACGGTCGATCCGAACAGGGCCGAGAGAGCGGGGTCGATCTCCGCGCCGTTCGGGACGCCGCGCAGGTTGCCGACCAGGTCGAAGGGCTGGCTGCCCGGATCGCGGACGATGTCGCGCTCCGATTCGAACAGGGCCGTGGCGCGTTCGTATTCGACGTCGAGGTTCCAGCGGTTGTTGCCCTGGATATTGAAGACATTGCCCTCGATCTCGCTGGTCAGTCGGCCGCCCTGCGAGGGGCCACGCGCCTGGAGCTGGACCGAGCCCTGGCGGAAGTTGTCGCGCAGGACGATGTTCACGACGCGCTGATCGGCGCTGTAGCCGTAGATAAGGGCCACGTCCTCGGGCAGGATTTCGGTGCGCTCGATGGCCTCGAACGGGATGCCGCGGATTTCCTGGAAGCCGGTGGTGCGTCGGCCGTTCAGCAGGACGATGGGCCCGGCGTCGGAACGGCCCCGGCTGGAGCGGGTGAGGGGTTCAAGCGCCGTCAGCAGTTCGGCGATGTTCGAGGCGCCGTAGGCCTGAAGCTGTTCGGCGTCGAGGACGATGTCCGGCGGAATGTCGCCCTGGACGCTGCCGCGCGGCTTGGCGGCCGTGACCGTCACGGTGCCGAGGTCATAGGCGTCCGACGAGGCGACGCCGGTCGGGACGTCCTCTTCCGGGTCGGGCTGGGTCGCGGGCGTCGTCGGCGACGTCTGGGTCTGCACGGGCGCCGCCACGGCAGTCGAGGGCGCGGGTCCGGCAGGCTCGGCCGCAGGCGCTGCGCTGGAGGCGAGCGCGTAGAGGATCGCGGCGGCTATCGTCATTCTGGGGTCGCCCTGGTCTTCAATGCAAAACGGTGCGACCGTGGAATCCGGACGAGACCGCTCGGAGGCGTCCGGTCGCTGATTCCACGTGTCGCACCCTTCAACGCACGAAGGCGCGTCGTCCGTCGGGCAAAGTGGTTACATTTCAGACACAATAGGCTTCATGCAGCGGATTGTTGCCTGAAAGGCACGGCCGCTCCCGATCAGCCCGCGGCGCGGTCCTGGTCGTGCACGGCGCCCTCCAGCCCCTGCTCGCGAACCTTGCGATACAGGGTCGAGCGACCGATGCCGAGGCGACGGGCGATCTCCGACATGTGACCGGCATAGGCCTCGATGGCGTGCTGGATCAGGTCGCGCTCGATCTCCTCCAGCGTCCGCAGATGGCCGCGCTCGTCGAGGATGCGCACGGGGGTTTCGGGCGGAGGCGGCAGGTCGAGGCCGGTCGAGGTCGCAGGGGCGGTCGTCTCAGGCGCTGACAGCGGTGCGGCGACGCCGGAGATGGCAGGGAAGTCGTGCGGCTGGAGCCAGGGAGAATCGGCCAGGACGAGCGCGCGATAGACGGCGTTTTCCAGCTGGCGGACGTTGCCGGGCCAGTCGAAGGCGGTCAGCAGGGCCAGGGTCTCGGGCGCGGCGCCGGAGACCCGCTTGCCTTCCTCGGCGTTGAAGCGGGTGATGAAGTGGTCGACCAGGGCCGGAATGTCCTCGCGCCGGTCGCGCAGGGCCGGGGCATCGATCGGGAAGACGTTCAGGCGATAGAAGAGGTCCTCGCGGAAGGCGCCTTCCTTGACCTGTTGTGCCGGGTCGCGGTTGGTGGCCGAGACGATGCGGACATCGACCCGGACCGGGCGCTTGCCGCCGACGGGGTCGATCTCGCTCTCCTGAAGGGCGCGCAGCAGCTTGACCTGCATGTCGAGCGGCAATTCGCCGATCTCGTCGAGGAACAGGGTGCCGCCCTCGGCCTCGCGGAACTTGCCCAGGGTCTTGTCCACCGCGCCGGTGAAGGCGCCCTTCTCGTGGCCGAACAGGATCGACTCCACCAGATTGGCGGGCAGGGCGCCGCAGTTGACGGCCACGAAAGGCTTGCCGGCGCGGTCCGAGGCGCCGTGCAGGGCGCGGGCGATGACCTCCTTGCCGACGCCGCTCTCGCCGGTGATCAGGACGGGGATGTTCGATTTTGCGGCGCGGGCGCCGAAGCTCTTGACCATCCGCATGGCCGGACTGTCGCCGATCAGGTCGTCGAAAGTGGTGCGCCCGGCGACATGCTTCTTCAGCCGTCCGACCTCGGCCGTCAGCCGGGTCATCTGCAGGGCGTTGTTGACGCCGATGGCGAGGCGCTCGGGCCCCACCGGCTTGATGAAGAAGTCCTGGGCGCCGGCCTGCATGGCCTTGACCACCGTCTCGATGCCGCCGTTGGCGGTCAGGACGATGACCGGGGTCGTATCGCCGCCCGCGCGCAGTTCGGCCAGGGTCTCCATGCCGCTGAGGCCGGGCATGACCATGTCGAGCAGGACCAGATCGGCGCCGCCGCCGCCCTGCATCCGCTTCAGGGCCTCGTCGCCGGATTCGGCGTGGACCACGGCGAAGCCCTCGCGCTCCAGCACCGCCTGGACCAGGCGGCGCTGGGTCGGATCGTCGTCGACCACGAGGATGGTCTTGGCCATGGGAAGCGCCCCTTCGTCTTCTTCATCGGCCGCCGCCGCGTCAAAGCGGGACTGGCTCGTTTCGGGACGGTTTTAGGCGCGCGACGGTGAAGATCGGGTTGGGGGGCGTGGTGTGCGGCGGGTTAACGGGCGGCAAGATTGATGGCGTCCCGGCAGGGCCCACTGACGTTCAGGCGCGACACGAAACGCCCGCCGGTGGCCAGATCTGGCCATTCGGCGGGGCTCGGCCGGATCGCGCCGGACCGCATCAGATCGCGGCCGTCAGCGCGGGGTTCGCCCGAGCAGCGCAGGACCGGATAACTGCCTTCCTCGCCCCAGCCGCCTTGCGGTGATCGGGTGAAGAGGGTGACGGCATAGGCCGTGGCCATGAGGATTTCCGTGCGTCCGTCGCCGTTGAGGTCGATCTCCGTAGCCACGCACTCCGCCCGCGAGTCGCACCCGCGCAACATGCCGATGCCTCGGAACGGCTGACCGAAGTCCGCAGGCAGCGGGCGACCGGCAGGCCAGGGTTCGACAAGCGGGGTGAACAGCGGCTCTGCTGGCGGGGGCGGTTCAAGCGCGTATCGGTCGTCGGCGTCCGTGGCGGCGCGGGCCCGACGCGCGATCTCGGCGTCCGAGGAGCGCGTCAGGGTCGCCAGGGCCGTCTGGCCGGCCTTGCCGCTGTCGAACCGGAGGAAGCGGTAGTCGAAGGCCTCGGCCGAGACCTTGTCGGTTTGAAGCCGCTTCATCTGGTCGTTGACCGACAGGCGGGCCGGGTCGGCGAGGGGGCTGAACAGGGCGAGGATGACCACGACTTCCAGCACGGCGGTGGCGATATTGGTGGTCTCCAGCGCCTTCATCCACGCCGAGCCGCGCCGCAACAGGGGGATCAGGGCGGCCGCGCCGTAACCGACCGCATAGGCGGCGCCGACCAGGGCGCAGGCCAGGGCGATGATCCGGTCGGGCGTCAGGCCGTGCTGGCCGATCCGCAGGCCAAGACCCCAGAAGGCGATCAGGATGAGGGGAGTGATCAGGACGGCGGCGACCCTCACGGCGATCCGCAGCACGGCGGGCGGCAGGTTGTCCGGGCGCCCGTCCTGATAGGCCGTGTTGATGAGCACGATCAGGGCGGCGGCGGCGGCCAGCACGAGGGCCGTGGCGCTGCCGGTCCGCCAGAGCCCCTGCAGGCCGGTGAAGGGCAGGGCGATCAGGAAGGCGGCTACCAGCACCGTCATGACCAGCAGCAGCCAGGACAGCAGCATCAGACCCACGGTGCGGACGCCCCGGATCAGCCCGTCCCGCACATCCGTCAGATGAACGGCGAGGGCGAAGACCAGACCGGAGACGGGCAGGATGAACCAGTCGTGGAGGATCAGCTCCTGCAGGAAGGGCAGGCCGATGATGCGGAACAGGGCGGCGCCAAGATGCAGCAGCAGCCAGAAGGCGCCGGTGAAGCCCAGCGACAGGGCCAGTTGCACCCCGGCCTTCCACGCCTGATCGAAATAGGCCGGGAAGCTCGCGATCCAGCGCCGCTCGGCGTCCGCCGGGGCCACAAGGTGGTGGGCGATGAACAGGGCCACGGCGACGAAGCCGAGCATGGGGGCGGACAAATAGGGCGGAGACGTCAGGTTTTCGGCCGCCTGGCGCGCCACATCATGCAGGCCCAGAAGAGCGAGGACCGCTATGGCCACGATCAGCCAGACGGCCCCGGTCTGGGGTCGGAGCCGCCCGATGGAGGCCAGGGCCACGACAGGTACATAGGCGCAGACCAGAAGCAGGGGGCCGAACAGATAGGCGTCGGTCGCGGGCCAGCTGCGCGACTGATCGAAGTCGAAGCCGGCCGCCGACCGATAGAGCCACCACAGGGCCAGGCCCCAGACGAGGCCGATTCCCAGTCGCGCGGGGCCGAGCCAGCCCGCCTGATCGCGGGACAGGCCCGCCCGGCCGTGGTTGTCGCCGTCTTCCGGGGTCTTCGCCGCGTTGTCGGTCATGGTCCGCTCCACCCTGACCGGCATCTGAGCCTATCTGGTCGGTCCGTGAAAGCCGGAAATCAGGCGGGCCGGACCGCTCTGGCGAGGTAGCAGCCGCGGGGGGCGAAATGGATGTGGACCTGATGCGTCAGCCGCTGCCCGAACCAGTGCGCAAGCCGCGCGTCCAGGTCGGCGCCGTCGATGACCTCGCCGTCGATCATCGTGTTGCGGGCGTCATAGATGCGGATCGACAGCGGGCGACGCGACAGCATGGACGGAACCTCACCCGGCGCCGGCGTCGCCATCGTCGCCTCTTCGCGCACGAAGATCGGTCCTCCAGCGCGATAGGGCGAGGCCGGGTCGGTAAGGTGAGCGTGGTGCAGCAGGATCAGTCGGTCGCCGGCATCGGCGTCCTTCAGGCTGACGCGGCAGGGCGCGCGGCCGGGCGCATCCGCGACCCAGCGCCGGGCGCCCACGGCGGCGAGCTCGTCATCGTCGAGAGCAAACAGCGGCTTGAACGGCGCGAGCGGAAGGGGCTCGATCTGATAGGTCATGACGGTCCTCGATGTGGGTCTCGGGCGAGGATGATGCGATCAATCCCTCGCGTCTGGCGGCAATCGGCCGTTGCGTCCCGGCACGCGCGTCCCCACAAACAGGGGCATGAACGCGCCCTTCAAAGCCCCGCCCGTCCCCTCGTCCGAGCCGCCGCTGTGGGACCTGTCCGATCTCTACGCGTCACGCGAGGACGCGGCGATCGCCGCCGATGTGGCGCGGGGCAAGGCGGTCGTTGCGGAGTTGGGGGAGCTGCAAGGCCGGCTGGTCGAGGCGCGGAGCGACGCGGCCCTGCTGGCCGAACGGCTGGATCGGGCCATCACCCTGTATGAACAGGCCAGCGAGGTCCTGGGCGGACTGGGCGCCTATGCGTTTCTGGCGGCGTCAACGGCGCGGGACGACGCCGCGGCCAACGGCTTCGAGGCCGATATTCGCGAGCAGCTGACCGCCGTTTCGACCCCGACGGTCTGGTTGACGCTGGAGATCAACCAGCTGGAGGAGGCCGAGATCGAGGCGGCGCTAGCGATCCATGCCGGCGCGGCCAAGTGGCGGCCGTGGCTGCGTCGGGTGCGGGCGATGAAGCCGCACGAACTGTCAGAACAGCTGGAGACCTTCCTGGCCGAGCACGGGCCGATCGCCGCCCAGTGGCCGCGCCTGTTCGACGAGACCCTGGCGGCGCTGCGGGTGAAGGCGGGCAAGGAGAGCCTCACCCTGGCCGAGGCCCTGAACCGGCTGTCGGATCCGAAGGCGACGCAACGCAAGGCTGCGGCCGAGGGGCTGTCGGTCGCGCTGGGCGAGCGGGCCTCGACCCTGTCGCTGGTCCTGAACACGGTTGCGGCCGACAAGGCGCTGGAGGACCGCTGGCGCGGGTTCAAACGGCCCGCCGACAGCCGCCATCTGGGCAACGAGGTCGATGGCGAGGCCGTGGACGCCATGGCCGAGGCGGTGGCCGCCGCCTATCCGCGCCTGTCGCACCGCTACTATGCGCTGAAGGCCCGGGCCATGGGCAAGGCGACGCTGGACCAGTGGGACCGCAATGCGCCGCTGAACACGGCCAAGCCCCGCGCCTTCGACTGGAAACAGGGCCGCGAGATCGTGCTGGAGAGCTTCTCCGACCTGGGCGGAGAGTTCGCGGATCGGGCCGGGCTGTTCTTCGACAACCCCTGGGTTCACGGCCGGGCCGGGCCGGGCAAGCAATCGGGCGCCTACGCCCATCCGGTGACGGCCAATCGCCACCCCTATGTCTTCCTGAACTGGATGGGCGAGCGGCGGGACGTCCTGACTTTGGCGCATGAGCTGGGGCATGGGGTGCACCAGACCCTGGCCGCGGATCGGGGGACGTTGCTGGCCGACACGCCCCTGACCCTGGCCGAGACGGCGTCGATCTTCGCCGAGGGACTGACCTTCGACCGGCTGCTGGCGACGGCGCCCAAGGCCGAGCAGAAGGGGCTGCTGGCCGGACGGATCGAGGACGGGCTGAACACCGTGGTGCGCCAGATCGCCTTCCACCGTTTCGAGACCCGCTTCCATGACGAGCGGCTGAAGGGTGAGGTTTCGGCCGAGCGCATCGGCCAGATCTGGCTGGAGGAGATGGGGGCCAGCCTGGGCCCGGCGGTGACGCTGAACCCCGGCTATGAGCACTGGTGGAGCTATGTCAGCCACTTCGTCCACTCGCCCTTCTACGTCTACGCCTATGCGTTCGGAGACTTGCTGGTCGCGGCCCTGATGGAGACGCGGGCCAGAGACCCGCAGGGCTTCACGCCCCTGTATCGCGAGCTGCTGGCCGCAGGCGGGACGCGGACCTATGTCGAGGCCCTGGCGCCGTTCGGGCTGAACCCGCGCGATCCGGCCTTCTGGACCATCGGCACGAAACGGCTGGAGGGGCTGATCGACCGGTTCGAGGCCTTGGGTTGATCGGGCGCTGTTGACGGCTGAGGGGGCCGCCGCGACTGTGGCGGGATGAAACCTTTCCTGACTGTCGCCGCCCTGCTGTCCGGTCTGGCGCTCGTTGCCGCGCCCGCCAGCGCCCAGTCGCCCGCTGCGCAGCCGACGGCGAACCACCGCGCATTGGCGGCGGGATACAAGGCCCTGACCCTGTGCAGTGCCCTGTTCACGGCGCGGGAGGCGGGCGGAACGCGGACCCAGGCCAGCGTCGAGGCGCACGAGTTGGTGGGCGTCTATCCCGAGCTCCAGCCCCTGATCGCTGACCTGCCGGTCGAGACCTTCGAGACCGAGATCGCCGTGACATGGGATGAGGCCGCGCCGCCGCGCGTGGCCCAGTTCACGCCCGGGCGGGGTTGCACCATCATGCCGACCGGCTTCGTCGGCGGTATGCGGGAGATGAAGCCCGTCGCGCGCCGGACCTCGGCGCCGCCCCTGCCGACCGGCGCGGCGAACGGTGATGCGCCGGCTCTGGAGGCAGCGGTCAGGCGGGGCTTCGCCGGCGACTTCGGGCCCGGGTCGGTGACGACCGGGGTGGTGATCCTGCAGGACGGCAAGATCGTCGCCGAGCGCTATGCGCCCGATTTCGGTCCGAACATTCCCCAGCGCACATGGTCGGTGGCCAAGAGCCTGGCCGGGACGGTGATCGGGGCGGCGGTGCAGCGCGGCGAGGTCGATCCGGACGCGCCCGCCGCCATCGCTGACTGGCAGCGGTCCGATGATCCGCGCCGTGTCATCACCCTGGACGCCCTGATGCGGATGGCCTCGGGTCTGACCAGCGACACGGCGGGCAACCGGACGGACTGGCTCTATTTCGGCGGGACGGCGGTGGACGAACAGGCGCCGGGCTGGCCGCTGATCGCCCCGCCGATGACCCGGTTCCGCTACGCCAATAACGACACGCTTCTGGCGACCCTGGCTGTTTCGCCGAGCTTCGCCGCCCATCCGCCGAATGAGCTGTTCGACCGGCTGGGGATGATCCACACCTTTGCCGAGACGGACTGGCGCGGGAACTACGTCCTGTCGAGCCAGGTCTGGACCACGGCGCGCGACCTGGCCCGTTTCGGCCAGCTCTATGTCCAGGACGGGGTGTGGGAGGGCGAGCGCATTCTGCCCGAGGGCTGGCGGGCACGGGTGACCACGCTGTCGGGGCCCCAGCCGCCGACCGGGACCCTCGGCTATGGCGCGACCTTCTGGCTGATGAACAAGGAGCCGGGCGTGCCGGCCGACGCCTTCTCGGCCAACGGCAACCGGGGTCAGTATGTGGTGATCGTCCCGAGCCGGAAGGTCGTCATCGTGCGGCGCGGCGAGGACCCTGCCGGCAAGGGGTTCGACATCGCCGCCTTCACCCGCGAGGTTCTGGCGACGCTGAACTGAGCGTGACGAAGCGCCGCCTCTTGAGCGAACGGTTCCGGCAGCTATAAGGGCCCATCTCCAGATTCCTCCCGGACTTTCCGAACATGGCCGACCCGCACCACGCCGATCACGACGACTATCAGCGCGGCACGATGGAAATCAGCGAGCAGGTCGCGACCTGGAAGCTGGTGCAGCACCTCTTTAGCTGGGGTTCGCTGGGGATCGCGGTCCTGCTGCTGATGGCGACCATCTGGTTCTGCACCCCGGCCGGCTTCCTCGCGGGCCTGATCGCGGGCGTGGTGCTGTTTGCGGCGGGTTTCCTCTTCCTGCGCTCGGGCGGCTCGCACTAGGCGGTCGCACAGGCCAGTCGCAGCGGCCAGGCTCGATGACGGCCTCCGTTCTTCGTGGGCCATGAGCGCATCGTCATCGTGAAAGTGTAGGCCTGACTCGCCTGCGTCATTCCGGGACGCAGGTTGAACGGCGTTATTTTCCAAGTTATCCACATGGCCAGGCTATGTGGGGGCAGGCTGATGTGGGCGACCTGTACGCGCGATGCGGCGCGAGTTTTCCTCGCTTTTCTGACGATCTGGCTGGCGGCGGCCACGCCGTCCATGGCCCAGGAACGGCCACCCGATCCGGTCAATGTCGACGCGCAGCAGACGGGGCCGAATGAGGTCACGGTGACCTTCGAGCCTGGCGTGGGCGGCGGGCCGCAGAGCGGCTTCTTCATCTTCGTGACGCCAGACGGGATCGGGTCGGCTGCAGCCGGATCGCCCTTCGTTTTCTCAAGCCTTCCCGACGGCGATCACACAATCAACGTCTATGCCACGGGGGTGGCCCCGGACTTTCCGGACAGCAACATCATCAGCGTCGATGTCACGATCCTGCCCGCCGCGACCCTGACATTCAACACCGTCCCGGCGCAGGCGTTCGGCGCGTCGCTGGACCTCGGACCCTATGTTTCGGCGACAAACGCGTCCGGCGTGAGTTTCGCCTCCGATACGCCGTCGGTCTGTGACGTCAGCGGTCAGGCCCTGGTCCAGATCACGGTCGGCGAATGCAGGATCACGGCGTCGGCGACGGCGGATTCCGGCTACTTCCCGCCGACGCCGGTCCAGCAGACCTTCATGATCGGACCGGACGTGCCCGGGGCGCCGAGCGATGTGACCGCTGTGGCGGGGAATGGCCAAGCGACGGTGTCCTTCACACCCTCGAGTTTCGACGGGGGAGCGACGATCGACCTCTATGAGGTTTCGAGCCTGCCCGCGACGGGCGTGGCGACAGGCGCAGGATCGCCCATCATCCTGACCGGCCTGACCAACGGGGTCAGCTACACCTTCTCTGTCCGGGCCCATAACAGCGTCGGATACGGCGCGGCGGCCAGCTCGGCGTCCAGCGTGACGCCGATGTCCGGCCAGACCATCACTTTCAATAACCCCGGACCGCAGAATTTCGGCGCGACCCCGACGCTGACGGCCTCGGCCAGCTCGGGGCTGACAGTGGTCTTCTCCTCGACCACGACCGGCGTCTGCACGATCACACAGGGGGGAGACCTGACGACGGTCACAGCAGGGAGTTGCTCGATCAATGCTGATCAGGCCGGCGACGCGGGCTTCTCGCCCGCCGCGACCCAGACCCAGACCTTCGACATCAACGCCGTCGTCCCGGGGGCTCCGACCATCGGCACGGCGACGGCGGGCGACACCGAAGCGACCGTGACCTTCACGGCGCCGGCCACGAACGGCGGAGCGACGATCACCCAGTATACGGTGACCAGCAGCCCGGGCGGCCTGACGGGCACAGGCGTCGGGTCGCCCATCACAGTCTCGGGCCTGACCAATGGAGTCGCCTATGCGTTCACGGTCACGGCGACGAATTCCGCCGGGCCGGGCGATGCCTCGTCAGCCTCGAACGCGGTGACGCCGAAGGCGGCCCAGAGCATCACCTTCACGAACCCCGGAGCGCAGAACTTCGGCACGAGCCCGACGCTGTCGGCGATGGCTTCGTCGGGCCTGACGGTGGCCTTCTCCTCCGACACGGCGAGCGTATGCACAATCACGGGGGGTGGAACCCTGACCTTCGTGACCACGGGCAGTTGTACGATTTCAGCGAACCAGGACGGCGACAGCGCCTGGCTGGCCGCGACGACGCAGTCGCAGACCTTCACCGTCAACCCCGTTGTTCCAGGCGCGCCGACCATCGGCACGGCGACGGCGGGCGACACCTATGCGACGGTCAGCTTCTCGCCGCCTGTCTTCACCGGCGGCGCGTCGATCACGGGCTATACCGTGACCAGCAGTCCAGATGGCCTGAGCGCCTCGGGCGCCGGCTCACCTATCACAATCCCCGGCCTGACCAATGGCGTCGCCTATAGCTTCACGGTCACGGCGGCGAACGTGGCCGGACCCGGAGCTGCGTCCGCAGCGTCGAGCCCGGTGACGCCCAAGGCGTCCCAGTTGATCACCTTCAACCAGCCGAGCGCCCAGAACTTCGGCGCGACCCCGACCCTGACGGCGACGTCGGATTCCGGCCTGACGCCGACCTTCACCTCCAGCACGCCGGCGGTCTGCACCGTCACCGTGGGCGGGGATCTGACCTTCGCCTCGGCCGGAGACTGCACGATCAACGCCGATCAGGCTGGAAACGGGTCCTATCTGCCGGCTGCGACCGTGTCGCGGACGTTCGCCGTCAACGCCGTCTTTCCGGGCGCGCCGGTGATCGGTTCGGTCGATTTCGGCGACGGCCAGGCGACCGTCTATTTCAGCCCGCCGTCGTCGAACGGCGGCGCGACCATCCTCGACTACACGGTCACCGCCAGTCCCGGCGGGGCCAGTGCGACCGGGGCGGGGTCGCCGATCACGGTCGGGGGGCTGAGCAACGGCGTGACCTACACCTTCACCGTGACCGCCCGGACGTCGGCAGGCACGGGCGCGGCGTCCTCGGCGTCATCGGGCGGCCAACCGCTTGGGGCGCAGACCATTCTCTTCACCGCCACGGCGCAGCAACAGGTCGGGGTGGCGGCCAGCCTCAGCGCGACGGCGAGCTCCGGGCTGACGGTCAGCTTCTCGTCCCTGACGCCCGGCATCTGCACCATCACCGGCGGCGGGGCCCTGACCCTGATCGCGCCGGGGCTTTGCACCATTCGGGCCAGCCAGGCCGGCGGGTCGGGCTATGCGGCGGCGACGCCCGTCGATCAGTCCTTCAACGTCATCGCGGCGGCGCCGCAGATCCCGACGCTGACGGAGTGGGCGATGATGTTGCTGGGCGGGCTGTTGGCCTTGGCGGGGGCGGGGGTGGTCAGTCGCCGCCGATCCGGTGCCGGCGTAGCGGGCGCGGCCTGAGGTCATCACGCGGTCAGACGCCCGTCAGGCCCCGAACGGCCAGGGGCTGACGGACTTGGACCAGTCGTCGACCGTCAGGGGGCGGTCGAGCGGCGGCGCCGCGCGCTCGGCGCAGGGATGGCGGTGACACAGGCGGCAGGAGGGGCCGATCGGCGTCGCTTCGGGGTTGGCCAGATCCAGACCCCGCGCGTGGACCAGGCGGTGGGCGTGACGCAGCTCGCAACCGACGCCCACCGCCAGGTCATGGCTTTCCACCGCCGCATTGTCGCCCTGTCGGCTGACGGTGCGGGCCAGTGTGAACCAGCGGGCAGGGGGGCGACCGTCCTGGGCCGGGGTCTCGATGATCTGGGTGACGATGCGGCCGGGCGTGCGGAAGGCCGAATGCAGCCGCCAGCGCGGGCAGGCGCCGCCGAAGCGGGAGAAGGGAAAGGACTCCGAGGCATAGCGCTTTGACACATTGCCCGCCTGATCCACCCGCATGAGGAAGAAGGGGATGCCGCGCGCTGTCGGGCGTGACAGGGTGGTCAGGCGATGGGCCGCCTGCTCGAAGCCGACGCCGAAGCGGGCCTGGAGCCGGGGCAGGTCGTAGCCGGTGTCTTCCGCCGCCCGCTGGAAAGCCGCGTAGGGCATGAGGATGGCGGCGGCCAGGCTGTTGGTCAGGGAGACCTTCAAGAGGTTACGCGCGGCGGCGTCGGGCAGGTCGGCGGCCGTGACCATGTCGGTCAATGTCTGGCCGTGCTCGACCAGGGCCAGCTGATAGGCGACGGCGAAGGCGCGCGAGGAGGGTCCGAGGGTCTCGGAAATCAGCAGGCGGCTGCGGTGGGGATCGAAGCGGCGCGTCCATTCGACCATGACCTCGGCGGGCATGATGCGGACGGTCAGTCCGTGGCGCAGGCGCAGCCGATCGCGGATCAGGGCCTCCAGGGTCTCGGACGACCCGGCCGGCGCCTCGGCCGTCAGTTCGGCGTGCAGCGCCTCGCCCAGCAGGTCCAGTTCGGGGAAGTGATTGTGGCGCGACTGGACATGGTCGCGGACCTGATCGGCGGGGCCGTCGTCCGCGCCGCCGGGGACGCTGAAGGGGATGTCGTCACGCGCGGCCAAGGCGCGGTCCCGTTCGCGGCGATCCGCAAAGGCGCGATAGAGGCGTAGAAGCGCTTCGGCGGCGGCGGGAGCGTCGTCGACCAGCTGCAGCACCTCGTGGCGGGGCACGGATAAACCTTGAAACAGGGGATCGGCGAACAGTTCGGCCAGTTCGGCCTCGCCCGCCGCGCCCGGCTGGTTCAGGGCGCGCAGATCGACGTCGTAGGTTTCGGCCAGTCGCAGCAGGAGCTGGGCGGAGACCGGGCGCTGGTTGCGCTCGATATGATTCAGATAGGAGGGGGAGACGCCGAGGTCCCCGGCCATGGCCGTCTGGGTCAGGCCCAGGTCGCGCCTCAGCCTTTTGACGCGGCCGCCGAGGAAGAGCTTGCGATCGGCGGCGATTTCCATGAGCGGAGAGTGTCATATTGTGACTGAAACGCAAGAGTCACGATCCGACATTATGACAATCCTTGGGGCGGCCGGTCTGTATCGAAAGTGACCGCCGCGTGTTTTTCTGTTTCCAGGACGGCCGATCGGTCGGCCGACCCATAAGGACACGACCATGGAACCCTTGACCCGCCCGCAAGCCATCATCGACTTTTGCCTGGCTCCGCTGAACCTGGCGCCCGGCGCCGAGGGGGAGGGCGAGGTTCGCCGTCGCCTGGAGCATGTCATCAAGACACTGCAGCTCAAGACGGCCAAGCCGATCAGCGTCGACTTCTCGACCATGCCGTCGCAGGTCATCAATGAGGCGGCGCACGGCTACGAGTGAGGCGCTTCGGGCGGCACGGCGTCATCAACCCGTGTCGATGACGGTGCTACTGGACGCGAATCGGCCCCTTCTGCCGATGTGACCGAGGATGCGCCCCCCGCTATGCCGCTCGACCAGTCGCCTTCGCCGGTGGCGCCCGTGGCGTCGTCGCGGCTGTGGACCACGGGAGCGGCGGGCGTTCTGGCCGTCGTCATCATGCTGATCCTGGCGGCGGTGCGGCCCGATATGGCCCTCTGGCTGCTGGTCGGGGCCGCCGTGGTGGCGGTGGCGACCTGGGCCGGGGCGGGGCGCGAGCCCGCTCCCATCGCCTCGGCCTATGCCCCGGCCCTGGCGGCGGAAGGCGGGGCCCAGCGACGGGTCGACGCGGGCCTGCTGGACAGTGTGTTCGAGGCCCTGAACGACCCGGTTCTGATCGTTGCGGGCGGCGAGGCCGACGACCTGGCCGGACGTCGCATCGTTCTGGCCAATCAGGCGGCGCGGGAGCTGTTGAAGACGCCGCGCGAAGGCGGGCTTCTGGTCACCTTCGTGCGCGATCCCGGCGTTCTGGAGGCCGTGGACGAGGCCCTGTTCGGCGGCGTCACCTCCACCACCGACTATTCGGCGGGCGGGGCCCGGTCGCGGCACTGGCGGGCCTGGGTCCGGCCGCTGGCGACGGGCGGGGCGGGGCCGATGGCCCTGCTGGCCCTGCGCGACGAAACGGACGTGCGGCGCATGGAGCTGATGCGCGTCGATTTCCTGGCCAACGCCAGCCACGAGTTGCGCACGCCCCTGGCCTCCCTGTCCGGGTTCATCGAGACCCTGAAGGGCCACGCCAAGGACGATCCGGTCGCCCGCGACAAGTTCCTGGACATCATGTCGGCCCAGGCCGACCGGATGAGCCGGCTGGTCGCGGACCTGCTGTCGCTGAGCCGGATCGAGCTGAACGAACATATCCCGCCCTCAGGCCGGGTGGATGTGTCGCGCGCCGCGTCCGACGTGGTGGACGCCGTCAGCGTTCTGTCGCGCGACAAGGGCGTCTGCATCAAGCTGGAGGTCCAGGAGGGCGCCGCGACCATCGACGGCGACCGCGACGAGATCATTCAGGTGATCCAGAACCTCGTGGACAACGCCATCAAGTATTCGACGGCGGGGCAGACGGTCGAGCTGACCGTGGCGACGGATCTGACGGTGGACGCCGCTCCGGGGCCGAGACGCGAGGGGACGACGCGGCTGTCGCTGGTCAGCCCGGACCGGGAGCAGGGCGCGCGCTATGCGGCCGTCACCGTGCGGGACCATGGGCCGGGCATGGCGCGCGAGCATCTGCCGCGGCTGACGGAGCGATTCTATCGGGTCGAGGGCCAGAAGAGCGGCGGCGACCGGCCGGGCACGGGTCTGGGCCTGGCGATCGTCAAACACATCGTCAACCGGCACCGGGGCGGACTGACGGTTGAAAGCGCGCCGGGGGACGGGGCGTCGTTCAGCGCCTATTTCCCTCTGAACATCAAGGAGCCGACGTCGTCCGAGCCCCTTGCGTGACGGCGCACCGGCGCGGGAACCTGCGCCGTAACAGAACTGTCATCCAGCCGTCTTAATCCGCTCGCCAAGTGAAGGCAGTTTCCGGCCCGCAAGGCGCCGGGCGTTTCCGGGGCCGAATCCGGCTCCCCGAACCTGACCTGATGTTCTGGCTTTTCCTGCTGATCCTGGCCGCGCTGGCGGCGCTGGGCTTTGTCGGCGCCCGCGCCCTGGCGACGACACGCGCTCGCGAGGCGGGGGTGCGCGGCCATTCGCGCCCGACCCAGCACGGCCTCTACGCCCTGATCTGGATCGCCGCGCCGTCGCTGGCGATCCTGTTGCTGGCCTCGATTTTCTCCACCCCCATCGCCAACCAGACCCTGGCCGCCGGGGCTCCGGCCGAGGTGGTCGCCCTGGAGCCGATGAAGCGGGCCGCCTTCTTCTCCGACGCCCAGCGCGTGGGCGTGGGCGCCGCGCCGCTGCAGATCTGGGAGGCGCCGCTGAGCGAGCGTCTGATCCAGGAAGGCCGCCGCGCCGTCGAGATCAACCGGATGCTCAGCTTCGGCGGCGGGGTCGCGGCCCTGATCGCCGCCATCCTGGGCGGGCTGTTCGTCTTCCTGCGCATCCGGCCGGACCTCAGGGCGCGCAACGCCGTCGAGGGCTGGGTGGCGATCACCCTGTTCGCCTGTTCGGTCGTGGCCATCCTGACGACGCTCGGCATCGTCGCCTCCCTGTTGTGGGACGCCCTGCGCTTCTTCGAGACGGTGCCGGTGTTCGAGTTCCTGTTCGGGACCAAATGGTCGCCCCAGATCGCCATTCGCGCCGATCAGGTCGGTTCGACCGGAGCCTTCGGCGCCGTGCCCCTGTTCGCCGGCACCTTCCTCATCATGCTGATCGCCATGTGCGTGGCGGCGCCGGTCGGCCTGTTCTCGGCCATCTATCTGTCGGAATACGCCAGCCGTCCGTCGCGGGCTGTGGTCAAGCCGGTGCTAGAGATCCTCGCGGGCGTGCCGACCGTGGTCTACGGCTTCTTCGCCGCCCTGACGGTGGGGCCGGCCTTCCGGGACTTCTTCAACACCATCGGCGGCTGGCTGGTCGGGGGTCCGCTGGACGGAATGGGCCAGTATCTGCTGCTGGTGCAGAACCAGATGGCCCTGGTGGCGGGGGCCGTCATGGGCATCATGCTGATCCCCTTCGTCTCCTCCCTGTCCGACGACATCCTCAACGCCGTGCCGCAGAGCCTGCGCGACGGCTCATACGCCATGGGCGCGACCAAGTCCGAGACGGTGAAGCGGGTTCTGCTGCCCGCCGCCCTGCCGGGCGTGGCCGGCGCCCTGCTGTTGGCCATGTCGCGGGCGATCGGCGAGACCATGATCGTGACCAAGGCGGCGGGCCTGGCGGCCAAGCTGACCCTCAATCCGCTGGACACGGTGACGACCGTGACGGTGCAGATCGTCACCCTGCTGACGGGAGACCAGGAGTTCGACAGTCCCAAGACCCTGGCCGCCTTCGGCCTCGGCCTGACCCTGTTCCTGGTGACCCTGTGCCTGAACATCATCGCCCAGCGCATCGTCCAGACCTATCGGGAACAGTATGACTGACGCGACCCCCGAGATGATCGAGAAGGGCATGATCGAGGCGGCGACGGCCGACACGCGGCTGGACCGGCTGCAGAACGGTCTGAAGGCCCGCTATGCCCGCGAGCGCCGGTTCCGCCTGTACGGCGTCCTGGCCGTGGCCCTGGCGATCGGCTTCCTGGCCCTGCTGCTCGGCCGGATTGTGACCCAGGGCTATACCGCCTTCTACGCCCACGAGATCACCCTGCCGGTCTACATGGACCCGGCGAGGATCGACCGCGCCTATCCCCAGGGCGCCAACTATCAGCTGATGACGGCCGAGCAGGAGCTGCGTCGGATGGGCGTCACGGACGACGCGCGCGGAACCAAGGCCCTGGCCATGCGGTCGCTGTTCTCGTCGGAGCTGAAGTTCCGGGCGGCGGAGCGGGTGCGCGAGAACCCGGCCCTGATCGGTCAGACCGTGGCCATCTCGGCGCCGGCGTCGGACGAGGCCGACCTCTACTACAAGGGCGAAATCTCCAAGGCGACGCCGGCCGACCAGCGCCGCCTGACCGACGAACAGATCGAATGGCTGGACCGGATGAAGGCCGAGGGCGCCGTGCGGACCCACTTCAACACGGCCCTGTTCACCAACGGCGACTCGACCGAGCCCGAGCTGGCCGGGGTGCTGGGCGGGGTGGTCGGATCTGCCCTGATGCTGCTGGTCACGGCCCTGATCGCCATTCCGATCGGCATCGGGGCGGCGGTCTATCTGGAGGAGTTCTCGCCCCGGAACCGGATCACCGACCTGATCGAGGTCAACATCAACAATCTCGCCGCCGTCCCGTCGATCGTCTACGGCCTGCTGGGCGTGGCCCTGTTCATCAACTGGCTGCACCTGCCGCGCTCGTCGCCACTGGTGGGCGGTCTGGTGCTGGGGCTGATGGCCCTGCCGACCATCATCATCGCGACCCGGTCGTCGCTGAAGGCGGTGCCGCCCTCGATCCGCGAAGCCGCCCTGGCCATGGGCGCGAGCCGGACCCAGACGGTGTTCCAGCACGTCCTGCCCCTGGCCATGCCGGGCGTGATGACGGGCACCATCATCTCGATGGCCCACGCGCTCGGCGAGACCGCGCCCTTGCTGCTGATCGGCATGGTCAGCTTCGTGCCGGGCGTGCCGCATCTGATCAACGAACCGGCGGGCGCCCTGCCGTCTCTGGTCTATATCTGGGAGAATGCGTCGGAGCGCGCGTTCCATGAGCGGACAGCCGCCGCCATCATGGTGCTCCTCGCCTTCATGATCCTCATGAACGCCGCCGCGATCGTGCTGCGCCGGCGCTTCGAACGCCGGTGGTAAGTCAATGAAGTTCCCCATTTTCCGCGCTCAGGATGACCGCAATGGCGGGACGGCCCATTCGGGCGACGTCTCGCCGATCGTGCAGACGCCTGGAGCCGGCCCTGAAACGCTGCGCCCCGCCGAAATCGCGGCCCCGAGCAACGATGTCGCTCCGGGACAGGCTGGCATGGCCGCGCCGGTGGTGACGCCGTCGGCAGGCCCCGCCCAGCCGGTCAAGATCACCGCCCGGGACGTGTCGGTCTTCTACGGGGACAAGCAGGCGTTGCACGAGGTCAGCCTGGACATTCCGGACAAGACGGTCACGGCCTTCATCGGCCCGTCGGGGTGCGGCAAGTCGACCTTCCTGCGGACCATGAACCGGATGAACGACACCATCCCGGGCTGCAAGGTCAGCGGCAAGATCGACATGGACGGGCAGGACATCAATGCGAAGTCCATCGACCCGGTGCTGCTGCGCGCCCAGGTCGGGATGGTGTTCCAGAAGCCCAATCCTTTCCCAAAGTCGATCTATGAGAACGTCGCCTATGGCCCGAAGATTCACGGGCTGACGACCTCCAAATCGGAGCTCGACGGGATCGTCGAGGCGTCGCTCAAGCGCGCGGGTCTGTGGGATGAGGTGGCCGACCGGCTGCATTCCTCGGGATCGGGCTTGTCGGGCGGCCAGCAGCAGCGTCTGGTCATCGCCCGCGCCATCGCGGTCGAGCCGGAAGTCATCCTGATGGACGAGCCCTGCTCGGCGCTGGACCCCATCGCCACGGCCAAGATCGAAGAGCTGATCGACGAGCTGCGCGAGCGCTACTGCATCGTCATCGTCACCCACTCCATGGCCCAGGCGGCGCGGGTGTCGCAACGCACGGCCTTCTTCCACATGGGTCGTCTGGTCGAGACCGGCGACACAGAGGAGATCTTCACCAACCCCCGCGAGCGTCGCACGCTGGACTACATCACGGGACGGTTCGGCTGATGAATCAGCACACAGTAAAGGCGTACGGCGACGAGCTGAACCAGCTGACGGCAGAGGTGGCCCGCATGGGCGGTCTGGCCGAGGCCCAGGTGGCGGATGCGGTCGACAGCGTCGCCCGCCGCGACATCGCCCTGGCGAGAGCCGTGGTGGAGCGTGACGTCAAGCTGGACGCCATGCATCGCGACATCGAGAAGAAGTCGATCCGCCTGATCGCCCTGCGTCAGCCAGTGGCCTCGGACCTGCGTCGCGCCCTGGCGGCGATGAAGCTGGCCAGCGATCTGGAGCGGACCGGCGACCTGGCCAAGAACATCGCCAAGCGCGCCCTGGCCGTGGCCGAGACCGAGCCGATGCAGCCGCTGACCCGGTCCATCGAGCGGATGGGCCGGCTGGTGTCGGTGCGTCTGCGCGATGTGCTGGACGCCTATACCTCGGGCGAGCTCGACGGCGCCCTGGCGGTCTGGAACACCGACGACGAGGTGGACGAGCATTACAATGCGCTCTTCCGCGAGCTCCTGACCTATATGATGGGCGATCCGCGCACGATCAGCGCCTGCACCCATCTGTTGTTCATGGCCAAGAACCTCGAACGGATCGGCGACCACGCGACCAATATCGCCGAGACCATCCACTATGAGATCACCGGCGAGGAGATGGTGGGCGAACGCCCCCGCTGGACGCCGACCAGCGCCGATACGGGCGTGGGCCAGACCCACACCCTGCCGGAAGCCTAAGCTAGACGACGCGACGGAGAGACGACCGTGCAGCCCTATATCCTGGTGATGGAAGACGAGGACGCGCTGGCGACCCTGCTTCAGTACAACCTCGAGAAGGAGGGCTATGACGTCGTCATCGCCTCCGACGGCGAGGAAGGTCTGGTTCAGGTCGATGAGCGCCAGCCCGATCTGGTCCTGCTGGACTGGATGCTGCCGAAGGTGTCGGGCATCGAGGTCTGCCGTCGCCTGCGCGGACGGTCCGAGACGCGCAACCTGCCGATCATCATGCTGACCGCGCGGGGCGAGGAGACCGACCGGGTGCGGGGTCTGGACACCGGCGCCGACGACTATCTGACCAAGCCCTTCTCCATGGTCGAGCTGATCGCCCGCATCCGGGCCGTGCTGCGCCGGATCCGGCCTGGTCTGGCCGATGACCGGGTCGGTCATGGCGACATCGTCATCGACCGCGTCGCCCACCGGGTTCGCCGCAACGGCACCGAGGTCCACCTCGGGCCGACCGAGTTCCGTCTGCTGGACCACTTCATGCGCCACCCGGGCCGGGTGTTCAGCCGCGAACAGCTGCTGGACGCCGTCTGGGGCTCGGACGTCTATGTCGAGGCCCGCACGGTGGACGTCCACGTCGGCCGCCTGCGCAAGGCCCTGGACGTCGGCGGCAGCGCCAACCCGATCCGCACGGTCCGCTCGGCGGGCTATTCGCTGGATCTTGAGCACTAGGGCTGAAAATGTCCGTCACCCTCGGGCTTGATCCGAGGGCCGGACGTTCCGCAGGCGGTGCGTTGATTTCTACATCGCGCGGCCGCTGCCTCCGATCCTCGGGTCAAGCCCGAGGATGACGGTGTTTTTTCTTTCCCCCTTCGTTTGAACGGTTAGGGTCCGGTCTCCGGTTTTTTGGAGATCGCCATGCGTCGTCGCACCTTCCTTTCGGCCCTGCCGGCCGGCGCATTGATGGCGGGGGCGGCGAAGGCCCAGACGCCGGCTCCCGCTTCTGCGCAGGCGGCGCCGGCGCGCCCTGCAAATCCCTATGCCGGCATCGGGCCAGGCGACCGGATCACCGGGGCGCCCTTCGCGGGGCGATCGACGGTCTGGGGCATGCACGGGGCGGCGGCGACGGCGCATCCGACGGCGACCCTGATCGGGATCGAGACCCTCAAGCGCGGGGGCTCGGCCATCGACGCGGCCATCGCCATCAATGCGGCGCTGGGTTTTCTGGAGCCGGTGGCCAACGGCATCGGCGGCGACGCCTTCTGCATGCTGTGGGATCCGAAGCAGAGAAAGGTCGTCGGCTTCAATGGCTCGGGAAACAGCCCGCGCGGCCTGTCGCTGGAGACGGCGCGGGGCAAGGCCAATGCGCGGGGATACCTGCCGTCCTATGGGGCGGTGACGGTCAATGTGCCCGGGGCGGTGGACGCCTGGTGGAGCGCGCACCAGCGGTATGGAAAGCTGCCCTGGAAGGACGTTCTCCTGCCGGTCGCCGAACTGTGCGAGCAGGGCGTGCCCATGCCGCAGACGATCGCCTGGTATCTGCAGCGGAACATGGCGAACTTCGACCGCTCGACGATCATCGAGGAGAACGACAATCGCAAGACGGTCTATGCGCCGGGCGGGGCGACGCCCAAGGTCGGGGAGGTGTTCGCCAATCCCTTCCTCGGCAAGACGCTGCGGGCCATCGCCGAGGGCGGGCGGGACGCCTTTTACGACGGGCCGATCGCGGATCAGATCGAGGCCTATTTCAAACGGATCGGCGGCTGGCTGAAGCGGGCGGACATGGCGGCGCACCATACCGAATGGGTCGAGCCGCTGCGGACCGACTATCGCGGGGTGGATGTCTACAGCCTGCCGCCCAACTCTCAGGGGTTGTCGACCAACCAGATCCTGAACATCTGCGAGCAGTTCGACATCAAGGGGATGGGGTTCCAGTCGGCCGCCTCGATCCACCATCAGGCCGAGGCCAAGCGGCTGGCGTTCGAGGATCGCGCCCGGTATTTCACCGATCCCCGCTTTGCAGATATTCCTCTGGAGTGGTTGAATTCCAAGACCTATGCGGTCGAGCGGGCGAAGCTGATCCGCCCGGACCGGGTGATGGAGCGGGTCTTCCCCGGCGACGCCCCGACCCAGGGCGACACCACCTATTTCAGCGTCGCCGACAGCGACGGGATGATGGTCAGCTGGATCCAGTCCAACTATCGCGGCATGGGATCGGGCCTGGTCCCCGACGACGGCCACGGGGCGCCGCTGGGCTTCATGTTCCAGGACCGGGGCGAGCTGTTCGCCCTGAAGGACGGCCACCCGAATATCTATGCGCCGGGCAAGCGGCCGTTCCAGACCATCATCCCGGGCTTCGCCTGCAAGGGCGGGGAGCCGTGGATGGCTTACGGCGTCATGGGCGGCGGGATGCAGCCGCAGGGCCAGGCCCAGATCATCGTCAACATGGTCGATTACGGCCTTGATCCGCAGGAGGCCGGCGATGCGCCGCGTTGGCAGCACGAGGGCTCGTCGGAGCCGACGGGGGAGCCGGCCGAGGGCGTCGGCACCCTGTTCCTCGAGACGGGGGTGCCGGCGTCAGTCAAGGCGGAGCTGACGGCCATGGGCTGGGCGCTGGGTCAGCCCAACGGCGGCTTCGGCGGCTATCAGAACGTGGTGCGGCAGGTGAACGGGCGCGGGCCCTGGACCTATGGGGCGGCGACCGAGATGCGCAAGGACGGGATCGCGCTGGCGTACTGATGGCTTACTGGTCCCCCTGAAGCGCCCAGGCGATCAGCATGTCGGCGGTGACGCCGTCGGGGCCGAAGGCGAGGCGGGGCCAGTCGGGGATCAGGCGGCTGATGGCCAGGATGACGCCGAGGCCCTGATCCTGGCTCCAGTGGGTTCCGGCGCCGCGCACGAACGTAGCGGCGTCGGCGGGGCTCATGTCGCCGCCGCGTGGATCGGTCAGCCAGGCCCAGGCGGCCCAGTTGCCCGTGCCCTCCATCGTCAGGAAGACGTCGTCGGCCTCCGCGTAGACGGCGTCGGCCCCGGTGAACCAGCGGTCGCGGCGGGCCTTCATGGCGCGGGCGGCGGCGGCCAGACGGGTGCGGGCGGTCGCGGCGTCGGGGGCGTTGGCGGCCTGATAGAAGAGGTCGCGCTCGGCGGCGTAGGCGGCGGCGTAGCCGGGCCGGGCCTTGAAGCGGTTCTGGACGACGTCGTCGTTCGTATCCTCGGGCAGGCCCTTGGCCAGCATGGCGTCGACCCGCTCGCCCAGACCCTCGGCCTGCTGGGTGTGGGCGAACTCATGCATGAAGACGACCATCGACAGGCGGCGCGGGTCGCGGGCCTCGGCCGGGTCGGCGCGCCACAGGGCGGGCAGGGCCATGATGAAGAACATGCCGCCGTCCGAGGTCGGGGAGGCGAAGGCCAGACGGTTCGCCGGCACGGTGTTGCCGTCCGGCAGGGCGATCTGGCCCGCATGGGGCGAGGCCGTGGTGCGATAGCGCCGCGCGCCGACGCGGAAGTCGCCGCGCCGGTCGGGCGTCAGCCGGTAGGCGCAGCGCTGGTCGAACAGGGTGATCGAGGGCGTGACCGGCCGGGCGATACGCAGGCGGGCGGCGTCCAGCCGGTCCCAGGCCGTCAGGGCCTGGGCCGTCCAGTCCCTCGGCTCGCCCTGGAATCGGCAGGCGGCGGCCGCCGGAGCGGGGGCTGGGGCCGAGGCGAGGGTCAGGGCGGACAGGAGGGCGGCGATCATCCGCACTCAATGGCCGGGAAGCGTCGCGGTTTCAAATGAAGTCGCGGATGGAGTTGCGGCGAGGCGAAGGCGGAAATCAGCCCGCCACAACCTCGTCCGGCGCGATCTCGTAGACGGTGTTGCAGTATTCGCAGGTGACGCGGATCTGGCCGTCGTCCTCGACCATGTCGGCGCGTTCCTGATCCGAGAAGGAGGTGAGGACCGAGGCGATGCGGTCCTTCGAGCAACGGCAGACGGCGGCCAAGGGGCGGGCCTCCTCCAGTCGGACGCCGTCCTCGTGGAACAGACGAAACAGCAGGACGTCCGGCGTGATGGTCGGGTCGATCAGCTCGTCGTCGCCGAGGGTGGCGAACAGGGCGCGGCTGCGGTCCCAGACGTCATCGGTCGCGCCGCGGGCCGTGTCGCCGGCGACCATCTGGATCATGGCTCCGCCGGCGCGCCATTGCTGCCCGGCCTCGGTCGAGACCTGACCGACGGCGAGGCGGACCTTGGTCGGCACCTGCTCGGACTGGGCGAAATAATGTTCGGCGCAGAGCGACAGGCTCTCGCCCTCGATGGGCGTGATGCCCTGATGGCGATCGAAGTCCGGTCCCTGATCCAGGGTCATGATGAAGACGCCCTGACCCAGCAGGGTCTGGGCCCCCGGGCGAGCGAAGCCGGTCGAGGCGGCGGCGACCTCGGCCTCGTCAAATCGGCAGTAGCCGCGCAGGGTCCCGGAAGTGTCATAGTCGGCCACGACATAGCGCACGGGCCCGTCGCCCTGGGCCTGGACGATCAGCCGGCCTTCGAACTTGAGGCTGGAACCGACGAGGGCGGCCAGGGCGCAGGCCTCGCCCAGCAGGGCGGCGACGGGCTCGGGATAGGCATGGGCCGACAGGATCTGGTCGATGGTCTCGCCGAGGCGCACCAGACGGCCGCGCACGGGCCAGCCTTCGATCTGGAAGGCGGCGGCGAGGTCGTCGGTCAGGGGCAGGGCGGGGGCGGCGGGCGTGTTCAGGGGCACGGCGGGTGTCCGGTCTTGATCTTGGGCAAGCGCAGGAAGATAGGCGCCCGCAGGCGGGATGGTAAGGGGCGGGGTCGTCAAGGGCCGTGGCGGCGGCAAGGCGAGGCGGAATTTCGCACCGGCGCCCCAAGCTTGACGGAACCGATCGCGGCCCGGTTCGCTCTTTTCCCCGAAGCGCCCGACACCCGACGGGCGAGAAGACAAAGGTGCGCTCCCATGATCCGTGATTTCGACGACGTCATCGATGAGGTCCGCAAACACCCCGGCATCACCGCCGGCACCCTGGCCCTGGTGGCCGGCGCCGCCATCGCGACCGTGCTGCTGACCCAGCGGACCGGACCGCGTCGCTATGAATGGATCCGCGAGCGGCTGGACCCGCGCGGCTGGATCGACGCCGAGGCCCTGCGTCACCGGTTCGAGGACATCTCGCGCGGTCTGAGCGAGGGCGCCGAGGATCTGTCGCACAAGGCGGGCGAATTCACCGACGACACCCGTCACAGCGCCCGCAAGCTGTTCAGGCGTGGTCAGAAGGCGATCTCGCCGTCCAAGCGCAAGCGCTATGCCCGGGCCGCGCGAGGCTATGCCGAGGATGCGGGCCGCAACGCCCGTCGCTATGCCGGCGAAGCGGGTCAGTATGCCCGGGATCATGCCCGGGAAGGCGGGGCGCTTCTGGCCGTGGCCACCATCGCGGCGGCGATCGGCGCGGCCGTGCTGGAAAGCCGTCGCCCGGACAGCCACGTGCGCCGTATCGGCAAATTCTAGGGGTTTCGCGCATAATCGTTGCGACGAAGGGCGGTTTCGGCGAAACAGCCGCGCATGAGCGCGCAGCCGACCCTGATCTTCGATTTTGATTCCACCCTCGTCCGCATCGAGACGCTTGAGGCGCTCGCCGATCTGGCGCTAGAGGGCCATCCCGAGGCCGCCGCCATCCGTGAACAGGTGGCCGATCTCACCGATCAGGCGATGGCGGGCGAGCTGCCGTTCGGCGAGGCGCTGCGGCGTCGTCTGGCGCTGCTGCCCCTGACGCGGGAACACATCGACGCCCTGGCCGCGACGATCCTGGACGAGGGGACGCCGTCGGTGCGGCGGAACCTGCGCTTCTTCCAGGAGAACGCCGGGCGAATCCTGATCCTGTCCGGGGGTTTCCGCGAGATCATCGCGCCGGTCGCCGAGCGGCTGGGCATCGCGCCGGAACAGGTCTTCTGCAACGACCTGACCTATGACGCCGAGGGTCGGGTCACGGGCGTGGACGACGCCAATCCCTTGTCCCAGGCGGACGGCAAGCCCAGGGTCATCAAGGCGCTGAACCTGACGGGCCCGGTCGTCATGATCGGCGACGGCTGGACCGACGCCGAGGTCAAGCTGGCGGGGGCCGCAGACCGCTTCTACGCCTACACCGAAATCGTGCGCCGCGAGCGGGTGGTCGCGGTCGCGGACGCCGAAACGCCGTCGATGGACGACCTGCTGTTCGCCGAGGGGCTGACGGGGCGTTGGTCCTATCCGCGCCGCCGCATCAAGATGCTGTTGCTGGAGAACATCCACCCGGCGGCCGTCGAGCGGCTGACCGACGAGGGATACTCGGTCGAAACGATCAAGGGCGCCCTGGACGAGGACGACCTGATCGAGCGGATCAAGGGGGTGCATGTCCTCGGCATCCGCTCCAAGACAAACGTCACGCCGCGCGTCCTGGAGGCGGCGGACCGGCTGCTGGCCATCGGCGCCTTCTGCATCGGCACCAACCAGATCGACCTGCAGGCGGCGGCGGATCACGGGGTGGCTGTGTTCAACGCCCCCTATTCCAACACCCGGTCGGTGGTGGAGCTGGCCATCGGTCTGACCATCACCCTGATGCGCGACGTGGCGGACAAGTCGGCCGCCATGCACCAGGGCAAATGGAACAAGTCGGCGGACGGATCACGCGAGCTGCGCGGCAAGACCCTGGGCATCGTCGGCTACGGAGCCATCGGTTCGCAGCTGTCGGTCGTGGCCGAGGCTCTCGGGATGCGGGTCATCTTCCATGACCTGTCGGAGCGACTGGCGCTGGGCAATGCGCGGCGCGTGCGGCGTCTGGACGATCTGCTGGCCGAGGCCGATGTGGTCAGCCTGCACGTCGACGGGCGACGCGAGAACACCAATCTGATCGGCGCGGCCGAGTTCCAGAAGCTGAAGCCGGGCGCCCTGTTCCTGAACCTGTCGCGTGGTCATGTGGTCGATATCGGCGCCCTGTCGCAGGCGATCGGGTCGGGCCGGGTCGGGGGCGCGGCGCTGGACGTCTTCCCGGAGGAGCCGCGCACCAACGCCGATCCGTTCGACAGCCCCCTGCGCGGACTGAAGAACGTGATCCTGACCCCCCACATCGGCGGCTCGACCGAAGAGGCGCAGGAGGCCATCGCCGAGTTCGCGGCGGAGCGGCTGCTGAACTTCATGAATCGGGGCGACACCACCTTCTGCGTCAACCTGCCGAACGTGCAGTTGCCGGAGGTGTCGGGCGGCCACCGCATCCTGCACATCCACAGGAATCAGCTGGGCGTCATGTTCGAGCTGAACCGGGAGCTGGCCGAGGCCGGTCTGAACATCCTGGGGCAATATCTGAAGACGGACGAAAACGTCGGCTATGTCATCACCGACGTTGACCGCGACTACGATCCCGAGGCCCTGACGGCGCTGAAAGCCGTGTCGGGGACGCTTAAGTTCCGTCTGCTGCATTAAATTCGGCGAAAGCTTCCCCTGCGTCGTCTTGCTTCCCGCACAAACGGGCGCAGACTGGCGTCAACGGCCGCATGATGACGGCCGATGGGAGGATCCATGTCTCGTTTCTATCGTAGCGCCGCCGCAGCGGTGCTGGCGCTTGCCGCCGTCTCGGTCGCCGGCGCCGCCTCGGCCCAGACCTACAACCGCCTGGTCGTGTTCGGCGACAGCCTGAGCGACAACGGCAACCTGTTCGCCGCGACCGGCGGAACCCAGCCGCCGGCGCCGGTCTACTGGCAGGGCCGCTTCTCGACCGGCCCGACCTTCGTGGAGCTTCTGGGCTTCAATCTGGGCCGGTTCACCGCAGGCTCCCCGGTGACGGGCAGCATCAACTACGCCTTCGGCGGCGCGCGCACCGACAGCCAGGCCTCGCCTCCGGGCATGCGGAACCAGCTGGCCGCCTATCTGGGCGCGGGCGGCCGGTTCGGGTCGGGCGACCTGGTCAGCATCCTGGGCGGCGCGAACAATATCTTCCAGGGCCTGCCGGCGGCGGGCGCGAGTTCGAATCCGACCGGCGCCATCACCCCGGTGGCGAACAGCGCCGCCGCCGACATCAACTTCCTGGTGAACAGCGTGGCCTCGGCGGGCGCGGGGACGGTTCTGGTCACCAACCTGCCCAAGCTGAGCCTGACGCCGCAGTTCAGGAACACCACGGCGGCGCCCCTGGCCGACTTCGCCGTGTCGACCTTCAACACCGCCCTGTTCAACGGCCTGACGACGACGGCGGCGGCCCAGCCCAACACCAACATCATCTACATGGACCTTTTCAAGATCGGCGACACGATCGCGGGCAGTCCCGGCCGCTTCGGCATCACCAACGTGACCGACGCCTGCTTCAACGGCGTGACCCTGTGCGCCAACTCCAGCGGCTACTTCTATCTGGACGGCGTCCATCCGACGGCCCTGGGCCATCAGATCATCGCCAAGCTGGCCAATGACTATCTCTACTACGGCGATCGGGGCGCGGACACGGCGGTCCTGGGCGAGACGACCTTCCGTCAGCGCGAGGTCGATCTCGATTTCGGCGGCGAGCGGCTGTCGGCTCGCGAAGACTGGCATGACGGGACGAGCGTGGTCGTGGGCGCCGCCTATGACAGCACCGAGACGGACGCCCGGGGCACGATCAACGCCTATGACTCGACCGGGCAAGGCGCGCGCATGGGTATCGAGCACGCCTGGTCCAACACCTGGAAGGTCGGGCTGAGCGGCGGCTATCGCAAAACGGATGTCGAATCGGGCCGGTTCAACGCCGATTTCGAGACCCTGTCGCTGGACGTCTACGCCGGCTGGCGGTCGGGCAATCTGTTCGCCAACGCCGCCGCCGGGGCCAGCCACGACAATATCGACGCAGACCGGCAGTCGGCCCTCGATCCCATCGTCATGACGGCCACGACGACGGCGACCAGCAAGGGCGCGCGGGCGCAGGCCGGCATGTGGTTCGGCGGCGAAGGGCTGGCGATCTCGCCCCGGGTGGCGGTCAGCTGGGTGTCGTCCACCGTCGACGGCTATTTCGAGCAGGGCCCGTCGGCCCAGTACCAGTACGCCGACCGCGACGTGACTGTCCTGTCGGCCGAGGCGGCCTTGAGGGCCGAGGGGCGGGTCGGCGGCTTCGGCTTCTTCCTTGAAGGCGGCTATCGCGACGCCCTGGACGATAGCTCGGACGCCGTGCGCACCTCGATCATGGCCAACACCGCCAAGGCGCTGGACAGGCATGTGGAGGAGCCCTTCGGCGGTCAGATCCTGGCTTCGGCGGGCCTGACGGGCGATCTGGGCCCGCTGAAGGTGGACGTCGGCTATCGCGGCCGCTTCGGCGAACATGCGGACAGCCACCTGGGCGGGATCACCCTGACCCTGCCACTGCAGTAGCATCGGACCGGCCCCCTCCCGTCCGGCGCGGGAGGGGGCTGCGACCGCGCGTCGCAATCGGCGCCCCAAAGTCGCCCCACAGTCGCCGCGGGAGCGAGTCAGAAGACGGCCGTCCCGCGCGGCGCCGTCTGATTTCGCATGTTGCGATCATGGCCCGGCGAGAATGTCCCCCGCTCGATGCAGCGACGCCGGAGCCGACGACCCCATGCGCCGATACCTGCCGCACCTGCGGCTATTGACGATCCATGCCGGTCACACGGCCGCCCTGCTGGTGGTGGCCGTGCTGGCGATGGCGGCCGCGCCGATGAACGCGCCCAAGGACACCGAGATTTCCGCACCTGTGGCCCCGCCGGTCAAGGCGGTCGCGAGGCCGGCCGGGCCGGTCACGCGGGCCCTCGTCTTCGCCGAGCCGGTGCCGGGGCGGGGAATCAATTCGCCCTATGGCATGCGTCGCCTGGGCGGCGAGCCGGGGGCCAGGCCGCACAAGGGGGTCGATATCGCGGCGCCGACCGGCACCCCGGTGCTGGCGACGGCCGAGGCGCGGGTTCTGAGGATCGGCCATGACCCCGAGGGCTATGGGAACTTCATCGAGCTGTCCCACCCGAACGGGATGACCAGCCTCTACGGCCACCTGAGCCGGATCGATGTAGCGAGCGGCGACGTCGTGGCGGCGGGGTCGAGGATCGGTCTGGTGGGCTCCACCGGATATTCCACCGGCCCGCATCTGCATTTCGAGGTCCGCCGCGCGGGGGCCCAGGTCAATCCGGTCAAGGTGATCGGCCGCACCTTTCAGATCCGGGCGAAGGCGCCGACCGCCTAGCGACGGCGCCGATTCCCCTGCTACGACGTCGGACAGGCAGGGAGTGATCATATGGCGGCCTTGACGCTGGACGGGGTGAGCAAGCGCTATGGGTCGTTCCAGGCGGTCGATGGCCTGAGCTTTGAGGTCGAGAAGGGCGCGATCTGCGGCTTCCTGGGGCCGAACGGCGCGGGTAAGACCTCGACCCTAAGAATGATCCTGGGCCTGCAGCCGGCGACCAGCGGACGGATCGAGATTCTGGGCGCCGCGGACGGGCGGACGGTGCGCGACCGGATCGGCTTCCTCCCCGAGGAGCGCGGCCTCTACAAGAAGATGACGCCGGTGGACGCCATCGCCTTCTTCGGCGCCCTGAAAGGCCTGCCGCAGTCCGAGGGGCGCAGGCGGGCGCGTGACCTGCTGGAGCAGCAGGGGTTGGGCGCGTCGCGCAACAAGAAGATGAAGGAGCTGTCCAAGGGGATGGCCCAGAAGGTCCAGTTGATCGCCTCGGTCGTGCATCGGCCGGAGTTCGTGATCCTGGACGAACCGTTCAGCGGCCTGGACCCCGTCAACCAGCAGGGGCTGGAGGCGATGATCCGGGGGCTGGCGGCGGAGGGGGCGACGGTGTTGTTCTCGACCCATGTGATGCAGCACGCCGAGCGGCTGTGCGACAAGGTGGTTCTGCTGGCGCGCGGGCGGAAGGCCTTCGAGGGCACGGTGGACGAGGCCCGGGCCACCACGCCGCGCTTCCTGGAACTGGAGGGCGCCATCGCGCCGGACGCGGCGGCCGCCCTGCCAGGCGTGGAGGCCGTGGAGGTTCTGTCGGACGACGGCGATGTGCGGGTGCTGCGCGCCGCCCTGGGGCGCGGCCAGGGCGGTCAGGCGGCGCTGAAGGCGGCCTTCCTCGGCGGGCTGGACGTCCGCCGGTTCGAAATGCGCGAGCCCTCCCTGCATGACGCCTTCATCGGCCTGACCGGCGATCGGCCGGACGAGGACCAGTCGGTGCGACGGGCTGAGCTGGAGGCTGTGAAATGAGCCGTATCTTCCTGATCGCGCGGCGCGAATACGCCGCCTACGCCAAGACGGTCGGCTTCTGGCTGTCGCTGCTGGCCTTTCCCCTGTTCGCGGTTCTGGGCGGTGGAGTTCAGGTGCTGATCAAATCGTCCGAGCCGGTGCGCGAGGTCGCTCTGGTGGAAAGCGGACCCCAGGCGACCGGCCTGGCCGCTGCTGTGCGGCAGGTGCTGCAGGACGACGCCGACCGTCGCGCCGCTCGCCAGCGCGAGGAGATCGAGAAGGCCATGAAGGCCTCCGGCGCGCCTCCGGGGGCGGCGAACCAAGCCCTGGCCGGTCTGGGCGGGAATCGCCTGAGGTTCGTCGATACCCCCGCCGATATCGCGGCGGCCGCTCCCGGACCCGCGCGGGACGACGCCGTGCGGCGTCATCTCGAAAAGGAGGCGGATCAGCGGCTGGCCGCCGTCGTCTTCCTGGACCGCAACGGCGAGGCCCCGACGGCCCGCGTCTGGACCGCTCGGGCGACGGACGACACGGTTGAGGACTTCATCCGCGACGCCCTGAAGTCGATCAACCGCAAGGCGGTGTTCGCGGCCTCGGGCATCGACACGGCCATCGTCGATCGGACCGAGACCTTCCGGCCCGAGATCAGCGTCTTCTCGCCCAATTCGCGCAGCGGCGGAGAGGTGTCGTTCCGCGACAAGCTGCCGATGCTGGTTGGGCTGGCGGGGGGCTTCATCCTGTGGTCGCTGATCCTGACCGGGGCCTCGATCCTGCTGAACAGCGTGATGGAGGAGAAGTCGAACAAGATCCTGGAGGTCTTGCTGTCCTCGGCCTCGGCGACCGAAATCCTGACCGGCAAGGTGCTGGGGGTGGCGATGCTGACCCTCTCGGTGCTGGCTGTCTGGGGCGTGCTGGGGCTGGGCGGCCTGGCGCGGTTCGCCCCGGATCAGGCGGCGGACATCATGGGCGTGCTGTGGTCCGGCGGGATGCTAGGCTGGTTCCTGGCCTTCATGGTCGGCGGCTATCTGATGTATGCGGTCCTGTTCGCGGCCATCGGCGCCTTCTGCGAGACGCCGCGCGACGCCCAGACCCTGATGGGGCCGATCATGATGATCCTGGTCGTGCCGATGCTGACCCTGTCGATGGCGCTGCAGACGCCGGATGCGCCGGTGGTGAAGATCCTGTCGTGGATCCCGCTGTTCACGCCCTTCCTGATGATGGCGCGGATGCCCAGCGATCCGCCGTTGATCGAATCGATCGGCGCCCTGGTCACGATGTTCGCCTTCGCCGGATTGATGGTCTGGGTCGCGGGTCGGGCGTTCCGCGCCGGGGCCCTGTCGGACGTGAAGCTGAGCTGGAAGAGCTTTGCGGCGGCGATCCGTGGCGGGGGGCGGTAGCTCCGTTTGTCCTCCCTGTTCGCCTCTTGGCGAATGGGGGGGGGACCGCGAAGCGGTGGGGGCTCTTGAAGGGGCTCCGCGTCGGGGGCGCGGAAGGAAACCCTCCGTCACGACGCAAGCGGCGCCGCGCCACCTCCCCATCGCTTCGCGACGGGGAGGACAAACAAAAAGGCCGCTCTTTCGAGCGGCCATTTCAATTCCTGGACCGTGAGGTCGTATCAGCCGCGCGGGCCGGCGCCCGGGACGCGGGGCTTCGGAGCGGGCAGCCGGCCTTCGCGCTGCATGCGCTAGCGGGCCAGCTTGCGGGCGCGGCGGATGGCCTCGGCCTTTTGACGGGCGCGCTTTTCCGACGGCTTTTCGAAGTGAACGTGGCGCTTCATTTCACGGAAGCTGCCCTCGCGCTGCATCTTCTTCTTCAGCGCCTTGAGGGCTTGATCGACGTTGTTGTCGCGAACGAAAATCTGAACCAGGTGAAACTCTCCTTTGGCCGCCCGCCGCGTCCTGTGAGGGAGACGGGCAGACAAATAAATTAGGCGTCCGACAGACACGGTCTGCGGATGAAGGCGGGCTGATACACGAACCCACCCCCGCTGTCCAGTTGTCGCAAGCGGTTGTGAAGGGCTCGAAACGCCCGCGCCGCAGGCGTATCATGCGGCCATGACCGACGCGCCGCACCTGTCGAACGCCGCCCCCGATTCGCGGTCAGAGCCCGACTGGGCCGACCAGATGGAGCAGGCGGTGCTCGACATCGCCATCCGGCGCGCGCCCGGTCTGGGCTGGAACGGGCAGCTGGTGCGGGCGGCGGGCGCCGAGGCGGGGTTGTCGGACGGCGACATCGAACTGTTGTTCCCGAACGGCGCGCGAGATCTGGCGGCCCTGCTGTCGCGACGGCACGACGACCGGGCGATGGCGGCCCTGTCGGCGCTCGATCCGGCCACGCTGAAGATGCGCGAGCGAATCGCCCGCTCGGTCTCGGCGCGGCTGGAAGCGGCGGCCGCGGATGCGGAAGCGGCCAAACGCTGCACCGGCTTCCTCGCCCTGCCGACCAACGCCGATCTTGGGCTGTCGCTGGCCTGGGAGACGGCGGACCTTCTTTGGCGCTGGTCCGGCGACACGGCGACGGACTGGAACCACTATTCCAAGCGCACGATCCTGTCGGGCATCCTGATCCCGGCCCTGACGATGCGGCTGTTCGACGGGCGGGAGAAGGCCGATGCCTTCGTCGCCGCCCGCATCGAGAACGTCATGGTCTTCGAGAAGTGGAAGGCGGGCAAGGACTTCGAGGCCCCGCTGAAGCGGATGACCGACCTGCTGAGCCGGATGCGGTATGGCTAGTCTGTATCGACATTTGTTGACACGGGTCCGGTCTGACCTCACATTGGTGGAGATGCAGGAGGACGCCGATGCGTGTGCAGGTGAAGAAGTGGGGTAACAGTGCGTCAGTCCGGATTCCGGCGACCGTCCTGGCTGCCGCCGATCTGAGCATCGATCAGGCGGTTGATGTTCGCGAAGAGGGCGGGCGGATCGTGATAGAGCCCCTGCGCAAGCCCGTTTACGACCTGGATGATCTTCTGCTGGATATGGCGCCGGAGCGGTTTCCTGAGGAAGTCGATCTCGGCGCTCCGGTAGGGAACGAGGTCTGGTGACACACTCATGGGCCCCGGATGTCGGCGACATCGTCTGGCTTCACTTCGATCCTCAGGCAGGTCATGAACAAGCTGGACGTCGGCCGGCCCTGGTCTTGTCACCCGCACGCTACAACCGGGCTCGCGGCATGATGCTGTGTTGTCCAATGACGTCCCGCATCAAGGGCTATGCGTTCGAGGTCGTGGTCAGTGAAGCACCGCCGAGCGCCATTCTAGCGGATCAAATCAGAAGTCTGGACTGGCGCGCACGCAGGGCCGCTCCCAAGGGCGTGGTTTCGCCCGAAGTCCTGGCCGAGGTTCAGGCCAAGCTACAGGCGCTGTTGCGACTCTAGCGTTCAGACTGCTGGGCTAAGCCGAACCCAGCACCCGGTTCACATGGGCCATCTTGCGGCCGGGGCGGGCCTCGGCCTTGCCGTAGAGGTGCAGGCGGACGGCGGGGTCGGAGGCCAGGTCGCGCCAGGCCTCGACCTCGTCGCCCAGCAGGTTGGTCATCTCGACCCGGGCGTGCGCGGCGGTGGGGCCGAGCGGCCAGCCGACGACGGCGCGGACATGCTGTTCGAACTGGTCGCAGACGCAGCCGTCCTGGGTCCAGTGGCCGGTGTTGTGGACGCGGGGCGCGATCTCGTTGACCAGCAGGGTTCCGTCGGCCAGCTCGAACAGCTCGACGCCGAGGACGCCGACATAGTCCAGGCCGTCGAGAATGGCCTCGGCGATCTCATGGGCGCGGGCCTGACCGGCGGCGGAGACCTCGGCGGGGGCCAGGGTGATCTTCAGCACGCCGTTCGCATGGCGGTTCTCGCCGAGGGGGTAGACGGCCACGGCGCCGTCGCGGTCGCGGGCGGCGATGACGGACAGTTCGCGGGTGAAGGCGGCGGCCGCCTCGAGGATGGCCGGGCGGCCGCTGATGGCCTCGAAGGCGGCGGCGGTTTCGGCCGCGTCGCGGATCCAGACCTGGCCCTTGCCGTCATAACCCTCGCGGCGGGTCTTCAGCAGGGCGGGCAGGCCGATGACGGCGACGGCCTCGTCCAGGTCCGACAGAGTGTCGACCACGGCGAAATCCACGGTCGTGGCGCCGACGGCGTTGAGGAAGGTCTTTTCATCCACCCGATCCTGGGCGACGCGCAGGGCGGTCGGGCCCGGGGCCACCAGGGCGCCGGCCTCGGCCAGACGCTCGATCGAGGCGGCGGGGACGTTCTCGAACTCGAAGGTGACGACGTCGCAGAGGCGGCCGAGCCGGGTCAGGGCGTCCGGATCGTCATAGCCAGCGACGATCTGCGCGGCCGAGACGCGGCCGGCGGGGCTGTCAGCCTCGGGGTCCAGGATAACCACGTCGAAGCCGAGCCGCGACGCGGCCTGGCTGATCATCCGGCCCAACTGTCCGCCGCCGAGGACGCCGAGGGTGGAGCCGGGGGGCAGGGGCAGGTCGGACATCAGTCCTCGACCGTTTCGGCGACTGAGGCGGTCTGGGCGTCGCGGTAGGCGGTCAGACGGGCGGCGAGGGCGTCGTCGGACAGGGCCAGGATCTGACCCGCCAGCAGGCCGGCGTTCTTCGCCCCCGCCTCGCCGATGGCCAGGGTGGCGACGGGGACGCCGCCGGGCATCTGGACGATGGAGAGCAGGGAATCGAGGCCCTTGAGCGCCCTGGACTGCACCGGCACGCCGAGAACGGGCAGTTCGGTCATGGAGGCGGCCATGCCGGGCAGGTGGGCGGCGCCCCCGGCCCCGGCGATCACGACCTTGAACCCGGCGGCCTTTGCGCCCAAGGCGAAGTCGAACAGGCGCTGCGGCGTGCGGTGGGCGGAGACGACCTTCGCCTCCCAGGCCACCCCGAGGGCATCCAGCGCGTCGGCGGCGTGCTTCATCGTCGGCCAGTCCGAGCGGCTGCCCATGATGATCGCGACCGGCGGTGTCGTCGTCGGCATGTCCATGTCCCCGAATTTCCGGGGCCCCAGAAAAGGAGCCTGCTAGGGAAAGCGGCCCGTTACAGCACGCGCGTTGCGCCCGCAACCAAGGGCGTTAGCATGGCGGCGCCGTGGGGCCGATCCGCATGGCGATTCCCTGGGTGATTCCGGAGTTCTTCGTGGCCGATGCGGCGAACGCCCCATCTTCCGACAGTCTCGACCTGAGGGCCGAGGTCGAGCGGCTGCGGGCCGAGGTCGAGACCCTGCGCCTGCGCGCCGAGGCGGCGGAGGCGGCGGCGGACCATGACGTCCTGACCCCGGCCCTGAACCGGCGCGGATTCGTCGAGGCGGTGAACCGGGCCATGGCCTGGTGCACCCGCTATGGGTCGCCGGCGGTGATCGTCTATCTCGATCTGGACGGGTTCAAGGGCGTGAACGACGATCTGGGACACGCGGCGGGCGATGCGGCCCTGGTCGCCGTGGCCCGGCTGTTGCTCGACAATGTGCGCGAGACCGACGCCGTGGGGCGGCTGGGCGGCGACGAGTTCGCCCTGGTCATGCTGAACGCCGGCGCGGACGAGGGACGCGACAAGGCGCGCCGGCTGTCGGAGGCCCTGGCGGCGGACGGCTTCGACTGGAACGGCGCGGTCAGGAAGCTCGGCGGATCGTTCGGCGTGCGGGCCTGGAACGGCCACACGGACGCCGAAACCTGGCTGGCCGAAGCCGACGCCGCCATGTGGGTCCGTAAACGGTCGCGCTGAAGGCGTTTCGCGCCGCCCAAAGGCATGATCGTGCGTCGCTTGACCTCCTCGGGCCGGGCGATCAGCTTCCCCGAAACCTTTCCCGGAGCCGTGAATGTCCGCCGCCCAGCCCCTGCCCAAGCCGAGTTCGTCCCTGCTGGACCTCATCGGCCGGACGCCGATGATCGAGGTGACGCGGATGGACACCGGCCCGTGCCGCCTGTTCCTGAAGCTGGAAAGCCAGAATCCCGGCGGGTCGATCAAGGACCGGATCGCGCTGGAGATGATCGAGGTCGCCGAACGCGAGGGCTGGCTGAAGCCCGGCGGGACGATCGTGGAGGCGACGGCGGGCAATACGGGACTGGCCCTGACGCTGGTCGGAAAGCAGAAGGGTTACAACATTCTGCTGGTGATTCCGGACAAGATGTCGAAGGAGAAGATCCAGCATCTGCGCGCCATGGGCGCCGATGTGCGGCTGACCCGGTCCGACGTGCCGCACGGCCACCCCGACTACTATACCGACATGGCCGAGCGTCTGGCCCAGCAGATTCCGGGCGGCTACTACGTCAACCAGTTCGCCAACGCCGCCAACGCCGCCGCCCATGTGAAGACCACCGGACCCGAGATCTGGGAGCAGCTGGACCATGACGTGGACGCCTATGTCGCCGGGATCGGCTCGGGCGGGACGATCACGGGGGTGGCCCAGTATCTGAAAAGCGTCGGAGCCAAGACCGAGATCATCCTGGCCGACCCGGTCGGCTCGACCCTGGCGGGCATCGTCAATGAGGGCGTACCGGGCCCGGAGGGCAGCTATACCGTCGAGGGCATCGGCCAGAACTTCGTGCCGGACACGGCGGACATGAGCCTGATCGACCGGGCCATTTCCATCCCGGATGCAGAGGCGATCGCCACGGTGCGCGAGTTGCTGCTGAAGGAGGGCGTGCTGGCCGGGTCGTCGTCGGGCACCCTGATCGGGGCGGCCCTGCGTTGGTGCCGCGAGCAGACCGAGCCGAAGCGGGTGGTGACCTTCGTCTGCGACACCGGGGCCAAGTATCTGTCCAAGGTCTACAACGACGCCTGGCTGGCGGATCAGGGTCTCGGCGACCATCCGATGGCGGGAAACCTCTCGGACCTGATCGGCCGCAAGTACGAGGACGGCGCCGTCGTCGTCTGTGGGCCGGACGACAGTCTCGACAGCGCCTTCAAGCGGATGCGGTCCAATGACGTGTCGCAGCTGCCTGTGATCAGCGAAGGGCGGCTGGTCGGCATCCTGGACGAGAGCGACATCGTCCACATCATGAACACCGACGAGATCACCCGGAAGGAACGGTTCGCCAAGCCGGTGTCCTCGGCCATGACCCGCGACCTGGACACGGTGCAGGTGACGGAATCGCTGGACGCCCTGATCCCGCTGTTCGACCGCGACCGGGTGGCCATTGTTCTGGACGGCGAAAAGTTCGTCGGCCTCATCGCCCGCGTCGATCTGATCAATCACCTCAGCCTGAACCGGTAAGTCCATGGCCGATTTGAAGAACAGCCAGGGTTTCTCGACCCGCGCCATCCATGCGGGGCAGAAGCCGGACCCCACGACCGGGGCGGTGATGACGCCGATCTACGCCACCTCGACCTACGCCCAGGAAAGCCCGGGGGTGAACAAGGGCTATGAGTATGCGCGGGGCAAGAACCCGACGCGCGAGGCGTTCGAGGCCTGTATCAACGACCTCGAGGGCGGGGTTCAGGCCTTCGGCTTCGGGTCCGGCATGGCGGCGACTTCCACGGCGCTGGAACTGCTGGACGCGGGATCGCACATCGTCACCGGCGATGACCTGTACGGCGGCTCCTGGCGGCTGTTCGAGCGGGTGCGCCGGCGGTCGATGGGGCTGGATTTCAGCTATGTCGACATGGCCGATGTGGCGGCGGTCGAGGCGGCGATCACCGACAAGACCCGCATGCTTTGGGTCGAGACCCCGACCAATCCGATGATGAAGCTGGCCGACATCGCGGCCCTGTCGGCCGTTGCAAAGGCGAGGGGCCTGCTGCTGGTGGTGGACAACACCTTCGCCACGCCGTGGAGCCAGCAGCCTATTTCGCTCGGCGCCGACGTCGTCATGCATTCGGCGACCAAATATCTGAACGGCCATTCCGACATCGTGGGCGGGGTACTGGTGGCGGGATCGACCGAGATCGCGACCCAGCTGAAGTTCCTGCAGAACTCGATCGGTGGGGTAATGGGGCCGTTCGACGCCTTCCTGGCCAATCGGGGGTTGAAGACCCTGGGCCTGCGGATGAAGGCGCACAACGAGAACGCCCTGGCCATCGCGCGCTGGCTGGAGACCCGGGCTGGCGTGGCGAAGGTCATCTATCCGGGCCTGATCAGCCATCCACAGCACGATCTGGCGGCGCGCCAGATGAACGGCCGCTTCGGCGGCATGGTGTCGGTGGTGATCGACGGCGATCTGGCGCGCGTGCGTCAGGTGCTGGAGCGGGTTCAGGTCTTCACCCTGGCCGAGTCGCTGGGCGGGGTGGAGAGCCTGGTCAACCATCCGGCCATCATGACCCATGCCAGCGTGCCCAAGGAGGTTCGCGAGGCGGGAGGCGTCACCGACAGTCTTATCCGCCTGTCGGTCGGGGTCGAGGACGTGGCCGACCTGATCGCCGATCTGGACCAGGCTCTGGGCTGACTTCGTCGCCATTCAGGCGGCGGCTTCACTATCCGTTTCGGGATGAGGTTCTGCGATCGCCAGAGCCGTCTCGATGGCCTCGAACAGGCGTTGCGAGGTGATCGGCTTGGCCAGGTGCCCGTCGGCCCCCGCCTCGACGCCCGCCTGCACGTGTTCGGCCATGGCGTTGGCGGTCAGCATCAGCAGGGGCGTGCGCGGGGCGCCGGCCGCCTGTTCAAGGCGACGGATGCCGCGGGTGGCGGTCAGGCCGTCCATGACCGGCATCTGCATGTCCATCAGGATCAGGTCGAACGGACCCTTGCGGAAGGCCTCCACGGCCTCACGCCCGTCCTCGACGGAGACGATCTCGACATCGGCCGCCGACAACAGGACCTCGACCACCTTGCGGTTGGCCGGATGGTCGTCGGCCAGAAGAATGCGGATGGGTCCGTCACGGCGTTCGGCGGGCGCGGCCGGCGCGGTCTCTGGCGTGGACGCCTCGATCTGAACGACGGGCAGGGGCAGGCGGAACCAGAAGGTCGCGCCTGCGCCGGGCGTGCTGGAACAGCCCATCTCGCCGCCCATGCGCTGGACCAGATCACGCGAGATGGCGAGACCGAGGCCCGTCCCGCCGTACTGTCGCGTGATCGAACCGTCGGCCTGCTGGAAGCGGGTGAAGAGGCGCGACATCTGGGCGTCATCGAAGCCGACGCCCGTGTCCGCGACGCAGAACCGGATCTGGCCGTCGTCCTCCGTGGCGACCGTGACGCGGACCTCGCCCTGACCCGTGAACTTGACGGCGTTGGAGACGAGGTTGCCCAGAACCTGACGCACCCGGACCACGTCGCCGGATACGGCGGTCGGCGTATTCGGATCGATGTCCACGGCCAGAACCAGACCCTTGTCCTCGGCCCGGGCGCGCCACAGGGCGCCGATGTCCTGAACCATCTGAACAAGAGGGAAGGGGGCGGTTTCCAGTGACAGCAGCCCGGCCTCGATCTTTGCGCTGTCGAGGATGTCGGAAAGCAGACGTTCCAGGGTTTCGCCGGAGGTGCGGATGATGTCGATCATCTCACGCTGGCGGGGCGGCAGACCCTCGCGACCGAGGGCATCGGCCATGGCGACGACGCCGTTCAGGGGCGTGCGGATTTCGTGGCTCATATTGGCCAGGAACTCGCTCTTGGCCCGGTTGGCGGTCTCGGCCCGGCTTGACGCCTCGCGCAGCCGTCCCGCCTGGCGGGCGAGCCAGAAGGCGGCGCCCAAGGCCGTGACCAGGAACAGGGCGACGATGGCCACCAGCCAGCGCTGGCTGTCGATCACGTCTTTCTGCAGCCCCGCGTTGCTGCGGGCCGTCTGGAGCTGCAGCCGGCGTTCGTCGAGCTTTTCCTGAAGGTCGCCGGTGACCTGGCCGATGCCGGCGCTGAACCGGCGGGTGTCGTAGATCAACTGGGCGCGCCGGTAGTCGTCCAGCTTGCGGTAAGCTTCAGCGGCGCGGCCGGAGGCGAACAGCACCTCGGCCTCGACATGGGGTACTTCGGAAGGGCCTTCCTCGCGGAAATCATTGGCGGCGATGCGGCGTCGAATCTCGTCCAGATCGCGCTGCGCCTCGGCTACCCGCCCGGTGCGAGCAAGAGCGATGGCCCGCGCGGGCAGAAGGTGGGTCGCCAGAAAATCCGCCGCGCCCAGATCGGGCCCGTAGGGCGCCAGACACTGTAGCAGGCCGCGCCAGTCCTGACGCCCCTCGGCCACGGTGACGCAGAGGTTGGCGTCATAGGCGGTCAGGCTCTCGATGCCAGCGCGCACCGACAGCCGGTGATGAACCTCGTAGAGCCGGCGGGCCTGCTCATGGTCGCCGAGTTGCACCGCCATCCGGGTCAGGTTGTAGACGCTGTCGAAGTCGGGGCGCGGATAGGCGGGGTTGGAGAACTCGACCTCGAATCGGTAGAAGGCGCGCGCGGCGCCGCCCAGGTCGTTGAGCTTCATCAGGCCGATCCCGGCCACCTCCCAGATGCCCGCACGGGCCGTGGGAGCGAACGGGTCCGAGGGCGGGATTCGGGTCTCGAACTCCGTGAGCAGCTGCAGGCCCGCGCCGATCCGGTCCTGATCCATCAGGTCCAGGGCGGCCAGACGGACGGCGTGGGCGCCGACGAACCAGTCCGGATCGGTCCGGGCAATGCGGTGCATTTCGACGGCAGCGCTCGAATCGCCGTTGTCATAGCGGATCGTCAGGTCGTTCAGGTCGGCGATCCGCTGATAGCGGGCGTCGTGCAGGCGAACGGCGGCGGCGCGGAGCCGGGCGTTCCAGGCGGCCGCCTTGTCGAAATCGCCCTGGTTCAGGACGGTCCAGGTGACATGGTAGACGCGGTTCAGGCCCTCGCGGTCATTGCGCTTGAGGGCGGCTTCGCCGAAGACTTCGAGCTGCTGGAAGTTAGTGCGGGAGGCCCGCGCCTCCACGAAGCGCGCGACCTGGTCCGGGTCATGGTCGGCCGCCCTCGTAGCGCTCGCGCCGGACAGGCAGGCGATCGCCAGAAAGAAAGCAGCGATCGGATGCACAAACCAACGCGTCAAGATTCTGTCCCCACGGAGGGTCAATAAACCGCGAGTCGTTGATTAAGGTTTACCCCGGCCTAGAAGGCGAGATTGACGGCGGCGACCAGGGCGCCGGCGTACTGATCCCCGGGCAAATCGAGGTTGGTGTCATGCCAACGCAGATCCAGTTCGACCACCTCGTTGACGGCGTAGGCCAGGCCCGCATTCCAGCCCGTGTAATCGGGCGCATTGTCCTGTTCCCGGCGGCCGAGGGTGACGCTGGCCTGAAGGCGGTCGGCCAGCGGCCAGCGAACGCGCGTCTCGACCCAGGTCCAGGCCTCCGTCGATCCCAGGCCGTCCGGGGAGTGTTCGACCCGCAGGCGGGCGTCGACGTCGCCGAAGTCCTTGATGACGTCGAACTGGTACTCCCAGGCCGCGTCGTCATGGCCGGCCACGGCTCCGAGCCGCCATTTGTGCGAGGCGGAGGTATCGAAATCCAGGCCGAAGGCGGAGTATTGCCAGCCGGCCTCGGCTTCCGTCTCGACGTAGGAACCCGAGGAATCGATCGTCTCGAACTCCACGTCGGCGTAGAAGCCGTTGGCGGCGTTCCACTGAGCCTCGCCATAGACATAGGGCGCGCCGTCGCTTTTGGACGCGCCCTTGGACCGGTTGTCGCTGCCCGCGCCGAGTTCAAAGGTCCAGTTCGAGCCGCGGTCGGGGTCGTAGCGTGCATTGTCACCGTCCTGGGCCAGGGCGGCTGCGGGCGCGAGAACGGCGAGGGCGGCGAGAGCGAACGAACGGATCATTCGCGGAGGCTTTAGGCGACTCCGGCCTTGTTGGCGAACAGATCCGCAGCCTGTGCAAATTCGTCGCGGAGCCGTTGGACCAGTTGAGCGGCCGGGATGACGTCGTGGATCGATCCCGCGCCCTGACCGGCGGACCAGACCGTCTTCCACGCCCGGGCCTCCTCGCCCATGTCGAGTTTATGCTCGGGCAGGGTTTTCGGGTCGATCCCGTTGGCTTCCAGCGACTTGGTCATGAAGTTGGCGGGAATGCCCGAGACGGCCGGGGTGTGGACGATGTCGGTCGCGCCAGAATCGATGATCATGTCCTTGTAGCCGTCCGACGCCATGGCCTCGGTCGTGTTGATGAAGCGGGTGCCCATGTAGGCGAAGTCGGCGCCCATCATCAGGGCGGCGGCGACATCCTGACCCGTCGAGAGACAGCCCGACAGGATGATCGTCCCGTCGAAGAACTGGCGCACTTCGTTGACCAGGGCGAAGGGGTTGATGATGCCGGCATGGACGCCCGCGCCGTTGGCCACCAGGATCAGGCCGTCGACGCCCGCCTTGGCCGCGTTTTTCGCGTGGCGGACGTTGGCGATGTCATGGAAGACCACGCCGCCGTAGCCGTGGACCGCATCGACCAGATCCTTGACCGCGCCGAGCGAGGTGATGACCAGGGGCACCTGATGCTCGACCGTCACGGCCAGATCGGCCATCAGCCTGGTGTTCGAGTGGTGGACGATGTGGTTGACGCCGAAGGCCGCCGCGTCGGGCGTCAGGCGGGATTTGATCTCGACCAGCCAGTCCCGATAGCCCTCGGTGGTGCGCTGGTTCAGCGACGGGAAGGTGCCGATGACGCCGGCATTGCAGCATTCAACGACCAGATCCGGGCCGCTGACGAGGAACATCGGCGCCTCGATCACCGGCAGTTTCAAGCCCTTTTGCAGGGAAGCGGGAATGGCCATGGCGTCGTCCTCCGTTGTCTTTGGCTACGCTTAACTGGGCGACGCGGGGGAAGGCAAATCCGAAGGGCGGCTTGTCGTCGGAACGGCGATACCGCTAAGGTCGCGAGAGCGGAGCCGGGCGGTTCCGGCGACGGGAGAGACGGCGTGCGCGGCGAAATTCTGACTTACGACGACGGCCCCGGCGCGGGCCTGATCAGCGGCGACGACGGCCAGCGCTACAGCTTCGCGAGATCGGACCTGCAGCAGCTGAAGCCCGTCTACAGCGGCATGAAGGTGGACTTCGTGCCGGCGGATGGGGTGGCCACCCAGGTCATCGTTCTGGCGCACCAGCCGGCGGGTCCGCTGCCGCCGTCCGGCTACACGCCCGGCGTGGCAGGTTCGGGGGCGTCGTTCGACTGGCGGACCCTGTTTCTGGACGCCAATGGACGCATCGGCCAGAAGGACTACTGGATCGGCGTAGCTATCCTGTTCGTGGCAGGTCTGGTTCTGGGCTGGCTGCCGCTGATCGGAACTCTCGTGTCCATCGCCAGCATCTATTTCGGCGTCTGCGTCGCGTCCAAGCGGCTGCACGACATGGGCCGATCTGGCTGGCTGGCGGCCATTCCCTACGGCGTCATGGCGGCGGCGGTGGTTCTGAGCGCCATGGCTGTGTTCGGGGGCGTCATGAGCGCTGCGGCCTATGGAGACGGCTTCGGGACGCTTGCGAGCGTCGGCGGGATAGCGGGGCTTTGGGGTCTGGCTGTCCTGATCAACCTGGGCTTCGTGATCTGGCTGGGCGTTACGGCCGGTCAGCCGGGCGACAACCTCTATGGGCCGCCGCCGCGCGCGCTCGCCAACTTCTGAGGCGACGCGGCGGTGTTCTGGCGGCCGGGCTTTGCGTCGAGGCGGTCGGCGCCCTAAATCGCCGCCATGACCACAGACACCTCCGGCCTGCATCAGCTAGGCCAGCAAACCGTCCAGCCGACCAGCCCCGAGACCGCGGTGCTGGAGCGGGTTCCGAATCCGCATCCCGACGCCCTCTATCTGGCCCGGTTCACCGTGCCGGAGTTCACCAGCCTGTGCCCCGTCACCGGGCAGCCCGACTTCGCCCACATCGTCATCGACTATGCGCCGGGCGACTGGCTGGTCGAATCCAAGAGCCTGAAGCTCTACATGACCAGTTTCCGTAACCACGGCGCCTTCCATGAGGACTGCACCGTGGCCATCGGGCTGAAGCTGGCGGAGCTGTTGCGGCCGAAATGGCTGAGGATCGGCGGCTACTGGTACCCGCGTGGCGGCATCCCCATCGACGTCTTCTGGCAGACCGGCGCGGCGCCCGAGGGGCTGTGGCTGCCGGATCAGGGCGTGCCGACCTATCGCGGGCGGGGGTGACGGACCGTCAGGTTCGGACGGCAGCCTGAGGACGCGCCCGGTGGCAGGGTTCGGTGATGAACCTGCGCCCGTTCCACGCCATGAGGTCGTTGTTGCTGGCGCTCGCGCTCGCTCCGGCCGCCGGGGCGCCGCCGGCCCGGGCCCTGGACCCGTCAGCGGACGATCCGGGCATCCTGGGGCTGGTCGATGACTGGTACGCCGAGCAGTGTGCGGGGGCCGAGGGGCGCCCCTATCGCCTGATGGCGCCGGGCGGCATCGACGCCAGTCCCGGCTATGTCTATCCCGACACCGGATCGGCCGCCGCCGTGCCGCCCATCTATGTGTCGCTGGCGGCGACCGCGCCCCTGTTCCGCTACGAGATCGCCCAGATCAGAGCCGACCCGCGCTTCGCCAAGGTGAGGGTCCGGGAACGCGGCTATCGCCAAGCCTCGGCTTCGGCGAAGACCTATGAGCTGATGTCCGATGCTGTGCTGGTGGCCGAGCGTCAGGACGACGGGCGCTGGCTGGTTCTGGCCTATCGCACCACCTCCACCGGATTTCATTCCAGCCTGGCCACGGATCCGATGCCGGACCTCGGGCCTGGTCGAGAACGACCCCGGCGGCGGTGCGCCCGGTTCGATCCGACGGAATATCGGAGATAGGTCGGGGGCGGAAGGAATGGAGTAAGACGGGGCCATGATCGATTCCCGTCGCCTTCCTCTCGAAACCTGGGGCCGCCGTCTTCTGACGGAGGTGCAGGCCCGGGCAGATCGCCGCATCTGGTCGCGTTCCGCCTTCGAATTCCTGATGTTCGGGCTGAAGCAGGGCTGGGCCTGTTTGTTCGGCGGCCTGATGCTGGCCTTGCTGGTGGGCACCCATCTGTGGTGGCCGCAGCAGGCGCCCATCGCTCGATATGATTTCCTGGTCATCGCGGCCGTGGCGATCCAGGCCGGCATGCTGTGGCTGAAGCTGGAAAGCTGGGAGGAGGCGAGGGTCATCTTCGTCTTCCACGTCGTCGGCACGATCATGGAGCTGTTCAAGACGGCGCACGGATCGTGGATCTATCCCGAGCCCAGCCTGTTGCGCATCGGGGACGTGCCGCTGTTCTCGGGCTTCATGTATGCGGCGGTGGGCAGCTACATCGCGCGGATATGGCGGATTTTCGACATCCGTTTCCGCCGCTATCCCCCCCTGTGGGCGACCTGGCTGCTGGCGGCGGCGATCTACATCAACTTCTTCAGCCATCACTGGCTGCCCGACATCCGGCTGGGGCTGTTCGCGGCGACCATCCTGCTGTTCGGCCGGGGCGAATTCTATTTCACCGCCGACCGCAAGCGTCGCTCGATGCCCTTCCTGCTGGGGTTCCTGCTGGTGGCCTTGTTCATCTGGTTCGCGGAAAACCTTGGCACCTTCGCTCGCGCATGGACCTATCCCGATCAGGCCGACGGCTGGGCGCCGGTATCCCTGGCCAAGCTGGGCAGCTGGTTCCTGCTGATGATGATTTCGGTGGTGTTGGTGTCCCTGGTGCGGCGACCGGAGGAGGAGGCGATCAGCAACGCGCGCTCCCGCATGAAGCGTTCAAAGCTGGAGGGCCCGAACGAGGAGAACGTCCAACTGAGGACGATCGAGGAATGGCACGCCTATCGCCAGAGCTCGCGGTTCGCACACTCGCAGGATTACGCCCGGTTGATGGCCGCCGCCTTGGTCGACGAAGGATTCGAAGAGCCGCTGACGGGCCGAACCATCGCTCCGGGAGAGGCTGTTCTGACGTCGTCGATCCGCGAGTCGCTCGTCGCCAACGGCCTGTCCTCACGGGTTCGGGCAGTGCTCCACGAAATCGAGCGGTTCGGGGTGGATGAGGACAGTCGGATCTATGGGGCGGAAGCCGTCACCCCATTTGCCCTACTTATGCGCGGACGCTTCCCGCGATATGTCGGCTCGGAATACGCTTCGAACGACGCCGTCAGGGACGAGATGTTCCCCGTGCTGTTCCAGGATTTGACCCGCCTCGACTTCCCGTCCGGACGCTTTGACATCGTGACGACCAACGAAGTGCTCGAACATGTGCCCGATCTGGACGCCGCTTTACGCGAGATCGCTCGGGTTCTGAGGTCGGGAGGCCGTCATATCGGCACGGCGCCCTGTCATCTCGACACGCCGACCGGGCAGGTGCGGGCGAAGATCGTCGAGGGCGAGATCGTCCATCTCGAGGAGCCCGAACATCACGGCAACCCGTTCGAGGAGGGCGGCGCGCTTGTGTTCGAAATACCCGGCTGGGATCTGCTCGACCGCGCCAAGGCGGCCGGCTTTTCGGACGCCTGGTATCAGTATGTTTGGTCGCGCAGATACGGCTATGTGACCGAGTACACCGGCGTGGTGCTGATCTGCTTTGAAAAGTGAAGCTTCCACCACACGCCGTCTTCTAGGGGCCGACGCTGATCGGCTCATATGGAGCTTTCGATCCTAGCGGAGCTTCGGGCTAGTAACTGTTGGCGAACGCACGAGATTGCTGGCATAGCGACCTCATGCCCATTCCCAATATCTCCGACCCTTTGGCCGACCTGAGCGAGGCGGAAGAAGCGAGCGTTTCGCTACGCTCGCTTGAAGAATGGAAGGCGTTCGCTGCGCACAACCCCTTCGTTTACGGCGTAGATCGCCCGAATGAGTTGGTGCGACGTGTTTTGGAACGAGGGATTGTTGAGCCCCTGACCGGACGTGCGATCTCAGGATCAGAAATCAGTTTCGACGGGAACATTCGCGAAGGTTTAGGCAACGGGTTCATCGGATCGCGGGTGCGGGCGGTCATGCACGAGATTGAGCGCTTTGGCGTCGATCATCAGACGAAAATCTACGGCGCTGAGGCGATCACGGCTTTCGCGCTCCTGATGAGAGGGCGTTTCGCCCGCTATCTCGGGTCAGAGTATGGTTCGACCGAAGAACTGCGCAGGAGCATGTTTCCTATTCCGCACGAGGATCTAACGGCGCTGACGTTCGATGATGAGATGTTCGATATCGTCACCACGAACGAAGTGCTGGAACACGTTCCCGATCTCGATGCCGCCATGGCCGAGATGGCGCGCGTCTTGAGGCCCGGCGGACGACATATCGGCACCGTGCCATTCGCAATCGTTTCAGAGACTGGGACGGTCAAGGCTCGATTGGTAAATGGCGAGGTCGTCCATCTCACCGAGCCAGAGTATCACGGCAACCCGTTCGAAGAGGGGGGCGCGCTGGTATTTGAAGTTCCCGGATGGGACGTGCTGAGGCGAGCCAGAATAGCTGGTTTTTCGGACGCATGGATCCAGTTTTGTTGGTCGGTCCGGCATGGCTACTTGTCTGAGAATACAGGGATTTCTGTCCTGGTGCTCGAAAAATAGTTAATCATGGTAGCCATTCTAGAAGCGCCGCCACATCCGGCCGGTCCCTTTCCAGCAACGGCTCCGGCGAGGTTCCGATGTGGATGAAGCCGGCGACCTTTTCGTTTGGCTGGACGCCGAACAGGGCGGCGGCTTCGGGATCGTAGCTGTACCAGTCGGTGATCCAGCAGGTCGCGAAGCCGTGGGCCGAGGCGGCGTGTTCGAGGTTCATGCAGACGGCGCCCGCGCTGAGCTCCTGTTCCCAGACGGGTTTCAGGCCCGGCGCGGCGGTGGAGATCACCAGGATGGTGGTCGGGGCGGCGGTCAGCTTGGCCAGCACCGCCTGGGCCTTGCCGGGCAGGCCCTTGGCCACGGCCAAGGCGGCGAGTTGTTCGGCGATCCCGGCGCGGCTTTCCGGACCCATGACGACGAAGCGCCAGGGGGTCATCTTGCCATGGTCGGGGCTGCGCGCGCCGAGGGTCAGGATGTCGGCGATCTGATCGGCGTCGGGGCCGGGCGTCGTGAGCGCCTGCGCAGGAGCCGAGCGACGGATCGCCAGCCGGTTTCGCAACTCGCTCGACGGCGTCGGGGCGGGCAGGGGTTCTCCGAGAGCGGGCGGCGAAACTGTCTGTGTCATTCGACCTAGCTAGGCGCGGCGGGCGTCCGGCGCCATAGGGAAGAGGTGAGCGACGATGCCGAAACCCCCGATGTCGATCCCGTCCCGATCTGGGCCGAGGGACGGCCGCCTGCGCCGGCCTGGGTCGATCGGTCCTCGACCAAAGCGTTCGAGAACGACTGGGTCCGGCTGACAGCCCATGAGGCCACGGCGCCGACCGGGGCGGCGGCCGACTATGCGGTGCTGCGGCCGAAGTCGCTGGCGACGGGGGTGCTGCCCATCCATTCCGACGGGACCGTCACCCTGGTCGGTCAGGCGCGGTTCGCCCTGATGAACTATTCCTGGGAAATGCCCGAGGGCGGGGCGCCGTTCGGCGAGGATCCGTTCGACGGCGTCCAGCGCGAACTGGCCGAAGAGGCCGGGCTGGCGGCGCGGTCCTGGCGCGAGGTGTTGCGGATGGAGCTGTCCAACTCCGTGACTGACGAGCGGGCGATCTGCTGGCTGGCGTGGAACCTGGAGCCGGTGGCGACCGACCCGGACCCGACCGAGGTTCTGGCCATCGTTCGCGTGCCCTTCCTGAGGCTGATCGAGGAGATCGGTCGGGGCGCGGTGCGGGATTCCATGACGGTGGCCACGGCGTTCCGCGCCTACCATATGGCGAAGGAAGGTCTTCTGCCCGGCTGGCTGGCGCACGCCATGCTGACGCGGGTATGATGGTCGCCTCAGGAGCCGCCCGATGACCACCCCCTCCAGCCCGCGCCTCGAAGTCGTCTCGCCCGATCAGTCGGTGTGGGCCCAGCTGCGCGCCTCGGCCGAGGACGCCGCGCGGACCGAGCCCCATCTGGGGTCGGTGATGAATGCGACCATCCTGTCGCACCTGGACCTGGCCAATGCCCTGAGCTTCCAGATCGCTCGCAAGATCGGCGACGCCGAGCTGGCGCCCATGAGCGTGCGCGAGGTCTGCGCCTTCGCCTTCTGGTCGGACAAGGAGATCGTGGCGGCGGCCGAGGCCGATCTTCAGGCGGTCGCCGAGCGCGACCCGGCGATCAAGACGCTGTTGCAGCCCTTCCTCTACTTCAAGGGCTATCAGGCGCTGCAGGCATCGCGGGTGGCCCACTGGCTGTGGACCCAGGGTCGCGAGACCCTGGCCTTTCATCTCCAGAGCCGGATTTCCGAACTGTTCCAGATCGACATCCATCCGGGCGCGAAGCTGGGCAAGGGTCTGTTCCTCGACCACGGCACCGGCATCGTCATCGGCGAGACGGCGGTGGTGGGCGACGAGGTGTCCATGCTGCACGGGGTGACCTTGGGCGGCACCGGGGCCGAGCGCGGCGACCGCCACCCCAAGATCGGCAAGGGCGTCCTGCTGGGCGCCGGAGCCAAGGTGCTGGGCAATATCGAGGTCGGCGACTACGCCAAGGTGGCCTCGGGCTCGGTGGTGCTGAAGCCCGTGCCCTCGGGTTGCACCGTCGCCGGGGTGCCCGCGCGACTGGTCAACTGCCCGACCGGCGCCGAGCCGGCCCGGACCATGGATCATACCCTGGCCGACGTGGTGTATGACTTCGTGATCTGATCGCGGCCGTCCCCTCGCCATGCTGCGCAGTAGGGGAGGAGACGTGACATACGCATCCGGCCCCTTTAGGGTCCGCGCCTTCAATCCAGACCACCGAGGCTACCTGTGACCAACGAAGACATGAAGCGCATCGAGACGCACCTGAAGCGCACCTTCAACACCGGCGGCATCATCGTGAAGCCCCGGCCCAAGGTGAACGACTCGGCCGAGGTCTATGTCGGCGACGAGTTCATCGGCGTCGTCTTCGAGGACGAGGACGAGGACGGCAGCTTCATGTTCGAAATGGCGATCCTGTCGGAAGACCTTTCGCCGGCCTGATCGAGAGCATCGCCGGACAGTAAAAACCCCGGGTGGTTCCGACCACCCGGGGTTTTCCGTTTTCAGGTCTATGGCGAGCGGATCAGCGCTTGCCGAAGATCATGTCGCTGAGCTTGGCGAAGAAGCCCTTGGGCGCTTCGGCGGCGGGAGCCGGAGCCGCCGCAGGCTTGGGGGCCTCGACAGGCTTGGGGGTTTCGATTGGCTTGGGCGCCTCGGTGAGTTTGGGGGCCGGCGTCTCCATCGGCGCGGCGGCGGCGGCCGTCACGGACTTGGGCGCCGGAGCGGGGGCGGGCTTCGCGGCGGGCTTGGGCGCAGCAGCCTTGGGCGCCGGTTTGGCGGCAGGCTTCGCCGCAGCGGCTTTCGGCGCCGCCTTCGCGGCTGCAGGCTTGGCGGCGGGTTTCGCAGCGGCCTTGGGCGCAGCGGCCTTTGCAGCCGGCTTGGCCGCAACGGCCTTCGGGGCGGGCTTGGCGGCGGCGGGCTTGGCGACCGCCTTGGGCGCGGCGGCTTTCGGGGCGGCCTTCACCGCGGGGGTCTTGGGCGCAGCGACCTTGGCGGGCGCGGCCTTCACGGCCGGCTTTGCGGCGGCAGGCTTCGCGGCGGCTTTCGGCGCAGCCTTTACGGCTGCGGGCTTGGCGGCGACCGCCTTGGGGGCGGCGGCCTTCGCGGCGGCAGGCTTGGGCTTTGCGGCGGCTTTCGGCGCGGCCGATTTGGCCGCAGCCGGTTTGGACGTAGACGGTGACTTAGCCATGAGATACCCGACCCCTCGGTTTGCGCGGCACGGGGAGTTCGGGCCGCAAGAATATTGATTCGCAATCATAGCGGCGTTTGCTCGATGTCATATAGCCCTGTTCAGATCATCGCCCACGGGTTGCGCGCGCCGACGGAGGCCGCCGCCGAGGCGATGGACGCCGACCCCCTTCTGGAAGGGGCGACCTATTCCATCCTGGAGGAGGACGAGGATCGCGGGATCTGGCGCATCGACGCCTTCCCGACGACCGAGGACGAGGCCGCGCGGATCGAGGCGGTGCTGGCCGACCACGATCAGGTCAAGGTGAAGGTCGAGCCCTTGGCCGACGCCGACTGGCTGGCCATGTCGCTGTCCGGCCTGCCGCCGGTGAAGGCCGGGCGGTTCTTCGTCTATGGCGCCCATGATCAGGGGCAGGTTCCGCCGAACGCCGTGGCGTTGAAGATCGACGCCGGCGCCGCCTTCGGCACCGGCCACCACGGTACGACGGTGGGGTGTCTGATCGCCTATGACGAACTGCTGAAGCGGGAACGGTTCGAGCGGGTGCTGGACGTCGGCTGCGGTACCGGCGTCCTGGCCATCGCGGCGGCGAAGACCGGCAGCCGGGTCGCCCTGGGCACCGACATCGACGCGCCGTCGGTGCGGATCGCCAACGAGAACGCGCATCTGAACAGGGCCAAGGCCAGCTTCGTTCACGCCTCGGGCCTGAACGACCGGCGGGTGCGCCAGCACGGCCCCTATGATCTGGTGTTGGCCAACATCCTGGCCCCGCCGCTGGTTTCCCTGTCGCAGGACATCAAGCTGGCGCTGCGGATCGGCGGGGTGGCGATCCTGTCGGGCCTGCTGCGGACACAGGAGCGGCGGGTGACGGCGGCCTATGTCTCCAAGGGATTCCGGCTGGAGCGGCGCATCCATCGCGACGCCTGGTCGGCCCTGGTCCTGCGGCGGATGGGCTGAGGGCCGATATCGCGTCCATGCCTCTTCACATGATCAAGCTGTGCGTCGGCGTGGCCAAGGTCGAGACGCTGGAGCGCCGCGCCGCAAAGGGCCAGTGGCTGACCGTCAACACCCGGATGACGCCCAAGCGCGCCGACGAGATCGAGGACGGCGGCTCCCTGTTCTGGGTGATGAAGGGGTCGGTGACCTGTCGCATGCCGATCCTCGACATCTCGACGCGGGGGGAGGGGAAGGCGAAGTCCTGTGTGATCAAGCTGTCGCCCGAGGTGATCCGCACGGCCCCGCAGGCGCGCAGGCCATTCCAGGGCTGGCGCTATCTGGAGCCGAAGGACGCGCCGCCGGATCTGTCGACGATGGATGCGGGGGATCTGCCGGACGATCTCGCGAAGCAGTTGCGGGAGTTGGGGGCGTGGTAGGAAGGCGCAGAGCAAACCGCCGATCTGGACTTCGGCGCTGAAAACGGTTCGCGCAGCAAAAACCAACTTCCTTTCGTCATTCCGGGCGCAGCGTAGCGAAGACCCGGAACGAGGCGGCGCCGTAGTGAAGCGGAGGCGAAATGCCGGAGGCGACTGCGTCCGTGACAGGTTCGCGCTCGCGCGCGCCGCCGGGTTCCGGGTCTGCGGGCCAAGGGGCCCTTCGCCCGGAATGACGAAAGAAGGCGCTAAAACTCCAGCCCCGCCTCGCCCCTGAGGACCGCCTCGGCCTCGGGCGTGTGCTTGGCGCCGGAGCGGTCATGCAGCACCAGCGGCGGCAGCAGGCGAAGCGGCGCGCGGCCGGAGCGGACGGCCTGGACGATGACCCGTTTGGCGGGTGCGTCGGCGAAGGGCTGGATCGGGAGGATGGTGAAGGAGCCGGCCTTAGCGCCCAGCAGGGTAAGGATGTCTGCCAGACGGTCGGCGCGGTGGATCATCAGGATACGGCCGCCGTCCTTCACCGACTTCAGCAGGAAGCTGGTCCAGGCTGCCAGGCCGTCATCGGCCATCCAGGCGCCGCGCTTGCCGGGGGATGGGGCGCGCAGGGCGTCGGGGTCGTCGAAGAAGGGCGGGTTCGAGATCGCCCAGTCGAAGGGCGGAATGGCGAGCGGGCCGGGACCGGCGGCGACGTCGCCGGTGACGATCGAGGTCCTGTCCTTCACATCGTTCAGCACGGCGTTGCGGCGGGCCAGCTCGGCGGCGGCGGGGTCGCGCTCCACCCCGGTCAGGGCGACGCCGGGGCGGCGGGCGGCGACCTGCATCAGGACAGCGCCGGCGCCGCAGCCGGCCTCGATGAGGCGCTGGCCCGACTTGGCGGCGACGGCGGCGGCGAGCAGGGCGGCGTCCATTCCGGCGCGATAGCCGTCCCGGCCCTGCAACAGGCGCACGCGGCCACCCAGCAGGGCGCTCTCGTCCACCGTTGAATCCTCAGGGGGCGGGGCGTCGGGCAGTGTCATTCGGCTTGACCCGTCATGGTCCGATCACCATTGTCCGCCTCGCTGCGACGCAGCAAGCCGCCTTTGCGTTTTTCAGCCCGTTCCGGCCCCGAAACGCCAGATATCAGAGAGTTTCTTGGACGCCGCCACCCTGATCCCCGCCCGCTCGAAAGGCGATGTCGAGGCGCTGGTGCGTCTGGCGACGCCCGACATGATGCGGGTCGACGCCCTGATCGTCGAGCGCATGCAGTCGGACGTGCCGGTCATTCCCCTGTTGGCGGACCATATCGTGGCGGCGGGCGGCAAGCGGCTGCGGCCCCTGCTGACGGTCGCGGCGGCGCGCGCGGCGGGCGGGACGATCGAGAACCCGATCCGGCTGGCGGCGGCGGTGGAGTTCATCCACACCGCGACCCTGCTGCACGACGACATCGTGGACGTGTCCAACCTGCGGCGCGGCAAGGTGGCGGCGCACCTGATCTGGGGCGCGCCGTCCAGCGTGCTGGTGGGCGCTGTCCTTTTCGCGCGGGCTTTCGAGCTGAGGGTCGCGACGGGCCAGATGACGGCGCTCGGAATCCTGGCGCAGGCGGCTGCGGTGATCGCCGAGGGCGAGGTGCTTCAACTCACGCGGTCGCACGACCTGAACCTGGATCAGGACACCTATCTGAAGATCATCTCGGCCAAGACGGCCGAACTGTTCGCCGCCGCCGCCGAGGCGGGGGCGGTCGGGGCGGGGGTGGACGAGGCGGCGTCGAACGCTCTGCGGGCTTACGGCCTGAACCTCGGCCTGGCCTTCCATCTGGCCGACGACGCCCTGGACTATGGCGGGGCGTCCGAGACCCTGGGCAAGAACGCCGGAGACGACTTCAACGAGGGCAAGGTCACCCTGCCGCTGTTGCTGGCGGTTCAGAGGACGCAGGGCCGGGAAGACGATTTCTGGGACCGCACCATCAACAAGGGGCAGCGAACCGAGGACGATTTCGACCGGGCGCGTGAACTGATCGTCGGTTCGGGCGCGGTCGCGGCCACCATCGACACCGCCTATGATTACGCCGACCGGGCCAAGGCGGCGTTGGCCGTTCTGCCGGTCAGCGAGTGGCGGACGGCGCTGGAAGGTCTGGCCGACTTCGCGGTGTCGCGGGCGGCCTGATTGGGCAGCGCGGCGGCTCCTCGCCGATTTGGACCAATAAATTGCGTCGCGACGCCGATTCTTGCCCTTCGCGGCAATATTTCTGCGTGAAATCGCGCATCCGCGCTTTGACGTGGCAATCCTTTCCAGCCTAACCTCGCTCTCAAGAACGAATGTCTCTTGGGGAGAATCGATTGGCTGTCGCGATCGCCGTGACGCGTGAACGCCGGGAAGGCGAGACGCGCTGCGCCCTGACCCCCGAAACCGCGAAGAAGTTCGTTTCGCTCGGCTGCACCGTGACGGTGGAGGCGGGGACGGGCGCGGGCTCGTCCTTCCCTGACGCCGACTACGTCGCCGCGGGCGCGGTGGTGAAGCCGGACACCCGGGCGGTGCTGGAGGGCGCCGACATCCTGCTGAAGGTGCGCGGGCCGACGGCTCAGGAGATCGCGGGCCTGAAGCCCGGTGCGGTGGTCGTGGCCTTGCTGGACGCTTACCGCGAGAAGGATACGGTCGCGGCCCTGGCCGGGGCGAATGTCACCGCCTTCGCCATGGAGTTCGTGCCCCGCATCACCCGGGCCCAGGTGATGGACGCCCTGTCGTCACAGGCCAACCTGGCGGGCTATCGCGCCGTGATCGAGGCGGCGGCGGCCTATGGGCGCGGCTTCCCGATGATGATGACGGCGGCGGGCACGGTCGCCCCGGCCAAGGTCTTCGTCATGGGGGTCGGCGTCGCCGGTCTTCAGGCCATCGCCACGGCGCGGCGTCTGGGCGCGGTGGTCACCGCCACCGACGTGCGGCCCGCGACCAAGGAACAGGTCGAGAGCCTGGGTGCCAAGTTCCTCGCCGTCGAGGACGAGGAGTTCAGGAACGCCCAGACGGCCGGCGGCTACGCCAAGCCGATGTCGGCCGAATACCAGGCCAAGCAGGCGGTCCTGACCGGCGAACACATCAGGAAGCAGGACATCGTGATCACCACCGCCCTGATCCCCGGCCGCGCGGCGCCGGTGCTGGTCACGGCCGAACAGGTGGCGACGATGAAGCCGGGCTCGGTGCTGATCGATCTGGCGGTCGAGGCAGGCGGAAACGTCGAGGGGGCCAGGGTCGGGGAGACGGTCGTGACCCCGAACGGCGTCTCCATCGTCGGCATCGCCAACCTGCCGGGCCGGATCGCGGCGGATGCGTCCAGCCTCTACGCCAAGAACCTCGTCGCCTTCCTCGACCTGATGCTGAAGGACGGGGCCGTGGCGGTTGATCTGGAAGATGAAATCCTGAAGGCGGCCGTGGTCACCAGCGGCGGCGCCGTGGTGCATGAAGGGGTGCGGGGATGAATGGCTGGTTGAAGAAGTTCCTTAGCGTGGTGGCGACCATTGCCCTTATCGGAGGCCCCGTCCTCGCCGGCGTCACGCTTCTGATCGGTGTGATCAACATCTTCACGCCGCGCTCGGGCGGGCTCGGGTTCATGCTGATTGTTCCCGCGCTCTATCTTCTTTTCGCCGGCCTGTTGATCGGCGGTGTGCTGCGCCTGCTGGTCAGTATCGACAATCGTCTTGAACGCCTTGAGGCCCGGAACTGATGGAACACGTTGATCCCACCGTCTTTCGTCTGGCGATTTTCGTCCTCGCCATCTTCGTCGGCTACTATGTCGTCTGGTCGGTGACGCCGGCGTTGCACACGCCGCTGATGGCGGTGACCAACGCCATTTCCAGCGTCATCATCGTCGGCGGCCTGATCGCCGCCGCGGCGACCGCAGGCGACAGCGGGGCGACGTCCTGGATCGCCAAGGGCGCGGGCGTGGCGGCCGTGACCCTGGCCAGCGTCAACATCTTCGGCGGCTTCATGGTCACCCGGCGGATGCTGGCCATGTACAAGAAGAAGGAACGGCCGGCGAAGCCCGCGGAGGCGAAAGGCTGAGCCGATGATGACGTCCCAGGACATCGCCATGATGATTGCGATCCCCGTCTCTTTGGCGGGCGTGATCGGTCTGGTTCTGCTCAGCGGCGCGCTGTCGTCGACACGACGTCAGCTCATCGAGCGCGCGCTGATCGGGATATTCTTCCCGCTGATGACGGCCTTCTGGGGTTGGTACGCGATTGGTGCCTGGTTCGAGGGCGAGCGGATCGGGGCGTTCGGCGCCGCCATCCTGTCGTTGGGTTCTCTTCTTCAAGGCGTCAAAATGTTTCGCAAGACCCGGATTGCCGGCGGGACGCGAACCTGATGCCGGATCTCGCGCTCGGCGAACTGGATCCGATCGGGCTGGCGCGCGCGGCGTCGTGGGCGGCGACGGGGCTGGGGCTGGGCCTGTGGGTCTGGAGCTGGCTGCGCGAGAAAGACGCCATTCAGAAGATGCGCTTCATGGACTGCGGCGTGGTGCTGGTCTTCGCCGCCACCCTGCTGAGGATCGTGATCCAGACGCGGGCCATGACGCCGATCGACTGGGCCCTGGCCATCCTGTCGCCCCTCTTCATCCTCGCCGCCCTGTGGCGGCTGACCCGCACCTGTCGGCCGAAGGGAGGGTGAGATGTGGGTGATCCTCGCCTTCGCGATCGCGCCTTTGATCGGCGTCATCCTGGCCGCCATCTTCTATTCAGGTGAAGATGCGCGTCGGGGTGATCGGCGGTCTCGCGCGGTGATCTTCTTGGGACGGGTCGCTGTTGTTCTGATTGCGCTGGGCTGCATCGGTCTGCTGTGGCTTGCGCGGAGCAGCCTCAATGAGTTTCACACCGCCATGTTTATCATCGGCTGCGGCATAGTGCTTGCGGCTCGCGTCGTGTTTCACCGCGCGTCGGCGCTCATCCAATGGATTCTGGCCGCCGCAGGCATCGCTATGATCCTCGGATCAATGGCACTCGAGCGCTTCGACGAGAGCGGATGGATCGGCCTCGTCCGAGGTGCGGGATGGGCCGCGCTGCTGATTGCTGTAGGCGCGGCCGGGGTGTTCGCACTCCACCACTTCGACAAAAGCCGTGAACGAAAAGACGCCGCGACTCGGCCCCTGAAGGATTCGACAAGATCATGAACGCCTCTCTCGCCGCCCTGGCCTATCTGGTTTCCGGCGTCCTGTTCATCCTGTCGCTGCGCGGGTTGTCGGGCCCGGAGACCAGCCGTCAGGGCAATACCTTCGGCATGGTCGGCATGGCCCTGGCCGTGGGCGTGACCCTGCTGACGCTCGGCACGAGCGGCGCCCTGGACTGGGTGACGGTCGGCCTGCTGGGCGCGGGCGTGGTGGTCGGCGGCGGGGCAGGAGCCTTGATCGCCAAGAAGGTCGCCATGACCGACATGCCGCAGCTGGTCGCGGCCTTCCACAGTCTGGTCGGGATGGCCGCCTGTCTGGTGGCCGTGGGCGCCGTCTATGCGCCGGTGGCCTTCGGCATCTCGGACGGGGCCGGCATCAAGACGGTCTCGATCATCGAACTGAGCCTGGGCGTCGCCATCGGGGCCATCACCTTCACCGGTTCGGTGATCGCCTTCCTGAAGCTGGACGGGCGGATGTCGGGGGCGCCGATCATCCTGCCGGCGCGGCATTTGATCAACATCGGCCTGGCCCTGGCGCTGGTGCTGCTGATCGGGGTGATGATCGGCTCGGGCGGGACGGCGCTCTGGGCCTTCTGGGGCATTTTCGCCATCAGCCTGATCCTCGGCGCGACCCTGATCATCCCGATCGGCGGGGCCGACATGCCCGTCGTGGTGTCGATGCTGAACTCCTATTCCGGCTGGGCGGCGGCGGCGCTGGGCTTCACGCTGGAGAACATCGCCCTGATCATCACCGGCGCCCTGGTCGGCTCGTCGGGCGCGATCCTGTCCTACATCATGTGCAAGGGCATGAACCGCAGCTTCATCTCGGTCATCCTGGGCGGCTTCGGCGGGGGCGATGCGGCCGCAGGCGCGGGCGGCAGGGTCGAGACCCGGCCGGTCAAGCAGGGCTCGGCCGACGACGCCGCCTTCATCATGAAGAACGCCTCCAAGGTCATCATCGTCCCCGGCTACGGCATGGCGGTGGCCCAGGCCCAGCATGCGCTGCGCGAAATGGCCGACAAGCTGAAGGAGGAAGGGGTCGAGGTGAAATACGCCATCCACCCCGTCGCCGGCCGCATGCCCGGCCACATGAACGTCCTGCTGGCCGAGGCCAATGTCCCCTATGACGAGGTGTTCGAGCTGGAGGACATCAACGCCGAGTTCGCCACCGCCGACGTCGCCTTCGTCATCGGCGCCAACGACGTGACAAACCCGGCGGCGAAGACCGACCCGCAGAGCCCGATCTACGGCATGCCGATCCTGGACGTGGAAAAGGCCGGCACCGTCCTGTTCATCAAGCGCGGTATGGCGGCGGGCTATGCGGGGGTGGAGAACGAGCTGTTCTTCCGCGACAACACCATGATGCTGTTCGCCGACGCCAAGAAGATGGTCGAGGGGATCGTGAAGGCGTTGTGAGGCGATGCCTGTCGGTCCCGAGGTCCAGGATGTGATCGACGCGCTCGGGGAAGTCTCCGGCTTGTTGAAGGAATATGGCGGAGAGTGGGGCTGGTCGGTCGCTATTCGCGTCGATGAGTATCGCCTCAGGCTTGCCGTCAACGATCTCGAAGCGCTCGGCGCTGTGTTGGCGGATACGACAGGTGGAATGGGCTCGTTGCGGGATGTCGCCCTGACACCTGCCGGAGGCCGTTCAAATCCAAAGGAAGAACGGGCAGCGCTTCAGGATCGCCACCTTGCGGCCTCGGCCAATGCGGCCGAGAAATGCAGGATCGCGATGCGTCGCCATGGGTTGGAGGTTTGGCGCTGAGCCGAGGCCTTTAGCAGGCGGAATCGCTCTAACCTCCCGCTATGAACTTCACCGCCGCCGAAGTGATCGAATGGCTCGCCTTGTCGCCCCATCCCGAGGGCGGGCATTATCGCGAGACGTTCCGCGACCCGCACGCCGTGGAGGGGCGGGCGGTGTCGACGGCGATCTACTACCTGCTGGCCGAGGGGGAGGCGTCGCACTGGCACCTCGTCGATGCGGCCGAGGTCTGGCACCACTATATGGGCGATCCGCTGGAGCTGAGGATCGCGACGGAGACGGGCGTTCGGACCGTGGTTCTGGGCGACGAGCTGAAGGCCGGGCAGGCGAAGCAGGCGGTGGTTCCGGCCGGGGCCTGGCAGGCGGCGAGGGGGCTGGGGGCGTGGAGCCTGATGGGCTGCACGGTCGCGCCAGGGTTCGAGTTCTCGGCCTTCGAGATGGCGCCGACGGGCTGGTCGCCGCCGGGTTCCTGAGCGAAGGTGGGGCGGGGAGACACGACATGGCGTCCGAGCCGAAGACAAAACCGACCGACGTTCCCGTCGCCGACTTCATCGCGGCGCAGCCCGATGCCCGACGGCGTGAGGAGGCCGAGGCCCTGTGCGCCCTGATGACCGAGGTGACGGGGGAGCCGCCGGTGATGTGGGGGCCGTCGATCGTGGGCTTCGGCCGCTATACCTATGTGAACACGACGAAGAAGCCCGCCGACTGGCCGATCATCGGCTTCTCGCCGCGCAAGGCCAAGTTGACGATCTACATCATGCCGGGGTTCGAGGGGCAGCCCGACCTGATGGCGCGGCTGGGCAAGCATACGACGGGGGTGTCCTGCCTCTATCTGAACCGGCTGGCCGACGTGGATCAGGCGGTTCTGAAGGAACTGGCCGAACGGTCAGTCGCGTGGATGCGGGAGCGCTATCCGACCGGCGCGTGAAGCCTCTATCGCGCGGCTGACGGCGGCGCTATCACGCGGCTGTGAACACCGCCGCCGCGCCCTCGACACCGCCCGCCCACGTCCGTTTCGAGGCGCTGGATTCCCTGCGCGGCGTTTGCGCGATCCTGGTGGTGATGTTTCACATGCCGGTAGCGAGCCACTGGCGGGACTGGGGGCTGGTCCAGCACGCCTATCTGTTCGTGGACTACTTCTTCGTTCTGTCGGGCTTCGTGATCGCCCACGCCTATGCCGGACGTCTGAAGACGCCGCGCGACGCCGGGCGGTTCATGGTGCGGCGGCTCGGGCGGGTGTGGCCGCTGCACGCCCTGATGCTGGCGGCCTTCGTGGGCTTGGAGCTGGTGCGGCTGTGGACCCCCTTCGACGCCGTCCCGCCGTTCGCGCGGGACCGGTCGGTGGAGGCCATCTTCACCAACCTGCTGCTGGTCCAGGCGTGGAACGTGCATCCGTATCTGACGTGGAACGGGCCGGCCTGGACGTTGAGCGCCGAGGTGGCCTGCTACATCCTGTTCGCCGGACTGGTGCTGGCGGCGCCGAGGCGGTTCCGGGTCATTGGACTGGCCGTGGCGCTGGTCGGCGTGGTGCTGGTGCTGATGGCCTCGGTCCATGACACGACGCCGCCGCCGCCGTGGATGAATACGACCCATGTGGCGGCCGTGCCCCGGGCCTTCTACGGCTTCTTCCTCGGCGCGGCCCTGCAGGGGGTCTGGGTGCGAATTCCGCGCCTGAAGGGCATGGGGGCGACGGTGCTGGAACTCGCCACGGTCGTGGCCGTCTGCCTGTTCGTGGCCTGGGCGACGGGGCCGGCGACGGTGGCCGTGACCCTGGCTTTCGTCGTCGCGGTCTGGGTGTTCGCGGGCGAGAACGGGGCGGTGTCGAGGCTGCTGGATCACAGGGCGCTCGTGACCCTGGGGCGCTGGTCGTTCGCGATCTACATGGTCCACATGTTCGTCCTGACCGTGGTCCTGATCGCGGCCAGAAAGCTGGACTGGATGCCGAACGGGCGGCGGATCGACTTCGGCTCGGTGTGGCTGAACGACCTTTTCGCCGTCGGCCTGTTCGTGTGGATCGTCGGGCTGGCGGTTCTCGCGCACCGGTTCGTGGAGGGGCCGGCGCAGCGGCAGATCGACCGCTGGACGAAGCCGGCGAGGGGCTGAACCTTCGCGCCTCAGGCCGCCATTCGGTAGGCGTCGGCGGCTTCGGCGAAGGCGCGGCCTTCGTCCCACAGCAGGTCTTCGTCCGAATAGCGGGCGCTGGCGGCGGCGGAGATGACGTCGACGACCTGTTCCTCCAGCCGGTCCCAGATGACGGCCAGATCGCCGCAGCCGTCGGCCTCGCACGGGACGATCAGGTAGCGGCTGTCCGCGACAGCAGCGGCGGGGGAGAAGCGGGAAGCGATTGTCGAGCGGGCCATGGAATGTCTCCTGTCGGTCGGGGCGTCTTGCCGATGTTGAGAGGATGCGACAGTATTGCGCCATTATCGGTCGTATCATTTCGGGGCAGGCGCATGAGGCACGACAAGGCGGTTCTGGTCATCGAACTGGCGCGGCGCATGGCGGCCTCGGCGGAAGGCCTGACGCTGAACGAGATGGCGGTGGAGATGGACGTCGGTCGGCGCACGGCCGAGCGACTGCGCGACGCGGTCCTGGCCCTGTTCCCGCAGACGGAGGAGGTGTCGGACCCGCCGAGCAAGCGCTGGCGCATCCGGGGCGGTCTGTCGGGGTTCGAACAGGCGCCGACGGCTGGCGAACTGGTCGAACTGTCCAAGGCGGCGCAGGGGCTGAGGCGGACGGGCGAACACGCCCGGGCGGCGGCGCTGGAAGGGCTGGAACGCAAGTTGAAGTCGGCCATGCGGTCCACGACCCTGAACCGGTTGGCCCCCGATCTGGAGGCCCTGGTCCGGGCCGAAACCATAGCGGTGCAGGCCGGGCCGAGGCCCAGCGCGGACGAGGCGGTGCTGGCCACCATTCGCCGGGCGGTGCTGGCCCAGTCGCCTCTGGGCTTCATCTATTCCCGGCCGGGCGCCGAGGCGCGGCGACGCACCGTGGCGCCCTGCGGCCTGATGTTCGGCCGGGCCAACTATCTGGTGGGGCTGGACCGGAAGTCCGGGGAGATACGCACCTTCCGGCTGGACCGGATGACCGATGTCCGCGCCGAGGAGGGCGTCTCGCCGCCACCGCCCGACTTCGACCTGACCGCGTTCGCCAGCCAGTCCTTCGGCATCTATCAGGACCAGATCGAGGATGTGGTGCTGCGCATCTCGCCGGCCGGCGCGGACGAGGCGCGCGGCTGGCGCTGGCACCCGACCCAGACGCTGGAGGACGGACCGGACGGCGGGGTGACGGTGCGGTTCCGCGCCTCAGGCATGCGCGAACTGGCCTGGCACCTGTTCACTTGGGGCGACCAGGTCGAGATCGTCGCGCCGGAGCGCCTGAAGACGGTGATGGCCGAGCAACTGGCGGCGGCGCGGCGGGGGCTGGAGCGGGCGGGGTAGGGGGCGCCGTCCTGACGGGGCGGCGTTTCGTGCTGGCCCCAGGGTCTCAGGCGTCACGGCGGTCCATTTCGGACCTGTCCGCGACCCTGCCAGAGGCAAGGTCGCCCCTTGATGGAAAACGATTATTTCAGGCTGGCGGCGAAGCGCTGGATGCGGGTGCAGGCTTCTTCGAGCACCGCTTCTGAGGTCGCGTAGCTGACGCGGAAATAGGGCGACAGGCCGAAGGCCGAGCCCTGGACCACGGCGACGCCCTCGGCTTCCAGCAGTTCCGTCGTGAATGTGTCGTCGCCGTCGATGACGACGCCGGACGGGGTGGTCTTGCCGATCAGGCCCTCGATCGACGGATAGACGTAGAAGGCGCCCTCGGGGTTGGGACAGCGGATGCCCGAGGCCTGGTTCAGCATGGACACGACCAGGTCGCGGCGGGCCTGGAAGGCGTCGTTGCGGGGCTTCAGGAAGTCCTGCGTTCCGTTCAGGGCCTCGACGGCCGCCCACTGGCTGACGGACGAGGGGTTGGAGGTGGTCTGGCTGGCAACCTTGCGCATCAGGTCGATCAGGGCCTTGGGGCCGCCCGCATAGCCGATGCGCCAGCCGGTCATGGCGTAGGCCTTGGACACGCCATTGACCGTCAGGGTGCGGTCGTAGAGGTCCGGGGCGACCTGGGCGATGGTGGTGTATTCGAAATCGTCGAACGTCAGGTGCTCGTACATGTCGTCCGTCAGGATCCAGACCTGCGGGTGACGACGCAGAACCTCGGCCAGGGCCTCGAGCTCGGCGCGGGTATAGGCGGCGCCGGTCGGGTTGGACGGGGAGTTGAGGATCAGCCACTTCGTCCGGGGCGTGATCGCGGCCTCCAGCACCTCGGGACGCAGCTTGAAGCCGTCCTTTTCCTCGCCCGTGACGAAGACGGGCTCGCCGCCGGCCAGCAGGGTCATGTCGGGATAGGAGACCCAGTAGGGCGCCGGGATCAGCACCTCGTCGCCGGGGTTCAGGGTGGCCAGAAGGGCGTTGTAGATCACCGGCTTGCCGCCCGAGGCGACGTGGATCTGGCTGACCTCGTAGGTCAGGCCGTTCTCGCGGGCGAACTTGGCGACGATGGCCTTCTTCAGCTCGGGCATGCCGTCGGCGTCGGTGTACTTGGTCTCACCGCGATGGATTGCGTCGATGGCCGCCTGTTTGATGTTGTCCGGGGTGTCGAAGTCCGGCTCTCCGGCGCCCAGACCGATGATGTCGCGACCGGCCGCCGCGAGGGCGCGGGCCTTGGCGCTGACCGCGATGGTAGCGGACGGCTTGACGCGGGCGAGGGCGGACGATTGCAGGGACATTTGGAATTCTCGTTCTCGGGAGGCGGGCGCTGTTTACGGGTCGGGGGCGTTGCGTGCAATTGAACAGGCGTTTCTGAGTTCAAAAATGCTGATTGCTGTTGGTCTCGCCGCGATGGCGCTGGTGCAGACGCCGCCGTCGCCGCCGGAATGCCGGATCAGCCAGACCGATGAGGCATGCGCCAGGGCAAGACGGGCCGCGTTCGAAGCTCGCCAAGGCCTTACATCCATAGAGGCCGAGGCCGGGACGGGCGCCGAAATCTATCGGGCCGGTTTCACGCACGGCTTCGGCGGCGACATGCCGACCATCGCCTTCGAACGCCGGCCGGGCGAGTCGCCGCGTGTCGTGGTGTATCTGTCTCCCGACAAACAGATGAAGGCGCCCGTGCCCCTCTCAGACTGGGAGGCCGTGAGGCGTGCGGCGCGCTTCGCGGACCGCGAGTTGGCGCCGGATATGGGTTCCATCTACCCGCCTGGAATGACCCCGCCTCATAAGGTTTGCCTCCACGCCTGGTCGACCTGGATCGAGATGGCCAACACCACGACGCCGGAGGGGCGAGACGTCCCGGTGCGTCGACGCGGCGAGAGCGCCTGCGGCGGCGAACTGACGGCGACCTTCGCCTTTGATCTGGCGGCGCGCGCGGTATCGCTGTTGCCGGACTGCGTGCTGCTCGACCGCAAGCGGGAGCCCAGCGACGTGATCCGGCTGGCCCTGTGCGGCAATCTGGATGGCGACAGAATGGCGGCCGCCGGATTGATGAACCAGATCGGCGTGGGCCATGCCGATCCCGGCCAGCGTACGACACGAGAGCGGGCGTGGAGCGCCTGGATGGGAACGAACGCCGACGCGGTTCTGACGTGGCCCGGCGATGAGCGTCGATATCGGCAAACGGGCATGCTGCGTTCGATCGGCGCATTTTTGGCTGAGAAGGAGGCCGAGGAGCGCGGCTTTCGGGTCAATCTGATGAAATTCTCGGGCGTCAGCGGCACGCGTGTCGAGGTGTCCGGTCGTATCGAGACTGACAGCGTCGATGGCGAGGGTCGGGTCAACGGCGGATTCTTCGCACCGTTTACGCAGGTTTGGGGCTGGGACCGGGCCTGGCAGGAATGGCGGCTTGAAGGGTGGACGGTCGAGCCGTTCCAGCCGAGAACCTGATCATGCGTCGCCCGATCCACCCGAAAGTGAATCGCCCGCCCTCTGGAACTGGGCGACCCCGGCATCCGGGCGTCGTGCTGGCGATCGCGTCGCTGGTCACGCTGGCTGCCGCACCGGCGATGGCGCAACGTGGTTGGGAGCCGAACCAAATTCCGTCCTGCTCGGAACGCTCGACGGAGGTCTGTGGCGCCGAGGAGATGGCCGGGTTGCTCGGCAAGCTCGAACTGCCCACGGCGGAGGCGCTGGCCGCGGAAGGCTACAAGGGCGTCAGAATCCTCCGGTATGACGCCTTTGGCACGATCTGGCCGGCGGTCAGCTTCATGAACCGGCCGCTGAACGAGTATCGGCGCGAGGGTTTCGCCGAGGCGCGGACCCTTCATGCCGACGGCCATGTCGCCATCCTGACGCGCCCCGTCTGGGAGGTTGGGTGGAACGAGGTCGACAGGATCATCAAGGCCGTGCGGGATCGGCAGGAACCCGAGCCCGAGCCGGACATGAAGACCATGATCGCGCAAGGCCGGACGCCGTTGGCTTTGCGATGTCTCGATCCGCCCCGGGTGATCGTCGAACTGATCGACGACAGAGAGGTGAAGCGCTGGAACCGACCGTCCTGCGGCGAGGATCCGGCGACCGAGCGCGTTCATGACGTCGCCATTCTCGTCGCAGCGGCCTTTCCGACCTGCGGGCATTTCGCCATCGAGCGATATGGCCATGGAACCGGCCGGTTGAGGGCCTGTCTGATGGCGGGCAGCGCCCAGCCGATCGCGGCGGCGGAGGTTCTGGAGGCGCTGCAGGTGGGGATCGGGGGAGATGCCCGTCGGGCCTATGCGACGGAGATGCAGGCGCCCGATGTCACCCTGCTGGCGATCGACGGGCGGCGGTTCGAGGGCAGGGCGGGAATCGAGGCGGCGTGGAAGAAGAGGGCGCTGGGCGACCGGTGGCTTCGGGTGCTGCGCGCGGAAGGCGACGCAGGCGGCGTGACCGTTGTTGGCCAACTGTTGCTGACCCAAACGTCCGGCGCGCGTGACCCCCTGGGCGTCACCTTGCGCTTCCGGAAGGAAACGGATGACGAATGGCGGATCGCGTCCTGGGAGACCGAGCAGCGTCCAGTCCCGGTTCCATAGGGGCGGGGTAGGGTGGTATCGGGGCCCATGCGTCGCCTGATCGACTTCGTTCTGAACATGGAGGCCGCGCGGTGGCGGGCCTTGCTGGCGACGGCGCTGTTGCTGGGCGCGATCGTGGCCGTGTTCGCCTTCGGCAAGACGCAGATGGCCCTGGGCGCCGAGGAGAGGCTGGAGGCCTGGCTCGGCGGGTTCCGGGTCGGGCCCTGGGGGCTGGCGGCGGCGGTGGCGGTGTTCACCGTCTCGGCGTTTCTGGGGGTGCCGCAGTTCATCCTGATCGCAGCCTGTGTGGTGGCGTTCGGGCCGTGGTTCGGGTTCCTGTTCAGCTGGATCGCGACGGTGGTTTCGGCGGGTGTGACCTACTGGCTGGGGCGAGGGCCGACGGCGCGGATGCTGGAGCGGTTCGGCGGGAAGACGACCGAGCGGCTAAAGCGGTTCGTGGGGCGCAACGCCTTCTATGCCTCCTTCATCATCCGCAATGTGCCGTCGGCGCCCTTTATCGTGGTCAATATGGCCTTCGGGGCGGCGCGGGCGAACTTCGCGGGCTATCTGGCCGGCTGCGCCCTGGGGGTGCTGCCCAAGACCGCGCTGGTGGCGTTTTTCGGCGGATCCTTCATGGCGGCGGTGGCCGGGGACGGCGTGTGGACCTCGGCGATACTGGCGGGCGTGGGGGTCGGCTGGCTGGCCCTGATGCTGGGGGTGCGCGAGATCGTGAGGCGGCGCGAGGCGAGCCGCGAGGAGGCGGGGAAGGGGGAAGAAGCTTAGCCGTCACCGCCTCGTGATCGGCCCGTTCGACTGAGGCCGGATCAGGGCTTGTAATCGCCTCATAGTGCGGGCAAACGGGCCTCGCCCAGTCAGGCGCGGACGATCAGGAAACGAGGCGTATGGGGATGCGCGTCGTGGGGCGTCGCCCGTCAGACCACGGACAATCGACGCCCCGGCCCATACGACACACGGTAACAAACCCCCATGAGCTTTTCCCTCTTCGGCGCCATTTCCAACGACATCGCGATGGATCTGGGGACCGCGAACACCCTGATCTATATGAAGGGCAAGGGCATCGTCCTGAACGAGCCCTCGGTGGTGGCGCTGCGCAACGTCGGCGGTCGCAAGATCGTGCACGCCGTGGGCATCGAGGCCAAGCAGATGCTGGGCCGGACGCCGGGCCATATGGAAGCCATCCGTCCCATGCGCGACGGGGTCATCGCCGACTTCGAAGTCGCCGAGGAGATGATCAAGCACTTCATTCGCAAGGTTCATAACCGCAAGGGCTTCGTGAACCCCAAGATCATCGTCTGCGTGCCTTCGGGCGCCACGGCGGTGGAGCGTCGCGCGATCAACGACTCCTGCCTGAACGCCTCGGCCCGCCGGGTGGGCCTGATCGACGAGCCGATGGCCGCAGCGATCGGCGCCGGCCTGCCGATCCACGAGCCGACCGGCTCGATGGTCGTCGACATCGGCGGCGGCACGACGGAAGTCGCCGTCCTGTCCCTGTCGGGCATCGTCTATTCGCGTTCGGTGCGCGTCGGCGGCGACAAGATG
>NZ_JBQVNM010000007.1:0-72080 GCF_052436175.1 Brevundimonas sp. | reverse complement strand
CATCGTCGAGCGCGAGAACCTGGGCGGCATCTGCCTGAACTGGGGCTGTATCCCGACCAAGGCCCTGCTGAAGTCGGGCGAGAAGTTCGAGAGCCTGAGCCATCTGAAGGAATACGGCCTGTCGGCGTCCGGCGCGTCGTTTGACTTCGACGCCATCATCCAGCGCTCGCGCGGCGTCGCGGCGACGATGAACAAGGGCGTCGCCTTCCTGATGAAGAAGAACAAGATCGAGGTGATCGAGGGCTCGGCCAAGCTGGAGAAGGGCGCTGCGGCGCCCAAGGTCGTCATCGCCCTGAAGGCCGGCGGTTCGCGCACGGTCGAGGCCAAGGCGGTCATGCTGGCCGTCGGCGCGCGGGCGCGCGCCCTGCCGCAGATCGGCCTGGAGGCCGACGGCGACAAGATCTGGGCCTATCGCGACGCCCTGGCGCCGAAGAAACTGCCCAAGTCCTTCGTCGTCATCGGCTCGGGCGCCATCGGCATCGAGTTCGCCAGCTTCTATCGCGCCCTGGGCGCCGAGGTGACGGTCGTCGAGGCGGTCGAGCGCATCATGCCGGTCGAGGACGAGGAGGTCTCCAAGGCCGCCCAGAAGTCGTTCGAGAAGCGCGGCATCAAGTTCAAGCTCGGCGCCAAGGTGACCAAGGTCTCCAAGACCGGCGCCGGCGTGAAGGTGGACATCGAGGTCGGCGGCAAGGCCGAGTCGCTGGAGGCCGAGGTCTGCATCTCGGCGGTCGGCATCACCGCCAACACCGACGGCATCGGCCTGGAGGCGCTGGGCGTCGAACTGGACCGCGGCCACATCAAGACCGACGGCCACTGCCAGACCAACGTCAAGGGCCTGTTCGCCATCGGCGACTGCGCCGGCGCGCCCTGGCTGGCGCACAAGGCCTCGCACGAAGGCATCCACGCCGCCGAATTCATCGCCGGCTACAAGACCCCGAACGTCAATTCGCCCATCGCCGGCTGCACCTACGCCCAGCCGCAGGTCGCCTCGGTCGGCGTTACCGAACAGGCCGCCCGCGCCGAGAAGCGTGAGGTCAAGATCGGCCGCTTCCCGTTCCGCGTGAACGGCAAGGCCGTGGCCGCCGGCGAGATCGACGGCTTCGTCAAGGTGATCTTTGACGCCAAGACCGGCGCCCTGATCGGCGCCCATATGATCGGCCACGAAGTCACGGAGATGATCCAGGGCTATGTCACCGCCATCACCATGGAGGCGACGGAAGAGGACATTCACGGCATCGTCTATCCGCACCCGACCATGTCGGAAGCCATGCACGAGGCGGCGCTGGACGCCTACGGGCGTGTGCTGCATATCTGAGTCAGAGACTGAACCGGCCTCGGAGCAATCCGGGGCCGATTTGCTTCAGGTGAACTCAGTCAGCGCTTCTTACCCAGCTCCGCCGCGATGTCCTTGGTCATGCGGCCGACCTTGCGGTGGGCGGCGGTGATCTGGTCCCTGGTTACGCCCCAGCGCTTCATCCAGTATTCGACCGACTGGCGCTCCGACAGGTCGATGCGGTCCTTGTCGATGAAGCCGCGCTTGTCCTTTAGTCCCGCCATGGTCGGCTCCTGTTGAGGTTTTGACCGGTCCGGCCGCTTGGGCCTTCTTAGACCTGTCCGCCCCGACGAAACAGGCGGTTCAGGCGTCGGGCAAGACGCCCGTTTTGAAGAAGGCGTCCAGGCGGGCCTCCCACGGGGCGGTGTCCAGGCCCTGGGCGGCGATCCAGGCGTCGTCGAAATAGGTGGAGGCGTAGCGGTCGCCGTGGTCGCACAGGATGGACACGATCGAGCCGCACTCGCCCGCGCGTGCCATTTCCTGGGCCAGTTGGACGCAGGCCCACAGGTTGGTGCCGGTCGATCCGCCGCAGGGGCGGCCGAGACGCCGGCTCAGCACGCGCGTGGCGGCGATGGAGGCGACGTCGGGCACGACGATCATCCGATCCACCAAGCTGGGGATGAAGGAGGGTTCGACCCGCGCGCGGCCGATGCCTTCGATGAGGGACGGACGGTCGAGGCTGGTCTGGACCGTCGCATCGGCCCAGTGACGGTGAAAGACGGAGGCTTCCGGGTCGGCGACGCAGATCCGGGTGTCGTGGCGGTTGAAGCGGGCGAACCGGCCGATGGTCGCCGAGGTGCCGCCGGTGCCCGCGCCGCACACGATCCAGCGGGGCACGGGGCAGGGCTCGCGTCGCATCTGGGCGAAGATGGATTCGGCGATATTGTTGTTGCCGCGCCAGTCCGTCGCCCGCTCGGCATAGGTGAACTGGTCCATGTAGTGGCCGCCCAGTTCGTCGGCGAGCCGCTGGCTTTTCGAATAGGCCTGGCCCGGGACGTCCACGAAATGGCAGCGGCCGCCATAGAATTCGATGGCGGCGATCTTCTCCTGGGCGGTGGAGCGCGGCACCACGGCGATGAAGGGCAGGTTCAGCATCCGGGCGAAATAGGCTTCGGACACGGCGGTCGAACCGCTGGACGCCTCGACAATGGTCATGCCCTCGCCGATCCAGCCGTTGCTGAGGGAATAGAGGAACAGCGACCGCGCCAGACGGTGCTTCAGGCTGCCGGTCGGGTGGCTGGATTCGTCCTTCAGATACAGGGCGATGTTGGACAGGGCCGGCATGTCCACCGGGATCAGATGGGTGTCGGCCGAGCGGTTGTAGTCCGCCTCGATCCGCCGCATGGCCCAGCTAAGCCAGGCGCGATCAACGGTGGGACGGGCAGGGGCGGACATGGCGGACTCGGTCGTAGACGGGAAGGCGATGGCTTAGGCCAAAGCTTGGCCGGCGGCAAAGGCGGATGAAGCCCGCCCCTTTTAGCCTGCCTTCTCCACGAAACTGTCGATCACCCGTTTCTCGCCGGCCTTTTCGAAATCGACCAGCAGCTTATTGCCCTCGATGACGCGGACGTGGCCGTAGCCGAACTTCTGGTGGAAGACGCGTTCGCCCTTTTTCCAGCCGGAGCCGGACTTGGGATCGGCGGTGGCGATCAGGCGGCCGTCGCCCTCGATCACGGCCTTGCGGGCGGGGATCTTGTTCGGCGTCTGGGCGGCGGTGAAGCTTTGGGCGCGTTACCAGCCGGGCGAGGAATAGCCGCTGCCGAAGATGGGTGCGTCGTCCCAGCGGCTCTTGGCCTCCTTCATCCCGGTGGAGGCGCCGTAGTAGCCGGTGTCGGACTGGGGATCGACGTGGGCGATCGGCAGTTCGTCAACGAAGCGGCTGGGCAGTTGCGAGGTCCAACGGCCATAGACCAGACGATTGGCGGCGAAGGATATGCGGGCGTCCTGTTTGGCGCGGGTGACGCCGACATAGGCCAGGCGGCGTTCCTCCTCGAGGCCCTTCTCGCCTTTTTCATCGATGCTGCGCTGGCTGGGGAAGACGCCTTCCTCCCAGCCCGGCAGGAAGACCAAGGGGAACTCCAGCCCCTTGGCGCCGTGAAGGGTCATGATCTGGACCGCGCCGTCGCCGTTCGGATCGTCGCTGGTCGCGCGCTCCAGATCCATGACCAGGGAGACGTGTTCCAGATAGGCCTGCAGCGTCTCGAACTGCTGCATCGACTGGGTCAGTTCCTTCAGGTTGTCCAACCGGGTCTGACCGCTGGTCCGGTCGGCCTTCTGCATATCGGTGTAGCCGCTCTCCTCCAGCACCGTTTCCATGACCTCCCAATGGGGCGTGGTCTCGGACAGGGCGCGCCAGCGGTCGAGGTCGCGCACGAAGTTGGACAGGGCGGTGCGGGTGCGGGCCTGAAGCTCGTCGGTGTTGATCAGGCCGCGCACCGCCGTCAGGGCCGACAGGTCGTGTTGGCGGGCCAGTTGTAGGATCTTCTGTACGCTGGTGTCGCCGATGCCGCGCTTGGGCACATTGACGATCCGCTCGAAGGCCAGATCGTCGTCCTCGGACTGGATCAGCCGCATATAGGCGTGGGCGTCGCGGATCTCGGCCCGTTCGAAGAAGCGCGGGCCGCCGATGACGGCATAGGGGATGGCCAGCATGACCAGCCGTTCCTCGAAGGCCCGCATCTGGAACGAGGCGCGGACCAGGATGGCCATGTCCTTGTATTTCAGCCCCGGTTCGCCGGCATGGGGACGACGCGCAGTCTCGATCTCGTCGGCGATCAGCCGGGCCTCGGCCTCGCCGTCCCAGACACCGCGCACCCGCACCTTGTCGCCGCCCTCGGCCTCGGTCCACAGGGTCTTGCCCAGGCGGTCGCGGTTGGCGGCGATCAGGCTGGAGGCGGCCCCGAGGATGTGGGTGGTGGAGCGATAGTTGCGCTCCAGCTTGACGATCTTCGCGCCCGGAAAGTCCTTCTCGAACCTCAGGATGTTGTCCACCTCGGCCCCGCGCCAGCCATAGATCGACTGGTCGTCATCGCCGACGCAGCAGACGTTTCCCGAGGATGAAGTCAGCAGCCGCAGCCACAGATACTGGGCGACATTGGTGTCCTGATACTCGTCCACCAGAATGTAGCGGAACCGGCGACGATACTCATCGGCCAGATCCGCGTGCTTCGACAGGATGGTCAGGTTGTGCAGCAGCAGGTCGCCGAAGTCGCAGGCGTTCAGGGTCGCCAGCCGCGACTGATAAGCGGCGTAGAGGGCGTGGCCCTTGCCGTTGGCGAAGTCCTCGGTCGAGGGCAGCTTCTCCGGCGTCCATCCCCGGTTCTTCCAGTGGTCGATCAGGTTGGCCAGGGACTTGGGCGTCCACCGCTTGGTGTCGATATTGGCTGCTTCGAGCAGTTGCTTCAGCAACCGCTCCTGATCGTCGGTGTCGAGGATGGTGAAGCTGGACTTCAGCCCGACCAGCTCCGCATGCCGCCTCAGGATCTGCGCCGCGACCGAGTGGAAGGTGCCGAGCCAGCGCAGGCCCTCGGCAGAAGGGCCGATCAGGTGGGTGATGCGTTCGCGCATTTCCCGGGCCGCTTTGTTGGTGAAGGTGACGACCAGGAGTTCCCAGGGCTTCGCCCGGCCGGTCGCCAGAATATGCGCGAGGCGCGTGGTCAGGACGCGGGTCTTGCCTGTGCCGGCGCCGGCGAGGACCAGAACAGGGCCTTCCGTCGTCTCGACCGCCTCGCGCTGCTCCGCATTCAGCCCGGCCAGATAGTCCGGCGCCGCGTGGCCGACGTCGCCCGCAGGGCCTCTGGCGCGCGCGAGGTCGGAGATACGGGGAGCGGGAACATCGGACACGGCGACTGACTTCGGCAGGAGCGGGCGGGGCGCTCGGGAATCGGAGAACATATGTAGCACACGCTCCTGCACCAAGCGCGGCCGCAGGCGCGCGGAACCGCCACGCTCGCGCGCCGTTTCAGCCCCACAACATTGGGAGGAAGAACACATGGCCGAGAACACTGGATCCGGCGGCGGCGGCAACGCCGGCCTCGCCTTCATCGTCGGCGGACTGCTGGTCGTTGTGGCGGTGATCGCCTTCTTCGTCTTCGGGCGGGGCGCCATGCCCGACACGACCAAGGACGTGAACGTGGACGTCAACCTGCCGTCCGTCGAAGCGCCGGCCAAGAACTGATCATGACCGACCCCCACAACAACATCCCGCGCGAAACCCCGACCACCCACACCACCATCAATGTGGAGCCCGAGCGTCGCAGGGGCGGCGGTGGCGGCATGGCCTTCCTCATCGGCGGCCTGCTGGTGGCCGTTCTGGTGATCGGCTATTTCGTCTTCGTGCGCGGCGGCGCGGTCGAAGCCCCGTCGCGGGACGTCGACATCGACGTCAACCTGCCCAAGATGGAGGCGCCCAAGCTGCCGCCCATCGAGACGCCGACCGTGCCGACGCCGTCCCCGGCGCCCGCCAACTAGGCGTTCACTTCAGCCGGTAGCTGACCGTCGTCACCACCCGGACCTTCTTGTCCAGGGAGGTGGTCTCGTCGCCGATCTCGTCACGCGCCAGGATCTCGAACGAACCCTGCGTCGCCTGCCGGATCGGCCCGAGCGGCGTCCGCGAGTCCTTGGCGAACTGTTCGGCGCCGGTGCGGGCCGAGGCGGTGGCTTCCGCGATCATGGCGGGCCGCACGTCGTTCAGCTTGGTGAAGACATAGGTAGGGCCGTTGAAGTCCTGAAGCACCACGCCCTGACGGACCAGTTCGTTCAGCGACCGCGTGGTCTGCTGAACCCGGTCGACGTCATTGGTGCGCACCACGACCGTCTGGGACAGGATGAAGCGCGGCCCGCCGTTCTGGCTGCCCCACTCGCGCGAGCGGGTATCGGCCACCGACAACTGGCCGAGGGACACGGCGTTGGCTGGATAGCCCTGGGCCGTCAGGAACTGTCGCACGATGGCCAGATCGCCGTCGATCCGGGCCTGAACCTCGGACAGGACTTCGCCCGACGCCGTGAACTTGAGCGGCAGGACCGCCAGATCCGCCTTCACATTGCGCTCGGCCACGCCGCGCACCGTCACGCCGCGTTCACCGGTGCGGGCATTGACCACGCCCTGACCCACGGCCCAGCCCCCGCCGATCAGCCCCACGGCGAGGAGGCCGCCGATCAGGGCGGCGGGAAGGATGCGATTGTCAGCCATGGCCACTATCTCCCGGATGGGATGTCCGTCAGGCGCAGATGACGCTCTTGCATCGGCGGATTCAAGAGGGTGTCGGCTTCAGTCGGCGCCCGGCCGGGGGCGTGCCACCCAGTCCAGCGCCAATAGACGACAGGCCGAGGCCAGAGGACGACGGCCGCGTTCCTTGTCGATCTGCACCATCAGCCCGGCCTGGCTCAGGCCGCGCTCGGCCGCGATCCGGTCCAGTACCGCCCAGAACTCGGGCTCCAGCGCCACCGAGGTCGCGTGGCCCGCCAGCGAGACGGATCGCTTCTTCAGCCCGCTCACGATCTCATCCGCCGACGGATTTCAGCACGATGTCGGCGCTGGCGCCCGCGCCCTGGGTCAGGACCGGATAGCGGGTGTCGGTGACGAACCTCAAAGCGCCCGACGGATCGCGGATTTCCGCCCGCGCGGCATAGGTATGGCGCGGATCGATCTGTGACGAAGGAAAGCCCAGCGTGGTCCGGTAAGGCGGCGCCTGCCCCCGCAAGGTCTCGGTATGCTCGGCCAGCACCCGCGACGGCGCATCGGCCAGACTCACGTCCTCGATCCGCACCGTCAGCACATGGCCCGGCGGCAGCAGGATGCGCTCGCGGTATGTGGCGCTGACCTGAACCGTCGTCATTCCGTGACCGGCCATAGGCGGCTCCGAGGGGCCGGCGGCAGGCGCACAGGCGGCGATCATCAGGATCGAGGCGGCGGCGACGAGCGGGCCGAAGACTGAGGACATGGCGAACTCCTGAACTAGGGGGACCATCCCATCCTACGCCTAAACGACCGGCGAAACATTCGGGATCGAACCGTGACGTTGCGGACGCCGAATCCGTGATACGGCGACACCCGCGCCAACCCGGCGTCCAGAGACTGTCTCCGTGTCCACACCGCCGTCCGAACCCGTCGAAACAACGCCCGTCGAAACCCCGCCCGTTATGGGCCGCAACATCGCCCTGGCGTCGGTGGCGCTCTGCGCCCTGATCTGGGGCACGACCTGGTTCGCCATCACCTTCCAGCTCGGTGTGGTCGATCCGATCGTTTCGGTGGTCTGGCGGTTTTCGATCGCGGCGGCGGTGTTGTTCACTGGCTGTGTTCTGACCAGACGCTCGATCCGCCTGACGCGCGGCCAGCATCTGGCGGCGATAGGGCAGGGGGCTCTGGCCTTCGCACTCAGCTACGCCTGCGTATATCTCGCCGAAGAGCGGGTCACGTCGGGCGTCGTGGCCGTCGCCTTCGCCTCCATGGCCCTGATGAACCTGATCCTGTTTCGGGTCGTGGTCGGCCAGAAGGCGGCGCGGATCGTCTGGATCGGCGCGGCTTTGGGCGCGTTCGGGGTTCTGGTCCTGACCGGCGGAGAACTGGCCGGCGCCCGGCTGGGGCCTACGGCCGGCGCCGGCATCGCCCTGGCCATCCTGGCCTCGATCGCCTCCACGGTCGCCAACTATTTCGCCTGGCGCGGTCAGCAGATGGGAGCGATGGTTCTGCCGTCCACCGCCTGGGCCATGGCCTATGGGGCGGGCCTGCTGACGGTCATCGGTCTCGCGACCGGGGCCGACTGGGCCTTCGAGCCGACGGCCGCCTACATCGGCTCGCTTCTCTATCTGGCGGTGTTCGGCTCGGTCATCGCCTTCGTGCTCTACTTTTCGCTGGCCCGCTCGCGCGGCTTCACGCTCGCCAGCTATATCGGCGCCCTGACGCCGCTGATCGCCATGCTGGTTTCGGTGGTGTTCGAGGACGCCCGCTTCGGCTGGCCGGCGGCGGTGGGCCTGGCGCTGGTGATCGCGGGACAGGTGCTGATCGTCCGCGCGCCGAAAGCCTGACGATCGTTCAGTCGTCCTCGCGTTTCGCTCCGTCCAGCAGCCGCTTCGCCCGCTCGGCCTCGATCTTCGCGGCGGTCTTTTCCGCTCGGGTCCGGCCGTGCGCCACGCGGTTCTGCGCCGCCCGGTCTTTCGCCTCGGCCTTGTCCCGCGCCTTGCGGGCCCGGTTCAGATTGATGATCTCGGCCATGGCGGCCTTCCTGTGAAGCTATCAAAATCAGCGACTTGCTGCGGCCAAGCTGAAACGACCGGGCAGGGGCGGCGTTCATCATCCATCGAAACGTCCTTCAGGAGAACCACCGTGGTCGATCCCGCTCTCATTCGCGAACATCTCGAAGTCGTCGGTTCGGACGGCGAACACGTCGGCCGCGTCGACCATGTCGTCGGCGACCAGATCGAACTGGCCAAGCTCGATCTCGCCGGCGGCTTCAAACACCACATGATCCCCGTCAGCTGGGTCGATCATGTCGATGAGCACGTCCACCTCAACGTGACCAAGGAAGACGCCAAGGCCCGCTGGACCGAAAAGCCTCACTGACCCCGGCTTACCGCGAATTCACGAAGGCCCCGCTGTCCCCGGCGGGGCCTTCGACTATGTTAGAGCCATGATCCGACTGATCCTCAATCTTCTCTGGCTCGTCTTCGGCGGCTTCGTCTCCGGCGTGGCCTGGTTGTTCGGCGGACTTCTGCTGGCCCTGACCATCGTCGGCCTGCCCTGGGTCTTCGCGGCCTGGCGGATCGCCGCCTATTCCTTCTGGCCGTTTGGGCGCGAGATCGTCTGGCGCGATCCCGATCCGGCCGATCTGGGTCAGGGCTGCCTCGGCGTCGGCATGAATGTCATCTGGCTGGTTCTGGCCGGCTGGTGGATCGCCCTGGCGCATCTGATGATCGCCGTGGCCGAGTTCGTCTCGATCATCGGCATCCCGTTCGCGCTCAAGGATCTGGAACTGGCCAAGCTGGCGCTGGCGCCGATCGGCCGGACGATCCGCGACAAGCCGTGACCGACCGAACGGCCCAGGACGGCCTGTCGGCGATCAGCACCCCGACTTCAGGAGGCCTGAGGTCGGCCCGTCAGTACATCTGAACAATGGCGCCCAGGCAGGAACCGCTGCCCCGGTCGGGCGGCGCGGAACCGCCCAGGCTCCCGACCGCCGCATAGGGGTCGGCGCCGATGCTGGGACTGCCGGGATCGGCGGTTGTTGCGCCCGATCCCTGGCCCGGATTGCCATACCCTGTGCCCCCTGTGGCGCAATGGCTCTGGTTGACCACCCGGAAGGTCCACTTCAGCGGGCTGCCGGCCAGAGGCGCGTTGTCGACGCGTTCGACGCGGGCGGCCGACAGGCTGTCGGCTGCGGCCTCGACGAACCCGCGCGGCGCACTGGCGTTGTCCTCCGCAGTGCAGGCCAGCGAGCCGTCCGCTGCGGCGATGCAGTCGAACGTGGCCCTGGCCTCTCGCTGCGCGCCGAGTCCAGCCAGATTGTATCGCGCCAGCTCAGGCCGCTTGACCCAACGCAGGTTCTGATCGACCGGATGGAAGGTGTCGGGGATCAGGCTCTCGGGCCAGGCGCCGAACCGCAGTCGGAAGGCGAAGGTGCGGCCTTCCGGCGATCCTCCGTCCACCGCGGCGACGCGGACCGGCGCCATGACCCGCAAGGCGGCCTTGTCGAAGCCTCGCCCGGGCGGATCGGCGCTGATGGCTTCGCACGCCAGTCGGCCCCGGGCGTCCGGCGTACACGCGACCTCGGCCATGCCGCGATTGGGGAACCAGTTGGTCGAGACCACATGCTGGCGAGCCAGGTCCCGGACCGACGGGCCACGAACCCAACGCAGCCCCACCTGTTCGTAGTTTGGATAGTCGGCGAAGGCCCGACCCTGGGTCACCGTCGCCGCGCCGGCCGCATCGGCGGGCGGCTCGGCGGGCACGGCGCCGGAAAGAGCGAGGAATACTGCCGCATACAACATGACCAACCCACCCTTGTTTTCCAGCCCGATCCTAGTCTCCGCCGACGCCGACGCGCAAGATTGCCCAGATCACGTGTCAGGGATGCTTGGGGGTTCGGTGCGGCGTTCGGCGCCTCAACTGTTGTCCAGCAGCACGTCCAGCATCATCTCGCGCCGGTTCAGGAAGTTGCGCGTGACCTGGAAGTGGTCGGTGTCCTCGTATTCGACCCGGTCCAGACCATGCTCCGACGCCTGATAGATCCAGGCATTGGGATAGCCGAGCAGGATCGGCGAATGGGTGGCGATGATCAGCTGCGACCGCGCCTGCACCAGTTCATGCAGTCTGGCGAGGAACGACAGTTGGCGCGTCGGCGACAGCGCGGCCTCCGGCTCGTCGAGGATGTAGAGGCCGTCGCCGATGAACCGTTTGTCAAACAGGGCGAAGAAGCTCTCGCCATGCGACTGTTCGTGCAGACGTGTCTGGCCTGCGCGAATCGTTCCAGACGCCTCCAGGTAGCTGGCTGTGTTGAAGTAGCTTTCCGCCCTGAGGAAGTAGCCGTCCCTCGCACGCAACGGCGCCCGCACCGGCCTTACAAACCGGTGCAGTTGAGAATGGGACGCCCGCGTCGAGAACTGGTGGTCTTTTGATCCGCCCTCGGCGTTGAACCCCCAGGCCACGGCCAGGGCCTCGATCAGGGTCGACTTGCCCGCACCGTTCTCACCGGCGAGAAAGGTCACGTTCGGGTGGAACTCCAGCCTGTGCAGCGACCGGACCGCCGGCAGGTTGAACGGATAAGCCGCCTCGTCCCAGCCCTCGCGCCGCTCGAACAGCGCCTCGATCCAGTAGGGGCGGGTGAGAGCGGTCATCTCAGAAGCCGGTGAACAGCCGATCGAGCGCCCGGCGGATGTCGTCTTCGTGGGCGAGGAGGGAGGTGCGTCTGCTTTTCAAGCGGTCACCCGCAATGGCGGCCAGTCCGATGATGCTGACGACCATTGTTTCGTCGTCCACCGTCCTCACAGCCACCAGGGCCGGATATGATCCGACAAGAGTCCATGCTTCTCGACGAAGGCATTGTGGTCCCTGATCGCCTCGGCGTTCTCTTCCGCCCACCGTCTGGCCCGGGCCTCGGCGCCGGCGGGATCGACCTTCTGCAGGTGCAGCCGCAGGGCACGCTCATCAATGCCCGCGATCGAGATGCCCAGCCGACCCGCCTGTTCGATCAGCTCCGGATCGATGCCGATGTTCAGCTCGACCTTGCCCATGAGAGCGAGGGTAACGCGAAAACCGGGACCGCGCCAAATCGGCGGGCTCCCGCCAAGGCCGTCAGACTGTGACCCCGTCTTAGCCCGGCGAGATCATCTTCTCGGGACGCACCGCCTCGTCGAACTCGGCGTCGGTCAGGTAGCCGCCGCCGACGGCTTCCTGGCGCAGGGTGGTGCCGTTCTTGTGCGCCGTCTTGGCGATCTTGGCGCAGGCGTCATAGCCCAGCTTGCCGTTCAGCGCCGTGACCAGCATCAGGGAGTTGTTCAGGCCGCGCTCGATGTTCTCGACCCGCGGCTCGATGCCGACGACGCAGTTGTCGGTGAAGCTGATCGCCGCATCGGCGACCAGGCGCACCGACTGCAGGAAGTTGTAGGCCATGACCGGATTGAAGACGTTCAGCTCGAAATGCCCCTGCGAGCCGGCGAAGGTCAAGGCTGCGTTGTTGCCGAACACCTGGACGCAGACCTGGGTCAGGGCTTCGCACTGGGTCGGATTGACCTTGCCCGGCATGATCGAGGAGCCCGGCTCGTTCTCCGGCAGAGCCAGTTCGCCCAGACCTGAGCGCGGGCCAGAGCCCAGGAAGCGGATGTCGTTGGCGATCTTGAACAGGGACGCCGCCACCGTGTTGATGGCGCCGTGCGAGAAGACCATGGCGTCGTGGGCGGCCAGGGCCTCGAACTTGTTCGGGGCGGTGGTGAAGGGCAGGCCGGTGATGGCGGCGATCTGCTCGGCGACCTTCTCGGCGAAGCCGACCGGCGCATTCAGCCCGGTGCCGACGGCGGTGCCGCCGTGGGCCAGTTCCATCATGGCGGGCAGGGTCTGTTCGATCCGCGCATTGCCGTTGTCGACCTGCTGGGCGTAGCCGCCGAATTCCTGACCGAGGGTCAGGGGCGTGGCGTCCTGGGTGTGGGTGCGGCCGATCTTGATGATGTGGGCCCAGGCGTCCGACTTGGCCTTCAGCGCGGCGTGCAGGTGCTTCAGGGCCGGCAGCAGGTCGGACACCACCTGTTCGGCGCAGGCGACGTGCATGGCCGTGGGATAGGTGTCGTTGGACGACTGGCTCATGTTGACGTGGTCATTGGGGTGGACCGGCTTTTTCGAGCCAATCTCGCCGCCCAGCATCTCGATGGCGCGATTGGAGATCACCTCGTTGGCGTTCATGTTCGACTGGGTGCCCGACCCCGTCTGCCAGACGACCAGGGGGAAGTGGTCGTTCAGCTTGCCCTCGATGACCTCGTTGGCGGCGGCGATGATGGCGTTTCCGATGGCCGGGTCCAGCTTGCCCAGCGCCATATTGGTCTCGGCGGCGGCGCGCTTGACGATGCCCAGGGCGCGCACGACGGGCAGGGGCTGTTTCTCCCAGCCGATCTTGAAGTTGCCCAGCGACCGCTGCGCCTGGGCGCCCCAATAGCGATCCGAGGCGACCTCGATGGGGCCGAAGGTGTCGGTTTCGGTGCGGACGGTGCTCATCGCGGGCAGCTCTCTCAGGCGTGGCGGAGGAATGCGCGGCGGTGTAGCACGGGAGCCATGCAGGGCAAGGCGCGCAGGATCACCTCGGAACCCCGACAATGACGGCAGGCTGGATCGGAACCGGCAAGGTGCGGGCGCGCGAGGTCGGGGAGGTGGTGGAGGTCGCCATCGACGGCCTGACCACCCAGGCCAAATACTACAAGCCCCTGGTCTATGAGTTCATGCGCAAGGAATGGAACTCGCGCCCGGCCTGGGGCGACTACGTCGTCGAAATCCGCATGGAGCATGTCGGCGACCCGCCGGTGCTGGACCTCGACAATCTCGCCAAGGCCCTGCTGGACGCGATCAAGGGCTATCTGTTTCACGACGACGCCCAGGTTGCGCGTCTGCTGGTGGAGCGGTTCGAGGGGGAGCGGGAGCGGATCACGATCCGCTGCCATCCGCGCGGCGCCGTGATCCGGGCCGAGGATGCGGGGGTGGGGCGGTCAGGGCCCTGGCGAGCCGACTGAGACTGTCGGACGCTATTTCTTGCGGAATTGGTCCAGCGACACGACCTTGGGCCCGTCGTCGGGACCGTCCGTCGTCGAAGCGTCCGGCGCAGAGCGCGTTTCGGATTTCATCGCCAGGACAGGTTCCGGCTCGATCTCCGGCGCATCGAAGGTCAGCTCATAGCCGATGCCGGGATCGGCGAAGCGTGTGACGGCCGAATAGGGCACGGTCAGAACCTTGGGCATGCCGCCGAATTTCAGCATCACCGAGAACAGATCCGGCTCCACCGCCAGGTCCCAGTACTGATGCTGCAGGACGATGGTCATGTCGTCGGGGTACTTGGCCAGAACGTCGGGCGGCAGGCTGACCCCGGCGGCCCGGGTCTTGAAGGTGATGTAGAGATGGTGCTCGCCCGGCAGACCCTCGGGCTGGGCCGCGCGCAGCAGGGCCAGACGCACCACGCCGCGCAGAGCGTCCTGCTCCAGCGTTCCATAGTCCATCAGGTCGGCAATTTCGTCGGCCATCACATCCTCAAGCGCTGCGCCTGATCTGATAGACGCGCCCGCGTCGCCGCGAAAGGCGCCGTGTTCGGAAAACAACCCTGATAAGGAGGCAAGTGCCGGGGATTCTGTTGCCAGGCTCCCCGACGGGCCCCGCCTGGGGATCTGAACCCCCAGGACTTAAGTGTTCGAAATCAACCGAACCGCATTACGCGGCGAGGCGGACTTCTCCAGCGAAGTTATCGTTCGCAGTTAGAAAATGGCCCGATACGGTGGGCCAGGACGAGCGAAAGCAATCCTCTTTACACGTCCGTCGATGCTAGTCGGCCCCATGCTCGCTCCGCCGATAACGCGGGGAAGGAATGGTGGAGCCGCCGGGAATCGCACCCGGGTCCGGTCCGCTTATTGCAGGCGCGTTTATCGCCATAGTCCGGGCGAACCCGGACAAGGCCAATATAGGGCGCCGACCGCCCGGTTCCAAGACCGGACGATCAGAGGATCAGCGGCCGCCGCCGCGCGGGAAGCTGGGCAGATCCGAAGGGCGTTCCCGGACTTCGCGAAGCTCTTCGCGCGACTGATCGCGCTGGGCTTCCCACTGCCGCTGGGTCTGGCAGATGCGTTGCGGCCGATTGGAGCCCAGCACGTGCTCCCTGCGGCAAACGATCCGGTCCCGGGGATCCGCAACGGGGGCCTGCGTGGCCGTGACGGTGACCGGGGCCACCGGGGTCGCGACGTCCGGCGCATCGCCGGGCGCGGCGCCCGACTGCTGGAAGAGGGCGAGGGCGAGGAAAAGAGCGGCCGACATGAGAACTCCGGTGTGAACACGCTACGGGACAGTCCGTACCCTATGGGCAAGACGCCCGTTGGACAAATTCCGTAGCTCTTGAGCACGCCGCCGGGTTGCGTGTGGGGCTGTCAGGCGATGCGAGGCCAGTCGCGCATCTGGTTGCGTTGCCAGGTCAACTGGCGCTTGGCGTAGTTGCGGGTGGCCTGCTTCAGCGCGTCCACGGCGGCGTCCCGCGACAGGTCTCCGGCCAGCATCGCCGCCAGTTCGCGTACGCCGACGGCCTTCATCGCCGGCAGAGCGGGGTCCAGACCGCGGGAGACGAGTTCCCGCACCTCCTCGACCGCGCCGCCGGCCATCATGACCTCGACGCGGGCATCGCAGCGGGCATAGAGCCGGTCGCGATCGGGCTCGATGACGACGCCCGTCCAGGAACCGGGGGGCAGCAGAGGGCGTGTGTCGGCCTGCCAGTCGCTGAGCGCGCGACCGCTGTGGCGCACCACGCTCATGGCCCGGACCAGTCGCTGACGGTCGCCCTGTTCGATGGCGGCGGCGGCCCTTGGATCGCCTTCGGCCAAACGGGCCCGGAAGGCGGTCTCGCCCTCGGACTCGTACGCCGCCTCGACCTCCGCGCGCACGGATGCCGGAACGGCAGGGATGTCCGCAAGGCCGCGCGTCAGGGCATTGAAATACAGCCCCGTGCCGCCGACCAGAATGGCCGGTCGGCCTTCCGGGGCCAGTTCCGCCAACAGGTCCATCACCGCCCTGGTCCAGCGCCCGACCGACCAGGCCTCGGCCGCATCGGCGACGCCATAGAGCCGGTGGTCCGCCAGCGCCTCCTCCTCGAGCGAGGGGCGGGCGGTCAGGACGCGCAGGTCGGCGTAGAGTTGCTGGCTGTCCGCGTTGATGATGATCGCGCCGGTCTTCCTCGCCATCTCCAGCGCCAGAGCCGACTTGCCCGAGGCGGTCGGTCCGGCGATCAGCTGTATCGGGGGGAGGGGCACGGACAGGACTCGCCGATGGGGACGGTTCGGCGATAGAAGGCCCGCACGCCGCCCGCAACCCCGCCGAAGCCCGCCTCAAGCCCGACTGGATACGCCCTTGATCGACCGCGACGCCGTGATCGCCGTTCTGAACGCCATTTCCGACCCCCGGTCGGGGCAGGGGCTGTTCGATGCCGGGCTGACGCGCGGCCTGACCGTCGCGGACGACCGCGCCGGATTCGCCCTGGAGGTTCCCGCCTCCGACACCGCGCTCTATGCCCCGATCCGTGACGCGGCCGAGGCGGCGCTGAAGGCCATGCCGGGCATGAACCGGGTGTCGGTCATCCTGACCGCCGAGGCCGCCCCGGCGGCGGCGCCTCGCCGCACCGCCTCCCTGTCGCCCCAAGCCGTGGAACAGACGCGGGCCAGGGCGCCGGTTCCGACCGACCGTCCGGCCCACGTCCGGCGTGTGCTGGCCATCGCCAGCGGCAAGGGCGGGGTCGGCAAGTCGACCGTCTCGGTCAATCTGGCGGCGGCGTTGGTTGCGCGCGGCCTGTCGGTCGGGGTGCTGGATGCGGACGTCTATGGTCCGTCCCTGCCGACCATGCTGGGGATCTCGGGCAAGCCCGAATATCGCGACGGCATGATGGAGCCGCATCTGGCCCACGGGCTGAAGGCCATGTCGGTCGGCCTGCTGACCGGCGCCGACGACGCCATGGTCTGGCGTGGCCCCATGGCGTCCCAGGCCCTGACACAGATGCTGACCCAGACCCGCTGGGGGAACGAGGACAGGCCGCTGGACGTGCTGGTCGTGGACCTGCCCCCCGGCACCGGCGACGTGCAACTGACCCTGATCCAGAAGACGCCGCTGGACGGGGCCGTCATCGTCTCGACGCCGCAGGAGGTCGCCTTGGCCGACGCCCGTCGGGCTCATGCCCTGTTCCAGAAGGTCGGCGTGCCGACGCTCGGCCTGATCGAAAACATGTCGGGCGATGTGTTCGGGCGGGGCGGGGCCGAGGCGGAGGCGGGGCGGCTGGCTGTGGCCTATCTGGGCGACCTGCCGCTGGAGGCAGCCGTCCGGGAGGGCGGCGATGCCGGCCGGCCCGTCGTGATCGCCCGGCCGACAGGCGAGGTCGCCCGCCGGTTCGCCGGCTTCGCCAGCCAGGTCGCAGCGGCTCTGGACATCTGATCCCGGCTTCGCAAAGGCAGAACGGCTCGCCCTGCCGCGCAGAATTTTTTCGCGCCGTTGAGGGTTTTCAAACGCAACCTCAATCGCCACCTTCGCGGTTCCAGTCTTTCCTCCCGAGGCCCCGCATGTCCGTCGACGCCCTGTTCCGCCCCTTCACCATCAAGAACCTGACCCTGCCCAACCGCATCGTCATGGCGCCCATGACGCGGTCCTTCTCCCCTGGGGGCATCCCGACGTCGGACGTGGCGGCCTACTACCGTCGCCGGGCCGAGGGGGGCGTCGGGCTGATCGTCACCGAGGGCACGGTGGTGGAACGTCCGGCGGCCCGCAACGACGCGGCCGTGCCGGTCTTCCACGGCGAGGCCCTGCCGCAGTGGCAGACGGTGGTGGACGAGGTCCATGCCGCCGGCGGCCTGATCGCGCCGCAGATCTGGCACGTCGGCGCCGCGCGCGGCCAGGGCGAGAACTGGCAGCCGCTCGGCCAGGTCGACAGCCCCTCGGGCCTGGTGGCGCCGGGCAAGCAGAAGTACGAGCCGATGACCGAGGAGGACATCGCCGACACCATCGCCGCCTTCGGCCGCTCGGCCCGCGCGGCCCGTGACATCGGCTTCGACGCCGTCGAGATCCACGGGGCCCACGGCTATCTGATCGACCAGTTCTTCTGGAATGGCCTGAACGGCCGCGCGGACCAGTGGGGCGGCGCCACCATCGCCGAACGCGCCCGCTTCGGCGTCGAGGTGGTCAAGGCCGTGCGCGAGGGCGTGGGCGACGACATCCCCGTGATCCTGCGCCTGTCGCAATGGAAGCAGCAGGATTATGAGGCGAAGATCGGCCACACGCCCGATGAACTGGCCGAGTGGCTCCTGCCGCTGTCGGATGCGGGGGTGGATGTCTTCCACTGTTCGCAGCGCCGCTTCTGGGAGCCGGAGTTCGAGGGCTCGGACCTCAACTTCGCCGGCTGGGCCAAGAAGATCACCGGCAAGCCGACCATCACCGTCGGCTCGGTCGGCCTGGACGGCGAGTTCATGGCCGCCTTCCGGGGCGCGGGTTCGGAGCCGGCCTCTCTGGACGGTCTGATCGAGCGGCTGGAGCGGGACGAGTTCGACCTGGTCGCCGTGGGGCGCGCCCTGTTGTCCGATCCGCGCTGGGTCGAGAAGGTTCGCGAGGGCCGAACCGACGAACTCAAGGCCTTCGACCGTTCGCACATGGCCGAACTGACCTGATCGGATGGATTGGTGAGTAGTGCTAGTGAGTCGTGAGTGGTGACGCAGTGTTGAAGGCTCAGCCCGCACGATCCCTGCTCACTACTCACTACTCACGACTCACCGTTCCTTCACGCCGGCTCCACCACGACGGCGGTGCCATAGGCCAGCACCTCGGTGACGCCTTCCATGATCTCGTTGGCCTCATAGCGCATGGCGATCACCGCGTTGGCGCCCATGGCCTCGGCATGGGCGACCAGCTCCTGATAAGCCTCGGCCCGCGACGCCTCGGCCAGTTTGACATAGGCGCCGACGCGGCCGCCCAGCATGGACTGAAGCCCGCCGATGGCGTCGGAGATGACGTTGCGCGATCGCACGGTGATGCCGCGCACAAGTCCCAGGGTCCTAGTCACGCGATAGCCGGGCACGTCATTGGTGGTCACGATCAGCATGGTCAGATCCTCTCCAGAATGCGGAAGGTCATGGGGTGGTCGTCCCTCTCGCCCGGCGCCTGGGCGACGGCCTCGACCTCGGTCCACTCGGCCTCGTTGAAGTCGGGGAAGCGCACGTCGCCGTCCGGCGCGGCGTCTACCTCGGTGATATAGAGCCGTTTCGCGCGGGGCAGGAGGGTCTCGAACAGGGCCGATCCGCCGATGACGCAGACCTCGTGCACGTCGTCGTCCACGGCGGTTTCGCGCGCGATGTCGATGGCCTCGTCCAGGTTGGTGCAGACCACGGCGCCCTTGGCCTTGCCCTGTTCCTCATAGGACATGTCCCGCGTGAGGACGAGGTTCAGCCGGCCGGGCAGGGGACGCAGGGGCAGGCTCTCCCACGTCGCGCGGCCCATGATGCAGGGCTTGCCGAGGGTCACGGCCTTGAACCGCTGCAGGTCGGATCGCAGCTTCCACGGCAGGTCGCCGTCCTTGCCGATGACGCCGTTCCTGCCACGGGCGACCACGAGAGCGATCTGGGGAACAGGCATGGGCGTCTCCGGTCTTGGGGAACGGCACGAGGCCGTTCCCTTCGACACAATGCTTAGGCTGTCGGCTCCAGCAGTTTCAAGCGGAACAGCAGGGCGCCGATGATCGCGCCGATCGCCGGGGCCACGAAGAAGAGCCAGAGCTGGCCCAGGGCCTGACCGCCCGCCAGGACGGCGGGACCGAAGCTGCGGGCCGGATTGACTGAAACACCGGTCACCTGGATGCCGACGATGTGGATGACCGCCAGGGTGATGCCGATGGCCACGCCCGCGAACGGCCCGTGGGCCTTCTCGCCCGTCACGCCCAGGATCACGACCACGAAGATGGCGGTGAAGACGATCTCGAAGCTCAGGGCCGCCGTCTGGCCGTACTCGCCCAGATAACCGGGGCCCCAGCCGTTCTGGCCCAGATTGGCGAAGCCGGTCTTGGCGATCAGGCCCAGGATGGCGGCGCCGACCACGGCGCCGATGAACTGGGCGACCCAGTAGAGCGCCATGTCTTTCGCCGACATCCGCCCGGCGACGAAGGCCGCCAGACTGACCGCCGGGTTCACATGACAACCCGACACGGGCCCGATGCCATAGGCCATGGCCACGATGGCGAAGCCGAACGCCAGGGCGATGCCCAACTGGCCGACATTTTCTCCGCCCAGCACCGCCGCCCCGCACCCGAACAGGACCAGAACCGCCGTGCCGACCAACTCGGCCGCGAATTTCTTCAGCATGTTTTCCTCCCACGTTTCTTGCGCCGCCACGCGAGGTCGCGCGCGGATGCGGGGAGGGTGCGCCTGCTGTTATGGTCAAGCTAGCGGGAACGGCGCCGCTTAACGATTTTTGATATGTGAAGGTCAGCCCTCCGTCGGCTCCAGCCATTTCAGCCATTTGCGCTGCATGGCGGTCTCCAGATCGATGCCGGCGCGGGCGCAGTAGATCAGCAGCATGCCCAGCACGTCCGCCGCCTCGTCGCCCAGGGCCGTCTCGTCCGGCGTCCCGCGCGCCCGGCCGGTGAGGCGAAGATGCTCGGCCGTCAGCTCGCCCAGCTCCTCCTGAAGCTTCAGCAGTGCCCAATCGCGGTCGCGGTCGATGGCGTGTTCGGCGGCGTAGATGTCGGAGATGCGCAGGACGTCGGCCTGCAGGGCCTTGAGATCCATCAGACTGCGATCGGCGCCTTGATGTGCGGCCAGGGGGCGTAGTCGCCGAGGGTGAAGTCGGCCAGTTCATAGGCGAACAGGTCGGCTTTCGGCGTGATGGTCATGGTCGGCAGAGCCAAGGGTTCGCGCGTCAGCTGCAGTTCGGCCTGTTCGACATGGTTCAGATAGAGGTGGGCGTCGCCGAAGGTGTGGACGAACTCGCCGGGTTCCAGCCCGACGACCTGGGCCATCATCATCGTCAGCAGGGCGTAGGAGGCGATGTTGAAGGGCACGCCGAGGAAGACATCGGCCGAGCGCTGATACAGCTGGCAGCTCAGTTTCCCGTCGGCGACGAAGAACTGGAACAGGCAGTGGCAGGGCGGCAGGGCCATGTCATCCACGTCGGCCGGGTTCCAGGCGCTAACGATGTGGCGGCGGCCGTTGGGGTTGGTCTTGAGGCCGTGGACCAGCTTCTCGATCTGGTCGATCATCCGGCCGTCAGGCGCGGCCCAGGAGCGCCATTGCTTGCCATAGACCGGACCCAGCTCGCCCTCGGCGTCGGCCCATTCGTCCCAGATGCTGACGTTGTGGTCCTTGAGGTAGCCGATATTGGTCTCGCCGCGCAGGAACCACAGCAGTTCGACGATGATCGAGCGCAGATGCAGCTTCTTGGTCGTCAGGAGGGGGAAACCCCTGGACAGATCGAACCGCATCTGGCGGCCGAAGACGCCCAGGGTGCCGGTGCCCGTCCGGTCGTCCCGCCGCGCGCCGTTGGCCAGGATGTCGCGCAGCAGGTTGAGATACTGATGCTCCGGGTGGTCGGCCGGGGCGGGCGCCGTGCGGGCCTGGAGATCAGCGGGGGCGACCTGAGCGTTCATGCGGCGACCTTGAAGTCAGAAGGGGTGATTCGGAACGCTGAAATGATTCGGCGTCCACAGGAATCGGCTTGGGCCGGGGCAGGAGGCGGTTGAGACCCGGTCGCCCCCTCCATCACGGCGCTGAAGGAGCGCCGCGCCACCTCCCCATCGGCTTCGCCGACGGGGAGGACGAAGGGAGGCGTGCGTGATCGGCTTCACGGCGGGGGCCTGAAGGGATGGGAGGGGCGGAGCGCCGGGCCTCGCCCGGTCTGTGAGAATTTGAATACCGTTTCGACGAGCCCAGATGTCGGGCGAAATCTGAGACCCGAAGCAGGGCCCGATTTCGCCTGAGCGCTCCGCACGATGCCTGGACGGGAGCAGCGGTAGGCGGCGCTGTTCGCGTCTAGCCGCTTAAGCCCCCGGCGGGCGGGTCGGTTGGCGACAACCGATCCCCGGAACGGCCTGAGTAACCCCCTCGGCCCTCCCGGACTCGGCGGCGGCCTGTGCGGGAGGGACGAAACCCTTGCCACGACCGTCGTCGGGTTTCGGGCGGGGAAACCGAAATCTCCCCTCCCGCTGCATCGCCTCCACCACCCGCTGGTCGCCGGCCGACGGCCCTCCCGTGCGATGAAGCGGGGGTAGTATGAACGGGGTTGGGCGGGGTGATGGTTCGGCGCGGCGAGATTGAGGAAAGGCGTGGAGGATCAAGGGGAGACGCGGCTGAACCCGCACAGAATCCCTTCTCCCCTCGTGGGAGAAGGTGGCCCGGAGGGCCGGATGAGGGGGTGGTTCAGCCCTCCCTCATCCCAACCGCCGGGTCCGCATCGGGCGCCCCCTCATCCGTCTCGCTTCGCGAGCCACCTTCTCCCACGAGGGGAGAAGGGGAGTGGGGGTCAGCCGCCGAAGCCGCCGTTGTCGAGGAAGGTCTGTTCTTCGGGCGTGGTCTCGCGGCCGAGGCAGCGGTTCCGGTGGGGGAAGCGGCCGAAGCGGACGATGATGTCACGGTGGATGTGGGCGAACTTCAGCACCTCGGGCATGTCGGCGGAGAGGCGCACGGCCTCGTCCTGATCGGCGAGGTCTTCGGAATGCTCGAAGGGGGTGACGAAGAACTGGCGCAGGTCGGGGTCGAACGTCTGCGGGTAGCCGCGCGCCCAGGCCTGTTTCGCATACATCAGGCCCAGGCCGTCGGTGGCGAACTGGTGGCCCGTGCCGCGGTAGGAATTGCGCGGGTACTGGTCCAGCAGGACCATCAGGGCCAGGGCCCCCTCGGCGGTGTCCATCCAGTCGTCCAGTTCGCGCCGGGCCGCCGCCCAGTGCAGGGCGCGGGCGGCGTCGCGGAACTCGCGGTCGAAGGCCTCGTCCTTGGCGTACCATTTGGCGGGGCCGGCGTCTTTCCAGAAGGCGACGACGGAGGAAGGGGTTATGAGAACGGCCATGACCGAGACTCTACCCAATCCGCTGCCCGTCTTCCACGACCGCGACTGCGATCTGTCGATCATTCGCAACAAGCGCGTCGCCGTGATCGGATACGGCAGCCAGGGCCGGACGCACGCCCTGAACCTGCGCGACTCGGGCGTGGCCGACATCGTCATCGGGCTGAAGGCGACCTCGGCGACGCGGGCCAAGGCCGAGGCCGACGGCTTTCCGGTCATGACGGCTGGAGAGGCGGTGGCGGGCGCCGATGTGGTGGCGATGATGGTGTCGGACGAGGCGCACCGCGACCTGTATCGCGACGAGATCGAACCCAACATCCGGCCGGGGGCGGCCCTGATCTTCGCCCACGGCCTGTCGGTGCGGTTCGCGCTGGTGACGCCGCGCGCGGATCTGGACGTCATCCTCGATTCGCCCAAGGGCATCGGGCCGCGCATCCGTGATCTGTATGAGGCCGGGGAGGGGGTCTTCTGCCTGTTCGGGGTGCATCAGGACGCGACGGGCGGGGCCCACGCCCTGGGTCTGTCCTATGCGGCGGCCCTGGGGTGTGGACGCAAGGGGATTCTGGAGACGACGTTCGCCGCCGAATGCGAGAGCGACCTGTTCGGCGAACAGGTGGTCCTGTGCGGGGGCGTCGGCGAACTGATCGACGCGGCTTTCATGAAGCTGGTCAAGGCCGGATACCCGCCCGAGGTGGCCTGGTTCGAGTGCTTCTATGAGGTCAAGCTGGTCACCGACCTGATGTACGAGCGCGGCATTGCGGGGGCCTTCGGCAAGATCTCCAACACGGCGGAATACGGCGCCTATCTGACCGGCCCGCGCGTGATCGGCGAGGCGTCGCGGGCGGCGATGGACGGGGTGCTGGCCGACGTGCGCGACGGGTCGTTCGTGAAGCGGCTGATGGCCGACTACGACGCCGGGTCGCCGGAACTTCTGGCCCGGAGGAAGGCGCTGGGCGAACGCACGATCGAGGCGGTGGGGGCGCACCTGAGGGATGTGGCGGCGAAGGCGGGCGGCTGAGGGGCTGAAACGAAAAGAGCGCCTCCCGCAGGAGACGCTCCTTTTGTCGCATCCGGGGCCTCGGGAACCCCGTGAAGAAAATGGTCGGAGTGAGAGGATTCGAACCTCCGACCCCTGCCTCCCGAAGGCAGTGCTCTACCAGACTGAGCCACACTCCGACTTGGAGGCGGGCTTATAGCGAGGGGGCTGGAGGGCTGCAAGCGTCGATCTCGCATCGGCGAAATTTACGGTGAAACCGGGTGTTGCATCCCCGAACGCCTTGGCGTATTTCGACCGCCTCCCGGCGCTTCGGCCCGGGTTGCGCCGATCCTGCTGGGGAATGGTGTAATGGTAACACTCCGGTTTTTGGTACCGTCATTCTAGGTTCGAGTCCTAGTTCCCCAGCCATCGGCCCCTTCGGCCCTTCCTGACCTCAGCGCCTTTTCCGCCGCCGCGACTGCGCGCAGGAAAAGGCCCGACGCCTGTGTGAGCAGGAGCCGGGCCGGCAGTCTGTCGAGAACCCTCCCGACATCAGATCAGACGTCGCGGTTCGGCCTGCGCCTCATCCTATTTTCAGCCGCACGAAGACCATGCCGCCGTCCGGGTCGGCGCCGTAGGCGGTTTCCAGGGCGTCGGGCACGCGGTTGACCGAATAGAGGGCGGCGAGGCCGAACACCGTGGAGGGCGACAGCCGCCAGTCGCGGATGGCGCCGACCGAGGCCTTGGAGACAGTGAACAGGTCGCCGTGGCCGCCATGGGCGCCGGGCAGGAGTTCGTCGGTCTCGATCCGCTCGGCGCGGGCGAAGACGGTCCAGTCGGCGTTGGGATGGACGGCCGATTCCAGCATCCAGGCGTCCTTTGATTCGTCGTGGTCATTTGTCTTGCGTCCGAAGGCCAGGCTGGTGGACCACCAGCCCTCGGCGCCGAAACGGCGGGTGTGGATGGCGCTGGCCGAGAGTTTGGTCTCGTCCTCGTCGGGCTCCAGCTGCTCGGGGGCGGAGACGTCGGCCCAGGAGACCTGCAGCGCCCACTCCGGCGTCGGGTTGAAGGAGGCGCGAACGGACCAGCTGTCCAGACGCGGTTTGTCGATGTCCCAGCGATGCTGGTTCGGCTCCTGACCCTTGAAGGCCGAGGCCTCGAGCTTGAAGCGGTCGTGGGCCCAGCCCAGGGTGGTGACGCCGAAGACGATGTGGGTCGAGTCCAGCCAGTGGTGGGTGATCGGCGCCTCGGGACTGTCCATCGCGCTCATGCGGTGCATGAAGGCGGGCGGGCCGAAAGCGGGCTCTCCGGGCAGGCCGACGTAGGCGTAGAGGCTGTCTTTCTCTGTAAGCCGCCGGGAATAGGAGGCCGACAGCTCCATCAGGAAGTCGTGCGGATGCTGGCGATCGACCAGGGGATTGACCCCGTCGGCCGTCTCGCCCGCCGCCAGCAGCAGGGGATAGCCCTGTTTGCCCATCAGGGGATCGGGGCTGACCATGGCGCGCAGGTTCAGGGTCGAACCGTCGTCGAAGTCGCGGCGGGCGGCGCCCATCAGCATGCCGGCGACGAAGGTCTTCGATCCACCGCGCGGGCCGTTCTGGCGGTCATGGACAAGGTTGAACATGGCGTGGGCCATCAGGGACCAGTCGCCCGCCTGACCGTGCAGGCCGCCGTGTTCGGACACGTCGGGCTGCCAGGCGGTGCCCGAGGCGTCGCGGGTCATGGGCCAGGCGCCGAGAGGGCTGGTCATGGGCATGGCGTGGCCCATGGCGGCGTGATCCGCGTGGGGATCGGCGGGCGGGGTGTGGGTCGGGGCAGGCGTCGGCGGAGGCGTGTGATGCGAGTGATTCTGTGCCGCCGCCGTCTGGGCGAAGGCGAGCAGGGAGGCGGCGGCCAGCAGGCCGACACGGGTGGGGAAAGCCATCGTGGGCTCCTGTGAGAACTGAAATCCGGGTGCGAGGGCGGCTCTGCCGTCGCGCGAGGTCGGAGATCAGGCTTTCGGAGGCTCGGGCTCGGGGGCGGGGGTCAGGCCGGTGCGGATCGGCTGGAGCGCCGGCTGGACGCCGGGGCGGGCGAAGCGGATCGGCGTCGCGCCCGGCGCGACGGGGGCGGCGGCGGTGCAGGCGATGCAGCAGGCCATCAGCTTCATGGCCTTGGCGGGCGGTTCGGGCGCGTCCTTCCCGACGTCGCCATGATGGCCGGTCAGGGCCGGCGAGGCGCTCTCGTGGCAGGGGGCGGCCTCGGCGGTCGCTGCCGATGCGCTGACGGCGCCCAGACCGACCAAGGCCAGGGCGGCCACGAGGCTGAGCAGGGCCATCAGGATGCGCACGACGGCAATCTAGGCCTTGGCGGCTTTTGTCGCCACCCCATGCGTCAAAGGGGTATGCCGTCGGCGTCGGGCGTGGCTGCGCCACCGGGACCAAGCGCGCGCTGCATGAAGACCACGTCGCGCCATTCGTCGAACTTCCAGCCGACCGACGTCATCGTGCCGACCATCTCGAAGCCGCAGGCGGCGTGGAGGGCGACGGAGCCGGCGTTGGCTGAGTCGCCGATGACGCCCAGCATCTGGCGCAGGCCCAGGGCCTCGCAGCGGGCGATCAGTTCGACCAGCAGGGCCCTGCCGAGGCCTTTGCCCTGATGGGCGGCATCGACGTAGATCGAGTCCTCGACCGTGTAGCGATAGGCCGGGCGCGTGCGGAACGGCCCGGCGTAGGCGTAGGCGGCGACCCCGCCGCCGCCCTCGGCGACGAGCCAGGGCAGGCCGAGGGCGGTTATGGTGGCGTGGCGGCGGATCATCTCGCCCACGTCGGGCGGATCGAGCTCGAAGGTGCCCGTGCCGCCGGTCACGTCCTGGGCGTAGATGGCCGCGATGGCCGCCATGTCGCCCGCCGTGGCGTCGCGGATGACAAATTCCGGGGCTTTAGGGTCGCTCAAGCCTTTTCCCACCCCTTTTCAACGGCCCAGACGGCGAAGGCGTAGTCGTGGGCGACCTCCTTCAGATAGTCGAAGCGGCCGGAGGAGGCGAAGTGGCCCGCCTCCATGTTGATCTTCAGCAGGACCGGCTTGCCCGAGGTGGTGGCGGGGCGCAGTTTCGCGATCCACTTCTCCGGCTCCCAGTAGGTGACGCGCGGATCGCTGAGGCCGCCGGTCGCCAGCACGGCCGGATAGGGTTTGGCCTCGATCTGGTCGTAGGGGCTGTAGGAATACATGTAGTCGTAGGCCGCCACGTCCTCGATCGGATTGCCCCCTTCGGGCCATTCCGGCGGGGTCAGGGGCAGGCTGGTGTCCGACATGGTGTTGATGACGTCGACGAAGGGCACGCCGCCGATGACCCCGGCCCAGAGGTCGGGCCGCATGTTGGTGACGGCGCCCATCAGCATGCCGCCGGCCGACCGGCCCTCGGCGACGATGCGGCCCGCCTGGGTGTAGTTGTTCGCGATCAGGTGTTCGGCGCAGGCGATGAAGTCGGTGAAGGTGTTCTTCTTGGTCATGCGGCGGGCGGACAGGAACCAGTTCCAGCCCTTGTCCGATCCGCCCCGGATATGGGCGATGGCGTAGATGAAACCGCGGTCCACCAGCGACAGGCGGTTGGTCGAGAAGGTTGCGCCGATCGGGATGCCGTAGGAGCCGTAGCCGTAGAGCAGCAGGGGCGCCGAGCCGTCCACCGGTGTGGTCTGGCGACGCAGGATGGTGATCGGCACCATTTCGCCGTCCGAGGCCCGGGCATTCAGCCGTTCGACCACATAGTCGGCCGGGTTATGGCCCGAGGGCACGGTCTGGACCTTGCGCACCCGGCGCTCGCGCGTCGCGAGGTCGTAGTCGTAGGTGGTCGTGGGGGTGGAGGGGGAGTTGTAGGCGTAGCGGGTGATCGTCGTGTCGAACTCCGACGCGCCCTGAAGCGACAGGGCGTAGGCGGGCTCGTCCACCGCGATCTCGTGCTCGGCGCCCGCGCGGTCGCGGATGACGATGCGGGTATTGGCGTCGGCGCGTTCCTGACGCGCCAGATGGCCGCTGGTCAGGCTGACGTTTTCGATGAAGCGGCCGGGCGTGTGGGCGACGAGATCGGTCCAGTTCGCCTTGCCGGGCGTGGCGGTCGGGGCCTGGACGATCTTGAAGTCCATGGCGTCGTCGGCGTTGGTGCGGATCACCCAGCGGTCGCCCCAGTGATCGAGGTCATAGAGCCGGCCTTCGTGGCGCGGCTCGACCAGGGTCGGGGTCGCGGTCAGGTCCGAAGCGGGGATGATCCGGCTTTCCGAGGTCTCCTGATTGGCGATGTTGATGACGAGGAAGGCCTCGTCGGCGGTGAGGCCGACGCTGATGAACATGCCGTCGTCGGTTTCCTCATAGACCAAGGTGGTCTCGCCGCCGCGGGCCGGGCGGCGGAAGATCTTGTCCGGGCGGCCGTTGTCGTCGCGGTTGGTCCAGAAGATCCAGCGGCTGTCGGGCGAGAAGACGAAATTGCCGCCGGTGTCGCCGATCACGTCCGGCAGGACCTCGCCCGTGGCCAGGTCCTTGATGTAGATCCTGAAGACCTCGGAGCCTTGCGCGTCCTCGGCATAGGCGAACAGGGCGTGGTCGGGGCTGTTGGCCGTCGCGCCCACCTCGGAATAGGCCTTGCCCTCGGCCAGGAGGTTGGCGTCGAGCAGGAGTTCGGGCGTCGGGGCCTGGATGAAGTTGACCGTGACGTCCTTGCCGTCTTCGCGGAAGGTCCCCGAGCGGGCGACGCGCATGTAGCGCGGGTGCTGTTCGCCGGTGCGGTATTCGGTGAAGTACTCCCAGCGGCCGTCGGGCGAGGGGACGGAGCTGTCGTCCTCCTTGATGCGGCCCTTCATCTCCTCGAACATCGCGGCCTGCATCGGCAGGGTCGAGGCCATGACCGCCTCGCGATAGGCGTTCTCCTCGGTCAGGTGCGCCTTGACGTCGGCCTTGATGAGGGAGGGGTCTTTCAGGACCGCCTGCCAGTTGTCGTCCTTCATCCACTGATAGTCGTCGGTCCGGGTGCGACCCAGCTGCTCGATGACGACCGGGATTTTCCGCGCGACCGGCGGCGTGGGCAGGCTTGAGGACATGGAGGATCCGGGGGCGGCGAGGGCGGCGGGGGCGGCGGCGACCACGGTCGTGGCGGCGGCCGAGGCGAGAAGTTCGCGGCGGTTCATGGCGCGGGTTCCAGACGGAAAACTGAGGCGGACCATGGGCGAGCGGAGCCGTGAAGGTCAATGCGGGAGTGGGGCGGCCGCGCGGACTTTCGAGACCCCGTCGCCCCCCTCCGTCACGGCGCAAGCGGCGCCGCGCCACCTCCCCATGCTGCGCACGGGGAGGACCAGGGCGGATTCAGGCGACCAGGACGTCGCGCGACATGCGTTCGAGCAGGTCGCCGCCCTGGCCGATGGCGGCGAGGCGGCTGGAGGCGTGGCCGAGGACGTTGGCGGCGTAGACCTCGTAGAGGGCGATCTTGCCGTTCAGCCAGGCGGCGTCGCCGTCGCCGGCGTCGAGGCGGGCCTTGGCGGCGAGCGCCCCTTTGGCCAGCATCCAGCCGCCGACCACGTCGCCGAGCAGTTTCAGATAGGCGTCGGCGCCGGCCAGGACGTCGGCGGCCGCATCCTTGTCGGCCTTCCTGTCCAGCAGCCAGAGGGTGGCGTCCTCGACCGCCTCGACGGCGTTGACGAAGCGTTCGACCGGCTTGCTGGAATAGAGTTTGCCGAGCGGGGCGATCGTGGCCTTCATCTCGGCGATCAGGGCCTTGGCGCTGTCGCCGCCGTCCATCGACAGCTTGCGGCCGACGAGGTCCATGGCCTGGATGCCGTTGGTGCCTTCGTAGATCGGGGCGATGCGGGCGTCGCGATAGTATTGGGCCGCGCCGGTCTCCTCGATGAAGCCCATGCCGCCATGGATCTGGACGCCGAGCGAGGCGACCTCGCAGCCGACATCGGTGGACCAGGCCTTGGCGATGGGGGTGAAGAGATCCTCGCGGCCCTTCCAGCGCCTCCGGTCTTCTTCGGTCGCGGCGTGTTTGGCGAGGTCGGCGGCGACGCCAGTCGAGAAACAGATAGCGCGGGCGGCCTCGATCTTGGCCTTCATCACCGACAGGGTGCGGCGCACGTCCGGGTGGTCGAAGATCGGGGCGTTGCTCTGGCCGGTCCAGACCGAGCGGCCCTGTTTGCGGTCCAAGGCGTAGTTGAGCGCGTGTTGATAGGCGCGCTCGGCGATGCCGACGCCCTCGACGCCGACGGCGAGGCGGGCGGCGTTCATCATGACGAACATGTGCGACAGCCCCTCGTTGGGCTGGCCGACCAGGGTGGCGCGGGCGCCCTCGTAGCTCATGACGCAGGTGGGGGAGGCGTGGATGCCCAACTTGTGCTCCACCCCCACGGGGCGGAAGTCGTTGCGGCCGCCGAGACTGCCGTCGTCCTTGACCTCGAACTTGGAGGCGAGGAACAGGCTGATGCCCTTGGGTCCGGGAGGGGCGTCGGGCAGGCGGGCGAGGACCATGTGGACGATGTTGTCCGTGGCGTCGTGGTCGCCCCAGGTGATGAAGATCTTCTGGCCGTTCAGGGCGTAGGTCCCGTCGCCGTTCGGCGTGGCGGTGGCCGTCAGGGCGCCGAGGTCCGAGCCTGCCCCCGGCTCGGTCAGGACCATGGCGCCGGTCCATTCGCCGGAGACGAGCTTGGGCAGATAGACGGTCTTCTGTTCCTCTGTTCCATGGGCCTCCAGCGCCTCGATGGCGGCCAGCGACAGCATGGGGCAGAGGCCGAAGGCCATGTTGGCCGAGTGGACGGTTTCATAGGCGGCCAGTTCCAGCGCCTTGGGCAGGGCCTGTCCGCCGGCCTCTTCCGACGCCGTCAGTCCGGTCCAGCCGCCCTCGGCGAATTGGCGATAGGCGTCGGCGAAGCCGGGGGCAGCGGTGACCGAACCGTTGGCGTACTTCGCGCCCGCCAGATCGCCCGGGCGGTTCAGGGGGGCCAGGACCTCTTCGGAAAACTGGCCCGCCGCCTCCAGCACCGCGCCCATCAGGTCGGCGTCATAGTGGGGGAAGGCGCCGGTGTCGGCGACCGCGTCGATGCCGGCCACGGCCGAGAGGCTGAAGGCGATGTCCTTGACGGGCGCGCGATAGGTCATCGGAGGTTCCTTGCGTAAGCAGACGAAGTGCGTGTCGATTCCTTCATGCCGCGTTGCCGTATCGGCATGCAAGCGACTTGGCGTCGCCGCGACGCTTTGCGATGGTGGATCAACCCGCGTCGCATGAGAGAGTCGCCCATGGCCGAGCCCCGCAACCGCTATTCGACCGTGTCTCTGGTGCTGCACTGGGGCATCGCGGCCTTGGTTCTGGCGCAGGTGTGTCTGATCACCCTGCACGAGGGCGCCCCGGACGGCGCCCCTGACCCCTATATCGGTTGGCACAAGTCGGTGGGGCTCTCCATCCTGGTCCTGACCTTGGTGCGGGTCGGCTGGCGGTTGATGAACCCCGCCCTGCCGGCGCCGCCGGGCACGCCGACCTGGGAGAAGGTCGCGGCGCGGACCGTGCATGTCCTGTTCTATGTCCTATTGATCGCCATGCCGATGACGGGTTGGCTGGCGTCCTCGGCGGGCGGGCGCGAGATCGAATGGTTCGGCCTGTTCCCATGGCCCCTGCTGCCGGTCGAGGGCGGGCGAGAGGCCGCTCGCAGCCTGATGGGGCTGCACGGGCTGGTGATGAAGGGGCTCTATGTCCTGATCGCCCTGCATGTGCTGGCGGCGCTGAAGCACCAGTTTCTGGATCGGGACAATGTGCTGCACCGGATGATCCCGATCATTCCGCGTCGGCCATGAGGGGCTGGGCGTGAGCGCTTCCGACCGTCAGGCGGCGGAGGCCCTGGCGGCGGGTGGGCTGGTGATCCTGCCGACCGAGACGGTCTATGGCCTGGCGGCGGATGCCGCCAATGCGGACGCGGTGGCCGCGATCTTCGAGGCCAAGGGACGGCCGCGGTTCAACCCCCTGATCGCCCATGTCGCCGATGCCGCGGCGGCGGAGCGGGTCGCGGTGTTCGACGCGCGGGCGCGGGCTCTGGCCGACGCCTTCTGGCCGGGGCCGATGACCATCGTGGCGCCGGCTCGGGATCGGGTGGCGGTCTGTGATCTGGCGCGGGCGGGACTGGACAGCGTGGCGGTGCGGGTTCCGGGCCATGCGCGGGCGCGGGCGGTGATCGACGCCTTTGGCGGGACGGTGGTGGCGCCCTCGGCCAACCGCTCGGGGCGTCCCAGTCCGACGACGTTTGCGGATGCGGTGGAGGAGACGGGTGCGGCGGCGGCGGCAGCCGTGGACGGCGGGCCCTGCGCCGTGGGGGTGGAGAGCACGGTGGTGTCGGTGCTGGACGGACGGGTCGCCCTGTTGCGGCCGGGGGCGGTGACGGCCGAGGAGCTGGAGGCCCTGGTCGGGCCGCTGGATCGCGGGGGCGGGGAGGGACATCGCTCGCCGGGGCGGCTGGCCCTGCATTATGCACCGGACGCCCCGGTGCGGATCGAGGCGGAGGCGGCGACGGCGGGCGAGATCCTGCTGGGCTTCGGGCCCGGCGTCGGCGATCCGCGCTGGAGCCTGAGCGCGAGCGGAGACCTGCGCGAGGCGGCGGCGAATCTGTTCCGGCTGCTGCGCGAGGCGGACCGGGAGAAGCCGGTGGGGATCGCGGTGGCGGCGGTGCCCACGACCGGGCTGGGCGAGGCGATCAACGACCGGCTGCGCAGGGCGGCGGGATTCGTGGGGTAGGGGCGTTGTAGGCTGGCCGTGCTAGGGTCGGCGCATGAGCACCTCAGACGACACGCCCGCCATCGAACCTGCGGCCGAAATTCCGGGCGAAACCCCCGTTCAGCGCGCCCTGCGCCTGAAGAAAGCGGCTCTCGAAGCCCGGGCCAAGCCGCCGCGCGGGGGGCGATTCCAGCGCGAGCAGGCGGCCAAGATCGCGGCGGGCAAATCCCGGCCGTGGATGTCGAAGTAAGGCGGTGATCCTGTCCTCCCCAAGCGAAGCTTGGGGGGACAGGGCCTACGAAAACCGGGCCTGGAGGTCCACGCTGGACCTCACGCCCACGGCGTCGAGGCAGGATCCCAGCCATTCCTCCGCCGCCTCGCGGCCCTTGGCTTTCAGGCGGTTGAGGAAGGTCCATTCGGTGTTGAATTTGGAGGCGGCGGTCAGGTCGTCGAGCCAGCCGTCGGCCTCGAGGGCGTGCATGCGGACGTTCCGATAGCGGCCGCGGGCGTCCTCGGTCAGGCGGCCTTCCTCGAACAACTCCTGCATGAAGGCGACGGCGCGGAGTTCGGCGGTCAGGGGGGCCGAGAAGGCGATCTCGTTCATCCGGTCCATGATGTCGCCGGCGGCGCGGGGCGTCTCGGCCCGCTCGAACGGGTTGAGGGTCATCAGCAGGATGTCGTCGGGGGTGTCGCCCTCATACAGGGGCCAGAGCGGCGGATTGGCGAGGTAGCCGCCGTCCCAGTAGGGCTCGCCGTCGATCTCCACGGCCTGGAACAGGTGGGGCAGGCATGCCGAGGCCATCAGCACCTGATCGGTGATCTCCGGCGAGGTGAAGATCCGGGCGCGGGCGTGGCGGACCTGGGTGGCGGCGACGAAGAACTTCACCTTCGACGTGCGGACGGCTTCGAAATCGATCGAATCCTCCAGAACCCGTTTCAGAGGATTGAGGTTGAAGGGATTGAATTCATAGGGGCTCATGGAGCCAGCCAGGGTCTCCATGGAGCGCCACATGGGGCTGTCCTTGATCCAGCCGGGCGTCAGGGCGGCGCTCCAGATGGCGCTGTCGCCGAACACGTTCTTGCCGCCCGAGCGGTTGGTCTCGCGCCAGAGGGTGTCGAGTGCGGCGCGTGCGCCCTCTGCGCCGCCGGTCGCCAGTCCGGAGATCAGGGCCGCGCCGTTCATGGCTCCGGCCGAGGCGGCGGAGACGGCGCGGATGTCGAGGCGGTCGTCCTCCAGCAGCCGGTCCAGCACGCCCCACTGGAAGGCGCCGTGGGCCCCGCCGCCCTGAAGGGCGAGGCAGATCGGGCGTTTGCCGGTCGGCGGGGCTGTCTTCGACCTGGCTGCCGGGGCGGAGGTCTTGCGGGTGAAGAGCGCCATGAACCCCCGGTCAGTCGGCTATTGGGCGGTCCAGCCGCCGTCGATGGAGAAGGTGGTCCCGCTGGCGCCCGCGCCGGCGTCGGAGACGATGTAGAGGAAGCAGCCGACCAGCTGTTCGACCGTGATAAATTCCTTGGACGGCTGTTTGGCGAGGATGATGTCCTCCATCACCTGTTCGCGCGGCATGTTGTTGACCCGGGCCTGATCCTCGATCTGTTTGTCCACGATGGGGGTATGGACGAAGCCGGGGCAGATGGCGTTGCAGGTGATTCCGTCGCGCGCCAGTTCGAGGGCGATCGTCTTGGTCAGGCCGACGACGCCGTGCTTGGCCGCGACATAGGCGGCCTTGAACGGGCTGGCGACCAGACCGTGGGCCGAGGCCATGTTGACGATCCGGCCACGCCCCTGGGCCTTCATGATCGGGATGGCGGCCCGGGTGGCGTAGAAGGCCGACGACAGGTTGATGGCCAGGATCTGCTCCCACTTGTCGGTGGGGAAGGTCTCGACCGGGTCGACGTGCTGGATGCCGGCGTTGTTGACCAGGATGTCGAGGCGGCCGAGCTCGCGATGGGCGTAGGCGACCATGTCGGCGACCTGATCGCCGTGGGTCATGTCGGCGCCGTGATAGAGGACGCGGACGCCGTGGTCGGCGGCCAGTTTCGCCCGGGTCGCCTCGATCTGGGTCGGATCGCCCAGGCCGTTCAGCACCACGTCGCCGCCGCGCGCGGCCACGGCCTCGGCCAGGGCCAGGCCGATGCCGGAGGTCGAGCCGGTGATGACGGCGACCTGACCCTTGAGGTCTTCAGGGCTGCGATAGGCGGGTGATGACACGGCGTCGGGGCTCGACTGGGACATGAGGGGGACGCTTCCGGGTGGTTTCTGCTTTTCAGCCCAGCTTAGGCGAGTGCGAGTGCGAAGGCGACGGGGGAATCAGGAATTTCCCGATCGGGTGAATATCCAGTCGCGGTCGCCTGACGCCGCCTTGTTGAAGCGATAACCCTCGACCTCGAAGGCCTTGAGATCTTCGGGGTTCTCGACACGGCGGTCGATGGCCCAGCGCGCCATCAGGCCGCGCGCCTTCTTGGCGAAGAAGGAGATGATGCGGCTCTCGCCGTCCTTTTCCTCGCGGAAGTGCGGGGTGACGACGGGCAGTTTCAGCGCCTTGGCGTCCACGGCGCCGAAATACTCCTGACTGGCCAGGTTGATGAGGACGGGATGGGCGTGGCCCTCCGCATCGGCGTTGAGCTGTTTCGAGATCCGGTCGTCCCAGAAGTCGTAGAGGCTGGCGCCGCGCCGGGTCTTGAGCCGGACGCCCATCTCCAGACGATAGGGCTGGATGCGATCGAGCGGACGCAGCAGGCCGTAGAGGCCGGACAGGATGCGCAACCGGTTCTGGGCCCAGTCGAGGGAGGCGCGGTCCAGATCGCGGGCCTGAAGCCCCTGATAGACGTCGCCAGCGAAGGCCATGACGGCCTGGACGCCCTCGTCGGTCTTGTCGGCGTCGAAGGCCTTGAAGCGTTCCTGATTGAGCTTGGCGAGGTCGGCCGAGATCCCCATCAGGCGGCGCAGGTCGGCCTGGGTCTGGCGTCGGGCGGTCTTGGACAGGCTGACGATGTCGTCGTGAAAGCGCGGCGCCGTGGCCGGCAGAGCCGGATCGGTCTCGGTGAAATCCAGCCGCTTGGCCGGGGACAGGACAATCAGCAAGGCGCGGCTCCTTCGTTAGCCCGCCACATAGGCTGCTTCGGCGACGATTTGAACCGCATGGGTTCGAAGGTCGCGATCAGGGTGTCTCGATCGGATGGGCCGAGACGTGGTTGAGGGCGATCACCCAGCGGCCGTCGATCTTGCGGAAGAGGCGGGTGTTAATCCCCTCCATGGAGTTCTCGGGGCGGATCAGGCGGTAGCGGCCGATCAACTGGGCCGCGTCGGGGGCGAGGAACTCCACCGTCATGTCCGAGAAGGTCAGCTCGCCGCGCGATTCGGGCGTGGGGCCGTAGTTGCGGATGTACTCGTCCAATGCCCCCTGCCAGCCGTCCTTGATGCGGCCGCCGGAGACGAAGATCACGCCGGGGTTCTTGAAGCCCTGCATGTAGCCGCGATAGTCGCCCCGGTTCCACGCCGCCTGCATGTCGGCGATGACGGTCAGGATGGCGGCGCGCTCGGCCGTATCGTCGAAGGGCGGCGGCGGCAGGATCGTGGTCTGGGCCATGGCAGGCGCGGTCACGGCGACGGCGGCGACGGCGATCAGCCCGGCGAAGCTTCGGCGGCGCATCAGAACAGCACCTTGGGGTTCATGATCCGCTTGGGGTCGATGGCGGCGCGGACGGCGGACATGGTCGCGATCTCCAGCGGGGTCTTGTAGCCCCGCGCCTCCTCGGTCTTGAGGCGGCCCAGGCCGTGTTCGGCCGAGATGGAGCCGTGGTAACGGCCGACGACGCTGTGGACGACGGCCGAGCCTTCCTTCCACCGGGCGATGAAGGGCGCGACCTCGGCGCCCTCGGGCGGCAGGATGTCGTAGTGGAGGTTGCCGTCGCCGATGTGGCCGAAGACCGAGACGCGGGCGCCGGGATGGAAGGCCTCCACCGCCGCGCCGGCCTCGTCGATGTAGTCGGGGATGCGGGAGATGGGCACGGAGACGTCGTGCTTCCAGCCGCCGCCCTCGGGTTTCAGCGCCGCCGAATGCTCCTCGCGCAGGCGCCAGAACTCGGCGCGCTGGCCGTCGTTCTGGGCGATGGCGGCGTCGGAAATCAGCCCGGCCTCGAAGGCGGCCTCCAGCACCCGCTCCATCGCCGCCTCGGCCCCGCCGGGCGCGCCGTCGGCCAGCTCGATCAGCACGTACCAAGGCGGGGTCGTGTCCAGCGGCTCGCGGGTGTCGGGGATGTGTTTGAGGACGAACTCCATCCCCATCCGCTTCATCAGCTCGAAGGCCTCGACGCCGCTGCCGGTCTCGGCGCGGGCGCGCTCGAGCAGTTCGATGGATGCGGCAGGGCTGTCGATCCCGACGATGGCCACGGCGCGCGACCGCATGATGGGGAAGAGCTTGAGGGTGGCGGCGGTGATGATCCCGAGCGTGCCCTCGGCCCCGATCAGCAGCTGTTTGAGGTCGTAGCCGGTGTTGTCCTTCCTGAGGCGCTTCAGGCCATGAAAGATTTCGCCGTCCGGCATGACCGCCTCGATGCCCAGCACCAGGTCGCGCATCATGCCGTAGCGCAGCACCTGGGTGCCGCCGGCGTTGGTCGAGATATTGCCGCCGATGGTCGCCGTCCCCTCGGCCGCGAGGCTGAGCGGGAAGTAGCGTCCAGCGGCGGCGGCCTGTTGCTGGGCCTCCAGCAGGGTGACGCCCGCTTCGACCGTCATGGCGTCGTCCAGGGGCGTGACGTCGCGGACGCGGCGCAGCTTCTTCGTCGAGAGCAGGACCTCGCCGAAAGGGATCTGGCCGCCGACCAGGCCGGTGTTGCCGCCTTGAGGGGTGATGGCCACGCCGGCCTCGGCGCAGATGCGAACCGCCGCCGCGACGGCCTCGGTGGTCTGGGGCGTCAGCAGGATGGGGGTGTGGCCGGTCCAGCGGCCGCGCCATTCGGTCAGGTGGGGGGCGATCTCGAAGGCGTCCTCGGTCCAGCCGCCCGGGCCGAGCGCGGCCTTCAGCGCGTCGATGACGACGGGATCGACGGGAGGAGAGGAGGGGGAGTCCATGGCGTCCTTTTCGCAAAGCCCTCGGCTCGGCGAAAGGCGAAAGCTAGGGTGGGTGCAAGGTTTTCGCCCGGATCCGATCCCTGATGCCCGTTTCGCCCATGAGTCCGCCCGTTCCCGCCGTCGGCGTGGTCTGTTTTCGCGGCGACGCGGTCCTGCTGATTCGACGGGGCCAGCCGCCCAGGCTCGGTGAATGGAGCCTGCCCGGCGGGCGGATCGAACCCGGGGAAGGCGTGCGCGAGGCGGCTCTGCGCGAACTGGCCGAGGAGACGGGCGTCGTCGCCGAACTGGTCGGGTTGATCGACGTGGTGGACGGGATCTTTCGCGACGCGGGGCGGCATTACGTGCTGATCGACTATGCGGCGCGGTGGACGGGCGGAGAGCCCGTGGCGGGGGATGATGCGGCCGAGGCGACGTTTCTGCCGTTCGAAGAGGCCCTGGCGAGGGTGGCGTGGGGGGAGACGCGGCGCATCCTGATCGCCGCCCGGGCCATGATCGCCGGATGATCTGACGCGATCGTCAGATACCGCAGGGTCGCGGGCGGCCGGTTTTCGTGGCGCGACCCGGGCGGGCGTCGTAAGCTGGGCGGCAAACGGGAGGTGAGTTCATGGTGTGGTTCGTCGGCGTCCTGATCGTATTCGCGATCATCCTGCTGTTCAGCGTGGTCAAGATCGTGCCGCAGGGCCGGGAGTTCACGGTCGAACGGTTCGGCAAGTACACCAAGACCCTGAAGCCCGGCATCAGCATCCTGACGCCGTTCGTCGAGCTCATCGGCCGGCGGATGTACATGTTGGAGCAGGTGCTGGATGTGCCCCAGCAGGAGGTCATCACCAAGGACAACGCCGTAGTGAAGGTGGACGGCATCGTCTTCATCCAGGTCATGGACGCCGCCGCCGCCGCCTATCGCGTCGACGACCTGACCTACGCCATCAGCCAGTTGTGCATGACCAACCTGCGGACCGTGGTCGGGTCGATGGAGCTGGACGAGGTGCTGTCTCAGCGCGACGCCATCAACACCCGGCTGCTGCACGTCATCGACGCGGCGACCGAGCCGTGGGGCGTCAAGGCCAACCGGATTGAGATCAAGGACCTGACACCGCCGTCGGACATCACCAACGCCATGGCGCGGCAGATGAAGGCCGAGCGCGAACGTCGCGCCGTGGTCACCGAGGCCGACGGCGAGAAACAGGCCGCCATCACCCGCGCGGAGGGCGCCAAACAGGCCGCCATCCTCGAATCCGAGGGCCGCAAGGAGGCCGCCTTCCGCGACGCCGAGGCCCGCGAACGCGAAGCCGAGGCCGAGGCCAAGGCCACCGCCATGGTGTCCGAGGCCATCGCCCGTGGCGACGTCAACGCCATCAACTACTTCGTCGCCCAGAAATACGTCGAGGCCTTCGCCGAACTGGCCCGCAGCCCGCAGCAGCGGACGGTCATCGTGCCGGCCGAGATGAGCGGCCTTGTCGGGACGCTGGCCGGGGTCGGGGAACTGGTCGGCCTGGCCAGAACCCAGCAGGCCGAACGGTCCGCGTCGCGTGCGCCGGCGCCGCCGTCACGCACCGCGCCGCGCGGCGGCGCGGTTCCGCCGACAAGCTGACCCGGGGAGGGGGCGATGCAGAACGTGCTTGATCTCTATGCGTCCCAGCCCTTCTGGTTCTGGCTGGCGCTGGGCGTGGCCTTGCTGGCCATAGAGGCGGCCCTGTCGACCGAATGGCTGTTGTGGCCGGCGGTGGCGGCGGGCGTTGTGGCGGTCCTGACGGCCGTGGGTCTGAGGTTCGGCTTCTGGGGCGAGGCGGGGATGTTCGCGGCCCTGACCATCGTCCTGACCCTGGCGTCGAACCGACTGGTGAAGCGGGTCAATCCGGACGGCGCCCCGGACATCAACGACCGCGACGCCCGGCTGATCGGCCAGCGTGCCCGGGTGGTCGAAGCCTTCGTCGATGGTCGTGGGCGGGTCTTCGTTTCCGGCGCGGAATGGGCGGCCGAGATCAGCGGCGAGGCGCCGCCCGTGGGCGAAAGCGTGATCGTCGAAAGCGCCGTCGGTCCGGCCCTGAAGGTGCGGGCCGTCTAGCCTTTCAGCTCGGCGACGCCGAGATTGGCCAGCTGGTCGGCGCGTTCGTTGAGTTCGTGCCCGGCGTGGCCCTTGACCCAATGCCACTTGACCTGGTGCCGGGCGCGGGCGACGTCGAGGCGTTTCCAAAGGTCGTCGTTCTTGACCGGCTTGCCCTCGGCCGTGCGCCAGTTGCGGGACTTCCAGCCGTGGATCCACTTGGTGATCCCGTCCATGACGTACTTGCTGTCGGTGTGCAGATCGACCTGACACGGGCGCTTCAGCGCCTCCAGCGCCATGATGGCGGCGGTCAGCTCCATGCGGTTGTTGGTCGTGTCCCGCTCGCCGCCGTGCATTTCCTTGGTCTTGCCGCCCGATTGCAGGATCGCCCCCCAGCCGCCGGGGCCCGGATTGCCCTTGCAGGCGCCGTCGGTGTGGATGATGACTTGGGTCAAGGTGGGCCGATACTGGTGAACGGGAAGAGGAAGAGCGCGCCGGAACCCGAGTGAGTTGGTGGCGACTCGGGGATGCGCTATCTTCCTATTCAGGAGAGCCGCCATGATCCATCTGAAGATCGAAGAAGTCGCCGGTAAGAAGGCCATTGTTCTGGACGACGCCGTGCTGGCCAAGCTGGGCGCGACGCTGGGCGACACGCTGACGGTCGATGAGGCCGCCGTGTCGGTGGGCGGGGCTGAAGGCGAGACGCAGCGCCAGCTCGAATTGGCGCGGTCGATCATGGCCGACTACCGCGAGACGCTGGACGCGCTGGCGCGCTGACATGGGTGAACCCACCTGGCTGGACGCCGAGGCGGTGAAGCTGGCGCATGACGAGGTCATCGCCCTGACGGGTGGCCCTCAGGGCGTTCGCGACGCGGGGCTTCTGCATTCGGCGCTGCAGCGGCCAATCAACAGCTTCCACTACGAGGGTCAGGAGGATGTAACGGTTCTGGGCGAGAACTATGCGGTCGCGATCGCCAAGAATCATCCGTTCGTGGACGGCAACAAGCGGGCGGCGTTCGTCGCCATGGCCGTCTTCCTGCTTCGGAATGGTCTGCGTCTGACGGCGTCGCAGTCGTCTGCAACCGAGGTCATGCTCGGGGTCGCGGCCAGCGAGGTCGACATCGAAGGTCTGACCGCCTGGATTCGCGGCAACACGACGAGGTCGTGATGACGCATTCGATTGCCGCAAGGCCACAGGGTCGCCTATATGGCGGTCGAAGATTTGGATCGGGCGGCGCCGCGCCGCCCATAGGAGAGTTCGCCGTGGGCAGCTTCAGCATCTGGCACTGGGCCATCGTGGCCGTGATCGTGGTCGTCCTGTTTGGCGGCCGGGGCAAGCTGTCCAACATCATGGGCGACGCCGCCAAAGGCATCCGCGCGTTCAAGGACGGGCTGAAGGACGAGGAGAAGAAGGACGGCCCGCATGACGGCGTATCCTCCCTGCCGCGCACCGACGCGGAAAAGGAAGAGCTGAAGCGCTAGTTCGCTTCCCTGAATCGCTTGAGGCGAAGGGTCTGAGACTATGGGTGGCCTGGGTCCCGGCATCGGGGGCGGCGAGTGGCTGGTGATCGGCATTGTGGCGCTTCTGGTCGTGGGACCGGAGCGTCTGCCCGGCCTGTTGCGCGAGCTCGGCAAATGGGTCGCCAAGGCGCGGGGCATGGCCAATGAATTCCGCGCCAGCTTCGACGACATGGCCCGCCAGTCCGAGCTGGACGACCTGCGCAAGGAGGTCGAGGCCCTGAGAAGCGGCAATCCGGTTCGCCTGGGCGCCGAGGCTGACGCGGCCTTCGCCGACATCAAGTCCGAGTTCGACCGGCCTCTGTTCGATCCGGCGCCCCAGACCGCCACGACGGCCGAAGCGGCGTCCGAGCCCGTCATGGTCCCGGCGCCGACCGAATGGCCGGTCGACACCGGCGCGGTCGTGGACACCTCGACCCCGGCGCCCGCCAAGCCCAGGGCCAAACGCACGACCGCCGCGAAGTCCGCCGCCAAGCCGGCCGCCAAGACCGCGACCAAGGCGGCACCGGCCAAGGCCGCCGCCAAGCCTCGGGCCAGCCGCAAGAAGGCGGTGGACCTGTGAGCGCCTATGATCCCGACGCGGAGATCGAGGCTTCCCGCGCGCCCCTGATGGACCACCTGATCGAGCTGCGGAAGCGGCTGATGATCTGTGTCGTGGCCTTCATCCTGGCCTTCATCGTCTGCTTCTATTTCGCCGGGCCGCTGTATGTGTTCCTGGTCAAGCCTTTCCAGACGGCGGCCGCATTCCACGCCGCGGCGAACGGAACCCATGTCAATCCGCTGCACCTGATCCAGGCGATGCTGGGACTGCAGCCCCTGCCCGGCGACGGCAAGGCGGTGCAGCTGATCTACACCGCGCCGCTGGAAATCCTGTTCGTGAAGATGAAGCTGGCGGGGTTGGGCGGCATCGTCCTGGCCTTCCCGGTGATCGCCTTCCAGCTGTACCGGTTCGTGGCGCCGGGTCTGTATCGCAATGAGCGCGGGGCCTTCCTGCCGTTCCTGATCGCCTCGCCCCTGCTGTTCCTGCTGGGCGCGACCCTGGTCTATGTCGTCATGCTGCCGTTCGTGATGCTGTTCTCGCTGGGGCAGAGCATCAACCAGGACGGGGTCGCCGCCAATCTGCTGGCGACGGTGTCGGACTATATGAACCTGGCGACCGCGCTGATTCTGGCCTTCGGCCTGTGTTTCCAGTTGCCGGTGGTCATGACCCTGCTGGGGCTCGCGGGGATCATTTCGTCCGAGCTGATGGCCAAGGGTCGGCGCTACGCCATCGTGGCCGTGGTCGCCATCGCCGCCGTGGTGACGCCGCCCGATCCCATCAGCCAGCTGATGCTCGCCATCCCCATGTGCCTGCTCTACGAGGTCTCGATCTGGTGCGTCCGCATCATCGAGATGCGCAAGAAGAAAGCCGATGCGGCCGAGGGCGTGATCTAGCCCCCGGCCTGGCCGTCATCAGGCCTTTTCGATCGCGGCGGCGATCTGATCGGTCGAGTGGCCGGTCAGATCCTTGGCCAGTTCGCCCACCAGCCGGCCTTCGGTCTCTTTGTGCCAAGCCTTGCGGAGCTGCCCCAGGGTCTTGGGCGCAGCGATGACGAACAGGTCTTCAACCTTGTTGGTCAGCACCCATTTGTTGAGCACGTCCGCCACGCCCATGGCGAATCCGTCCTCGGCCTGGGTGTCGTTGTCGGGGTTGGCCTCGCTGGAAATGCGGCCTGCGGCGCCCGAGGCGCGCTCGGCTATGTCGGGGGTCGGTTTCGCGCTCAGTTGGATGTCCTGCTGCCCCGTGTTCTCGAACAGGGCCAGCTTTTCACCGTCGACGACGGCGACGAGGGCGCCTTTGGGAAGTTTCATGTCGGTGCTCCGAATGTTGCGGGGGACCAGTCAACGAACGGGGCAGGGGGCGGTTGCGCGACGGGGGCGCGGAGCGACGATCCGACCCAGGTGCAGGCCACGAAAAAGGGCCGGACGATCGCGCGTCCGGCCCTTCGTGTTCAGCCTCTGATCGGAAGGATCAGCAGCTGTAGTACATGTCGAACTCGACCGGGTGCGGGTGGAGTTGGAGACGCATGACCTCTTCCATCTTCAGCTCGATGTAGCTGTCGATGAAGTCGTCATCCATGACGCCGCCCTTCTTGAGGAAGGCGCGGTCGGCGCTGAGACTGTCGAGGGCCTCCCTCAGGCTGCCGCAGACCTCGGGGATCGAGCCGCGCTCTTCGGGCGGCAGGTCGTAGAGGTTCTTGTCGGCCGGAGCGCCCGGATCGATGCGGTTCTCGATCCCGTCCAGACCGGCCATCAGCAGGGCCACGAAGGTCAAGTAGGGGTTGCCCATCGGGTCGGGGAAGCGGGCTTCCAGACGCTTGGCCTTGGGCGAGGAGACCCACGGAATACGGATCGAGGCCGAGCGGTTGCGGGCCGAATAGGCCAGTTTGACCGGGGCTTCGTAGCCGGGCACCAGACGCTTGTAGGAGTTGGTGGTGGAGTTGGCGAAGGCGTTGATGGCCTTGGCGTGCTTGATGATGCCGCCGATGTACCAGAGGCATTCCTGGGACAGGCCGGCGTATTTGTCGCCGGCGAACTGGGGCTTGCCGTCCTTCCAGATCGACATGTGGACGTGCATGCCCGAGCCGTTGTCGGCGAACATCGGCTTGGCCATGAAGGTGGCCGACTTGCCATAGGCGTGGGCCACGTTGTGGATCACGTACTTATAGAGCTGAAGCCGGTCGGCCATGGTCAGCAGGTCCGAAAACTTCAGACCCAGCTCGTGCTGGGCCGGAGCGACCTCGTGGTGATGTTTCTCGGGATCCAGGCCCAGATCCTTCATGACGCCCAGCATTTCGCCGCGCAGGTCCTGGCCCGAGTCGACCGGGTTGACGGGGAAGTAGCCGCCCTTGGGCCCCGGGCGGTGGCCCATGTTGCCCTCGGTGTATTCGGCGCCCGTATTGGCCGGCAGTTCGGTCGAGTCGTAGGCATAGCCGGTGTTGTGCGGCTGGGTCGTCCAGCGCACGTCATCGAAGATGAAGAATTCGGCTTCCGGGCCGAAGAAGACCGTGTCGCCGACGCCCGCCGACTGGACATAGGCCAGGGCCTTCTTGGCCATGGAGCGGCTGTCGCGGTTGTAGGGTTCGCCCGTGTCCGGGTTCATGACGTCGCAGAACAGGAAGAGGGTGGTCTGCTGATAGAAGGGGTCGATGTACCAACGGTTCAGGTCCGGCTTCAGCAGCATGTCGGATTCGTTGATCGCCTTCCAGCCGGCGATGGACGAGCCGTCGAACATCGTCCCTTCGTTCAGGAAGTCCTCGTCGACCAGGTCGATGTCGAAGGTGACGTGCTGAAGCTTGCCCCGGGTGTCGGTGAAGCGGACATCGACGTATTTGACGTCCTTGTCCTTGATCTCTTTCAAGATCTTGTCTGCGGTGCTCATTCTCGTTTTCCTTTTTTGTTTTTGGGGGAGGAGGAAACTACTGACGCGGCCGGCCCTGGCGGGTCCGGCCGTGAAGGGGCTACACCGCCTGGGCTCCGGTTTCTCCGGTGCGGATGCGGATGACGTCGTGGACGTCGGAGACGAAGATCTTGCCGTCGCCGATCTTGCCGGTGCGGGCGGCGGTCTGGATGGCCTCAACCACGGCCGGATAGAGGTCGTCGGACACGACCACCTCGATCTTGATCTTGGGCAGGAAGTCGATGACGTATTCGGCGCCGCGATAGAGTTCGGAATGCCCCTTCTGGCGGCCGTATCCCTTGGCCTCCAGAACCGTCATGCCCTGGACGCCGATGTCCTGGAGCGCTTCTTTGACGTCGTCCAGCTTGAACGGCTTGATGACGGCTTCGATCTTCTTCATGGGCGACCTCGAGACGCGGCGCGAATATGCACCGGACGCTCGGGAAGCAAAAGGACATCGCATTGCAGCATATGGCAAGGGCCGGGACGCATTTTCCTTTCCCTGAAACCGGGATTGAGCGGTGAGCCCTCACGACCGCGACAAATCTTCGCCCACGGACGAATGGCGGGCGCTTTTGCCCTGGCCGGGCCCGGACGCGCACAAGCACCAGAGGGGGCGTCTGGGGGTGGTGTCGGGCGGCGCCCTGAACACCGGGGCGGCGCGGCTGGCGGGGCGGGCGGGCCTGCGGATCGGGGCGGGCCTGGTGCGGCTGCTGTGCCCGCCTGATGCCGCGCCGATCGTGGCGGCGGCGGTCGAGGCGGTCATGGTCTCGGAGTTCGCCACACCCGAGGGACTGGCCCGGCTGGCCGAGCCGCTGGACGCGGTGGTGATCGGTCCCGCGGCGGGGTTGACCGAGGCGACGGTGCAGAACCTGCTCGCCCTGTCGCGGACGGGCGCGGCCCTGGTCGTGGATGCGGACGCCCTGACCCTGTTTCGCGGCCGGGCGGGACAGTTGTTCGACTGTCTGGACCGGGACGACGTCCTGACGCCGCACGAGGGGGAGTTCGAGCGGCTGTTCCCCGGACTATTGGCCCAGGGCCGTGAGGCGGCGGCCCGGAAGGCCGCTGCGACCGCCGGGGCTGTCGTCGTGTTGAAGGGCCGGGAGACGGTCATCGCCGCGCCGGACGGGCGGCTGGGCGTCAACGACAACGGCGTCCCTTGGCTGGCCACGGCAGGGTCGGGCGACGTACTGGCGGGGATGATCGGCGGTTTGATCGCCCAGAGGATGGACAGTTTCGAGGCGGCTCGGGCGGCGGTCTGGATGCATGCCGACGCCGCCGGTCGCTTCGGGCCGGGATTGATCGCGGAAGACCTGCCGGATTTGATCCCGTCGGTGCTGGGAGACCTATGGCCCGGCTAGACGCGGCGGGCGGCGCGGTCTAGACGCTGCCGCCTACCGAAATGCGGATGTGGCGGAACTGGTAGACGCACCAGATTTAGGTTCTGGCATCGAGAGATGTGGAGGTTCGAGTCCTCTCATCCGCACCATCCTTTTAGAGCGCTAACGCTCGCCGCGCGGCGGCTCGCTGCTTGAGCTTGGCCTTGTGCAAACAAAAAGGCCCGGGATCGCTCCCGGGCCTTTCGTCTGTTCGGTGGCCGATCAGGAGATCGGGGGCACCGGCGGCGGCGGGGCGTCGGAGTCCGTTTCGTGGACCTCGACCAGGCCGCGGCCGACATGGCTCTTGCGATAGCCGTAGGCGAAGTAGATCAGCAGGCCGATGCCGCCCCAGATCGGGAGGACCAGCTTGGCGTCGTGCGGCAGGTTCCAGAACAGGGCCAGGCAGCCGACGGCCGACAGGGGGGCGATGATCCAGACCAGCGGCGTCTTGAACGGACGATGGCGGTTCGGATCCTTCACCCGCAGCATCAGCACGGCGATCGACACCATGAAGAAGGCGAACAGGGTGCCGGAGTTCGAGATATCGGCCAGCTGACCGACCGGGAACAGGGCGCCCGCGATCGCGACCGCGATGCCGGTGGCCAGGGTGACGATGTAGGGCGTCTTCCACTTGGGGTGGATCTTGGTCAGACCCTCCGGCAGCAGGCCGTCGCGCGCCATGACGAAGAAGATGCGGGTCTGGCCGTAGATCATCATCAGGATGACCGAAGGCAGGGCCAGCATGGCCGCGAGGCCCAAGCCGTTGCCGACGACGGGCCAGTTGATCTCACGCAGGACGTGAGCGAGCGCCTCGTTGGAGCAGACCAGACGGTTGGCGTTTTCAGCCAGCGAACAGGCCGCCACGAAGGCGGGCGAGCCGGGCTGGACGGCTTCGCCGGCCGGGCCGACGACGGGTTGGGCACCGATCGCGCCGACGGCGCCGATGGCCACGAGCAGATAGAAGAGGGTGCAGATGCCCAGCGAACCGATCAGGCCGATGGGCACGTTGCGTTGCGGGTTCTTGGTCTCTTCAGCGGCCGTCGAAACGGCGTCGAAGCCGACATAGGCGAAGAAGATCGAGGCGGCGGCGCCGACGATGCCCATGCCCGAGGACGAGCCGAACAGGCCGTTCGGCGCGAAGGGGGTGAAGTTCTCCATCTTGATGACCGGCAGGGTCAGGACGATGAAGATGGTCAGGGCCGCGACCTTGATCGCCACCAGGATGGCGTTGACGCGGGCCGATTCCGTGGTGCCGATCATCAGCAGGCAGGTCACGCCCAGAGCCACGATGATGGCGGGCACGTTGATGACGCCGGCCGAGAAGTCGGGGCTGGGGATGAAGCCGTTCATGCTCCAGGCGGGCCCGGCCTGTAAGGCGTTTGGCCAGTCGAACCCTAGCGCATTCTCGATCAGGCCCAGCACATAGCCCGACCAGCCGACCGACACGGCCGAGGCCGCGACGGCGTACTCGAGGATCAGGGCCCAGCCGACCATCCAGGCCAGAAGCTCGCCCATGACGGCGTAGGTGTAGGTGTAGGCCGAGCCCGAGACCGGGGCCATGGCGGCCAGTTCGGAATAGCAGAGCGCGGCCACGGCGCAGACGGCGCCGGCGATGACGAAGCTCCACATCATGCCCGGTCCGGCCTTCTGAGAGGCCGCCGCGGTCAGGACGAAGATGCCGGTGCCGATGATGGCTCCGATGCCGAGCAATGTAAGCTGAACCGGACCGAGCGACCGATGGAGAGACTTCCTCTCGGCCGTGGCCAGAATCGCGTCTAGCGATTTAACGCGCCACATGAATAATACCCCTCGATGTGTTTTTCCCGGCCCCCCGCCCTGATGGCGCGCCGGTTTGGGCGGACGCTAACCACGGAAATCGGCGGACGCAACGCGGTATCAGCGGGATGACCGTCCGACGACGCTTTCGTGAAGCGGCCGCATGCCGCTAAAGCCTTGGCAAATTCGATGCGGGCTACCGCGCTTCGCGCTACTTGAGCCCCCGATGCTTCCCATCCATGCCGTTCTCGATGAGCTGACAGCCGCCATGGCGGCGCATCCGGCCGTGGTGCTGGCCGCGCCGCCGGGGGCGGGCAAGACCACGGTCGTGCCGCTGGCCCTGCTGGACCAGCCCTGGCGGGGCGACGGTCGGGTGCTGGTGCTGGAGCCGCGACGGATCGCCGCGCGGGCGGCGGCGGACCGGATGGCCTCGACCCTCGGGCAGACGGCGGGCGGAACCGTGGGCTATCGCACCCGGCTGCAGAGCCGGATCGGACCGACGACCCGGATCGAGGTGGTCACCGAGGGCGTCTTCACCCGGATGATTCTCGATGATCCCGGGCTGGAGGGGGTGGCGGCCGTCCTGTTCGACGAATTCCACGAGCGCAGTCTGGACGCCGATCTGGGGCTGGCCCTGGCGCGGGACAGCCAGTCGTTGCTGAGGCCGGACCTGAAGCTGCTGGTGATGTCCGCGACGCTGGACATCGCCGGGGTCTCGCGCCTGCTGGCCGATGAGGTCGGGCAGGGCGCTCCGGTCGTGCAGGCCGAGGGACGGGCGTTTCCGGTGACGCCGCTTTATCTGGGGCGGAACCCCGCCGAACGGCTGGAGGTCGCTGTTGCGCGAGCGGTGCGGCAGGCGTTGACGGATGAGACCGGGTCGATCCTCGCCTTCCTGCCGGGGCAGGGGGAGATTCACCGCACGGCGCGGCTGTTGGCCGAACAGGTGCGCGATCCGGCCGTGGACGTGGTCGGCCTTTACGGGGCGCTGGACAAGGCCGAGCAGGACCGGGCCATCGAACCCGCCGCGCCGGGGCGCCGCAAGGTGGTGTTGGCCACCCCGGTCGCCGAGACCAGCCTGACCATCCAGGGCGTGCGGGTGGTGGTCGACAGCGGTTTGTCGCGCGTGCCCCGGTTCGATCCGGCGGGCGGGCTGACCCGGCTGGCGACCGTGCGGGTCAGCAAGTCTTCGGCCGAGCAGAGGATGGGGCGGGCGGGCCGGACGGAGCCCGGGGTCTGCTACCGGCTGTGGGACGAGGAACAGACGCGCGGTCTGGTTCCGCATCAGAACCCGGAGATCCGCGAGGCCGATCTGACCGGGTTCGCGCTGGATCTGGCGCGATGGGGGGCGAAGTCGGCCGAGGGGCTGGCCCTGCTGGACCCGCCGCCTGCGGGCGCGTTTGCAGAGGCGCGCAATGTGCTGACCCGGCTGGGCGCGCTGGACGAGCAGGGGGCGTTGACGGCGCACGGAAGGCGGCTGACCCGGATTCCGCTGTCGCCGCGTCTGGCCCATCTGGTCGCGACGGCCGCCGATGACGGACAGGCGGCGCTCGGAGCGCGGATCGCCGCCATTCTATCCGAACCGGGGCTGGGCGGAAACGACGTCGATCTGCGGGAAAGATTGAAGGGGCTGGATCGCGACCGGTCGCCCCGGGCGCGGGACGCCGTGAAACTGGCGGAGCGTTGGGCCAGAGCGGCGGGAGGGGCCGCGGGCGGCACGGCCGATGCGGGGACGGCCTCGGACCATGAGCCGGGGCGGCTGATCGCCGCCGCCTTCCCCGAGCGGATCGGCAAGGCGCGGGGCAAGGGGGGCGAGGTGCTGCTGGCTTCCGGACGCGGGGCCTTCGTCGATCCCACGGATCTGCTGGCGCGGGAGCCCTTTCTGGCGGTGGCCGAGGTGGGGGGCGGAGATGCGCGCGACCGCATCCGGCTGGCGGCGCCGGTCGATCCGGCCGATCTGGAGGCCTTGGTCGAGGACGAGGAGCGGGTGGTGCGCGAGCCCTCGGGACGGATGACCGTCCACCGCATCCGCCGCATCGGCGCCGTGGTGCTGGAGGACCGGCTGATCGGCCCGGCCGATCCCAAACGGCTGGCGGAGGCTTTGCGTGGCGAGGTCGAGCGCGACGGGATCGGCGCGATCAAATGGGGTGAGCGGGCCTCGGCCCTGCGGGCGCGGCTGGCGTTTCTGGCGAGGCTCGAGGACGGCTGGCCGGATGTGTCGGACGCGGGCCTGACCGAAACGGCGGAGACCTGGCTGTGGCCTCTGCTGGACCGGGTCCAGTCGCTGGGCGCCGTGCCGGACGCGGCGCTGGAGGAGGGACTGCGCCGCCTGATCCCGTGGGACCGGCATCAGGCGCTGGACCAGCAGGCGCCGGCCCGCCTGGCCACGCCTCTGGGATCGGCGGCCATCGACTATTCGGCCGAGGGCGGGCCGCGCGTGGACATCCGGGTGCAGGAACTGTTCGGGGTCACGACCCATCCGACCGTCGGCGGGGGCAGCACGCCACTGACCCTGGCCCTGCTGTCGCCGGCGCGGTGGCCGATCCAGATGACGAAGGATCTGCCGGGATTCTGGCGCGGGTCGTGGAAGGAGGTGCGCTCCGAGATGCGCGGCCGCTACCCCCGCCACCCCTGGCCCGAGAACCCCGCCGAGGCCCCGCCGACGAACCGGGTCAAGCCGAGGGGGACGTGACCGCTTGACGCCGCCCCTGTCCCCGCCCATCCAAGCGGGACCATGACAGACGCCGCCGCTGAACCGACGAAGACCTCCAACGCCCGGGTGCTGTTCGCCAGCCTGATCGGGACGACGATCGAGTTCTTCGACTTCTATATCTACGCCACGGCGGCGGTGCTGGTGTTTCCAAAGCTGTTCTTCCCCGGCACGGACCCGGCGGCGGCGCAGCTGAGTTCGTTCGTGACCTTCGCCATCGCCTTCTTCGCGCGGCCGGTCGGGGCGGTGGTGTTCGGACATTTCGGCGACAGGGTGGGGCGCAAGGCGACCCTGGTGGCGGCCCTGATGACCATGGGGCTGTCGACCATCGCCATCGGCCTGTTGCCGACCCATGCCCAGGCGGGGGTGATCGCGCCGCTTCTGTTGGCCCTGTGCCGGTTCGGTCAGGGCTTCGGCCTGGGCGGGGAGTGGGGCGGGGCGGTGCTGCTGGCGACCGAGAATGCGCCGCCGGGACGCAAGGCCTGGTTCGGCATGTTCCCGCAGCTTGGGGCGCCGATCGGCTTCATCCTGTCGACCGGGTCGTTCATCCTGCTGACCAGTTTCATGGCCGAGGCGGACTTCCTGGCCTGGGGCTGGCGGATCCCGTTCGTGGCCAGCGCCGTGCTGGTCTTCGTCGGCCTGTGGGTGCGGCTGAAGATCCACGAGACGCCCGAGTTCAAAAAGGTCATCGCCAAGGCCGAGCGGGTGCGGGCGCCGGTCGTGACCCTGTTCGCCCGCTACAAGGGGGCGCTGGTGCTGGGGGCCGTGGGCGGGATGACGACCTTCGTCATCTTCTATCTGCTGACGGTCTGGGGCCTGTCGTGGGCGACGACGGAGCTGGGGCTGGCGCGCGCCGACATCCTGCCGATCCAGCTGGTGGGGGTGCTGTTCTTCGCGGCCTTCATCCCGATCGCGGCCCTGGCGGCCGACCGCTACGGCCAGCTTCGGGTGCTGATGCTGGCTTCGATCGGGATCGGCCTGTTCGGCTTCGCCATCGGGCCCTTGTTCGGCCTGGGGCTGAGCGGGCTTCTGGTCTTCTTCGCGGTGGGCTTCGCCCTGATGGGCTGCACCTACGGCCCGCTGAGCGCGGCCATGGCCCGGCCCTTCCCGGCGGCGGTGCGCTACACCGGGGCGTCGATGGCGTTCAATGTCGCGGGCATTCTGGGCGCGTCGCTGGCGCCCTATGTGGCGACCAGGCTGGGCAAGACCTATGGGCTGGGCGCCGTCGGCTTCTATTTGACCGGAGCGGCGCTGCTGACGACCCTGGCGCTCTGGGCCATGACGCGGCTGAGGAACGAGGAGGGCGAGGGGGCGGCCTAAAGCCCGTCCGTCGCCGCATAGACCATGATCCCCGTCGCGATGGCCAGGTTCAGGCTGTCGGCGCGGCCGCGCATGGGGATCTTGACGTTGACGTCGCAGGCGGCGGCCAGTGCGTCGGTCAGGCCGGCCTGTTCATTGCCCATCAGGATCAGGGAGGGCCGCTGGAGAACGGCCGCGCGATAGTCGGTCGTGGCGTCCAGCCGGGTACCGACGACGCTGCCGGGCCAGGTCTGACGCCAGGCGCGGAATTCGGCGACCGAGGTGCGCACGATCTTCACGGCGAAGACCGAGCCCATGGTGGCGCGCACCGCCTCGACCGAGAACGGGTCGACGCAGTCGCCGATCAGGATGACGCCCCCGCACCCGGCCGCGTCGGCGGTGCGGATGATGGTGCCGAGGTTGCCGGGATCCCGCACCTGTTCCAGCGCCACCCAGCAGGGGGCGGACTGCGGCGTCAGGCTTTCCAGCGGCGTGTACTGCTGCTCGAACACGGCCAGGACCGTCTGGGGGTTCTCGCGCCGGCTGATCTTTTCGAGGATGGGGTGGGTGACGACGATGATCTCGCCGCCGGCCGCCAGGGTCTCGGCTTTCGCGCGGTCCAGCAGGGCGTGGGGGCGGGCCTCCATACCGACCAGCAGGGTCTTCGGCGTGCGGCCCTGATCGAGGGCCTCGCCGATGAATTTGAGCCCCTCGGCCAGGAACAGACCGGTGGTCTCGCGCTCCTTGCGCATGTGCAGGGCGCGGACGGCCTTGACCGTTTCATTGGTCAGGGAGGTGATTTCGCGGAAGCTCATGTCGCCGACCACCGGGCGAAGAAGCTGAGGCCGATGGCGCGGGCGGCGACGCCGTCCCTGTCGGCGTCCTCGGACAGGGCCAGTTCGCCCCAGTCGATGCGGCCGCCGCGTTCGTGCGTCGCCTCGGCCATCAGGTGGGCGAGCGAAATGCCGGAAATACGCGCAGCATAGGCGTTGAGCAGGAGGAAGGAGGCGTCGTCGTCCAGCAGGGCGGCACAGTCCCTGAGCAGGCCCGGCAGGTCCTCGAACAGGCGCCAGACCTCGCCCGTCGGGCCGCGACCGTATTTTGGCGGGTCGAGGATGATGCCCTGGTACTTCGAGCCGCGCCGGACTTCGCGGGCGACGTATTTGCGGGCGTCCTCGACGATCCAGCGGATCGGCCGGTCGGCCAGGCCGGACTGTTCGGCGTTCTCGCGGGCGTAGGCGACGGACTTCTTGGAGGCGTCGACATGGGTGACGTCCGCGCCGGCGGCCGAAGCGGCGAGGCTGGCGACGCCGGTATAGCCGAACAGGTTCAGGACCTTGGGGCGTTGGAGCGTGCGAATGCGCTGATCGAGCCATTCCCAGTTGGCCGCCTGCTCCGGGAAGAAGGCCAGGTGGCGGAAGGGGGTGAAGCGGCCGGTGAACTTCACCTCGCGCCAGGACAGGGGGAAGGTCTCGACCGGACGGCCGGAGAAGCGCCAGCGGCCGTCGTCTTCCTCGTCCTGCGGGTCGAAGACGGCGTCGGCGCGGTCGAAGGCGGCCGGATCGCGCGGCGCCCACCAGCACTGGGGCTCGGGCCGGACGACGGTGAAGCGGCCGTAGCGCTCCAGCTTCCGCCCATGACCGGAATCCAGCAGGGCGTAGTCCGACCAGCCTTTGGTCAGCAGGGTTTCGGGCGTGGGAGGGAGTACGGGGGCCATCGGCCGCTGCTTAAAGCGATACGCTCTCGATGCGAAGTCCGTTGTCGTTCGAGGCGGGCTCCACCGGCGTCAGGTCCACCGTGTCGGGCCGGTGGGCGGTCTTGTCCCAGGTGAAGGGCTCGGTCACCAGGCGATGGGCGGCATGGAGGAAGGCCAGGCTGAGCAGGGCCCAGGCGCCGGGGGCCAGGAGCATATCGACCGGACCATACGGCACGCCCGCGCGACGGGCGCCGATGAGGCCGTTGATCCAGGCCGAGATCACCCCGAAGGCGAGGACGCCCAAAGCCATGAAGGAGGTCTGGGGCGGCAGGCCCGCAACCAGGGCGACCAGAACGACAGCGGCGACGCCTGTGATGGCGGCGGCGTGGCTGGCGGCGGCGGTGAGCGCGCCGCCGATGGACAGGCTGAGGGCCAGGGCACCGCGCAGGCCGAGGCTCCAGAGGTCGCGCGTGTGGACGCCCCAGGTCTGCATGAAGCCCTTGAGCCAGCGCGTGCGTTGGGGGAGCCAGTCATAGAGGCGCTCTGGCGCGGCCTCCCAGGTCGGGCGGCCGATGATGTGGAGCTTCCAGCCGGCGCGCCAGAGCGAGAAGCCGAGATCGGCGTCCTCGGTGACGTTCCAGGCGTCCCAGCCGCCCACCTCACGCAGGGCCTCGGCGCGGAAGTGATTGCTGGTGCCTCCCAAGGGGAAGGGCAGGCCGAGCTGGGCCATGGCGGGGAGGGTCACCTCGAAAAGGGCGGCGTATTCGACGGCGAACTGGCGGGCCAGGAACCGCTCGCTGAAGCGGGTTCCCTGTGGCGGGCGAATGCGCAGCGGGGCCTGAAGACAGCCCAGGCGGCCGCTGCGGTCGGCGGCGAAACGGGCGGCGGCTTCGCGCAGCTGTTGCGGATGGGGCTGGTCCTCGGCGTCGTAGATGGTGACCAGGTCACCCGTGGCGCGGGCCAGGCCGTAGTTCAGGGCGCGGGGCTTGGTGCGCGGGGCGCCGTCGGAGACGATGACCACCTCCAGCCAGTCGGGACGGTCGGCGTTCAGGGCGGCGGTGATGGTCGAGGCGTCGTGCGCCTCCAGCAGAAGCAGGCCCTGCAGGCGGTCGGGCGGGTAGTCGATGGCGGCGAGGCGGCGGACCAGCTGGGGGATGACGACCGCCTCGTCATGCAGGGCCGCCAGCACGGTGTAGCGCGGCCAGACCGGGGGCGGCGGCGCCGCAGGCGGGCGGCGACGGCTGGCTACGGTCAGAAGGATGCGCCAGCCCCCCATGGCTATGAAGCCCAGCTGCACGCCCACGATCAGGACGAGACCCGTCCTACGGGGCTCAAGCACGACGCCCCAGGCGATCAGGGCCGCGAGCCCGGCCCAGAACAGCCACTGGCCGAGGCTGAGTCCGCGCTGCGACGCCCAGTGGCGTCGGCGCGCCATCGCGCCATGCAAATGTCGATTTCCGGCCCCCACCATCCCCTAGCGGTAACCTCGTCAAGCCAACGCCGCAAGCCGTTGGCGCGGCGGGCCCAAAGGTCCTATTGAGGGCTGACGTTGCAGGAGCGCCATCGTGTCCGTCGTGTCTTCCACTCGCCCGTCCGCCGCCGCCGAGGCCGCCCGTTCTGGGCGAAAGCCCAAGGGCGAGGGGCATTCGCGTCGCGCCGAAATGCTGGCGGCGGCAGAGCGGATCTTCGTCGAGCACGGCTATGAAGGCGCCACGATCCGCAAGATCGCCGACGAGGTCGGCCTGTCCTCGACGGCCCTCTACATGCATTTCGCCGACAAGGGCGAGATACTGCATGAGATCTGTCGCGAGACGTTCGAGCGGCTGATCGCCGGAAACCGGCGCGTCATGGACGAGGCGGGCGCTGCGGACGAACGGCTCGAACGCATCCTTCAGGCCTATATCGATTTCGGGTTTGAGAACCCCAACGCCTATCGTCTGGTCTATCTGACCCGGCCCGTCGAAGCACGCGACGGTGCCCAGAGCGCGGCGCAGCAACTGGGCGGCGAGCTTTTCGCCTCCTTTCAGGCCGTGATCGACCAGATCGGCGCGGAGGGACGGCTGATCAACGGCGACGCCCGGCTGACGGCCCAGCTCTTCTGGTCCGGCATCCATGGGGTGGTGTCCCTGGTCATCACCAAGCCCTACTTCGACTGGGCGGCGCGCGATCTTCTGGCTCGGGGCATGAGCGACGCCCTGATCCGGGGGCTGGTGCGACCGGCCTGAGGCGTCCCGCGCCCCGCGCGGTTCAGGGGATGTAGGGTCTGGGGCCGCTGCCGACCGAGGACGCACCCATGCCCGCCACGCCGCGCGCGATGTCGGACGAGGCCGTCAGGGGCGCCGTGCCGCCGTTCAGCCGGGCCTTGTAGACCGCCATATTCTCCATGACCCGCATCATGTAGTTGCGCGTCTCGGTGAAGGGGGCGCATTCGATGAAATCGACGGGATCGACCTGACCGCCGCGCGGGTCGCCGCAGCGGGCGATCCACTGGGAGGGCCGGGCCGGCCCGGCGTTGTAGCCGACGGTCGTCAGCAGCATCGACCCGCCGAACTGATTCATCAGCTCGCCCAGATGATAGCTGCCCAGGGTCATGTTGTAGTCGGGATCCCACAGCCGCTCGGCCGAGTAGGGCATGCCGAGGCGACGGGCGACGCCCGAGGCCGTGGCGGGCAGGAACTGCATCATGCCGCGCGCATCGGCGTGGGAGCGGGCACGGGGATCGAAGCTGGATTCCTGGCGGGTGATGGCCAGGGTGAACTCGAGGGGCGCAGCGCCGGGGACCGAGGGCGGGATGCGGACCGGATACATGCGGTCGGGCATCAGGACGCCGCGCTGGCTGGCGGCCCGGCCGACCATCATGGCCGTGAAGCCTTCGCCATAGGCGCGCGACAGGTCCATCAGCAGGGCCAGGTCGGTCGGCAGGGGCAGGGTGTCGTCGAGGTGGTAGGCGAAGACGCGGAACAGGCTGGTCTCGCCGGTCTCGCCGAGAATCCGCATGGCGCGGACCAGCTCGCGGTTCTCGAACTGGGCGACGTCGGCGGCGGTCGGCGCCGGATCGCCGGGCAGGGTGATGGAGGTCTGGCCCGCCTTTTCCGCCGCCAGTTGGCCGTAGAAGGTCTGGATGTACTGGCCGCCGGAGCGATACCACTGCTGGGCGCCCGCCTGATCGCCGCTCGCCTCGGCGGCCCGGCCCAGCCAGTAGGCGGCGCGGCCCTGGGTGATGGGGGTCGAGGAGACGGTGCGCAGCCGCTCGAAATGCTGCGCCGCGCGAGCCGGATCGTTGAGCTTGGTCAGGGCGACCCAGCCGGCGAAGAACTCGGCGTCCACCAGACGGTCGCCCGACGGGAAGCCGTGGCCGTTCATGGCGTCATAGGCCGCCTGCCAGTTGCGGGCCTGAAGGGCGTCCAGGAAATAGTTGCGGCGCTCGCTCCACAGGGCGTCCTGACCGTCCTTGTGAGACGGGGCTGCGGGCAGGTAGCGGAGCAGGGAGAAGCCCTCGGTGTCGCGGTTAGCGGCGCGCAGGATGCGGACCCGTTCCTGGACCACGGCGGGATCCAGGGCCTGGGTCGGGGTCAGGCCGGCGACGACGGCGTCGGCGTTATAGGCGCTGCGCAGGGCCAGAACGGCCTCCGCCGTGGTGCGGCGCTCGGCCGAGACCAGGGACAACATGCCGCGCGTGGCCGGGCCGTGCGGACCCGACAGCAGCATGGAGAGGCGGGCGTCGTGGTCGGCTTGGGTCAGCCATCCGCCCCAGCGCCCCAGAATGCGGTTCTGATTGGCATCGTCGAACGACCGGGTGCGCCACCAGTCGGCGATCAGGTCGCGGGCCTCCGCCTGTCGGCCCGACTGCTCCAGGGCTCCGGCAAGGGCGATTGCGCCCTGAACGGTGGTCGGCCGGGAGTCGCTGAAGAAGCCCAGCACCTCGCCGGACGAGGTGGAGGCGCGGTCCATGGCCTGTTCGGCGGCGGCTGTGCGGGCGTCGGCGCGAGGCCAGCCGTCCAGGCTGCGGGCGTCCTCGGACAGTTCGCTCCACGACATCTGCGAGCCGGTCACGTCGACCAGGGCCCATTCGACCAGCTTGCGCGCGGCGGGGTCCGACAGGCGGCTGATGGCTCCGCGGGCTCCGGCGGCGTCGCGGGCGCGGGCGGCGGCCAGGCCCTGGCGGAAGGCGGTGGTGTCGGAATCGCTGAGGACGCGCGGCTGGCTGCTGGCGGCCGAAACCTGGGTGTAGGGGACGGGCCCCTCGCTGTTCAGGATGTCGGTCGTCTGCGGCAGGGGTGCGAGGACCGCAAGCGCGGCCGCGAGAGTGGTCGCCAGCATTGTTCGTGTTACCCCATTCATACAGTTGCGGCGTCGAAGCCGCCGACCTACCCTCTAAGGCTGTTACAGGCGCCCGGCGCCCTTTCCCATGCAGGTAGAGTTCTCACCATGACCGCCCCCTTGTTCAAGGGCGTGATCACCGCCCTGATCACACCACTTCGTGACGGAAAGGTGGACGAAGCCGCTTTCGACCGTCTTCTGGAACGCCAGATCGCCGCAGGGGTGGACGGCGTCGTGCCGATGGGCACGACCGGCGAGAACGCCAGCCTGACCGTGCCCGAGAACCTGGCCGTGATCGAACGCTGCGTGGACAAGGCGGCGGGCCGCGTCCGGGTGCTGGCCGGCTGTGGAGCCGCCGCCACCGACGAGGCCATCGAGTGGTCTCAGTTCGCCAAAAAGGTCGGGGCCGACGGCGCCCTGATCGTCACCCCCTTCTACAACCGGCCGTCGCAGGCGGGGCTGAAGGCGCATTTCGAGGCGGTGGCCGATGCGGTCGAGCTGCCGATCGTCCTCTATAATGTGCCGGCGCGCACGGGTTGCGACCTGTCCAACGCGGTCGTGGCCGAACTGTCGAAGCATCCGAACATCGTCGGCATCAAGGACGCGACCGGCGACATGGATCGCGTCAGCTGGATGCACGCCAATATCGCCGGGGCGGGCAGCGGCGAGTTCGCCCTGATCTCGGGCGATGACGCCAGCTTCCTGGGCTATTCGGCCTATGGCGGGGTGGGGGTGATCTCGGTGACGTCGAACGTCGCCCCGGAGGCCATGGTGGCGCTGAACCGGGCCATCCAGGTCGGCGACATGGCCTCGGCCCGGTCGTGGCAGGACCGGCTGATCGCCCTGCAGACGGCGCTGTTCCTGGATTCCTCGCCGTCTCCGGCCAAGTACGCCCTGTCGCGACTGGGGCTCTGCACGGAAGAGATTCGCCTGCCGCTCTATCGGGCGAACGACGCGGTGAAGCCGGCCATCGACGCGGCGATGGCCGCCGCCGGCGCGAGCTGATGGCGACGACAAAGGAAAAGGCTGCTTCGGCAGCCAAGGCGCCGATCACCAAGGCCAAGGTGATCGCCGAGAACCGGCGGGCGAAGTTCGACTACTTCCTCGAGGACAACCTCGAGGCCGGGATCATGCTGCTCGGCACCGAGATCAAGGCGCTGCGCATGGGGCGGGCCAATATCGCCGAAAGCTATGCGGCGGTGGAGGGGCGGGAGATCGTCCTGATCAACGCCGACATCCCACCCTATGCCCAGGCCAATCGATTCAACCACGAGCCGCGCCGGCCGCGGAAGCTGCTGCTGCACAGGAAGCAGATCGATCGTCTGATCGGCGCGGTCCAGAAGGACGGCCAGACGATCATCCCGATCCGCCTCTATCTGAACGAGGACGGGAAGGCGAAGCTGGAGATCGCCCTGGCCAAGGGCAAGAAGCTGCACGACAAGCGCGAGACCTCGGCCGAGCGCGACTGGCAGAGGGACAAGGCCCGGCTGCTGCGGGACAAGGGCTGAACCGAAGCGTCAGCCGCCCGCGCGCGGCCGCGTCCAGTCGCTGCGATCGGCGACGTCGATATAGCGGTCGGCCTGGCGGCGCAGGTCGTCGGCGATCATCGGCGGCTGGCTTTTCAGGGTGGAGACGACGGTGACCCGCACGCCTTTCGCCTGAACCGCCTGGACCAGGCGGCGGAAGTCGCCGTCGCCGGAGAACAGCACGGCGTGGTCGAGACGCGGCGCGAGCTCCAGCATGTCCACCGCGATCTCGATGTCCATGTTGCCCTTGATGCGGCTGTGGCCCTGGGGATCGGTGAAGCGTTTGGCGGGCTTGGTCACGGTCGAGAAGCCGTTGTAGCCGAGCCAGTCGACCAGAGGCCGGACGGCCGAGAACTCTTCGCCCTCGACCACGGCCGTGTAATAATAGGCGCGAACCAGAACCGCCTGATCTTGGAACGAGGCCAGCAAAGCCTTGAAGTCCAGATCGACGCCGAGGGCGCGGGCGGCGGAATAGAGATTGGCCCCGTCGATGAACAGGGCGACGCGCTCGGTCGGATGGAAGCTCATGGAAGGCATCCCGGATATTCGGCCTGGCGCGGACGGCGGACTGGATCAGGCTGTCTTCGTCGCCCTGGGCTGCAATGACAAGGGGGTGTGGTCCGACTGTCGCGAGGCGCTGGAGGCGGCCCTGGCCCGGTTCCGGCCGGAGGGGATCGACGTCGTGGCGCGGTCGTCCTGGTGGCGGTCGCAGGCCTGGCCCGACCCGGACGATCCGCCGTTCCTGAATGGGGTGGTTCAAGTGACGACAGCGCTGGAGCCGCACGCCCTGATGGAGGCCCTGGGGCGGATCGAGGACGCCATGGGACGGGTGCGCGGCGCGCGGAACGCCCCCCGGACCCTGGATCTGGACCTGATCGCCCATGGGCGGCGTGCCGGTGATTTCGACGGGCTTATCCTGCCGCATCCCAGGGCGGCGGAGCGGTTGTTCGTCATGGGGCCGCTGGCGGAGATCGCGCCCGGCTGGGTTCATCCGGCGGGCGGGACGGCGTCTCAACTGGCAAAAACGGCCTCGGTCGGGACGGATGCGCGACCGATGTCCTGAGCCCTTCGGACACGCCGGCCCCACAATCGCCCATGTGGCGTTGCAAAATTCGATCCTTATCTCTATTTTCACCGGCTCTCCCGGACCGCCCCCGAAGGACTCCCATGGCTCGCGTCACTGTCGAAGACTGCATCGAAAAGGTGCCGAACCGTTTCGGTCTGGTCCTGCTGGCCGGCAACCGCGCCCGCGCCATCGCTAACGGCGCGCCGCTGATGCTGGATCGCGACAATGACAAGAACCCGGTCGTCGCCCTGCGCGAACTGGCCGAGGACAAGGTCATGCCGGATGAACTGACCGAGACCATCGTCGTGGCGCTGCAACGGGTCGACGAGCGCACGGAAGCCGAGGACGAGGCCGAGGTCGTGGCCCTGCTGGCCGAGCCGCAGCACATGAACATGGCCGAGCAGGAGCTGATCCGCGCCCTGCAGAGCGACCGCGACGGCGGCCAGGAGGAACGCTACTGACGGCCGAGCCCGTCAACGGCGTCACCATCCTTCCGGCGCGGGCCGGTTCGCCCCCGCCGGCTCCCGAAGCTGCGAATCGCCCCGAAGCCGCGAATCGCAACGATCCGCCTCCGCCGGCCGTCGACGCGCCGCCGGTCAGGCGCGCGCCCATCCTTCGTCAGTTCGAGCTGATCGAGGCGGTCAAGGCCTATGATCCGACCGCCGACGAGGCGATGCTCAACCGCGCCTACGTCTATGCGATGAAGATGCACGGCTCGCAGCTGCGGGCCTCGGGCGATCCCTATTTCGCCCATCCGATCCAGGTCGCGGGCATCCTGACCGACTATCGGCTGGATACGGCCTCCATCGTCTCGGCCCTGTTGCACGACGTGGTCGAGGACACCTCCGCCACCCGCGACGACATCGCCGCCATGTTCGGCGAGGAGGTCGCCGTCCTGGTCGAGGGGGTGACCAAGCTGTCGCGCCTGGAGCTGCAGGCCGAACACACGCGCCAGGCCGAGAACCTGCGCAAATTCATCCTGGCCATCTCCAAGGACGTCCGCGTCCTGCTGATCAAGCTGGCCGACCGTCTGCACAACATGCGGACGCTGAAATACGTCAAGCCGGAGAAGCGCGAGCGGATCAGCCGCGAGACGCTGGAGGTCTATGCGCCGCTGGGCCGGTCGATCGGCATTCACTCCATTGCGTCCGAGCTGGAAGAGCTGGCGTTCGAACATCTGAACCCCACGGCGCGCACCGCCATCCAGCGCCGGCTGGAGGCGCTGAAGCTGGAGCATGGGCACGCCATCGAAGGCGTGTCGCACGAGGTCGAACGAGTGCTGTCGGAGGCGGGGATCGACGCCAATGTCTATGGCCGGCAGAAGACGCCCTATTCGATCTGGCGGAAGCTGCAGAGGAAGACGGTAGGCTTTTCCAGCCTGTCGGACATCTACGGCTTCCGCGTCATCGTGCCGTTCGAGGACGACTGCTATCGGGCCCTCGGGGTGATCCACCGCGCCTGGCCGATGGTGCCCGAGCGGTTCAAGGATTTCATCTCGACGCCCAAGTCGAACAACTACCGCTCCCTGCACACGACCGTCGTGGGGCCGGGCGGGCTGCGCATCGAGATGCAGATCCGCACCGAGGCCATGGATCGCGTGGCGGAAGATGGCGTGGCGGCGCACTGGGCCTACAAGAACCAGTCCTATGGCCTGGACCGTGAGGCCATGAAGGCCGACGGCGGGCGCGACCCGCTGCAGAACCTTCGCCATCTGGTGCAGGTGATGGAACACGGCGAGGGCGGCGAGGACTGGGTCGAGCACGCCAAGCTGGAGATGTACCTGGAACAGGTGTTCGTCTTCACGCCGAAGGGGCGCCTGATCACCCTGCCGCGCGGGGGGATGCCGCTGGACTTCGCCTACGCCGTCCACACCGAGGTCGGGGACACGGCGGCGGGGGTCAAGGTCAACGGCGAACTGAAGCCGATGCGGACCGTGCTGCAGAACGGCGACGTTGTGGAGATCATCCGCGGCGCCAAGCGCGAGGCGCCGTCCGACTGGCGTTCGCTGACGGTGACCGGACGGGCGCGTTCCGCCATTCGCCGCCACCTGCGTGACGCCGAGCGCGACGAGTTTCTAAGGCTGGGGCGGGCGACCCTGGACCAGACCATCGCCAAGGCGGGCAAGTCGATCGACGACGTGGCGCTGAAGCCGCTGCTGGAGACCATGGCCATCGCCTCCGAGGCCGACCTGTTCGAAGCGATCGGTCGCGGGCGGGTGTCGCCGGTCAAGGTGGCTGAGACCCTGTTTCCGCAGCTGAAGGGCAAGATCGCCTCTGCGGCCAACCGCAAGAAGATCCAGGACTCGCGGGCCCGGCTGTTCGTGCGCGGCGGCGGGCTGACACCCGGCGTCAGCATCCATTTCGGCCAGTGCTGTTCGCCGCTGCCGGGCGACCGGATCGTCGGCATCCTTGAGCCTGACAAGGGGCTGACGGTGCATACGATCGACTGCCAGAAGCTGGCCGATTTCGCCGACGACGACAGCGTCTGGCAGGACCTGCAATGGACGCCGACGGCGGAGAAGGGCGGGCTCGGCATCGCCCGCCTGAAGGCGACGGTGAAGAACGGCGTCGGGGTGCTGGGCCAGGTCACGACGGTGATCGGCGAGGCGGGCGGCAATATCCGCAACCTGACCTTGAGCCACCGGGCCGAGGACTTCTTCGACCTCAACTTCGACGTTGAGGTCGAGGACGCCAAGCACGCCACCGCGATCATGGCGGCGTTGCGGGCCAATCCGGCCGTGGACGCCGTGGACCGGATGCGAGGCTAGGCTTGAGCGACGAGACCCGGTCCAACGCGGCGCAGATGGCGTCGCCCTCCTATCGCATGGCGGCGATGGATCAGGACTTCCTGCTGGGCGACTCCATGCGCGGGGTCCGTTTCCTGCTGGAGTACGCCAAGGCGGAGGAGGCGCTGAGGGCCTGGGGCGTGCGGTCGACCATCGTGGTGTTCGGCACGGCGCGGGCGAGGGAGGGCGACGCCGGCTCGCGCGGGCGCTGGATCGAGCAGGCCCGGGCCTTCGGCAGGCTGGCGTCGGAGCGGGGAGGGGCCCTGCGCGGCGTCATCGGCGAGCCGCGCGACAATGTCATCGCCACCGGCGGCGGGCCCGGCGTCATGGAGGCGGCCAACCGGGGGGCGACGGAGGCCGGAGCGCCGTCGATCGGTTTCAACATCACCCTGCCGCACGAACAAGAACCCAACGCCTGGTCGACGCCGGAACTGACCTTCCGCTTCCACTATTTCGCGATGCGGAAGATGCATCTGGCCATGCGGGCCAACGCCCTGGTGGTGTTCCCGGGCGGTTTCGGCACCTTCGACGAATTGTTCGAGATCCTGACCCTGCGCCAGACGGAGAAGGCGCCGCCCATTCCCATCGTCCTGTTCGACGAAGCCTACTGGCGATCGGTGATCAACTTCGACGCTCTGGTCGAGCACGGGGTGATCGGGGCCGACGATCTGAAACTGTTTGGGTTCGCCGATGACGCGGAGGCAGTGTGGGCGCGATTGCTGGAGGGCGGCCTGAGGCCGAACGAAAACATCGAGACCGCTGCCTTGCCCTAGATCAGGGCGAAAGCTGGTCGAGCGAGAGGACGGGGCGAATGGCGACGACGTATTACGTTCGGCCATCCGACGGAAAGCGCCGTCAGGTCAGCGATCGCTGGCGTCTTCCGGGCATCCTGTTCGGCGTCCCCGCGATGTTAGTTGCGGGACTTTGGCTTCATTCGCTGCTGGCTGCCGTCGGCACAATCGCTTTGGGCCTCGCAGCAGAATGGGTTACCGGATTGCGAGAGGGAGATCCGGACTATCTGATCACCTATTTTCCTGGATGGATATTCACGGCGATCTACGGTGGGTTTATCCCGATGCTGCGTCGCAGGAAATACGAACGCCTTGGCTGGAAGCGAGTTGAAGTTGCCGATGAATTCCAATGACGTTCTCGACGAGTTTCGCGGCGCCGGCGCACTGCGCGAAGGCCATTTCGTGCTGTCCTCGGGACTGCACAGCCCGGTCTTCCTGCAGAAGAACCTGGTCTTCATGGACGGAGAGCGCTGCGCCCGTCTGTGCAAGGCGCTCGCGGAGAAGGTGATCGCTGCGGTCGGGCCGGTGGACGTCGCCATTTCCCCGGCCGTGGGCGGGATCATTCCCGGCTATGAGACGGCCAAGCACCTCGGCGTCCGGTCTATGTATGTCGAACGCGAGGGCGGCGAGTTCAAGCTACGGCGCGGTTTCCACGTCGAGCCGGGCGAGAAGGTGGTGATGGTCGAGGACATCGTCACCACCGGGCTTTCGTCTCGCGAATGCATCGCGGCGATCCAGAAGGCGGGCGGGACGGTCGTGGCTGCGGCCTGTATCGTCGATCGTTCCGGCGGTCGCGCCGATGTCGGCGTGCCCCTGATCGCCCTGGCGACCCTGGACGTGCCCGCATACCCCGCCGACGCCCTGCCGCCCGAACTGGCGGCCTTGCCCGTCGAGGATCCGGGCAGCCGGCGGTTGGCGAAGGCCTGATCGCATGGCCACGCGACTGCGTCTGGGCGTCAACATCGACCATGTGGCCACGGTCCGGAACGCGCGCGGGGGTCAGTATCCCGATCCGGTGCGGGCGGCGGAAGAGGCGCTGGCGGCCGGGGCGGACGGCATCACGGCCCACCTGCGCGAGGACCGCCGGCATATTTCCGACGCCGACATCGACGGCCTGTCGGCCCTGCTGAACGCCGAGAACCGGCCCCTGAACCTCGAGATGGCGGTCACGCAGGAGATGCTGGAGATCGCCCTGCATCACCGGCCCCACGCCGTCTGCCTGGTGCCGGAAAAGCGCGAGGAGCGGACGACCGAGGGGGGGCTGGACGTGGTCGGGGGCCACAACTGGATCACCCCCTTCGTCGGCAAGCTGAACGAGGCCGGGTCGCGGGTGTCCCTGTTCATCGGGGCGGACCCGAAACAGATCGACGCGGCCCATCGCACGGGCGCCGCCGTGGTCGAGCTGCACACCGGCGCCTATTGCGACGCCGTGCGCGAGGGCCGGATGGAGGAGGCGGAGCGCGAGCTAGCCTTCCTGACGGCCGGCGCGGCCCAGGCGGCCCGGCTGGGTCTGGAGGTGCATGCCGGCCACGGCATCGACTACGACACGGTCACGGCGGTGGCGGCCATTCCAGAGTTGATGGAGCTGAACATCGGCCACTTCCTGATCGGCGAGGCGATCTTCGTCGGTCTGGGGCCGTCGATCCGTCGCATGCGCGAGCTCATGGACGCCGCTCGGGGCGTCGAAGCGTGATCATCGGGGTCGGGGCGGACCTGTCGGACATCCGGCGCATCCAGGCGTCGCTCGACCGGTTCGGCGACCGGTTCAAGCGGCGCTGCTTCACCGAGATCGAGCGCGCGCGCTCGGACCGCAAACCGGACGCCGCCTGGAGCTACGCCAAGCGGTTCGCGGCCAAGGAGGCCTGCGCCAAGGCCCTGGGGACCGGGATGCGGCGCGACGTCTACTGGAGGGACATGGGGGTGGTGAACCTGCGGTCCGGCCAGCCGACCCTGGCCCTGACGGGGCCGGCGGCCGAGCACCTGAAGCGGCTGACGCCCGCCGGCCACGAGGCGAAGATCCACCTGACGCTGAGCGACGAGCACCCCTATGCGCTCGCCTTCGTGGTGATCGAGGTCTTGCCGCTGTCTCAATGAGGCTATAGTCCGGCCGGTCAGACCGCCAGATCGGCGGCAGCAGGCAATTCACGCATGAGCGACGACAAGACTTCCACCGACGCCGGGTCCGCGCCGGGCGCCAACACCCCCGTGGAGCCGTCTTCGGTCACGTCCGACACCCGTCGCCCGATCTGGAGCGACCAGGGCGACGCCCCGTTCGAGGACGGCGCCGACGAGAAGGCCATCCCCAAGGCCGCGCGGGTCAAGGGCGCGCGTGACGAGGAGGAGGCCCCGGTGCGGTCGGCCGGCAGCGAGACGCTGGAGATCATCAAGACGGTGGTTTTCGCCCTGCTGATCGCCTTCGTGCTGCGCGTGTTGCTGTTCCAGCCCTTCACCATTCCGTCGGCCTCGATGGAGCCGAACCTGTATCAGGGCGACTATATCGTGGTGACCAAGTGGTCCTACGGCTATTCCAAATATTCGAGCGGCCTGCCGGTCAATCTGCCGATCGGCGACGGGCGGATCTTCGGGCGGCAGCCGAACCGGGGCGACATCGTGGTGTTCAAGCTGCCGCGCGACAATCGGACCGACTACATCAAGCGGGTGGTGGGCCTGCCCGGCGATACGGTGCAGATGATCGCCAACAAGCTCTACATCAACGGCCAGCCCGTGAAGGACGTGGTCGTCGGCGCGGCGGAAGTCAACGGCCTGTGGGGCCGGCAGTCCGCGACCCAGGTCCGCGAGACCTTCCCCAATGGCAAGACCTTCATGACCCAGGACTTCGGGCCCGGCGGCGAGGTGGACGACACCCCCGTCTATTCGGTGCCCGAAGGCCACTACTTCATGATGGGCGACAACCGGGACAACTCGGTCGACAGCCGCTACAGCCGCGAAAGCGGTGTGGGTCTGGTTCCGGCCGAGAATCTGGTCGGCAAGGCCCAGATCATCATGTTCTCCTGGGAGCCCGGCGCCTCGCTGTGGAATCCCGTCAGCTGGTTCTCCAACATCCGGTTGAGCCGCTTCTTCCGCGTTCTGCACTGATGGCCAACGGTCGCGCCGAGGCGGTGGCCGAACTGGTCCGCCGGCTCGGTCACGACTTCAGGGACCGGGCCCTGCTGGAACGGGCCCTGACCCACGCCAGCGTGGGCGAGGGCGTCCAACCCCAGACCCACAAGGGACCGCGCGACAACCAGCGGCTGGAGTTCCTGGGCGACCGGGTCTTGGGCCTGCTGGTCGCGGCGCGGCTGCACCACGACTTTCCCGAGGCGGACGAGGGCCAGCTGTCGTCGCGTCTGCACGCCCTCGTGGACAAGCAGGCCTGCGCCCGTGTCGGGGCCAGGCTCGGCGTCGGGGCGGCGCTGAGGCTGTCTCCCGGCGAGAGCAAGAGCGGCGGACGGCGCAAGGACGGGCTGATCGCCGATGCGGTCGAGGCGGTCCTGGCGGCGGTCTTCCTCGACGGCGGACTGGATGCGGCCAGGGGCGTGTTCGAGCGGGCCTGGGCCGAGGAGCTGGGCCGCACGCCGGACCGGGCGGTGGCCAATCCCAAGTCCGTGCTTCAGGAATGGGCCCAGGGGCAGGGGCGGCCTCTGCCGACCTACAGAATCGTCGCACGATCGGGCAGCGACCACGCCCCGACCTTCACGGTCGAAACGACGGTGGACGGATTTGAACCGGCGGCGGCCGAGGGCCGCTCGCGTCAGGATGCGGAAAAGGCGGCCGCGACCGCCATGTTGAAACGGGAAGGCGTCATTTGACCGATACGGACATCAAGGTGGAAGACCAGAAGGCCGGCTTCGCCGCCATCATCGGCGCGCCCAATGCGGGCAAGTCGACCTTGGTCAATCGCCTGACCGGGACCAAGGTCTCGATCGTCACCCAGAAGGTGCAGACCACGCGCTTTCCGGTGCGCGGCATCGCCATGTCGGACAACGCCCAGATCGTGCTGGTGGATACGCCCGGCGTCTTCACCCCGCGCCGTCGGCTGGAACGGGCCATGGTCGCCTCGGCCTGGGCGGGGGCGAACGACGCCGATGTGGTGGTGCACCTGATCGACGCGGCGTCCCACATCGCCGCCGAGGGCCGCGACGGTACGGCGGCGGACCGCAAGTCGGCCGAGGACACCGAGACCATCATCGCCAACCTGAAGGCGACGGACACCAAGGTCATACTGGCCCTGAACAAGATCGACGGCATGCGCCGCGACACGCTTCTGGCCCTGTCGCACGCCCTGTTCGAGACCGGCGTCTATTCCGAGGTCTTCATGATCTCGGCCTTGAGCGGGGACGGAGTGGAGGACCTCAAGACCCGGCTGGCCCTGGCCATGCCCAAGGGGCCCTGGCTCTATCCGGAGGACCAGTCGGCTGATGTGCCGATGCGGGTTCTGGCCGCCGAGATCACGCGCGAGAAGGTCTATCTGCGGGTGCATGAGGAGCTGCCCTATTCGGCGGCGGTTGAGACTACGGCCTTTGACGAAAAGGGCGACGGTTCGGCCCGGATCGAACAGACCATCTATGTCGAGCGCGAGAGCCAGAGGCCCATCGTCCTGGGCAAGGGTGGCCAGACCCTGAAATGGATCGGCCAGAAGTCGCGTGAGGAACTGACCGAGTTGCTGGACCGGCCGGTGCACCTGTTCCTGACGGTCAAGGTGGACCCGCGCTGGCAGGACAGCCGGGCCCTCTATGCCCAATTCGGGCTGGAGTTCGACGTCTGACGTCATGAGAGGACTTCGTCGCGGCATCTTCGCGGGACTGGCGGCCGTCGCAGTCATCGCCGGCGGGTTCGGCGCGGCCGCCCTGCTGCGCCCGGACCGGGCCACGGCGACGGCGAGCCAGGCCGGTGCCGGGGGCGTGCCGAGCACCGACCCGATTCGCCCCGTCGAGACCCTGCCGCTTCTCAAGGCGCGGCTAGACGCCAATCCGGCCAACTTCATGGGCGCGGTGCTGGTGGCCAAGGGCGACCAGATCCTGTTCCGGCAGGTCTACGGCATGGCCGACATCGAACGGGGCGTTCCCCTGACGCCGACGACCCGGTTCCGCCTGGCCTCGATCAGCAAGCAGTTCACCGCCGCCGCCATCCTGAAGCTGCAGGACGAGGGGCGGCTGAAGACGTCGGACAAGGTCTGCGCCTGGATCCAGCCCTGTCCCGAGGCCTGGGCCGACATCACCATTCGCCACCTGCTGTCGCACCAGTCGGGCATCCCCGACCTGATGGCCCGGCCGGGCTGGGGGCAGCGACGCATCACCCCGGCGACGCTGAGCCAGTTAACCGAGGAGTCAAAGGCTTTCGGGCTCCAGTTCCCGGCAGGCACGAAGATCCGGTACAACAATGCAGGCTTCAACCTGGCCGCCGACATCGTCGAACGGGCCAGCGGCGTGGCCTATCCCGACTATCTGCAGGCGACCTTCTTCACGCCTTTGGGCATGACCAACACCGGGCTGGGCGACGTGGCGTCAGACGGCGGGCCGATCGCCACGGGCTACGCCAATCTGCGCGAGGGGCTGATCCCGCAGAACCAGCCCAACGTCAGCATCGTGGAGGGCGCCGGCGCCCTGTATTCGACGCTGGACGACCTGCTGAAATGGGAGCGGGCCCTGCATCACGGGCGGGTCGTGTCGCCCGCCGCCTATGCCGAGATGACCTCGGACCAGGCGCCGCCGATCACCGAGGGCGAGACGCGGCGGCCGGAGCGCCAGTGGGGCTATGGCCTGTTCATGATGCCGCTGGGGATCGAGGTGACGCCATCCTTCACCGATCGCCAGATCTATCACACCGGCAGCTGGTCGGGCTTTCGCAACCTGGCGACGTGGCAGCCGGACAGCGACGTGACGGTGGTCGTCCTGTCCAACAGCTACTACCAGCGCGAGGAGGTTCTGCTGATCACCCAGCAGGCCATGGCGGAGGTTTTGGGGCGAGATATCCCCACGGCTTTGGCGCCCCGAACCCCGGCGGCCGTCGCCGCGACGCCAGCAGGCGCTCACTAACCGGCGTCAGGCCGAGAATTGTTCGGCCAGAACCCGCTCCTCGAAGGATCGGCCGGCCTCGAACAACATGGTCAGGGCGACGTCGCGGCGCTCGTGCACCTCGACCCTGGCCACGCGGCGGACTTCCAGACTGTCGGCCACGGCGCTGACCGGGCGTTTGTCCGGCTCCAGCACCTCGAAGGTGACCTTCGCCTGATGCGGCAGCAGGGCGCCGCGCCAGCGCCGGGGCCGGAAGGCGCTGATCGGAGTCAGGGCCAGGACCTTGCCGTCCAGCGGAATGATCGGCCCGTGGGCGGAGAGGTTATAGGCGGTCGATCCGGCGGGCGTGGCCACCATGCAGCCGTCGCAGCTGAGCTCGTCCAGCCGGACCTTGCCGTCGACGCTGATGCGCAATTTTGCACTTTGCCGCGTCTGACGCAGCAGGGAGACCTCATTGATGGCCAGGCCGCTGACCACCTCGCCGGTCTCGCCCCAGGCGTCCATCTGCAAAGGGTGGATGACGGCGTGACCCGCTGCGGCGATGCGGGCCGGCAGGTCATCCTCCTCGTAGTCGTTCATCAGAAAGCCGACCGAACCCCGGTTCATGCCATAGACGGGGATGTTGCGCTTCAGGTCGCCGTGCAGGGTTTCGAGCATGAAGCCGTCGCCGCCGAGGGCCACGATGACGTCGGCCTCATCCACCGGCGCCGAGCCATAGCGTTTGGTCAGGCGCACGCGGGCGAACTGGGCTTCGGGCCGGTCGCTGGCGACGAAGGCAAGTCGGAGATCGGCGGCGTCGGTCATGCCGCCACGCAAGCCGAGCCCGGCAGGGAAGTCAAACGGGCAGACCCGTTTCCGTCTCCATCAGCAGGCGAAAGGCGTAGCCGGCCTCAATCGGGGTCAGGCTGCGGGTGGTGACCTCCGCCGCCTCGTCGCCGGGCAGGCCGCCGGTCAGGGCCCGCATCTCCTTCAGCAGGGTCGGGAAGACCGCGCGGTCGATGCCCACGGCGGCGCAGGCCAGATAGAGGGCGTCGGGCGCGGCGCGACGGATCGCCTGTCGCACCTGACCGAGGGGAAAGCCGCTGAGCGCCGAAAGACCGTGCTCGAACAGGCCGATCTGCTTCTCGCGGACGGCGCGGACCAGGAAGCCGGCCTTGAGCTGGCCGGACATCTGCAACTTGCCGACCAGACGGCGGTCCATTTCGTCGCGGTCGCCGTCGCGGTCGCTGGACGACGCCAAGAGGACGGTCATGGCGGGCGAGCGGGGTTTCGAGGCGGCGGTCTCGATCGCCGAGGCGATCGCGGCGGGCAGGGCCGGGCCGGCGTCGACGAAGCGGGCCTGAAGCTCGGTGCGAAGCGCATCCCCGACCATGGCGTAGAGGGTCATGGCCAGTTTCTGGTTCAGCCTGGGGTGGCGGGACAGCGGCGAACGCAGGGCGGCGATCCGGCGCGCGTGTTCGATCAGGCGGCCGAGGCCGGCTTCGCTGATCTCGGCGGTCGTGTTGGCGGCGAGGGCGGCCATGGGGGCGGGCTGGGCCATGTCGATGACGGCGTCGGCGACCCGGCCGCTGATGTGGGGCCGGCGGGCGACCTCGACCTGATGCTCCAGCGTCGCGTCCACGAGGATGCGCAGAAGGTCCTCGTCGCGCATCAGGGGGCTGCGGGCGATGACCGGGCGGGCGATGTCGATCTCGTCGAGCATCAGCAGGTCCAGCAGGGCGCGCGGCGCCCAGGGGACGTCAGCCAGTTGTTCGGCGAGGGTCTGACGGATCCGGGCCTCGGCGTCGCGGGCCAGGGTCAGGAAGATGTCGCTGAGCGCCGGGGCGCAACCGTCGGTCGGCGGGTTGGCCTTGCACAGGGCCACAACCCCCAGCATCAGCCTGTGCCGGTCATCGACGGATCGACTGGCGGCCAGGGCCAGAAGATCGGCGGAAGGCGCGATGTCCGTCGAACTTTGCGACATCGAGGCGGCGGCCACGGCAGGCTCCAGCGCGAAAGGCGGTCAGGCGATATGGTCTAGCTGCGCCTGATCCGGTGAAGACAGGGTTAACGAAGCCTGAACCGTTTAACAATTCGTGGGGCTTCTTGACGTGGAGCGGAGGGAGGGAGACCTTGGCGGCAGCGGTCCGCAGAGGCTGCGGAGGAGAGATCCCATGGCTGACGGCGCATCCCAGTCCCTGAAGTCCCGTGTGTCGGAAGCCGAATGGCAGGCGCGCGTCGATCTGGCGGCCCTGTACCGGCTCGTCGCCCTGCACGGCTGGGACGACATGATCTTCACCCATATCTCGGCTCGCGTGCCGGGGCCGGAGCACCATTTCCTCATCAATCCCTATGGCTGGTATTTCGAGGAGATCACGGCCTCGTCCCTGGTGAAGGTCGA